>JAZOUB010000055.1:0-13888 GCA_045657945.1 Bacteroidaceae bacterium | reverse complement strand
CGAGGCTTTCAAGCGCTATGCATGGGAAGAGGCCGAGCATGCCGCAAAATTCGCCGAGCTCCTTGGTGACTGCGTGTGGGATACAAAGACAAACCTCGAGAAGCGCATGAACGCCGAGGCCGAGGCAAACAGTGACAAGTACCGCATTGCCAAGCGTGCAAAGCAGCTCGATCTCGATGCAATCCACGACACAGTTCATGAGATGGCGAAGGACGAGGCTCGTCACGGCAAAGGTTTCGAGGGCTTGTTCAACCGCTACTTCAAGAAATAAGCTACTTTCAATATTATACTAAACGACTAAGAAACCAAACCGTTAAGAATCTACTTTGAAAAATACAACTAAGAAAAGACCATAAATGTAATTGTTTTAGTAAGTGAATAGTGTTTAAATGTTGCGCGCCGGCTGTAGTGATACATCCGGCGCGTTTTTAGTGTGGTTTTATGGCTTTTTTTGAGGTCTTTTGCCCGTATTTCTTTTACTTCATGAATACGAAATATACGGCAAGGATAAGGAATATTACAGCTACAAAATGGTTCCATTGTAGAGTCTCGCCTTTGAAGAGTACCGAGACTATAACACCGAATACCACGCACGATATAACCTCTTGTATAACCTTGAGCTGTACCAATGAGAACGGGCCGCCGTTAATGTCCGAGCCTATTCGGTTTGCAGGGATAAGGAATGCGTACTCAAGCAGTGCAACACACCAGCTTATTAGCACGATGAACACGATTGATGTGTTCGGCGAGATGATTTTCATGTCCTGGAGCTTGAGGTTTCCATACCAGGCAAGAGTCATGAAGCTGTTTGATACAATCAACAGCAGAATTGTAATGAGTGACTTTGACATTGTTGTGTATTTTTACTGTTTTTTGATTATTCTTGGTGGCAGCAGGTCGGGTTGTATGTTGCTCATCGAGCCCCATAGGTTGTAGCGCGCATCGGGGTTCAGTGACTCCAGGTGTGCCAGCAGGTCTTTCATTGCCTTGCGGTTCGAGTCGTTCTCGAACGGACAGTTCTTTATCTGTGCCGGAAAACTACTTTCAATGGCGTATGCTTCTACATTGTTCTCGTTGACAAGGCATAGTGGACGAATTATTGCAATGGGGAATCTCTCCATCTGCATCACCGGTGCCATGGCGCTGAATGCGCCCTGGAATGTGATGTTCATGAGCATGGTCTCAATGAAGTCGTCCATGTTGTGCCCAAGAGCAATCTTGTTGCAATCCAGCTCCTGCGCAAGTGTGAAGAGTGCCTTGCGGCGGTTCCATGAGCACAGGAAGCATGGCGACTTGCGCGTGTCGGTCGATGCGTCGAAACTGCTCTCTACAATGTGTAGCTCAACACCAAGTCCATTGCAGAACTCCTTCAGGAAATCAAGATTTGCCTTGTAAGGAATATTTACCATTGTTACATGTGCTGCGACAATGCTGATTGATGGCTTGAAGATGCGGCTGCGCTCGGCCATCAGCTGCAACAGAGTGAGAGAGTCCTTGCCTCCCGATAGGGCAACGAGAATCTTGTCGCCGTCGGCAAACATGGCATAGTCCTTTGTCGCCTTGTTGAATTGCTTCTGTATCTTCTTGTACAACTTTTGCTGTTCGGTGAATTTGGCCATCGCTGTTCCTGTAGTTTTGTGCTTTTAAATTTTGCGGGTGCAAAGATAGTGCAAGTTCTTTAAATTTCTTTCAAAAAACCTCTCTCCTTACGCGAAATGTGCGCGCGTAATCTTAAATTTATTAAAAAAAGCGTGTCGGGTGGGTGTTGTTATGTTTTTATGTGCTATATTTGAGCAGAAGCTCGAATATGATTGGCACTCGCTTTGAAAAACGCTGAAGCAAGCTTCGTGTTTCTCGCTCGTTTGTGCTATATTTGAGCAGAAGCTCGAATATGATTGGCGCTCGCTTTGAAAAACGCTGAAGCAAGCTTCGTGTTTCTCGCTCGTTTGTGCTATATTTGAACGATGAATACATACTGCACCAGCAGTAGTATCCAATGATGATGATTTTTATTTTGTTTATGAAGAAAATATTTACTATTGCGATATTCTGCCTCCTTGTTGTTTCCGGCGCTTTTGCCCAGACCAGGGATGCGCTAAAGAGAACTTTTGACGCAGGAAACTTCGTCGAGGCAAAGCCCATGGCCGAGAAATTGTACGCCAGATACCCCAATAACAGTGAGTATAACTACTGGTATGCGGCTTGCTGCATTGAGACAGGGGATACTGTTGATGTGGAAGAAATGCTTGAGTTTGCTGCATCGCGTAATATTGTGAATGCTTTCCGTTATTTGGGCGACTGGTACTATGCCAAGCAGTATTACAATGCTGCAGCCGAGAGGTACAGCGAATTCATTGACAAGACCAAGGACGACGGGCTACGCGATGCTGTGCAGCAGAAACTGAATGCATGTGACAGGCTCGACCGCATGGTGAGCAACTGTGAAATGGTGTGCTTTATCGATAGTTTTGTGGTCGATAAGGATGCTTTCCTGTCGGTGTATCGCATGGGTACCGATGCCGGCAGCATTGCAACATGTGCCGAATATTTTGGTGACGAAGAACTTCGTGGACACATAAATGAGACCGAGCGAGGAATGGACATCTTCTTCTCGGACGAGAACGAGGACAGCGTGCCGTTGCTCAAGCTGTTCCATCGTTCAAAGGTGGGCGAGGAGTGGGGCAAGGTGCAGCCACTCCGCGGTATTGAGACATACGGCAACGATGACTATCCGTTTTTGCTTGCCGATGGCGTGACACTCTATTTTGCAAGTGATGGTCAGGGTTCTATTGGCGGATATGACATCTTCGTATCGCGCATGGACACTGAGAGTGGCCGTTTCTACCGCCCCGACAATGTCGGTATGCCCTTCAACTCCACAGCCAACGACTACATGATGGCTATAAACGAGGTGGCAAATATCGGATGGTTCGCTACCGACCGTAGCCAGCCCGACGGCAAGGTGAGTGTCTATGTATTTGTCCCAAATACAAACAAGGATAGAGTAAATGTTGATGCCATTGGATATGACAAGGCTCTTGCATTAGCCAACCTGTCGTCAATAGCCGATACACAGGTTGACGAAGAGGTTGTGCGCAATGCTCGCCGTCAGATGACAATGCTGATCTATGCCCAGGATGCTGCACGCAACAGTGGCGATTTCCTGTTTGTGATTGACGACCTTAACAGTTACAAGTCGCTTGCCGATTTCAAGAGCAGTGCGGCGCGTGAACTTTTCAAGGAGTGGCAGGCTGCTGTCAATAAGCACGAGAATGACATCTGTGTGCTCGAAAACTACCGCGATGAGTATGCATCGGCCACAGTTGCCGGAAAGGCAAAGATGCGCGATATTATTCTGAAGCTCGAGGCGCAGATTGAGAACGACGCCCGGCTATTGAAGCACATGGAGTATGAGGTGCGTCGCATGGAACTGGAGGAGAAGTACGGTAAGTGAGGTAAAAGCTGGCTTTCACCTCATCGCGTTGCGGCAATTTTAATAGATTGAAAAAATAAAGATAACGATGGATATACTAATAACTGTTTTGCTTGTGATTTTTGCAACCGTGATGTTGACGGTTGAGGTGGTTTTCATTCCCGGTTTTGGCATTACCGGCTTTGCTGGTCTGCTTGCAATGATGGGCTCAATCTTCTTTGCCTTTGTGCAGATAGGAAGTGCTGCCGGCTGGATAACCCTGCTTGTGGGTGGAATGATCTCTATCGCTCTTTTCCTGTGGGCGCTCTATGGAAATTCAATCGACAAGGTAGCGTTGAAGAAGAACATCAAGTCAACAGTAAAGACCGTTGATATGAGTATCTTCGCCGTTGGCGACCGCGGTGTCACAAAGACAAGGCTTGCCCTCATTGGCGAGGCTGTGATAAAAGGCCAGGTTGTGGAGGTGAAGTCCGAGGCCGGCTTCATCAATGAGAACGAGGAAGTAGAGGTGATTCGCGTATCGGATGACTCGCTTTTTGTGGTGAAGGTGGAGAAGGAGAACAAAAGCAAGAAATAACTTATAACAAAATATAAAAGTATTATGGATGAAACTAACATGTATCTGATTGGTGGAGTAGTGCTTGGCGTCATTATATTGCTGGCCGTGATTTTCCACTATGTGCCATTCGTGCTTTGGCTGTCGGCCAAGGTTTCGGGCGTGAGAATCTCTTTGTTGCAGTTGTTCCTCATGCGCATTCGTAATGTGCCCCCCGGTGCAATCGTGCAGGCCATGATTGAGGCTCACAAGGCCGGTCTTGAGAACATTACACGCGACAGCCTCGAGGCACACTACCTTGCCGGCGGTCATGTAGAGAGAGTGGTGCATGCACTCGTGTCGGCATCAAAGGCAAATATCGACCTCTCGTTCCAGATGGCAACAGCCATTGACCTTGCCGGTCGCGATGTGTTTGAGGCGGTGCAGATGTCGGTTAACCCTAAGGTTATTGACACCCCACATGTAACTGCTGTTGCTAAGGACGGTATCCAGCTCATTGCTATTGCGCGTGTGACCGTGCGTGCCAACATCAAGCGCCTTGTAGGTGGTGCAGGCGAGGATACTGTGCTTGCCCGTGTAGGCGAGGGTATCGTGTCATCAATCGGTTCGGCCGACAGCCACAAGGCAGTGCTCGAGAACCCCGACTCAATCTCAAAACTCGTGCTCAGCAAGGGACTCGATGCCGGTACAGCGTTCGAGATTCTCTCAATTGATATTGCCGACATTGACATAGGAAAGAACATTGGTGCTGCGTTGCAGATTGATCAGGCCAATGCCGACAAGAACATCGCCCAGGCCAAGGCCGAGGAGCGTCGTGCCATGGCTGTTGCCCTTGAGCAGGAGAACAAGGCTCGTGCTCAGGAGGCTCGCGCCCATGTGATTGAGGCCGAGGCCGAGGTGCCAAAGGCTATGGCCGAGGCATTCCGCAGCGGCAACTTGGGAATCATGGACTACTACAGGATGAAGAACATCCAGGCCGATACTGCAATGCGCGACAACATTGCTAAGGAGTGATGTGTTGTATAAGTGAAGAACTTAAATTGATTTTATTATGAAGCGTTATTTCGCTCCTTCGGAGTTGCTCATTGAGCCAAACGGAGCAATCTACCATTTGGGAGTTAAACCAGAACAGTTGGCCGATAAGATTATACTGGTGGGCGATCCCGGTCGTGTGCCATTGGTAGCATCATATTTCAGCGAGCAGGAGTGCGACATACAGCACCGCGAGTTCCGCACCATCACCGGTACCTACAAGGGCAAGCGCATAACCGTTGTTTCTACAGGCATCGGTTGCGACAATGTTGATATTGTAGTAAACGAGATTGATGCGCTTGCGAATATCGATTTTGCAACCCGTTACGAGAAGGACGAACTGCGCAAGCTGCAGATGGTGCGCATTGGCACCTGCGGTGGCCTGCAGCCCCACACACCTGTGGGAACATTCATCTGCTCGGCAAAGTCGGTGGGCTTCGACGGCCTGCTCAACTTCTATGCCGGACGCAACGAGGTGTGCGATCTTCCCATGGAGCGTGCTCTGCTCAACCACTTGGGCTGGAGCGGCAACATGTGCCAGCCGGCGCCCTATGTGATTGTTGCCGATGAAGAGCTCACCAATCGCATTGCCCAGGACGACATGGTGCGTGGCGTAACAATTGCCTGTGGTGGCTTCTTCGGCCCCCAAGGACGCCGTTTGCGCGTGCCTCTTGCCGACCCTCACCAGAATGAGAAGGTCGAGTCTTTCCTCTACCAGGGACAGCAGATAACCAATTTCGAGATGGAGAGCTCGGCACTGGCCGGCCTTGCAGCCCTCATGGGACACCAGGCAGTCACCGTGTGCCTCGTAATCGCCAACCGCCGCGCCAAAGAGGCGAATGTCGATTATAATGAGAAGATGAAGGAGCTTATCAAGACAGTGCTTGAACGCATCTGATATTGGGATTTACTAAAAAGCGTACTCCTGTGTTACGCTTGTTCTTAAAATCCTCATTTACGCTTTGTAAACTCCGGTTTTAAGAACTTCGCAAGCCTTGGATTCCATCTTTTTAGAAAATCCCAAGTAAGCGGTATATTAGTAGGGCAGATAAAGTGTCTGCCCTTTTTTTAAAACTCCTCCACTTTAAAAGGGGAGGTGCCCGTAGGGCGGAGGGGATAAAATTACAGAAATCAAAATCAAAGAAACTCCTCCGCTTTTTAAAGAGGAGGTGTCACGAAGTGACGGAGGAGATAATTTAACAAGACAACCAGACATTAAACGATGAACGACACAATATGCGCATTGGCGACGCCGCAGGGCGGAGCGATAAGCGTAGTAAGAATATCGGGCCCCAAGGCCATTGAATATACATCACAAATATTCACACCACGTAAGGGATTGCCGCTTGCCGAGCGCAAGTCACACACAGCAGTGTTCGGTGACGTGTGCGTCACACCCGGCGAACTGCTCGACGAGGTACTTGTAACCCTTATGCGTGCTCCTCATACCTATACCGGCGAGGATGTTGTGGAGATAAGCTGTCATGCATCGAGCTACATCACGCAGCAGCTAATGCTTGCGCTCCTTGGCCTTGGTGCACGCCAGGCCGACCCGGGTGAGTTCACCATGCGCGCCTTCCTCAACGGCAAGATGGACCTTAGCCGTGCCGAGGCTGTTGCCGACCTCATTGCCTCATCGTCAAAGGCGTCGCATCGCCTTGCAATGAACCAGCTGAAGGGCGATTTCAGCAACGAACTTGCAGGGTTGCGCGACAAACTGCTCAAGCTCACCACTCTCATGGAATTGGAGCTTGACTTCAGTGAGGAGGATGTTGAGTTTGCCGACCGCACCCAGCTCATGCAACTGTGCGACGAGATTGACCGCGTGATGACACGCCTCACCGGGTCATTTGCCGTGGGCAATGCCGTGAAGAACGGCGTGCCGGTGGCTATTGTGGGCGAGACCAACGCCGGCAAGAGCACCCTGCTCAACGCACTCTTGCGCGAGGAAAGAGCCATTGTGAGCGACATCAGCGGCACCACACGCGACACCATCGAGGGCGTTATGAACATCGGTGGCGCCGCCTTCCGTTTCATTGACACCGCCGGCCTGCGCGAGACACACGATGTTGTTGAGCGCATAGGCATTGAGCGCGCCCTTGAACAGCTCAAGAAGTCATCAATAGCCCTGTGGCTTGTAGATCCGGCGGCCGACTATACACAGATGGAAATCACGGCAAAAAAGATACTTCCCGAGTGCAAGGACAAGAAACTTGCTATACTCATAAACAAGAGTGACACCATAAGAGACGAACGCCTTGCCGAGATAATGGAGTGGGGCAAGAGCCTTGTTGCTGAGTGCGGCGACGACATCATCTGGAGCGAGAGCGATATGTGGGCAATGTCTGCCCGCCAGGGAACAAACATGGCAAGGCTCGAGGAGTTCCTCGTGCGCAGTGCAGCACTCCCCGCCATCTCAAGCGGCGACGTCGTTGTCACCAACGTGCGCCACTACGAAGCCCTCACCCGTGCCCTTGCCAACATTAAGGAAGTAAAGCAAGGCCTTGAACTCGGCCTCAGCGGCGACCTCGTCAGCGAACACCTCCGCGCCGCCATCCACAACCTTAGCGAAATCGTTGGCGAAGTCACCAACGACGAGGTACTGGGCAATATCTTTGCCAATTTCTGCATCGGGAAATGATAATCCTGATTATCTAACAACAAAACAGATTTCTGTTAACAAATATAGCACTCTCCCGAGTGCTATATTTGTTAGGGTCACGAATCTGAGCTCATTATCAAATAATCTTAAAAACACTATTAATATTAAAAATCAGTACAAAATGAATGAAAAAGGCAGAGAGGAACTCACAATGAATGCGGTCCCAAAAGCAGTGAACTATCTGATAGAGGAGATTGCAGAAATGCGTGCTACCTTAGATAAAATGGAGAAACAACTTGGCCTTGGTGTAAACAAACATCGCCCGATGCTTATTGAGCAAGCTGCAGAATTGCTAAAAATGAAGGTCGGCACAGTACGGCGACTTGTAGATAATCGTGAAATTCCTCACTATAAAAGAGAACATAATGTTTACTTTTTCGAGGATGAATTAATCAAGTGGATCGAAGATTCAAAGGTTAAAACAGTCACTTATTCTTCTCTTTACAGAAAATAATATAATTATGAAACTTACAAGAAAACAGATATACGATATGATGTGGACAAACGGGGTCGGTCACACAGAGAAATCACTTGGTTTGAAACAAAAGGAATTAAAGAAGATTTGCGAGAAATTCGAAATTCCACGGCCATCAAGTGGATATTGGACTTCTTTGAAGTTAGGGAAGCAGGTGGAGAAAACAGTACTTCCCTCAAACAACAACGACTCGGGAATAATTAATACAGATGATTACATTACAAAGGAGAAAGCACCTAAGCTACCAATGAGAGTCGGAAGTCAAAAAGATGCAGAAGGAAAGTATCAGGCCAAAGAATTACCATCAAATGATCAAAACATTAATCCACTATATAAAGTTCCTGATGTCTTGTATGCAAAAGATCCGCTGATTTTTGATACAATAGCCAAACTACGTGAACAGAATTTCCGTAATACAAATCCTTGGAATGCTAAAAATCCATTTAAATGCAAAGCTGACAAATGGCTTTCTATGCGCGTTTCTCAAGAGCAGGAGGACCGCGCAATCCGAATATATGCTACGATTATTAAAGCCGCACAATCTAAAGGATACGAGCTACATATTGTAAAAGACAATAATCGGTATTATCCTGAATGTACAACCTATATAGTGATTCGTGGTCATAAGATTCAAACATTCTTGAGGGAAGTTAACAAACAAGCCACCAATGATGATGGAACAAGAAATAGACATGAGTTGATTGGTAGCGGTATACTTAAATTTGAATGCGATGAATATGAACGTCACTACGGCTCATCATATGATAGATGTGCAGCACAGGATACAAAATGCACAAAACTAGAAGATAAGATTGAACACATCATAGAGGTACTCGAAGAAATTGCCGATCTTAGAGATGAACGGGAAAGACGAAGAATATTGGAAGAAAAACACAAAAAGCAAGAAGAAGAGAGAATGCGTCTTGAAGCAGAGGAAAGAAAACGCTTAAAAGCATTGCAAGATGAAGAACTAGGAAGAATTCAAAAATTAATTTTTTAATGCAGAAAGATTGAAGTTATCTAATACTATTAGAGAATATATAAAAGAATATCAACTGTGTATGCAAGAAAAGGGCTTATCCGAAGAACCGAATATGAAATCCGAGATAGAATGGATGGAGAGAAAGGCCGACTTTATTGATCCATTTGTGAATTATTCTGATGAATTATTGACAGAAGAACATATAGACAAATTACTTAATCCAGATATTATCATGATTGATAAATCAAGGTCATCGTATGGTTTCTCTCATTCAGATCCTCAATATTCATATTGGCAAATCAAGAATTTATGGCGTAAATAATATTTAAAACTGAAAGCGTCTAGTATCTATCAATAAGGCTTATTCTACAGAATTAACTAGGTAAAAACTTAGCCCCTCGTACGCGAGGGAGTAAGTACACAAGCGGTCTTAAAATATTGTTATTCTATCCTCACCATCTCTGCCAACTGAACAAAATAATCATTTGACCAGATGTCCAGTTCTTTCGGATTGCGCACAAAAGGAAGTACATCCTCTTTTACTTGCTTTATATCTGCAGTAGAAAGACGTTCCTTAAGTTTTTCTTTGAATAACTCCGAAGTAATCTCCTCATTATTGAACTGATTACATCTTTCAGCCAAATGTGCAAAATCAAGGGGCACATTATGACGAACATACCATTCAAAGTCGTACCAATCTCGTCCTTTTACTCTGTTCTTCCACGCACGGTAAACAAGTGCATGCATCTTGCCGGCAAACAAGTCGGGCAGAGTGAAGCAGCGAGTCATAAATGAATGCGGTTGCAACAATAGTTTCTGTTCCGTCTTGAATTTCAATGGAGGACAGGTATCAACCTCAATCTTGATTTTTATAGACTTTTCTGTTTGAAACATTACATCATATACATCGGTATTATCTTTCAAGAAAGCAGATTCAACCTTTCCGAAATTCTTCTTGTCCTTCTTTTTGATTTCAACCTCGCGACCCACCAATGCGAATGCATCAACAATGGGTCGGAAATATTTGCTGAAATCAAACGTATCATCCTGTGCCAGCAGAGAAAAATCCATATCTTCACTGAAGCGTTGCAATCCGTGAAAGATTCTCAAACAAGTACCGCCATAAAATGCAGCGGATTCAAAAAATCCACCACTATACAACCCTGCAAGAATCACCTGTTGGTTTACTTCAAAAATAGCGTTTCGCCTGTTCTGCTCTGTCATCAGATCGTAGCGTGACAACATGCTATCGTAAATTTCATTCTTCATCGTCTCAGAAACTTTAATACGGTTGCAATAGAATCGGCCTTCTTACCGACCTTTATATACTCTTCAAAAATAGTAGCTTCAAACTTATAAAATTCATCTATATCCATTCGGATATCATGCTCAAGGTAGTTCTCAACATCCTTCAAAAAACGCAGATTAACCTTTGACGAATTTGCTATAAGGTCGCACAAAGCCTTTTCAGGCGATGCTATCAAGAAAGCATATTCTCCCTTATGCATACTCCTTACTCCCACAGAAAATGCTTCTCTGGAAATATACTTGTAATCATAGTTTCCTACAGGAGTCCGAAAATTTCGGGAATGCTTTATCGTCATAGACTGATGCGTATACACAGCCTCAGGAATTAAACCATAATATCTCAATGCTGTTGACATTGAGATGTAAGAAGGCGTATAAAGATGATTTGCAATCAGTTCACTTGAAAGAATCTTACCTGAATGTTCAGGGTTGATAACATATAAACCTCTCTTCAATCTTATAATATACCCGTTCTTCTCAAGCCAAGCAACCTTCTTTCCTGCTGATTTGAGTTCAGGGTATAACGATTCGATGATTGAAGCCGTTACAGGGATAGTTCCTATTTCCTTTAATTGCCTATTCATAATGCAAATATAGTAATATTTTGAACAATAAAAGAGTTTATTCTTCTTTTTCTGTTCAAATATTTACTGTTTTTATGATCGAATCCTAATTTTCATCCATCTGATTGCATCCTAATGAATCACATGTAAACATAAAGCCACCAAAAAGCATTATGGGGTAATCAAATATGGTTTAGTTTAATTCCTTGAGTATATATACAAGAACTAAACTTAACCTATATTTTCGCAGGAGATCAAAACACTTCAGAGTGACAGACATCGGTTATAAATCTGCTGCAATGACAAATATCTGTATTAGTCTTTTTTCTTTTGTAGAGACGATTTTTCAATTAAACAACGGTATATTTGCAGTGTGTTAGTGTTAAAAAAGCACAAAACGCAAAAAAAAATAAAGAAAAAGAGAAAAAAATGAGTTTTGGTGAAATTAATGGATAAAAATGCAATATACTATGTAATAATAAGTTATGCTATTTTATATCACTTGCATAGAGAACGAATATAATAATTTTTAAACGAGTTTACCCAAATATTTAAATTTTAACATGGCAGAATTTGAATACAATCCATTGGCTGAATATATCACCATAAAGTGGCGTTGCCCAATGTGCGGAACAGAGAATGAATCAGATGCATTCTCAGTACCAACACCTAACTATGTTGCAGAGACTCATCATGATAGTATAGAATCTGAATGGTATGAAGACTATTGCTCTAACTGCGACCATTGCATCAATGTAGAATTATATAATGGTTTCTACGGTGGGACTTTAGAAGTAGATTTAGACAACGAAGAACTTCTGGATATAGATGTAGAGTATCCAGAAGAAGATGATGTATGGTACGATAAAGAATTATTCGAAGCGACCCATGCAGATGTAATCAAAGTAATGGAAAAAATAGACAGCTTAGACGAAGATATGAAATTCTATCTTTACAAACTTCTATATGCAAATCTCATTACCAGTATGGAAGCATACCTTTCTGACACATTGATAAAATACGTTACAGAGAATGACGGATATTTGCGTAAATTCACCGAAACGTATAGGCCGTTCAGGAATCAGACCTTTACAACTGATGACATTTTCAATCGAATGGATCATCTTAAGGATATTGTTAAAGGAGAATTACGTGAGTTGATGTATCATAATCTTCCGAAAATAAAGCAAATATTTATGGATTCCATGGGTGTTGATATTGGAGTAATAAAAGATTTGTATAAAGCGGTGCTTATTCGTCATGATATTGTTCACCGTAATGGTAAGGACAAAGATGGTAAAGAACATGTAATTACAAAAGAAAATGTTGAACAACTATGTGCTCTAGTCAACGATTTTATTTATAACATAGAATGTCAACTACCTCCCACTGCCACATCAGTAGAGGAGATAGGTTCGCCATTTGATGTGACATTGTAATTATATTAACTGGGAGTAATCCATTTTTCCTACCATTTTGGCTATAAAAATCACGTTTCCCCCCGAATATAATCTTTGCTGGACAAAAGAAAAGGACAGAGATTTCTCTTCTTTTGATAAGCAAAAAGCGTATGATTTGGCACTTCACGGGAACTCCTACTAAAAAGTAGATGGATACAAAGAAACATATAACAAATACAAATGAGAGGAGCAAAGCATAAGTTAGAGCATTGAAAAGCCATGGCCTTAACAGATAGGGCGAATGTTCCGATAAAAGCAGTTTAGTTTACTTCTATTCTATATATACATTGGACTAAACTAAACCACTAAATTTAATAGCTATCGCAAGTGCAATTTCAGCTCAAATTAAAGGCCATTTTACCATGCAACGAAATGCAAACATGCTAAAAAATCTAAAAAAAGTGCGTTTTTGCAGATTTTATGTGTTTCTTTGCAAAAATGCAGTCCCCTATCTGTCCCCCGAACTAACTTTTGTCCTTCGGTAAAACCTTACAATATGCTATGTATCAGGTCTTTACAAGGTTCTAAATAGGCGCTAAAAAAACTCTGCGTCGGGAAATGGTAATTAGTTAATATACTGATAGTCAATACATTAGCAAATTTAATACAAATTAATAATTTTAATCATAAATCACCTCCTAATGCATTGAATAGCAATTAAATAGGATAGTTTTGCAATTAGAATAAGTAAAGTGCTAAAATTCAGTTTTGTCCCTCGTTTGTGCCCCAGACACTCGAGGGACGCAGTTTTTTTGTCCCTTTTTGTCCTTTGGGCACCCATGTGACAATTTTTGAATTACATTAAAATGCTATGTATGAAGTGTTTAACATTTGCACCTAAAAGCGATTTTACTACGTAGCATATATTTGACAGAAAATTCAAAATTTCCGCATTCAATATTTAGTTGCAATTTGTAACTTTCTTATTAAATACACCTTCTATTCTCATCAGATTGAGAATAGTCAATAGGGTGAGTTATATATTATTGTGCCGCTCAAATGTGGCTCATATATATAATGAATACAAAGTTTATTAATCATTATCCAAGAGAATGGGATACCTTGGGTAATGAATGGAAAGAGATTATCACAGGTGATGTTCTTTCAATTTCCCAAGCAAGTGAGTTATCTGGTTTCAGTAAACGTTTCATCTATGCACAGATCCATAGCATGAAATTATTATCAACTAACAAAGACCCACTATCAAAACATATAAACAGCAAAAGTCTTCAAATCGAATGGCGAAGATTTCTTATGTGGTATTCACATTTTGATATATTGCCGGCTTCTCCATTCGGTCCTCCCTCCTATTCACTTAAAGGGATGATGAACTATATGGGAAGAAGCCGCTCGTGGTCATTAATATTTGCCTCAAGGTACAATATTCAAACATTCTTCATCGGTTCACTCCGACGTT
>JAZOUB010000054.1:0-77852 GCA_045657945.1 Bacteroidaceae bacterium | reverse complement strand
TCGCTTTGAAAAATAATCAAGTAAACTTGTTATTTCTCGCTCGTTTATTCGTAATTCGCCTATGGCAGATATACGACTGCACTCGCTTTGAAAAATAATCAAGTAAACTTGTTATTTCTCGCTCGTTTATTCGTATATTCGCATAAAATTTGGATAAGACTGTATTTGGATGAAAGAATTTGTTATATCGACAACTAAGAAAGAAACCGCCATTCTGGTGGGTCTTATTACCGCCACGCTGAACGAGCGATGGCCTGCAGGTAAACCAGATGGTTGTGCAGTTGAACATGCCAATAAACAAGCTGCTGCCGCTGCTTTTTGAAATGGAGATGAAAGGCCTTGTCAAGGCCGTTGCCGGCGGCTGCTATCGTGTGATGATGTAGTAAACATCAATCGTGCTTCATTATCAGGAGTATAGATTCTTGCTCAGCTTTGATTTCTTTGGGCGGAACAGGCCAGGAAAATCCTTTGAGTACACGTTTGATGGCAAGAATTTCTTTGCAGTTCTGGTCGGTATATTCGGGAGTAAATATTTTTATTGTGCAGTCAACAAGTGTGCCGTCATCGGTAATTTGGAGTCTGCTGGCATCAATCCATACATATCTTTCTTCCTTGAGGTGTGGAAAATCATCCCACGGAAATTCTTTTGACAATATGTTTGTGAATTCTGTTATATATTTATGATTTATACTGACAAGACTTTTTATGTCTGTGATGAATAACGGTTCCTGTATGCAACCTTCGTTTATATTTATACTTACTTCTTCGTAGGTAGTAATATGATATCCAGCCTTGTAGTCGGAGTTTATATGCGTTTTTGTAAATATCAAAGAGTTTACCCACTTTGCTTGTATGCCATCGTCTGTCAGGTATTGGGCAAATACATTCTCCAACTTTTCTTTAGATAACTCAACCCATTGGAATTTAGTCGTCGATGAACCAGATTTACCATATAGTTCCACTTCGAACTCTATTTTTCGTAAAAATAGTTTGTTGCCTACTATCTCCCAAGTCGCGACATATTCTCTATTACAGTTTGTTGTATATGTGCGCTCCCAAATCTTGCCATCCAGTGTGACTTTCTCGGGCAGTATTTCCCGAAGTTTTTGGGCGAGTTCAGTGTTTTTTTCCAGTGGGTAGCCATACAATTCGTGTACTTTTCCATCTATAATTATGCTGTCCGGAATACTGACTAATGCATTGGCTGTAAAAGGAAAAACAGATAAAAGAATTATAAACAATTGCTTGTAGATGTTCATAATACGTGGGTTTGAGTGTGAATATAATAGTTTTTCTGGAAAAAAATAATTAAACATCTTTTTGCTTGCTGCGTAACAGAATCGTTAGCGGCGGCTGCTACAGGGCTGTTATGATGTAAGGCATTTCAATGTGTCCATTTTTTTAAATCTCCCCATTTGCCATCCGGGGCTTTGGTTCCTTTCTTTAAGGGGTAAGTCCGATTAAGGTATCTTGTCTCAAATTTACCGTTAATGTACCATACCGGCCATGGCTTCAAATCCTTCAATACAGCCTTGACGGCCATTATTAATGGAGAATCCTGGGGCATTGATTTATACTCATCGGGTCTTAGGCATTGCACATTGCAATCCTGTAGTATGCCGTTCTCATCAATCCTGTAGTCGCTGAACCACAAGAAGAAACGTCTCTCTTCATATTCGGGGAATTTTTCCCAAGGAAAATTCTCGGCCAATGCCTTGCAAAAATCAAATGGTGTTACCCCCTCTTTGTAGTAATTGTTGTACAAGGTTATCTCTTTGACAATTCCGTTGTCTACAACTATTAGGCATTCATTCTCATTGTGTCTTGCAAAGGCCATATGCTCATATAATATCTCTTCGCCTCTGCCTGCTCGCATGGTGTCGCAGAACCACGATGCGCATATACCCTCTGCTGTGTAATATGGTGCAAAGATTTCCTTGAGCGTCTCTTTGTCTAAAGCGAAAAAACTCCATTCTAAAAATTCTTCCGTTTCCCGGAAATATTGTACCCCGACTTCACGCAGATATAATCTGTTCTCCTTGATTTCCCATTCTGCAATGTAGTTCCTCCATAAATCGCTGCTGTGTGATATTTCCCATTCAATACGATCTTCGATTATCTTTTCGGGCAGTGACTCAATGGCTTTTGCTATTTTTTCACTCAACTCCCTGTTGGTTTCTATCGGGCAGTAATAGAGTTGCCAATATTTACCATCTATCAACAGGCTTTCTGCCATCTGCCCGGTTGCCTTTGTCATTACCGGCAAGGAAAGCAGCAGAGCGAACAGTATCTTTTTCATTCCTATAATATTTATAATGCAATGATAACTATTTTTCTGCAAAATTGTATATCTTCGCGTAAAATATATTTGGATGAAAGAATTTGTTATATCGACAACTAAGAAAGAAACCGCCATTCTGGTGGGTCTTATTACCGCCACACAGAACGAGCGCAAGACAAACGAGTATCTCGACGAGCTCGAATTCCTTGCGCAGACAGCCGGTGCCGAGGTCGTGAAGCGCTTTACACAGCGCATTGACCATCCGCACCCTGTTACATACGTGGGTACAGGTAAGCTCAAGGAGATTGCCGATTATGTGGAGATGCTCAAGGACAGCGACGATGAGATTGGTATGGTCATCTTCGATGACGAGCTGTCGGCAAAGCAGATACGCAACATTGAAAAGGAAATCAAGATAAAGATTCTCGACCGTACATCGCTCATTCTCGATATCTTTGCCATGCGTGCGCAGACAGCACACGCAAAGGTACAGGTTGAGCTTGCGCAATACAAATATATGCTCCCCCGTCTGCAGCGTCTGTGGACCCACCTTGAACGCCAGGGTGGTGGTTCCGGTGGCGGTAGCGGAAAGGGCGGTAGCGTGGGTCTGCGTGGTCCGGGTGAGACGCAGCTCGAGATGGACCGCCGTATCATCCTTGGCCGCATGTCGCTATTGAAGGAGCAATTGGCTCAGATAGATAAGCAGAAGAGCATACAGCGCAAGAACCGCGGACGCCTTATCCGTGTGGCATTGGTAGGTTATACCAACGTGGGTAAATCGACACTCATGAACCTGCTTGCCAAGAGCGAGGTGTTTGCTGAGAACAAGCTCTTTGCTACGCTCGACACCACAGTGCGCAAGGTAATCATCGAGAACTTGCCGTTCCTGCTCTCTGACACCGTAGGTTTCATCCGCAAGTTGCCAACCGACCTTGTGGAGTCGTTCAAATCGACACTCGACGAGGTGCGCGAGGCCGATTTGCTGCTGCACGTAGTGGATGTGTCGCACCCCGAGTTCGAGGAGCAGATTGAGGTGGTTGAAAAGACACTTGCCGACCTCAAGTGCGGCGACAAGCCATTGATGGTAATCTTCAATAAGATAGATGCCTTTACCTATGTGCAGAAAGAGGAGGACGACCTCACTCCAAAGACAAAGGAGAACATCACTCTCGATGAGTTGAAAGAGACCTGGATGAACAAACTTGCCGATAACTGTCTCTTCATCTCGGCACGTGAGAAACAGAATATTGAGAATCTCAAGGAAATCATCTACAAGAAGGTGTGCGAGCTGCATGTGCAGAAGTATCCGTATAATGATTTCCTTTATCAGACCTACGACGAGGAAACTGAAAACTGAAAGCTGAAAGGTGAAAGCCGCGAGTAAGCGAGTGCAGAGCACAAGTTTACTTGATGCTATGCCGGGCGTGAGCGGGTTCAAGCACACAGAGTGTGGTTAAAACAGCATCTTTTTATTCATTCACTTAACAAAACATAAACGAATAACATTTAACATATTAACATACAAAAACTATGGCAGCAATTCCTGAATTCAAGTATGCCCACATGTTCCAGCATGGAAAGGACACAACAGAGTATTATCTCTTGACAAAAGAGGGTGTCTCAGTGGGCGAGTTTGAGGGTAAACCAATCCTTAAAGTTACTCCCGAGGCTTTGACACTCTTGTCACGCACAGCTTTCCGCGATGTATCGTTCATGTTGCGCCGTGCTCACAACGAGCAGGTAGCAAAAATTCTGAACGACCCCGAGGCAAGCGACAACGACAAGTATGTGGCACTCACATTCCTTCGCAACGCCGAGGTGGCTTGCAAGGGTCAGCTCCCATTGTGCCAGGATACAGGTACAGCAATCATCCATGGCGAGAAGGGTCAGCAGGTGTGGACCGGCTTCTGCGACGAGGAGGCTCTCTCACGCGGTGTGTTCGACACATATACACAGGAGAACCTTCGTTACAGCCAGAACGCTCCGCTCAACATGTACGACGAGGTGAACACAAAGTGCAACCTCCCTGCACAGATTGACATTGAGGCTACCGAGGGCATGGAGTACAAGTTCCTCATGGTTACAAAGGGTGGCGGTTCTGCCAACAAGACATATCTCTACCAGGAGACAAAGGCTCTCTTGAACCCTGCTACACTTGTTCCATTCCTCGTTGAGAAGATGAAGAGCCTGGGTACAGCAGCTTGTCCTCCCTATCACATTGCATTCGTTATCGGTGGTACATCGGCCGAGAAGAACCTTCACACAGTTAAGCTTGCTTCAACACACTACTACGATGACCTGCCAACAACAGGCGACGAGACAGGCCGTGCATTCCGCGACATCGAACTCGAGGAGCAGTTGCTCAAGGAGGCTCACAACATTGGTTTGGGTGCACAGTTCGGTGGCAAGTATCTTGCACACGACATCCGCGTTGTACGTTTGCCACGTCACGGCGCAAGCTGTCCTGTTGGTATGGGCGTGAGCTGTTCTGCCGACCGTAATATCAAGGCAAAGATCAACAAGGACGGTCTTTGGATTGAGAAGCTCGATGACCAGCCTGCAACACTCATCCCCGAGGCATTGCGCAACGCAGGCGAGGGCGAGATTGTACGCGTTGACCTCAACCGTCCAATGAAGGAGGTTTGTGCACAACTTTCACAATACCCAATCGCTACACGCCTTTCACTCAATGGTACAATCATTGTTGGTCGTGACATCGCTCACGCAAAGCTTAAAGAGCGCATTGACCGTGGCGAGGGTCTCCCACAGTACATAAAGGATCACCCAATCTACTACGCTGGTCCTGCAAAAACTCCTGCAGGCATGCCTTGCGGCTCTATGGGTCCCACAACTGCAGGTCGCATGGACTCTTATGTTGACCTCTTTCAGGAGAATGGCGGTTCAATGATTATGCTTGCAAAGGGTAACCGTAGCCAGCAGGTAACAGACGCTTGCCAGAAGCACGGCGGTTTCTACCTTGGTTCAATCGGTGGTCCTGCAGCCATCCTTGCACAGAACAACATCAAGAGCATCGAGTGCGTCGAGTACCCCGAACTTGGCATGGAGGCTATCTGGAAGATTGAGGTTGAGGACTTCCCTGCATTCATCCTCGTTGATGACAAGGGTAATGATTTCTTTAAGCAGATTAAGCCACGTTGCAGCTGCTGCAAGTAAATGGCTAAAAAGCGCATTGCTGCGTTACGCTTGCCCTGAAAATCCTCATTTACTTCAAGTAAACTCCGGTTTTCAGGCCTTCGCAAGCCGGCTGCCTTTGGCGAGCCTTGGCTACACTCGTAGCAAAACGCTAAAGCAAGCTTTGCGTTTCACTCGTTTGCGCAAGCCTTGCACTGCATCTTTTTATCCATTCCCTTGTTTAATATAAATGGCGTCTCTTTGAACAAAGGGACGCCCTTTTTTGTTTTTTTAATAAAAAAAGTGGCAGAATGTCTTTGTCATTTGGAGGAAAATTAAGATAATTGCAGAAGAAAATCCTATTAACAATTTTAATAAAAAACAACTATGGATAAATCATTGAAAGGAACAAAGACCGAAGCTAACCTTTGGGCAGCTTTTGCCGGTGAGAGCCAGGCGCGTAACAAATACACATACTATGCAAGCAAGGCAAAGAAGGATGGTTTCGAGCAGATGGCAGCTATCTTCCAGGAGACAGCCGACCAGGAGAAGGAGCACGCTAAATTGTGGTTCAAGCTTGTACACGGTATCGGTAGCACAGCCGAGAACTTGGTAGATGCTGCTGCAGGTGAGAACTATGAGTGGACCGATATGTACCCAACAATGGCAAAAGAGGCTCGCGAAGAGGGCTTTGTTGAGATTGCTGCAATGTTTGAGGCTGTAGCAAAGGTTGAGAAGGTACACGAGGAGCGTTACAAGAAGTTGCTCGAGAATGTTCAGAACGGTCTTGTATTCAGCCGCGACAAGGACTGCATCTGGCAGTGCCGCAACTGTGGTCACTTGCACATTGGCAAGATGGCTCCCGAAATCTGCCCAGTATGCGCACATCCAAAGGCATATTTCCAGTTGAAGCCCGAGAACTATTGATTATAAGTTTTTAATAAGTTGGAGACTTGGATGCCAATTGTTAAGAAAGCAAGAGAGTGACCAAAAGTCCACTTTTAGAACAAACGGCCCCTGTCAGAGCTATTCTGATAGGGGCTGTTCTCTTTATAAATGACTTTTAAGTCTCCCTCTTGTTTGTTAATGACGAGCTTTTAAAACTCTTTCAGAACTATCCTGTCTAATACTGTGCCGGTTTATATGCTTGCGTCATTGTTGGCTTTTTCGAAGCGGATACCAGATTTCTTACCGCAAACATACGCTACCGGTGGCTGGTTATCCTGTATCAGGTTATCTATGTAAAGGGGCTCTCCTTCAATAAAAAGACTACATTGGAAGATGTCTCCTTTTTTTATACGGGTGTTTTTTGAGTTGTCAACACGGAAATTGAGCTTGCCCAAATAGGTGACTTCACATACACGTTCGGGATGCCAGGTGATTCGCAACCTGTCGCCTGTTTTCAGCTCTTCATCCACATTCAGTTTACGTGACATCACGGGTGAACTCTGCAGGCCATGTTTATATGTTGAAGCGTTGGTTTCATAGTCCTCATAATCTTGGAAACCAATGAATCTTGCCAGTATATCCAATGTTCCTTGGCGGCTCTGCACTCCATCTTCAAGGTACCCCCAAACCCTTTTAAGGGTAGTGGCACTTATAAAGATGTGCAATCGGTTGTAAATGCGTTCATGCAGTATTTCAAAATCCTTGGGCGTACGGAGTTCCTTGCCAAGAGCTCGTTCAATGTCAATACAAAGTTGTTCCTTCGTCGTATATTGAATTTCTTTTTTGTAATTTTTCATACCAGTTCTTTCTACGTTCGTCGCAATGTGTTTTTATGGTATTGATGATTTCATACATCTCTGTTTGGGTGAATAAAGGACGTATGGAGTCAAAGTAAATCTTCGTACAACTATCCACGTCCCAGTAATGCTCGTTGTAGTAAGGGTAAATATTCCTGAAATTTGTACATGTGTCTATCATCTCTTCCATTGCAATTATTTCAAAAACCCTTTCTGCTTTTCTGATACCACATTCAATGGCTTCGTTTATTCGTTGCTGCTTCTCCTCCAACTCTTGTAGCTTTACCGTCTGCATGCTTAGCCCGATGGATAAGGAAAGTATCAGCGCGATTGTGATGCTTATGAGTGTTCTCTGTTTTCGCCTGTTCCTGCTTTGTAATTTTCCAAGAAGAAGGTTTACATTGTGATAGCGTGCCTTTATCGGGAGAAAGCATTTTTCGATGACTGATCTGTAACGATGCTCCGGTAGCATCTGTTGTAGTATGACTCCCAGGCTGTAGATGTCATTCCTGATGTCCGGGGTGGTGTCGGTTGCCTGCTCCGGTGAGGTATATTTGGGCGTTCCTGCCGGTTGTTTCAGTATGGCAATGTGGTCATTATCGGCCAGTCCGAAGTCAATAATCTTCAGGTGCTCGCCGTTGCGCGTAACCATAATGTTGCCAGGCTTCAGGTCGCGGTGTACCACGCCTATGGAGTGAATGTACTCAGTGGCTTTAAGTAGTTCTTCTGCCAGCCGGAACCTCTTTTCCCTGCTTTGCTTCCGCTTCAACCACTCATCCAGTCTCACTCCGTCGATGTACTCCATTACGATGCACATCCCCAAATTCTCAACCTCCTCAATGCCGGTGGTATGTACAATGTAAGGTGACTGCAGGCTCATCAGTATTTCCAGTTCCTTGCGCATCATCTGTTGATATACCTGCTGCGCCCTCTTTTCCGGTTGGATGGCTTTCAGCATCCACCAACGGCCATATCGTTTGGCCTTCGCCAGAATATTATGTCCGCTGCAAAGCAGCACCTCTACTTGAGTAAAGTTGCGGCTGACCCCCTCGAAACCATTCGCCATGTATCCCGAAACGGAAGAATCATAATCCTGTGTGTTCATCATCTTCTCTCTGATTGGCAGGTAAAGATACTGTTATTTTTATGATAAAAACGGATGAACGAGATGTTTTTTTGCTTCTCCGGGCAGGAAATGTTTGCCGGTTGAAAAGGACTGAAATGGACCAAACCGCAATCGGAGTATATGGATATATTTGCAATCAATAATGGGGGAAAGTGTTGTAGAACCGCTTTTCACAACGGGTCTGAAAACCGTAAAGTCTTTTTTTAAGAGATGTTAGACGATGCAAATTTCAACAAAAATAGTTTATATAGCAACTTTTATTAAAAAAACTAAATCAATTGTTTAGGAAAGATGAATTCTGGGATATATGAGAGGCTTAATTCTATCTCTTAAAAAGAGATATATAGATAGTAAAACTGTAATTCTTTAATTATTCATTTTTAAAATTTAAACATTATGAAAGAGAACAAAACTTTTAACATTGTTTCGGCAGGAACAAGTTTGTTGGTGCTGATTCTTGTGTTTGCAATGAACTTCGTAAAGGCATCGGCACTTGGTGTTGACAGCGGTGAAGGTCTTACTGCATGGAATTTATTTGCAGGCAAAAACGGTGGAGAAGGTATCGGTATCGGTTTCCTTGTTTTGGTTGCAGTAATACTGCTTGCAGTAAACATCGTGCTTCAGTTTGTACAACTTGACGCAGTTACTGAATTTGCAAAGAAGTATTCAAAGAAACCCGTAAATGTGTTTGTAAACAACATTACAGCAATTGCATGTGCAGGAATTTTTCTCATTGTTGGTCTTATGGCACCTGATGCTTTGAAAGATATGCTGAAAGAGGCGATGCAGTCTGTTTCAGACTTTGGCGGTTATGGTGATTTTGGTGGATATGGTGACTATGGAAATGCAGTTGGCAACGCAGTATCAAATATGCTTGACTTCAGTATGGCAATGGGTGCTTGGGCGATTATTATCCTTTCAGCATCAATGCTCTTCGTACCAAAATTCTTTCATGACAAAAAAGAGGCAACTCTCTGATATTAGAATGCTTTCGCTCCATTCTCATTAGTAACAGATTGCACAAGGGCCAACAAGCGGTCCATCATGAGTAATCCGTGGTGGAGGCTCCGGTACTCAGGCAAAGTTCTGTCGTGTTGCAGCACGTATGTGGTGGGCGCCGAATGAGAATACTAAGTTTATTGCTTTGCGTTTAGCTCTCTAAATCATTTTGTCGATAAATAAGAAACAGATTATAAACAGAGTCCTTGTAATTTTTAGGACATAAAACAATTATACTATGAAAAAGAGTTTTTATTTTTTGATGGCGTTTACAGCCATTGTATTCGCTTCATGTGGTGAGAAGAAAGAGGCTGCTGCTCCTGTTGAAGAAGGCTACAAAATTGGTGATTACTACAACGACGGAACAAAAGAGGGTATTGTGTATGAGGTGTATGATGGTGGTAAGCATGGCAAGATTGTAAGTCTTGACGAGGCAACAGCTAAATGGTGTGTGAGAGCATTGGCTCATAGAGCAACCGATGCAACATCATCAAATAATGGTGTGGTCAATTTGACCGAAATAAAGAATTTGTCTAATTGGGAAACAAATTACCCTGTTTTTGCCTGGTGTGCGTCGTTGGGTGATGGATGGTATTTGCCGTCAAAAGATGAGTTGATGCTTGTTTATGAGAACAGGAAAGCTATAAACGATGCTTTAACAGAAAAAGGTCGTGCCAAGATGTCGGCAACATTCCATTGGTCATCATCTGAAATGGAAGAAGGTTATGCGTGGGGATGCGGTTTCAGCGATGACGGTTGGCTCGGTGGCAGCGGATATAACGAGAAGCATGTAAATTGCTCAGTCCGTGCAGTTGCTGCATTCTGATAAAATGCTAATGAAAAGAAATTGGGTTACGGCGATGCCGTAACCCAATTCTTTTTATATTCCTAATTTCTTCACAAGGTCATTCCTTCCCATCCTGCGCAGCAGCTGTGCAATCTGCTTGCGCTCCTCGGGTTTGTACCAGAAGAAGAACCTGCGTTGCGCCTCTTTGTCTTTCATTGAGCGTGCAACATAGATTTTCTCACCGGTCTCGGGGTTGATGCCGGTGTAGTACATCTCCGTTGCCATTGTCATTGGTGTGGGGGTGAAGTCCTGCACCTGCTCAAGGTGGAAATTGAGCTGCTTTGTCTCCGCTGCAAGCTCGGCCATGCTCTCTACCGTGCTGCCGGGGTGGCTGCTGATGAAGTAGGGGATTATCTGCTGTTTCAGGTTGTGCTTGCTGTTGATGCGGTCGAAGATGCGCTTGAAATCGTGGAACTGCTTGAACGATGGCTTGCGCATGAGCTTTAGTACTGCGTCATTTGTGTGCTCGGGAGCCACCTTCAGACGGCCGCTGACATGATTTCTTATAAGTTCCTCGGTGTATCTATCCGTAACCTCATCGCGCTGCTTGTCGCCCGTTCTGTGGAGCAGCATGTCATATCTCACGCCGCTACCAATGAAACTCTTCTTAATACAAGGCAAAGCATCGACTTTCCTGTACAGTTCGAGCAGTGCGCTGTGGTCAATATTCATGTTGGGGCATATCTTGGGCTGTATGCACGACGGGCGTGAGCACTTGGCGCATAGGTCGCTGTTCTTTCCCTTCATCATGTACATGTTTGCCGACGGGCCTCCAAGGTCGCTCAGGTATCCCTTGAAATCCTCCATCTTGGCAATCTCCTTTATCTCGCGCAGGATGCTCTCCTCGCTGCGGTTCACGATGAACTTGCCCTGATGGGCCGATATGGTGCAGAACGCGCAACCGCCGAAGCATCCACGGTGTATGTTTACCGAGTGTTTTATCATGTCGTATGCCGGTATGCGCTTGCCATTGTATTTGGGGTGGGGAAGGCGTGTGTATGGTAAGTCGAAGCTGTGGTCGAGCTGCTCTGTTGTCATTGTGGGGAACGGCGGGTTGATGACCACCATGCCTTCTGGGTTCTCCTGCATCAGCCTCTTGGCGTTTACCTTGTTCGACTCCCTCTCAATTGCAAGGAAGTTGGCTGCCTGCTTGGCCTTGTCGGCAAGGCACTCGCTATGTGATGCCAGTACCTTGTCATGCTCGCTGTCTACCTGTATGTCGCTCTTCTTGGCAAGGTAGCCTGTCTGGCGTATCTCCTTTGTTATTTCACGCGCTTCAGCCGCTGTCATGTACTCTGCACCACTTTCCTGCAGTTTTGCCTGCATTGCCTTGCACAGGGCAGTCATGGGCTGCTCGCCCATTCCATACACAAGCACATCGGCCTTGCTATCGACAAGTATGCTCTTCTTTAGGCAGTCCTGCCAGTAGTCATAGTGTGTGAAACGGCGCATTGATGCCTCAATACCTCCAATGACTACAGGTGCGTCGGGGTATAGCTTCTTGAGAATATTAGAATAGACCGTGGTTGCATATTCGGGGCGCATGCTGTGCTTACCATTGGGCGAGTAGGCATCCTCGCTGCGGAATCGCTTGGCTGCAGTGTATTTGTTTACCATGGAGTCCATGCAGCCTGCCGATATGCCAAAGAAGAGCCTGGGGCGTCCCATCTTCTTGAAATCGCGTAGGTCATCCTGCCAGTTGGGTTGTGGAACGATTGCCACGCGCAGGCCTTCGGCCTCGAGCAGACGGCAAATGACCGCCGCACCGAACGAGGGATGATCGACATATGCATCGCCGCTGAACATTACCACGTCCAGCTCATCCCATCCGCGCTGTTCGGCCTCCTTGCGTGTGGTCGGCAACCAGTCGGTAATCTTCCTGTTACTCATTGGTCTCTGCCTCTTCAACAGTTTCGGCTGTTTCGTTGCTTGCCATCCACTCGCTGTAGCATTTGATGAGGTTCTTCAGTCCAAGCGCCTTCATATCCTCGTGGTATAGTATGGGGCATATGTCGAGCAGTTCCTTTGATGCCATTGTCTGCGACGCAATGAGCGAGCGCACTGTGAGGCGTAGCTTATTGAGTGACTCCTCGTCAATGACTCCTGTGCTGTTCGCAATACGGTCGAACAATGAGTATTTCTTTATGATCTGCAATTGTAGTTCGGTTACCTCAATGGTTCTTGTTCCCGATGTGTTTGCGTTGATTTTCATATTATTGTATGTTTAAGTTTATTCCAATATTTTCAGATACTTCGCTTCGCTCAGTATGACAAATGTGTGGTTCAATCGTTGACCGTGACCTTTATTGTGCGCGCACCGTCACTGCCTTCGCTGATGTCCACCCTGATGTGCTCCTCGGGCAGCAGTTCCTCAATGAGTTCGGGCCACTCGATGAAACAGTAGGCATTGCCATAGAAATACTCCTCGTATCCCATGTTGTAGACTTCGGTAAGGGATTTAATGCGGTAGAAGTCGAAGTGGAATATGGTGTCGGCGTCGCGGCTCTCATATTCGTTTACAATGGCGAATGTGGGTGAATTGATGGTGTCCTCAACGCCCAACTCCTCGCACACACTCTTTATGAAAGTTGTCTTCCCGCTTCCCATCTTGCCATAGAAGGCAAAGATGCGTCCCTGCTGCAGGAAACCGGTAAACCACTTTGCTGCCTGGGGATATTCCTCGAGGCTGTTTATTGTTATTGTGTGTTCGCTCATAGTTCTCATTTGTTTTTAGGTTTCATTGTTATGAAGGGCACGAGCATCTCCTCCATTGATATGCCACCGTGCTGGAATGTGTCCTTGTAGTAGGATACATAGTAGTTGTAGTTGTTAGGGTAGGCAAAGAACTTGTTGCCTGTGGCAAAGATGTAGCTTGTGCTTATATTGGGCTGGGGCAGGAATGCCTTTGCCGGGTTCTTGATCTCAAATACATCTTTGCCGCTGTAGTTCAGCGCCTTGCCCAGTTTGTAGCGCAGGTTGGTGTTGGTATTCTTGTCGCCGATAACCTTTGTGGGTGTGTCAACCTGTATGCTGCCGTGGTCAGTAGTGATTACCACGGTATATTGGCTCTCGGCAAGGTACTCGAAGAGTCTCTTTATTGCCGAGTGGCGTATCCATGACTGGGTAATTGAACGGAAAGCCGCATCGTTGGCTGCAAGCTCGCGCACCATCATCGATTCTGTGCGTGCATGTGATAGCATGTCAATGAAGTTCACTACAAGCACGTTGATGTCATTCTTTGCAAGTGTGCCAATGCAGTCAAGATACTTCTCGGCTGCAGCCGATGTCAATACCTTGTTGTATGAGTAGCTGTCCTTGCGGCGGTAGCGTGCAATCTGTGTCCCGATTAGCGCCTCCTCGTTCAGGTTCTTGCCCTCTTCTTCCTCCTCATCTACCCACAGCTGCGGGAACATCTCCTTAATCTGGCTTGGCATGAGTCCCGAGAATATTGCATTGCGTGCATACTGTGTGGCGGTGGGCAGAATGGTTGTATATAACTCCTCCTCAATCACGAAATTGCTGCCAATCTCATTGGCAAGCACACGCCATTGGTCGTAGCGGAAGTTGTCGATTATGAGCAGGAATACCTTCTCGCCCTTGTCTATAAGCGGGAATATGCGTTCGCGGAACAGGTCGTGACTCATCAATGGTCTCTCCTCGCGTGTGGAAGCCATCCAGTCCATGTAGTTGTTCTTTACAAAGCGAGCGTATATATTGTTGGCTTCTTCTTTCTGCGACTTAAGCATTTCGTGCATCTGCGTGTCGGCATTCTCCAGTTGCAGTTCCCAATATACAATCTTCTTGTAGATGTCGAGCCACTCCTCGGTGGTGCGCGCGTCGCTTATCTGCATTGAGAGCTTGCCGAAGTTCTGCTGGTAGGCGCTGTTTGCCTTTTCTGCCACAATCTCCTTGTGGTGGATGTTCTTCTTTAGTGTAAGCAGAATCTGGTTCGGGTTCACCGGCTTTATCAGGTAGTCGGCAATCTTTGAACCGATAGCCTGCTCCATAATATCCTCCTCCTCGCTCTTTGTAACCATTACAACCGGCATTGACGGGTATATCTCCTTTATGACAGTCAAAGCCTCCAACCCCGTGAGGCCCGGCATGTTCTCGTCGAGCAGGACAAGGTCGAACGCCTCCCTGCGGCAGGCGTCAATGGCATCGGGGCCGTTGGTCACGGTAGTGACCTCGTACCCTTTGCTTTGCAGAAATATGATGTGGGCCTTTAGCAGTTCTATCTCATCATCGGCCCAGAGTAATCTGTATGTCATTCTATTCCTCGTTTTTGTTCAAATCAACCTGTTCCTCGTTGTCGCCATAGTCCGGCTCGTCAAGGGTGTAACCATCAATCTCAACCTCCGGTATTGCAAGGAAGTTCTCCTCGTAGAACTTGGTGTAGTCGCCAAAGGTGTAGTATTGTAATAACAAGTCAAGGTTGCTTTTTGATATGATGAATGTGTTGATGCCCTCGAGCAGTCGTGCCGTTTCGGCGTTGCCATAGAGTCTCTTGCGGTAAAGGAACGCCTCGTCAAAGTTAAGGAACTCCTTTACCTCGAGTAGCGTAATCTCGGCAAGGTTCTCGAATGTCATCTCAAAGTTGCGCACCATGTAACGTGAGAAATTGTAGCGTGCCATCTCAAAGAGCAGGCGTTTCTCGTCGAGCGAATCTTTTGGGAACGCCAGCACAAAGTAATAGGGTTCGTTGCGGCCTGTGCCGAACTGTGGTATGCTGTCGCTGCCGGTTCTGATTGTACCGTCGGCCTTGCGGTCCCAGATGGATGTCGAGATGCCGCTGTTAAGCAGTTTTCCCTCCTTGATGCCGGTGTTGATGCCTGTCGCAAGAACACAGATGCTGTCCGTCGGGTATGTCTTTATCAACTCCTCCAGTGCAACGAGCGCCTCCTCGCTCCTGTTGCTGTAGAGTTTTGCCATGGCATCAATGAACATGAAACGTGCACGGTGGCTACCCTGTGGATATTTTGCAGCACTGTAAAGGTTCTCTTCTATGACAGCGTCATACTCCTGGTTATTGTAGTGGGCGTATGCCTTTACATAGATTGAATCCTCCTTGTGCTTACGTGTTGCTGCGCTCTCAAAGAAATCTGGATCCTGAATGCGCTTGGTGATTGTGCTGTCAGGATAATCCGCTATCAGCAGGTTTTTGTACAGTCCTGCCTTCTCGGGTTCATCCCAACGTGAGCATGCAAGGAACAGGTGGTAGTATGCCTCGGCAAGCCTTTCATATTCGGGATAGTCATTGACAACGCGCTCAAGGTATGAGATGGTGAGACGCTTGTCGTTCACATCGTCCTTGAAACGTATGCCGGCCTCCAGCAGCGCCTCGCGCAGTGCTTTGTGCGATGCCTCCTTCTGCTCGTCAGTTACGGGAATCTGTTGTATGTAGTATTCTCGTGTCGTGGGGTCGGTAGCCAACTCCTTGGTTGCTTCTTCTATTTCCATGTCAACGGCAATACTGTCGGTCAATTCAAGGGAATCCTTAATGCCAAGCGAGTCAACTATCATGCTGTCAGCTTCGAGATTGTCGCTCATCAGCGATGATATTGTGTTGCTGAAACGCCAATAATCCTTCAATTCCCTGTCGCCCCATTTCTGCTTGAAGGTGCGCACTCCCTGTGATACCAACTGTGGGTTGTAGAAGTACCACAGCTGCTTCTCGTTCTGGTCATTTATTGTCATGTCGGCATTTGTGCCGGCCTTGTCAAGCTCGCTGCCACCACCATTCTCACGTGCAAGTTTCTTCTCTTCTTTCTTCCGTAGCTCCTCCTGCAGTTTAGCCTCCTCAATGAGCTCGTCAATGATTGGATACAACTGCTCGGGTGTCAATGTCGCCCAATGAAGCAGTTTGCTCTCCTTTTCAACAATGTCGGTGTATTGTATCAACCCGGCAAGTGCCTCGCTGCGGAACTTTATCTCGTCAAAGCCGGGAGTCTCCTCGTTGAGCATGGACATTGCCTTGGTATAGTTGTCGTGCGACTTCGAGAACTTTTCCAGCTTCCAGTAGAGCTTCGCGAGCGATAGGTGCAGCATGCCGGTGCCATATCCGCTTGTCGCTCCTGTAGCAACACCTGTCTCGTAGGCCTTTATCGCTTCAACAGTGTCGCCCTGGCTCAGATGCAGGTTGCCTATGGCATAGTATATCTGTGCCTGATAGTCAATATTCTTGTCCGACTTTGCCATCCGCTTCAGCTTGCGCAAAGTCTTCTTGTGGTTCTCGTCGGTGGCAGTCTCGGTCTGCCTAATGCGTGCGTTGAACTCGAATTCGTATGGTGGGCTTTGTGCAATTGCCTTGCCAAAACTCTTGTACGCCTCTTTCTTGTTGCCTGCCTTGGCATAGAGCTGTCCCAGGAGGTAGTGCTCACGTGCCTTGTCGAGCGAAGTTATCTCCTTGCGCTTGAGACCTGCCTTTATGTGTGGTATGGCCTCTTCACCTCGCTTCTGCTTGAGCAGCAGATTGGCTTTTGCCACAGCATACTCCTTTTTCAGGGTCTCGGGCACGGTGTCGCGCTGTATGCGTTGCAACAACTCCTCCGATTCGTAGAGCCACTCCATTTCGGCATAGCATTTTGCCAACCCTATGCGTGCTTGGGCTACAACAGTGGGGCTGCTTTCGTATAGTTTTGTGATATAAATGTATGTACTTGCAGCCTCGGCAAACTCTCCTTTCTGGAACTGCGAGTTAGCCATCAGGAACCATGCTTTCCACAGGAACGGGTTGAACTCCTTCTGCGAATAGAAAAGTTTCTGCTTTTGTGTAAGTTTCTTTCCAGCAGGTTTCTTGGGTTTGCTTTTGATCGAGTGGTTCTTGATTGCCTTCTGCGATTTCTCAATTGCGCGGTCATAGTTGCTGGCGCCGTTCTTCTGCGTGTTCTTGTCGCTGATGATGAGTAGCGGCAACTCCTCGAGATAGTTGTCCTTGTGTCCCGTGCTTTGCGCCTTCATGGCCTGCTTGTAGGCCTCGTTGCCATTGTAGTAGGTGTTGTATCGGGCCGTGAAGGCGTGGTACGCGCGCGTTGTGGCGGTATTCTTTCTTTTGCTTGCACAACTGCTGAGTCCTGCAATTGCAAAAATGGCTAATATGTAGTACAAGACCTTACGCACAGTATTCTCTTCTTATTGCAGCATCATCAGAATCTCGTCCTTTATCTCTGCAGGCAGTTCAATGCCTCGTGTTTCAATGCAGTGTGCCCAGTTCTCGACCTCCTCCTCGCGCATAGTGTAGAGCACTTGTCGGAACTCCTCGACGTCGGCATCGGTATATTCCTCGGCCTTTACACCCTTGAAACGGTCGAGCTCCTCGTCATCAAAGTAGAGGTTGCTGTTGTCATATCCCTTTGCACAGTTTGTGTGCTTTCCGCAGCATGTGCCGTCCTCGCCATCGTGGTGGTCGTGGCTCTCTTCGGCGTTTGTTGTAGCAGCATTGTTGCCATATAGTTTTCGCAAGACAAAAACTCCTGCCGCGAGGACAGCGAATGCAATTGCTATTACTATTGAATTTGACATCTTTTAAACGGGTTTGAAAAAACGATATTGCACTATTGTTACAAAGTTATGGAAATAAATTGAGCTTTCACTACTATTGCAATATATTTTTATATTAAAAATAATATATCATGCCTGTTCCGTCGTCTTTTTTCTGTTGACAAAATGTAAAAATGACAAAAAGTAGCGTTTGACGAAAAAAATATTGTTTTTTTGAAAAAAATATGCGTTTTGTGCTTGCAATATGAATAATAATTGTATCTTCGCCCGGCTGATATTTGCTTTGCATGCAAAGTTGGACGTTGGCAAAATGACAGAAATATACATAATATCATAAAATAAAGAAACATGGATAAATTTAGTTATGGCCTTGGAATGGGAATAGGTCAGAATCTGCTTTCAATGGGTGTTCAGGATATGAATGTCGAGGACTTTGTCAAGGGTCTCAAGGATGTGCTCACAGGCGCTAAGCCCGAGATGTCACACTCCGAGGCACAGACGGTTGTCAACGAGCACTTCCGCAAGTTGGCCGAGGAGGCTTACACTCAGAACAAGGCAAGTGGCGAGGCTTTCCTTGCCGAGAATGCAAAGAAAGAGGGCGTTACAGTGTTGCCAAGCGGTTTACAGTATGAGGTTATCACAGCCGGTAACGGCAAGAAGCCATCGGCGACAGATCGTGTACAGTGCCACTATGAGGGAACACTCATCGACGGTACAATTTTCGACAGCTCAATCAAGCGTGGTGAGCCTGCTGTATTTGGTGTAAACCAGGTAATCAAGGGGTGGGTCGAGGCTCTCCAGTTGATGCAGGAGGGAGCCAAGTGGCGTCTTTACATCCCTTACGACATGGCATACGGCGAGCACGGTGCAGGTGAGATGATCCCTCCTTACAGCGCGCTTATTTTCGATGTAGAGTTGATTAAGGTTCTTTGATTGACTGCAATGAAAAAAGGTAACAAGGCTCTTTGGGTGATTGCCGCGACTTTGGTGCTGTACCTGGCTGTCGGTTTGCTATTCATGCCTCGCGAGGGTAAGGGACAGGCCGAACCTATGTCTGAGAACAAAAACACGGTTGCCGTGGATGATTCGTTGTCCTATGCCGTGGGAATAATTATCGCAAGGGAAATTCCATACGTAATGGCCGAATGGGATATGTCTGATGCCGAGAAGAAACTCTTTGTCAAGGGCGTGTGCGATGCCTTTCCGTCCAATGACTCTCCCGAGGCCATTGCCTATGCCAATGGCGTCATCGAGGGTGCAATAGCCATGGAGGAGCTTGAAAAGATTGAATATGTAATCTCGCATAGTGACTCTGCAAAGAAGATTGACAAAAGCAGGCTTGTCGAGGGTATGAAGGCAATGGCAACCAATGAAAAACTTGAAATGTCTTTGCCCCAGGCGCTAGACTATTACAATGTTGTCCTTTTCCGCAAACCAAGCGAGGCGTTTATTGAGAAGATAAAATCGCGTGGTGGAGTTGAGGCTCTGGAATGTGGTATTCCTGTAAAGATTGAGAGCAAGGGCGATGGCGAGACACCTGCACTTGCCGACACTATCGGCTACATCTACAAGGCTTCATTCATCAACGGAAATACATTTGACAGTTCACGTGGCGAGGTTGTTGAGGCCAAAGTCGCTACTTTATTGCCGGGACTTGTTGATGCAGTGACATCATTGCCTGTCGGTACCAAGTGTAAGGTTTACCTGCCATGGCAGAGAGCCTATGGCGAGAAAGGTGCTGAAAAAGTACCGCCATACAGCGCAATCGTCTATGATCTTGAGATTGTGAGAATAGTGAAATAACAGACACATACAATATTAAAACAACTACTTATAACTGACCAAAAATATGAAAAACTTAGAATGCAAGGTCGATGCACTTGACCTTAAGATATTGAGCATCATCTCAAAGGATGCACGAATTCCATTCCGCAACGTAGCGGAGCTGTGCGGCGTGTCACGTGCTGCAATCCACCTTCGTGTACAGCACCTCATTGACATGGGCATTATCTCGGGTTCATGCTACGAGATCGACGTGCGCCGTCTTGGCTACAAGACCTGTACCTACATCGGTATCCGTCTTGAGCGCGGTTCAATGTACAAGGAGGTGGTAGAGCGCCTGCGCGAGATACCCGAGGTGGTAGAGTGCTGCTACACAACCGGCCCCTACTCAATCCTTGCAAAGATGTACTCAAACGACAATGAGCACCTCATGCAGTTGCTCAATGGCCGTGTACAGGAAATCCCCGGCGTTGTCAGCACCGAGACAATGATTGTGCTTGCCCACAGCATCAAGCGCAACATGCCAATGGAGTAACAAGAATAAAGATATTCCACAATAGTGACACCCGTGTTTTTTCAATGAAAGTGCGGGTGTCCTTTGTTTTTAAAAACTATGCAGACAGACATATTCGACATAAATGGTGAGTTCCGTGCCCTGCACAGCAGTTATCCAATATGCGCCCGTCGCCCGGTTGTTGGCATCACCGCCAATTTTGCCGACGGCAAGGCTACCCTTGCCGAGGCCTATTACCGCTCGGTGCTCGAGGCCGGCGGCGTTCCGCTTCTCATTCCACCTTACGCTACGCGCGAGGCTCTCATTGAGACACTCTCGCGTGTCGATGCCGTGTTGCTAAGTGGCGGTGCCGACATAGACCCCCGTTACATGAACGAGGAACCCGACTATTCGCTGTTGCATGGTATTAACCCAAGACGCGATGAGCAGGAGCTGCTTCTTGCCCTGCTAGCCGATGCCCGTTGCCTGCCGATACTAGGCATCTGCCGTGGTGTGCAGACGATAGCAGCCGCTTTTGGCGGTTCGGTGCATCAGGACATCTATGCCGCCTTGGGGCAGCAGTTGCTCAACCATGACCAGGAACCTGTGGAGCGTGGTGTTGCGACTCACGATGTGGCGATGAAGCCCGGCAGTCGCCTTGCCCGTATCTTTGGTGGTCACGAACTTGCTGTGAATACCTTCCATCATCAGGCGGTGAGCCGCGTGCCAAGCGGCTTTGAGGTTGTTGCCACTTCGCCCGACGGCGTTATCGAAGGCATTGAGGCTATCGACGGCCGCAGCATAATAGGCGTGCAGTGGCATCCCGAGTCGTTCATCATGAACGGAGACGAGTGTATGATGCCGCTTTTCCGTTGGCTTGTCGATGAGGCTGCGCTCTATGCCCGTGTCAATGAACTGCATGGGAAGATGTTGACAATAGACTCGCATTGCGACACCCCGATGCTTGCCGAAACCGGCTACAGACTTGGCACGCGCGATGATGTGGCGCTTGTCGATCTTCACAAAATGAACGAGGGGCTGCTCGATGCAACCACAATGGTGGCATACATTCCGCAGGGCGCGCGTGATGCAGAGTCGCTTGCGCAGGCTACCGCAAAGGCCGATGCATTGCTTGCGTGGGTGGCTACAAATGTTGCCGACAATGCCACGGCAGTGTCGCTCTGCTGCACACCAAAGGAACTGTATGATTTGAAGAGAGAGGGCAAGCGCGCAATTATGCTTGGCGTTGAGAACGGCTATGCAATAGGGCTTGATATAAAGAACATAGAACGCCTGCGCCGTGGTGGAGTGGTGTATATGACACTGTGCCACAATGGCGACAACGACATCTGCGACTCGGCTCGCGGCAATGCCGAACATGGCGGTCTCAGCGCCTTTGGCAGGGATGTGGTTGCCGAAATGAACCGTGTGGGAATGATGATTGACTTGTCCCATGCTGCAGAGAGCACATTCTGGCAAGTGCTTGAATGTAGCGCGTTGCCGGTTGTCTGCTCGCACTCGTCGTGCCGTGCATTGTGCGACCATCCGCGCAACCTCACCGATGAGCAGATGCGTGCGCTCGCAGCCAAGGGTGGAGTGGTGCAGGTGACAATGTACAGCGGTTTCCTGCGCAAAGAGGGTGATGCAACGCTCGATGATTTCCTGCTCCACCTGCAGCATGCAATGGAGGTAGCCGGAATTGACCATGTGGGAATAGGTACCGACTTCGACGGCGACGGCAAGGTGCAGGGCTGTTCATCGGCATCACAGCTGCGCAACATCACACGCGAACTGTTGCGCCGTGGCTACAGCGCTGTCGATATTGAGAAGATATGGGGAGGCAATTGGCTGCGTGTCATGCAACAGGTACAGGCTGCCGGCATATAAGCATTGTTATTCTATCCCCGTTGCCGAATCGAGCTGCCTGATAGGGTTCTTGCTGTTCTGCTTCGCACCCAGTTTCTCGAGCTTTGCACAGGTCTGTATTATGCTCTGTCCGCCGGGAGTCAGTTTCTTGCCTCCCTCGTCGTATGCATCCTGTGCGCTCTTTATCGCCTTGCCGATGCTTTCATAGCTCTTCATGAACTTGCCCACCCTGTCGAGCAGTTCATTTGCAAGCTCATATACCTTCTCGTGGTTCTCGGCCTGTGCAATGTGGGTCCATGTGAGGTTAATCATTCTCAATGCTGCAAAGAGTGTCTGCTCGTCGGCAATGAACACGTTCATCTCCATAGCCTTGCGCCACAGGTCGGGCTGTGCGTTGAGCGCAGTCCACAATGCACCGGTGTGTGGCACGAACATTATAACATAGTCCATCTTCACCTTCGGAGCCTTGATGTATGACGAGTAGTCCTTCTTCGACAACTCCTTCACATGCTTCTGTATGCTATCGATATGTGCTTTTAGGTGCTTTTGGCGGTCGTCCTCGTTCTCGGCATTTATGTAGTCCATGAAGGCTGTCAGTGACACCTTTGAGTCAATGATAATCTCGCGGTTGTTGTCAATGTGCATTATCACATCGGGGCGCAGGTTACCGCCGGTGTCGGTGCGTACCACATTGCCGGCTGCATCGCGTATGGTCGCCTGTGTCTCGTAGTGTACGCCCTGTGTCAAGCCTTGTGACTCCAGCAACTCGCCCAGCACGCGCTCGCCCCAGTCGCCCTGTATCTTGCTCCTGTGCTTGAACACGCGCGCAAGTTCGTCGGCGCTCTCCTTGGCAGCCACGCTGTGCTTCATCATGTTCTCCAGGTTCGCCTTCATTTCGCTGCTCAGCTCGGCATGCTTCAAGGTGTTGTCGCTCATTGTCTGCTTCATCTTCTCGATGGTCTCGCGCAGTGGGGTCACAATCTGTCCCAGATTGGTATTGCTCGACTCGGCAAACTCCTTCTGTCTCTGTTTGAGCATCTCGTCGGTAGCGTTCTTCACCTGTGCAGTGACCTTTGCCATTGTCTCGTCAAAAAGTTCCTGCTGAGCCTTTGTCGCCTGTTCGTGTCTCTTCTCCTGTGCCGCCATAGCCTCACGCGCCTGTCTATCGGCGTCGCTCTTTGCCTCGGCAATGCGCTTCTCGCAGTCAGCCTTTATCGTCTCAATCTGCTCCTTGGCCTCGCTCTTTGTGCTTGCTATCTGTTGTTGAAAGTTCACTGCAGCCTGCTCGGCATTGGCTCTCTCGCTGTCAAGCTGCCATTTGAGTTTGTCGGCTGTGTTCTGTAGCTCCTTGCTTTTGCTACGTGCAAAAACGATGCCTACAACAGCGCCCAGCACTGTTCCTGTTATTATTGCTAATATGATTTCCATTGTGTTTTTTATTTAGTCATTTGTGGCTTTGTTGCATGTGTGGTGATTGGTGCCATTCATTGCTGTGCTAGTGGATGGCGGAGTCTTATCGGGGCTTGCACCCCAATGTGATTAGAATACCTTGTGGTGGTAGAGTGGCAGTTCTTTGCAAATCTCCTGTGCTACATCCATGCAGCGCAAGGACTCGGCAAACTGCTCGGGAGTGCGCGCACCCACCAGTACCGATGTCACACCCTCCTGTGCAAGCACCCAGGCAAGTGACATTGTAGCGAGTGTCTCGCCGCGTTCAACGGCTATTGCGTTGAGTGTGTTCAGGTATTCCAGTAGCTGTGGCGATAGTTTTTCCTGTTGCAATGAACCGCCAAGAGTCATTCTTGACCCTGCCGGAATGCCGTTGAGGTAGCGCGATGTGAGCAAGCCCTGTGCAAGTGCCGAGAACGAGATGAACCCTATGCCATTCTCCTTGCAGTAGGCAGGGATTCCCTCCTCCTGCACTGCGCGGTCGAGCAGGTTAAGGCGTCCCTGGAAAATCAATGGCAGTACGCCCTGTTTGCGCAGGAACTCGTTTGCATACTTTAGGGCATCAAGCGGCCAGCGCGATATGCCAATGTAGAGAGCCTTGCCGGCGCGTACAATATCCACCAGTGCCTGCAGTGTCTCGTCGAGCGGAGTGACAGGGTCGTAGCGGTGAATGTAGAAAAGGTCGATATAGTCGAGTTGCAGGCGCTTGAGACTCTGGTCAAGGCTTGCCATAAGGTGCTTGCGTGAACCCCAGCTGCCGTAAGGCCCCTGCCACATGTCATAGCCGGCTTTTGTGGCAATGAAAAGCTCGTCGCGGTGCGATGCGAAGTCCTGCTTCAGCATGCGCCCGAGCATCTCCTCGGCAGCACCCGGAGGCGGGCCGTAGTTGTTGGCAAGGTCAAGGTGAGTGACACCGTTGTCGAATGCAAGATGCACAATGTCGCGGCAATTCTCGTACGAGGCGTTCGCACCGAAGTTCTGCCAGAAACCAAGACTCACCTTTGGCAACAACACACCGCTGTTACCGCAACGGCGATAAACCTTTTTGGCAGCGGCATATCTCGCATCAGAAGCAACATACTCTTTCATAACTTTCCATTACTTGATTATGTGCGAAGATACAAAAAACTTTCAATGTTTTTGCATGTTAGACTGTTTTTGCTTGGCAAATGTTTACGTCCGGCAAAACACGGAAGAGATGGCGGCGTCAATGGCCTATTGGGCGTTGCGCTCCGCCTCAATCAGCGCACGCTTGCGCTCAATCTGTTCACCGGCGCGCTCGCCAAAGTAACCGCCTATTGAACCGTCGGCAGCCACCACGCGATGACACGGCACCATGGGTGCAAACGGGTTGCGCTTCAACGCCTGTCCCACAGCCTGTGCACTGCGGCACCCGACGCGCCTTGCAAGCTCGCCATAAGTGATAGTCTCCCCCTCCGGAACATTCAACAGTTCCAGATACACCCGCCTTTGAAACGGAGTGATAACGGTCGATTCTTCAATCTGCTTGCGTATGTCCATGTGTTTGGATTAGAAATGTTTGGCCACTTGTGGCTGTGTATGATAACCTAGAGCGTTAATCATATCGAGGTTGTAATGCTCTACCTCTCGTTCAACCTTACGAGACCCCTCTGTTTGAACTAATAAGGAATTCTTTACAGTTCGATTAGTGTCTAATTTACTACTCTGCCTGCTCGTAATAGTACGAATAGTCAATACCCTTCATGAATGTCTCGCGGTCATTGATTTTGTCGGTCAAAGCATGCTCCAGCAGCCGCTTGATGTCCGACGAGTCAGCAACACTTTTTTGCATCGCATTCAAGTAGTCGTTCTTGTCAATCTTGCTCCAATCAACGCATTTTTGCAATTGCTTTTTGAGAATCAAATCGAGCCAAATACGAGTCGCACGGCCATTGCCCTCACGGAACGGGTGTGCAATATTCATCTCTATGTATTTATTGGCAATCTCCTCAAATGTAGATTCGGGCATCTGCTCAATCGTTGCCAGTGTCTGCGGAAGGAACTGAACCATTGCAAACTGGAAGCCACCTTTGGCAATGTTCACCGTGCGTATCTGTCCGGCAAAGTCATATAAGCCACCAAAGAGGTAGGCGTGAATTTGTTGTAGGCACTTGATGCTACCAGGCTCCACTGTGTTCAGCAAGCCACTCTCAAACAACGAATATGCCTTCTTGCGACTTTGACCGTCAACGGTGTTGTCACTATAAGTAAACCAATCAAGAAAAGCATTGGCTTTATTGTTTGGATAATGTTTCGCTAGTATCTGTACACACTCATTATCAAGAGCGTCAGCTACACGCTTCTTACCATCTGGAGCTTCAAATTTGAAGCCGTGAGTGACACTCACGAGTTGAACGCCATCACCCGTTAGTTTCTTCTTGAGCCAGCGCCAATAGTTACCAGCCTTTACATAATCCGCTTCATTATTGATTGCACGGATTATATCAATAGCCGAGAACCACCATTTGGAATTCTCCTCATCCCAAACAGCGCGCACCTCGCGGTCATTGTAGAATCGAATGGATATTTTGGTCATAGATTATTCCAACTGTTTTCTATAAACTGAATCCAAAGTGTTACCGTCTTTATCCTTCCAAACAATCCAACCGTTGTTGCTACTCCCAATACAAAAATCAGCAGCAGTACTTGGACTTGAGAAGGTCTTATCAGAGGTCATTATTAATTTATCACCGTCATTCTTGGTGTACTCCTGCAACATATTTTCGCGTTTTTCTTTCCAGTTAAAAGATGGCACCATTGTTTTAGCAATGATACTACCTTTTAATACGGTAAAGCCATTAGAGCTATAAAAGCCCTTAGCATCACAACCACGACCATTAGTATAGAACAGATGCTCTGCTTTGGGCTTTGACACCTCAAAGATATTGCAACCTATGAATGAAGCCAAGAACTTCACATCCTCGAAGAACTCATCCATTGAGTCTTGTTGATATTCAGGTAAGTTCGGAGCCTTAGGAGTTTGTTTATTGTCGCTCAATACAAAAACATTTGCTTTCTTCGCCTCTGCTATTGCCTTATGTTCCAAATACTGTACATCCGCTTTGGTCATGTCTGCATCTTTAGACACGAATATAAGTGCCTTTTGCCAAAAAGACTTCTTGCTGTCATGGTCTTTCACACGTTCACGGAAGTTCTCTGTTTCGCCAATATATGCCTGCGGTTTTGTCGCCTCATCCTCGCCAAGCAAAATATAAAATGCCGGCTTCTGCAACTTCTCTTGCGTATTCAGATATGAGAGGTTGGAACGTGGCACAATAAACATTTGGCAAATCTTATTACTGATAAATGCGTATTGAGTTCCCTTTGGATCTCCATCAATTAAGTATGTAGTTACTGTTTTGCCCATAATTTATATTTCCCTTATTTATAGTGTACCTCCGACTCCTTTGAACTTCTCCACGAATGCGGCAATCAACTGAAATACCTTATGTTTCTTAGTCAGGTACATAGGATTCAGTGGACTCATCTTGGGTAAAATACTATTAAAGTCTGTTCCATTCTCACTGACAAGCTCACGCTTTAACGAAACAGTAATGTATCGTTTTGCTTCTTCTTCATTTAGATTCTCCGATGCAATCAACTCTGATGCCTCTTGTTTTTGTTTACCTTGTGCATATTCAAAGAATGATTCAATAATACTAGCTTTGTCTGTAATAGTGTCTAGATTTGTTTCGTTAATAAAGTCAACAATAAGACTTTCCTTTGCTCTATTACCAACACTTGCACGAATTACACCTCGTATCTCTTCAATTAATGCAGTTTTATCTTTAGTCTTATTATTCTTCTCAAAAATTAATTCCAATATATAATCCAAGTTTATTTCTTGAGAATTGAGCAAATCTATTTCAAAAACAACATCATTCCAATCGATCTTAGATTTCTCGGCAGCAACACCTTCTTTCTCACGTTTTAACCAATCTCTAATATCGTTATAAGTAGATTTGTAATCTTGAACGGCTCGTTCAGACAATATTTCTACCTGTTGCATATCCTTAATATTCTCATCTGTTACGAAATATGTATTTTTAAACTCCTCAACAGCATTAGGATTGCTCAAGTCTATCGTTTGCAAAGCCTTAAGATGAGTGTATTCATCATAGTTCTGCAAAATATTCTCGATTCGTAAATACTCTCCAAAGAGTTTAGAAAAATCCTTTTTATCCTGCTCTGTCTCTATCTTATCAACATCGGGGAATCGTTCATTCAACTCTTTTACAACCTCAATATATCCTCTACGGGCTTCACCCGTAACAATATCCTTAAATCCTTCCAAATATTCTTTGTAACTTCTTTCGAGCACTACATTTCTAGTATTACTATCTCCAAATAGAGTTATAGCATCAATTGTATGTTGTTCTAAATCTCTAAATGTAACGATATTACCGAATGTCTTTGTTGCATCAAAAATTCTGTTTGTACGAGAGAATGCCTGGATTAGTCCGTGATAACGTAAATTTTTATCAACAAATAAAGTATTTAATGAAGGTGCATCAAAACCTGTAAGGAACATACCAACAACAATGACAAGGTCTATTTCCTTATTCTTTACTCGTTTGGCAAGATCTCTATAATAGTTTTGGAATTCTCTACTGTCAACTCCAAAACTTGTCTTAAACATAGCATTATAATCGTTAATGGCATTAGTCAAGAACTCTTTTGCACTAATATCCATTGCTGTGGGCTCAAAGTTCTCATCCAGAATTTCACCAATTGCCGACTGTTCTTCATTGGCCGCAAACGAAAAAATTGTTGCTATCTTTAATGGCTTATCAGAACCCTTTTGAAGATTATTTAACTCTTCATAATAACACTTAGCCGCATCAATACCGCTAACAGCAAACATCGCATTAAAACCCTTATTAGCACCTATACTTCGATGAGTTTTTATCTTGAAATTATCTAATATATATTGAGATATTTCTTTGATACGTGCGGGGTGAAGCAGCGCAGACTTGTTTTCTGCCGCACTTAACTTTTTTTCATCTTGTTCCGTTTCGATTCCTTTGAATCGAGGACGAACATTGTTATAATCGACCTTGAATTTTAAGACTTTTTCATCACGAATGGCATCTGTAATAACATACGAATGCAACTCTCTTCCGAACACACTCGCAGTGGTATCAGAACCAAGTGCATTTTCAGGGAAGATTGGAGTTCCTGTAAAGCCAAACTGATAGTATTTCTTAAACTTTTTCTTTAATAGCTTTTGTGCTTCACCAAACTGTGAGCGATGTGCTTCATCAAAGATAAATACAACTTGTTTCTGATAAATGGGCAAATCGTTTTCGCTCTTCATCAGATTATTTAGCTTCTGAATAGTGGTGACTATAATCTTGTTGTCATCTTTATCTATGTTTCGTCTCAGGCCGGCAGTACTTTCTGAACCATTCACACTATCGGGAGAGAATCGCTGATATTCTTTCATCGTTTGATAGTCAAGATCCTTTCTATCGACAACAAAGAATACTTTATCTATGAAATCGAGTTGAGTAGCCAACCTTGCAGCTTTAAAGCTCGTAAGAGTCTTACCAGAACCTGTTGTATGCCAAATATATCCACCGCCTTCTGTAGTAGACCATCTCTTTGCCTGATATGAGCTTTTGATTTTCCATAGTATTCTCTCCGTTGCAGCAATCTGATATGGTCGCATTATCAGCAACGTATTGTTTGAATCAAATACTGAATATGTCAGTATTACATTCAGTAAAGTATTCTTTTGAAAGAATGTTGCAGTAAAATCCTTCAAGTCTTTAATCAATGAGTTGTTTGCCTTGGCCCAATTCATTGTAAAGTCAAAGCTATTCTTGTTTCGCTCTACAGTATTGGCAAAATATCGGCTATCTGTGCCATTAGAGATAACAAAAATTTGGATATACTTGTATAAAGAGTTCTTTGTGTTAAAACTCTCTTTTGAATAGCGATGTACTTGATTGAATGCTTCTCTAATTGCTACACCTCGTTTCTTAAGCTCAACTTGAACCAAAGGCAATCCATTAACCAAGATTGTCACATCATAACGATTAAGTTGTGATCCTTCTTGCACAAACTGCCTGATAACTTGAACCTTGTTTCTTGATAGATTCTGCTTGTCTACCAAATAGATGTTTTTAATATGGCCATCATCAAAGACGAAATCATATATATAATCATCTTGGATTTTTCTTGTTTTCTCGACGAGAGAATCGCTTGGTTTATCAAGATATTCTTCTACATATCGCTCCCATTCGCTATCTGTAAAGACAACATCGTTGAGTGCTTGAAGTTGCATTCGCACATTGGCAAGCAGTGATTTCGGGGTATTCAAATCTGGCAAATACTCATAACCTTGATTCTTTAAATCTTGAATAAACTCATGTTCAAGCGATGCCTCTGTTTGATACACAACAGAAGGCTCATTTAGCACTGAGTACTTTTCATAGTCATCAAGCACTATGAAATTATTTGATTCTGCTATGGTGTTATACTGTGCCATTTTATTCTTCGGTATAATAATTATTATCGACAAGATACTTCAAGAGCAATTTTAAAGTGTTTTTCTCAGGTTCTGTTGGCTCGGGTACGACCTCGTTTGACAATGTAGAATGGCTCGTGAACTGAATAATCCTGTTATAATATGTCTTCTTGTCATCAGGTAACAAATCTGACCATTGTGGATATCCCAAGACCCAAGAAATTTGCGGTCTTTTCATAAAGATTGCGCAGGAGCATAAAATGATACTTCTCGATATTGTTACTATTAATAGCCTCTTGAAGAGTTTGTATCAAATAATGATGATACGAAAATCCCTTGTTCGAATCTCCATTTTTCTTTTGTAAATCGTAAGTCCCATCTTCATTCTTATGAAGCATATAGCAGAGCTTGTTTCCAGTCTCATTAAAGAGAACATTAAAGAATAATGGATTATGAGTTGAAATAATGAATTTTAAGCCATTTGACTTCTTTGTGAGATTTCCCAAATTAACCGCCAATTCTATCAGATGGTTTTCATCTAACGAACTAACAGGATCATCTATAAAGATATATTCTAATTCATCAAATTGGTTGGTGTCACGATTTGCAGGTTCTGGCTCATTCAATGTATCTACAACCAGTTTTATTAAGCTAAAAAACACACACCAAATAAGACAACTCTCTTCTCCTTTGGAGATTTTAATATTGTCTATCTTATTATCATCTCCACGCTCTAATGAAAAAGTAATCTCATTGAAGTCTTCGTTAAAAGATGGAGTAAGTTTGTCGTTCGTATAATGTTGGAAGTGGGTAATTACATTAGACTCTTGACCTTGATCTTTGAATATCCAATCTGTAAAGTTGTTTGGATGTATGATTAACTTTCTGTTTTTATCTTCGTCCAAATCATTATCCCAATAGAACAAATCTTCAGTGAAAGCATTGTAGTAGAGAACTTTTATTAGCTTCTCTTCTTCTGCTTCTTCACCTTCTGTTTTGGGCGCAACCAACTCCTTAAACTCGCGAGAAAGGCGAGTTTTTCCCACACCATTGAAGGCATAAATTAACTGAACCTTCTTATCGGTATCTTTGAGCGTTTGGGCTATTTCAGTCAATGTCTTTCCCATATCAAGCACTTAGTTTATACTCAGGAAATGATAGTAGTTTATCTCTATAATATTCATACTGCTCTTGCACTGCTGCGATTTCCGCTGGCAATCCTTGCGAAAGGTCACTAATCAATTCATCAAACCTATCTAATATAGAAACAATTTTAAGTTGCATTCCCATAGAAGGTATTGGAATAAGAAGTTTTTCCAAACGCGAAACAGATAGTCCTGGTTGAGCACCAGCAGTCTTGTATTGATTCAGTTTCATTTTTGTAAGAAGATGATATGTATAACGAGGTAAACAATAGCCTTTTTCTGATACAACTACCGCATGTTCTGTTGCATAAAAACTATTGTTTGCAAAACACACATTACCACATAATGCACCTTGCCTTCCTATTAAAACTTTATCCCCCTGCTGATTATATTCTGAAACATATCCTCTTAGCCCATTTCCTCCATAGCAAGGATATGGATTCTTTAAAGTTTTAACATTCTCAATCATAGATGATATTATCGTTTTACCAGCCTTCATATCATAGACCTCACTCATTTTCATCCATATTACGCCTTGAATACCCCCCCCCACTATTTCATCGAAAGTCAACAACTTGCTTCGGTAGTATTCATATTGTTCTTGTCTCGCTTGCAGCTCCGCTTGCAGCTCCGCTGCATATTCCGCGAAGCGGTCAAGAATTTCAGCGATCTTTGTTTGTACTTCAATAGGTGGTACTGGTATACTGATATTAACAAACCTCTTTTTAGAGATGTTATATCGTGTAACACCACTAGCTGTTTGTTTAATCTGACCTCTTACTTCATTACTTCTTAATAAATGTTTTAAGAAATTAAGATTGTATTCTTCTAATTTGTGAAGCCGCAAACCAAAACAAAAAGAGTTAAGATATAAATCTTCATTTGTTTGCACAGTGACGACTGACGACATGCCACATTCGTCTGGAGTTTCAGAGGATCCTGTAAATAAAATATCTCCATATCGAACTGTATGCTGTTTTTCATCATCTAATATTTTAACTTTATCTTGTATATTCAAATCTAAAGATGGGTTAGAATATATGTTACGATATGTTATAAATTTGGCATTACCATTTTTGAAGTCCTCTTTCGACTTCCCGGTTAATCCTCCGAACAACACTCCTATTTCGCCTATTTTTTTGTACTCAACGCCATTTGGACAATATGATGTTAATAGTTTTGTTAATTCACTCATACCTCTTCCTCCAATTCTGCAATAATTTTATCTATTTCGCTTCTCAACTCGTTCTCTCGTGCCACAATCTTACGAATACGGTCATTAAGTTCTTTTATATTGGTTTCCTGTCGAGTTTCTTTTGCTTCTACATAACTACTTACCGAAAGGTTGTAATCATTCTCTGCAATTAGTTTGTTATCAATGGACTTTGTAATTGCTTCAATATCTTCTTTGCTGTCGAAGATTTCTAAAATCTTTTTTATATGCTTTTCGTCAAGAACATTATTATTGGTTTCCTTCCTGAAGAAATCATTGCCCGTAGCATCAATAAATTGCGTTTTTGTATCCATCTTATGCTTGGATAAAACTAAAATATTTACCGCAATCGTAGTTCCATAGAAGAGGTTGGGAGCTAACGCAATAACTGTCTCCACAAAGTTATTATCTACCAAATATTTCCTGATTTTCTGTTCGGCACCTCCTCGATAGAAAATACCAGGGAAACATACTATCGCAGCTCTACCTTTACTTGACAAATAACTCAATGAGTGCAATACGAAAGCAAAATCCGCTTTTGACTTAGGAGCCAACACACCAGCAGGGGCAAAACGATCGTCGTTAATCAATGTAGGATCGTCCGAGCCAACCCAACTTACCGAATACGGTGGATTAGAAACTATCGCATCAAATGGCTTGTCATCACCAAACTTTGGATCCATCAAGGTATTGCCCAAGGCGATATTAAACTTGTCGTAGTTTATGTTGTGCAAAAACATATTCATACGAGCAAGATTATATGTTGTGTGGTTAATCTCTTGACCAAAGAAACCCTCTTCGATAATATGCTCATCAAATTGTTTCTTCGCCTGCAACAACAACGAACCTGATCCAGCCGCAGGGTCATAAATCTTGTTGATTGCGCTTTGGTTGTGCATTGCTAATCGAGCGATGAGCTTAGACACACATTGAGGTGTAAAAAATTCGCCACCCGATTTTCCAGCATTTGCTGCATAATTGTGTATCAAGAATTCGTAGGCATCGCCAAAGAGGTCAATATGATTATCTTGAAAGTTGCCAAAGTATAAACCTTCAACTCCCTTTATGACTGCTGCCAAGCGACTATTTTTGTCTTCTACCGTATTACCCAATCGAGTACTAGTCGTATCGAAGTCCGCAAATAAGCCTTTGATATCACCCTCTGAATCATATCCGACGGCAGAACCCTCAATTGCTGTAAATATAGCCTTGAGGTCTGTATTTAGATTTGGATTTCTGGTCGCCGTTTTAGCGATATTTACAAATAACTGACTTGGGTATATGAAATAACCTTTGGTCTTAATTGCATCATCTTTTATCTCAGGAGTAATTACACTATCAGGTAAATTAGCATAATCAATACTTTCATCTCCACCTTCAATATAATCCGTGAAATTCTCGCTAATGAAACGGTAGAACAATGTTCCAAGGACGAACTGCTTAAAGTCCCATCCGTCAACAGCTCCACGCACTTCGTTAGCTATTTTCCATATTTGAGCCTGTAACTGTGATCTTTGTGTATTCGCCAGTGATTGAATGTTTTGTATATTGCTTGCCATATTATTATTCGTTTCTTGTTATCATAAAATACTTTTTTCCATTCTCCTTGTATTGCTTAAAAGAAAAATGGCCAACATTCCTATCTTGTAGACGCTTGCGCGCGTTGTGAAACCCCGTATAATCGGTATGCACAAGTTCGTAATATTTCGTCTCACCTAATGCGAATGCTCGCAAGGTGTCAACGTAACTCTTAACAGTTTTAATCTTAGATACTTTTATTTCCATACAAATTATCAATGATAATACAAAAATATATCATTGATAATAGAAAAGCAAGTCTTTGTAGAAACTTTTATTATGATAAACATTTTTACTTATTTAGTACCCTTATACGCACGCTGTTAAAAGCATTGCTTGTCACACTATCTGCCAAACAATCATAATAGAAAGAAATTATTGCAAACTTGTTGGCGGTCTTTGCATTGGCACAGTTTTTGCATATTGATAGATAAAAGATTTTACTATGGCAACAAACACAAAAAAGATACTTATTCTTGGCAATGGCTTTGACCTTGACTTGGGGCGTGAAACCTCATATAAGAACTTTTACGAATCGGAATTTTGCCCTAAAGACTATCCAGCTCCTATAATTAAACACCTGAATGAAAAATGGGCGGATAATCTAGAGTCGGTTAAGTGGTATGATTTAGAAAACGAAATTCTTAATTACTACGAAAAAATCAAAGTCACAGGCGACAATTACGATTTGTATAATGAAAATGAAAGAAAAATCATTAAACGAATTAATAATATTCCAACTTATAAAACAGACCCTATAATTCGAGATAATTTTGCTTCTGCGAATAGAATGTTAGAAGACAAAGTCCTAAGCATATCTTCTAATGGATATATACTTGTTCAGCCCGATGCTTTGTTATCACCAGTTGAACGAGATAATAGAGCTATCCAGAAAATCAAACAAGGTTTGATCGAATATTTGGAAAGCATACAGCATAGTAATATCAAAGAAAGTTCGGCGGCTTCAACAATCATAAGGGCATTTGTCTCTGATTATGACAAAATAGAAGAATATGTTGTTTACAATTTCAACTATATGCTATTACATAGTGTAGAGAATAGTAATACAGTTGAGGTGTTTAATGATATGACAAACTTTGTACACGGCTCTATTAAAGATGGAAATATAATCATTGGTACTAAGGACCACAGAATATCACCAGATTATGATTTTATTCAAAAATCATTTGATCCGAACTTCAAGCCACCCGGTTTGGGAACAGATTTGCTAGAAGCGGATGATATTACAATTTTTGGACATTCTTTAGGAGTCAATGACAGCCAATATTTTAAAGCATTTTTTGTTCAACAATCACTGCCTGGTGCAAAAAAGAAGACGATAACAATATTTACCAAAGATGAAAAGTCGGAGTTGCAGATTAAACGTACATTGCAAGAAATGACAGATTGGAACTTATCTGCATTATACAGCATGAACAATCTACAAATAATAAAGACCGATGCCTGTTATGAAGATAAGACATTATTGCGTCAGTATGTGAAGAGATTTTGCAAAGATGTTAATGATGTAGACATGATAATGTCAGGAAATGGTTTTGACATTTGTTTAGGGTATAAAATTCAACAAAAAAGGCGTAATGTCAATGTTCTTCCCGACAAAGAAGTGATTGAAATGCTGAATTGCTCAGTTTGTGAGCCAATAATAAAAGCCATTAAAGAAAAAAGAGAACAATATGGTTATTCTTTGTATGAAGCATACGAGTCGGTTGCGAACAAGTACAACATAAGTTCTGGATTTGCATACATTGATGTAGAAAAAAACGAATTCTGCCCCTATATAATTATTGACAAAGACAGAAGAGAACTTGATGTCTTTAAAACAATGGACGATGCACGAAAAGAGATATTGCATCAAACCATGTATGAACTGGCACATCGTATTGAGAGTGGCGCGAATAAAAAATGAAGCGATTATACCATCTATTCGCGTCATATTTTGACGCGAATAGGTTGTTTTTTCGCGTCATTGCGTTATCTTTGCACAAAATTGAGCAGTTATGAGGACAATGTATATATGGCAGCAGCCTGGTTGGGCGGAGTTCAAATGGGACAATGAGAGGCTGATGACTCTTCTTGCCGAGGTGCGCAATCTCGAAGGGCGCGTCATGGGGCTTATGGAAGGTGTAGGGTTCAATGTACAGAATGCCACCTCACTCAATGTGATGGTTGAGGATGTGTTACGCTCATCGGAAATAGAGGGCGAGTTGCTCAATGCCGACAGGGTGCGTTCATCCATCGCCCGGCATTTGGGAATAGCGACCGAGGGGTTGCCCCATCCGGACCACTACACCGAGGGCGTTGTGCAGGTGATGCTCGATGCGGTGCGTAACAGTGACAAACTGCTGACCCCGGAACGTCTTTTCAACTGGCACGCAGCCTTGTTTCCTACAGGTCGCAGTGGAATACACCCCATAACCGTTGCGGCATATCGTGTGGGGGCAGAACCTATGCAGGTGGTATCGGGTGCAATGGGCAGGGAGAAGGTGCATTATGAAGCCCCTGCGTCGGTGGATGTGCCTGCTATGATGGATGAATTCCTGTCTTGGGTAAACAATAGGCAGAACATAGACCCGATACTGAAAGCCGCAATAGCGCATCTTTGGTTTGTTGCAATCCACCCGTTCGATGACGGCAATGGCCGTATAACCCGCACGATAACCGATATGCTCCTGGCAAAGGCCGACGGCATGCCGCATCGTTTCTACAGCATGTCGGCCGAGATATTGCGTGAACGCAAAGGCTATTACGAAGCTTTGGAGAAAACCACTACTGGCACAATGGATATAACCTTGTGGCTTGAGTGGTTTTTGCAGACTCTCAGGAACGCCATAATGCGTTCAGAGGCAATCGTGAAGCGAGTGGTTGCCAAAGCGTCGTTCTGGCAACAGCACCGCGAGGTTGCAATGAATGAGCGACAGGTAAAAGTTGTCAACAAACTGTGGGATGGCTTTGAGGGGAAACTCACTACCTCAAAGTGGGCAAAAATAGCCAAGACATCACAAGCTACAGCACTGCGCGATATAACAGATCTAGTCAATAAAGGAGTGCTTGTAGTTGCCGGCGAGGGTGGTAGAAGTACCAATTACCTGCTTAAAGCAGATTTGTAAATAATCTCTTTATCGCTTCGTCAATATATAATTCCCTTCACCCAAATGAAGCGATTAGATCGTCTATTCGCGTCATATTTTGACGCGAATAGATGGGTTTTATATCTCATCGGGTATAAAATGCGGTACAAAGAATGAAATTATACCCGATGGGGTGTAATAGGCATGTCCCTATCTTCTATTAAGCGTTGCTAAACGCATCAATCGACATGTCAATTCACAGGTATAACCTATCATAAAGTATAGAAAATATACGGTTTTTGTATATTATATGATAGGTTGAGTATTTTCCTTTCCTTGTTTCTTTTCATTTTCTCTGCATTCATTTCTTTTTCGCTTGCGGGATTTTGTTTAGCTTTGCGGTAAACAGAAACAATTATGGGAACTCTGGAAAGGGCGATTGAGATAGCAAGGGAGGCGCACAGTGGGCAGCTTGACAAGGCGGGTGAGGATTACATAGGTCATCCGTTGCGTGTGATGGCTATGGGCAGGACTGTCGATGAGAAGATTGTTGGTGTGCTGCACGATGTTGTCGAGGATTCGGCATGGACTTTTGAGATGCTGGCAGCCGAGGGCTTTTCGGCTCATATCATTGAGGCTTTGCGCTGTGTGACGAAGCTGTCAGCCGGTGAACCTTATGACAAGTTCATTGCGCGTGTGAAGAAGAATCCCCTGGCTGTTGCCGTAAAACTGAATGACTTGACGGACAACATGGATATACGCCGCTTGCCCTATCTCTCGGACAAGGATGTTAAGCGGTTGAAGCGGTATCTCAAGGCGTACAAGCAGCTCACTGGCACGCCTACATATTCGGTCTATGCCTGCCGGCAGGAGTATCCCAATGCCTATGACCCTTGGAGCGAGGAGGATGATTGCTCCTTGGCCAGGATGTGGCGCGAGGGCGCGACTATCGAGGAACTTTCGGCTCACTTCCGGCGCAAGCCCGGCGGTATCCTGTCACGCATCAAGAAACTGGGGCTTTAGTGCGCTCTTCGCAGAGTATTTTATCCAGTTCCAAACAAAAATAGGCAGCCCCGGGCTGCCTATTTTGTGTTATATGAAACCGTTCTATTACTTAACGATATTCATCTCGTCGATGAGGCGCTTGCAGTTACCGAGCTTGTCGATAACGAAGAGTACATAGCGGATATCGACATTGATACAACGCTGCAGGTTGTCGTCGAAGTTGATGTCGCCGCTGAGTGACTCCCAGTTGCCGTCGAATGCGAGGCCGATGAGCTCGCCGCGTGCATTCAAGACACCGCTACCGCTGTTACCGCCGGTGATGTCGTTGGTTGTGAGGAATGCAACGGGCATCTCGCCGTTTGGCAATGCATACTGGCCGAAGTCTTTTGCCTCGTAGAGCTCCTTGAGGCGTGCAGGCACGATGAACTCGCTGTTTGTCGGGTCTTCCTTCTCCATCACGCCCTTGAGGGTTGTGTAGTAGTTGTAGATTACACCATCCTTGGGGCTGTATGGCTTCACATTACCGTATGTGAGACGCATTGTGAAGTTTGCATCGGGATAAACGGGTGCACCGTTTGCCATCTCCATCAAACCCTTGAGGTATGTCTTGTGGAGTGGGTTGAGTGTCTTTGCAAACTCATCCTCCTTTGCTACCAATGCTCTGTATGTTCTCCACACAGCAGAACGCAACTGCATTGCAGGGTCTTTCTCGAATTTCTTGAGCGATGGCTTCTTCAAAAAGTTGTTGTAGTTCTTCTCGCTTGCAAGGATTGAATTGTTATAGACGTCGTCAACATACTTCTCGATGTTGCCCTTGTACTTTGCATATACCTCGTTGAGGTAAGCGTCGCGCTCCTCGGGCTGTGTAAGGCTGAAGTAGAGTGGGAGAACCTCCTTCGCGATGCGGCGGTCGATCTCGTGGTCATAGTCGCGGTTGTAGAGCCACTCGCGAATCATGTTCATCTGGTCCTTGATTATTGCAGGCTCGTCGAACATCTTGGCGTTTTGCTCGTGGATGTTGCGCTGTACGAACTCGACATTGCTGATGAGCTCTGTTGCAAGTGTCATGAGGTAGGTTGTGCGGTTTGCCTCCTCAACGCAAGCGTTAATTTTCTCAACGACATCAACATACTCATTCTTGCCGTTCTGCTTTGCCCAAGCCTTGAATGCTGCCTCCTCGGCGAGTTTTGTCTCAACAACCTTATTGTCAACAATGGCCTTGTTCATACCGATTGAGTTCTTCCAGTAGTTGCTGATGCGTGCTTGCTTGTTGGCATAACGGATGGCGATGTCCTCGCTCTTTGCCATCTCCTCGCGGATGATGTTCAATGTCACGTCGCGCATTGCAATGCGTGGCTCGTTCTCCTGGTACATTCTCTGCTTGACCTCGTCGCCTGTGAGGTAGCGTGATGTGCTGCCGGGGAAGCCCATAATCATTGCATAGTCGTTTGGCTCAAAGCCTGCGAGTGAAATGTTAAGGAACTTTGGTGTGCTCAAGGGTACGTTCTCCTTGCTGTATGAAGCAGGGTTGCCGTTCTTGTCGCCATAGATGCGGAACACCGAGAAGTCGCCTGTGTGGCGTGGCCACATCCAGTTGTCGGTCTCGCCACCAAACTTACCGATTGAGTTGGGAGGTGTAGCAACAAGGCGTACATCGGTATATCTCATGTAATATACAAGATAGTACTTGTTGCCCTCGAAGTAAGGGAGCAACTGTGGGTACATGTGCTCCTTGCCCTTGATGTTGTCGGCCTCGAAAAGCTCCTTTGCAACCGCTGCAAGAGCTTTGCTGTTGAATGCGTCCTCTGCGCTGAGCTTGCCGCTCTTCACGCGGTCCTCAACCTCGGCTGTAACATCCTTTATCTCCTTCACGAATGTGAATGCGATGTCCTCGCATGGCAACTCCTCCTCGTAGCTCTGGCTCCAGAAACCGTTGTGCAGGTAGTTGTGCTCAACTGTGCTCAACTGCTGGATGAAGCTGAAACCGCAGTGGTGGTTTGTTACTACAAGACCGTTTGGTGAAACGACCTCGCCTGTACAACCGCCACCGAAGATGCCGATAGCATCCTTCAACGATGGAGCGTCGGGTGAATAGATCTCGTCAACTGAAATCTGCAAGCCAGCCTCGGCCATCTTGTCCTGGAGGTTCTGCTGGCGCATCAACTGAAGCAGCCACATACCCTCGTCGGCCTTTGCCTGGGGCGCGATGAGTGCTGTCATCAACAGCACCGATAAGAATTTTTTCATAGTGTTATTTATTTTAAGGTTATTTCTTGTTGTAGAGTGTGTTTGCAATTACGGTCTCGGCCTCGGCCATCATGCGGTCAACATTCTCGCTGTCGCGACCCTGGCACTCGATGGGGGCGTGGAATGTCAATGTGACAGGTGACCAATGAATGCACTTGCAACCCTTTGGCAGGATGTCGTATGCACCGTCAATGGTGATGGGGATAATGGGCTTCTGTGTCATGTTGGCAATAACAAACGCACCCTTCTTGAACTTGCCCATCTTGCCGTTGCGGCAGCGTGTACCCTCGGGGAATACGCCAAGTGAGGCGCCGCTCTTCAAGGTATTGATAGACTTGCGCAGCAGATCCTTCTGTGGGGTGTCGCGGTTTACGAAAATGTGTCCGGTGTCCTCGCAGGCCTTGCCAAGCAGCGGCATCTTGCGCAGTGACTGCTTCATGATCCACTTGAAGCGCTTGCCAACGTAGCCATACATTACAAAGATGTCGAACATACCCTGATGATTGGCCACGAATATATAGTTCTGGTCTTTCTTTACATACTTGTCACGATCGACAACTTTTACCGGGATAAGGAATATCCAGCATGTGAGCTTGCACCATATAACGGCTGGGGTGTGGTCGGCGTTTTTTATCTTGAAGAAATGGCCGAAAACATCAATGACAATTGCTGTTATTGCAACAACGATGAGTGCTGCCCACCAGGCAAAGAGCACCTGGTACAGGATGTAAAGCGGATGTAGAATTTTTCTTAACATAAGTGAATTTGTTTAAAATTGTTGTAAATATAGTGCTTTTTTGTGGATTTTCCTCTATTGAGGAATATTAAAGCTTTTCTTGTAGCAGATTATCTTCCGAATCCGGTCTTTTGTGCCGCCGGTCATCCAATGTTCTTGGCAAGGAATTTGGTAATGTCGCTCGGTTGCAGCCCTCGCCTTGCAGCATAGTCGCCCAGCTGCTCGCTGTCGATTTTGCCTACTGCAAAATAGTGTGCGGCAGGGTGGGCAATCATCACTCCGCAGACCGAGGCGTGCGGTGTCATAGCCCCGTTGGGGGTGAGCACAATGCTTGCATCTTCAAGGTGAAGCAGGCTGTCAATGGTGAATATGATACTTTGGTCGGGAAGTGACGGGTAGCCCACAGCCGGGCGTATGCCCTGGTTCTTTTCGGCGAGCAGCTCATCCAACGAAAGTTCTTCGTTCGGGGCATATCCCCACAGGCTGCTTTCTGTGCGCACCTTCTTGTGGAGCAGGGTGGCGGTGGCCTCTGCAAGGCGGTCGGCAAGTGTCTGTGCAATCAGGTTGTGGTATTCGTCGCCGGCGAACTCGTTGCCGAATCCGCTTTCCACGCTTGTGGCAAAGAGGCCGATGTTGTCGCCATGTGGCGATACAAAATCGCTGAGGCACAGATTGTATGTCCCCTCCTTGCAGTGCTGCTGGCGCAGCAAGGGCAGGGTGGTGCCTTCGATAATGATGTTGTCGCCGTCGCCCTTTGCCTCGCATAGTGAAAAGAGTGCCCTTGTGTGGTATTTGTCGCTGATGTCGGCAAGCATTGCCCGGGCATCGGCCATTATCTCTTTAGCCTGTGGGCTATCTTTGCCGGCGGCAATGCCCCATGCATGCAGAAAGTAGCTCCAGTCAATCAGTGGAGTTACCTGTGATATGTTGAAGTTGAAAATGTGCCTTTTCATCGGTCAAAACGGAGTGCTTTGCCACGGACCTCGTCATTGATTTTGCCGTCCTTGTACACGCATTCGCCGTTTGACCATGTCTGTTCTACGGCCCACTTGAATGTGGTGCCCTCGAACGGACTCCAGCCGCACTTGCTGATGATTTCTGCGGTGGTTACGGTGCTTGGCTTGTTTGGGTTCAGCAGCACGAAGTCGGCATGGTATCCCTTCTCGATGAAACCGCGCTTGCTTATGCTGAATATTTGCGCAGGGGCATGGCACATTCTCTGCACCAGTGTCTCGATGCTCAGCACGCCCTCGTCGACAAGCTTGAGCATGGCGCGAAGTGAGAACTGTATGCTTGGCATGCCCGATGTCGCCTTCAGCGCGCCTCCCACTTTGTCTTTGGAGAGGTGTGGGGCGTGGTCTGTGCCCACAAGGTCAATTACACCCTCGTTCAAGGCCTTGCGCAGAGCCTCGCGGTCGTCGGCGCTCTTGATTGCCGGATTGCACTTTATCTTTGTGCCGAGCGTAGCATAGTCCTCGTCGCAGAATGTGAGGTGCGACGGTGTCGCCTCGGCGGTGATTCGTTTATCTGCAGTGTCACCGGCTGCAAAAAGTTCAAGTTCGCGTGCGGTGCTTATGTGTGTGACATGCAACTGTGTGCCGAACCTGCGTGCCAGTTCCACTGCGCATTTGGTGCTCTGGTAGCAAGCCTCGGCGCTGCGTATCTCGGGGTGGTATTTCACATCGGCATCCTCGCCAATGCTCTCCTTGATGCGCTTTGTGTTCTCGGCAATTATTATGCTGTCTTCGCAATGTACGGCTACAGGCAGCGTTGCCGTGCGGAATATCTCCTCAAGCTGTGCCTGCTTATCAACAAGCATATTGCCGGTACTTGAACCCATGAACAGTTTTATGCCGCAGACATTCTTGGGGTTGAGCTTGGCAAAGTCGGCTACATTGGTGTTGGTCGCGCCAAAATAGAACGAGTAGTTCACGACGCTGTCGTTTGCTGCAATTGCGTATTTCTCCTTCAGTGCCTTTATTGTTGTTGTCTGTGGAACGGTGTTGGGCATCTCCATGTACGATGTCACGCCACCGGCTGCCGCGGCGCGGCTCTCGGTGGCTATGGTGGCTTTCTCGGTCAGGCCCGGCTCGCGGAAGTGTACATGTGCGTCAATCACTCCGGGTATGAGGTAAAGCCCTGTAGCCTCTACAATCTCGTCGCACTCGGCGCGTGGCAGTTCGTCACCGCGCAGAATCTCCACTATCTTGCCGTTGTTCACCACTATCGAGCCACGGAACTGCTCGCCGTTGTTCACTATTGTCGGGTTGCTTATAAGTATGCGCATTGCTCTTGGTATTTTACTTTTTGCGAAGGTATAAAAAAAGAGATTGCCATCAAGCAATCTCCTTGTTTATTTTCTCGGCAATCTCCTTGAACTCCTCAGGTGTCAGCTTCAGCTTGGGATTCGTGAAGAGCATGTCCTTCTCGCTCTGCATTGGTACAAGGTGTATGTGTGCGTGGGGAACTTCGAGTCCCAGCACAGCCTGTCCCACCTTTATGCATGGGAAGGCGCGCTTGATGCCCTCGGCAACCTTCTTGGCGAATATCTGCATCGCACCAATCTCTTCGTCTGTAAGGTCGAAGAAATAATCTACCTCGCGTTTGGGAATAACGAGAGTGTGTCCCTTTGCCAATGGGTTGATGTCGAGGAATGCATAGAACAGCTCATTCTCGGCTACCTTGTAGCTTGGAATGTCGCCAGCGACTATCATTGAGAAAATTGTTGCCATAATCTTCCTTTATTAGAATGAAATGCTTGTGATCTCAAGGAAAAGCTTGCCCTGTGGCACTGTGATCTCGGCAAGGTCGCCAACTTTCTTGCCAAGGAGACCCTTAGCAATAGGTGTGTTGATTGAAATTTTTGCCTCGCGCAGGTTTGCCTCGCTCTCGGGAACGATAGTGTACTGCATTGTCGCACCGGTCTTTGTGTTCTTCAAACCAACCTTTGTCAACACCTGTACAGTGTCGCTGCTGAGCTTTGTTGTATCAATGATCTTTGCATCGGCAATGACAAGCTTAAGCTCGTTGATTCTCATCTCCAACAAACCCTGTGCCTCCTTTGCTGCATCGTATTCGGCATTCTCCGAAAGGTCACCCTTATCGCGTGCTTCGGCTATCTGACGAACGATTTCGGGGCGCTTTGCCTCAAGTTCCTTCAAATCGGCCAACAATTTCTTGTAGCCCTCTTCTGACATATAACTCATAATATCTTCTTATTAAAAAACAGTAAAACAAAGGATTCCAACACGAGTGCTGGAACCCATTTCCCTTTATTTCTTTGGCAAAGGTAAGCCCTTTTAATTTATAAACCAAATAAAACAATGTTATTTTTTACCTAATTGGCTTTTTGTAACTTTTTTTGTGAGTTTGTCCTATTTTGCTAAAAGACAACGTCTTGGTTTATTGGATAAACAGCTTCCCTTTATTTCAAGAGTTTCTCTATTTCTTTCTCAAGGTCTTCTATCTGTGCATCGCGCAATACTACTTCTCCTTTCTTGCTTATAAGGAAGAATGTGGGGAGCGACTGCACGTTGAAGAGCATTGCTGATGCGCCGGTTGTGTCATGCACGCAAGTCCATGGCAGGTTTGCTGCCGATTGCTTCCAGAATTCCTTGTCCTTGTCGAGTGATACCTGGTAAATCTCGAATCCTTTGTTCTTGTACTTGTTGTATAACTCGCGTAGGGTTATGTTCCTGCCGCCCATCTCTGTGTTTTCGTAGAATGTGAAGTCGAGCATTGCCGCTTTGCCGACAAACGACGACAAGGAGATGCTGTCGCCACTGGCTTGTGGTAGCCTAATGTCATATATGCCGGTGGTCAAGGCTTCGCTCTCCTCAACCTCGATGGTCTTTGGAGGGCGTGTAGCAGCAAGTCCTTTTTCTGCAGCCTCTGTCAGGTGCTTCGTGTGGCTTGTGCCGGGATGTTTGTGCTGGAAATTTGTGGCAACGGCTGCAAAGTACCTGCTGTCGTCGCGGTTCTGCATGGGATTGAATATCGGAATATTGCCAATGGTCAGCGTTAATGCATAGTACGCGCTCGCGCTTCCAGGTGCCGGTATGATGTATTGCTTGACAATGTTGTTCTTGAACTCTTCGATGAGCTCGCGTATTTCTCTCTCGGTCTTTATGACGGCCGGCGATGGACTGGTTGCCATTGCTGTAACCTGTGCCTCAAGGGCTGCCCTTAAAATGGTTATCTCTTTTATGCGCTGGTTTTCGTTGTCGCCGTCAATGGTGTATTCGGCAATGAGGTCATTGGCATCGCCGTTGACAGTGATTGTCTCTGTCGAGTCGGCAATAAAGACGATTGTTCCGCAACTATCGATATCCAACAGGTAAAAATCAAAGTGCTTGGGGCTTGGAACCTTGAAACTGTAATTGCCGGTTGTGTCAAGCTCCGCCTCACCCATTTTGCTGATACCGTTTGCCTTGATGTGGTAAACTCCAATGCTTTTGCCGTTACCGTTCTCGATATTGCCTTTGATAACGAATGTAGGGCCTTCTTCCTCATTGTTGCTGCAAGAGGTGAGAATGATGCTTGCTGCTATAAAAATTGAAAATAGTGTCAGTATTCCTTTGAAAAGTCTCATATTTGTAAAAATTGTATTTTTTTTCGGTGCAAAGATAGTTAAAATATGGAAAATTATATACCTTTGCGAGAATTACAATAAAATTTCGTTTTAAAGATAAAGAATATGAATGTTGTTACAAAAAATGTGGCCTTGCCCGATGGTCGTGTAATTACCATTGAGACAGGTAAGCTTGCAAAGCAGGCTGACGGCGCAGTTATGCTGCGTTTGGGCAATACGATGTTGCTGGCCACAGTGTGTGCAGCGAAGGATGCTGTACCAGGAACCGATTTTATGCCTTTACAGGTAGAGTACAAAGAGAAATATGCTGCGTTCGGCCGCTTCCCCGGTGGTTTTACAAAGCGCGAGGGTAAGGCTTCGGATTATGAGATCCTTACTTGTCGTTTGGTTGACCGCGCTCTGCGTCCTCTCTTCCCCGATAACTACCATGCCGAGGTTTACGTAAACATCATGCTCTGCTCTGCTGACGGTGTTGATATGCCTGATGCTCTTGCAGGTCTTGCTGCTTCTGCGGCTCTTGCTGTTTCTGATATTCCTTTCGGTGGTCCAATCTCTGAGGTGCGTGTTGCACGTATCGGTGGTGAGTTCGTTGTTAACCCAACATTCGCACAGCTCGAGGATGCCGACATGGACATTATGGTTGCCGCTACATACGACAACATCATGATGGTCGAGGGTGAGATGAAGGAAGTTTCAGAGAATGACCTGCTCGAGGCAATGAAGGTTGCTCACGAGGCTATCAAGGTTCACTGCAAGGCGCAGATGGAGTTGATGGAAGAGGTTGGCTCAACAGTTAAGCGCGAGTACTGCCACGAGGTTAATGACGAGGAGCTCCGCTCAATGGTACACGATGCTTGCTATGCCAAGGCGTACGCAGTTGCAGCAAGTGGCAACAACGACAAGCACGGACGTGCTGCAGCGTTCGACGCAATCAAGGAGGAGTTCAAGGCACAGTTCACCGAGGAGGAACTCGAGGAGAAGGGTGCTCTCATCGACCGCTACTACCACGATGTAGAGAAGGAGGCTATGCGCCGTTGTATTCTCGACGAGGGCAAGCGTCTCGATGGTCGCAAGACAACCGACATCCGCCACATCTGGTGCGAGGCAGGTTATCTCCCAGGCCCTCACGGTTCAGCAGTCTTCACACGTGGTGAGACACAGTCGCTCACAACCGTCACTCTTGGTACAAAGCGCGATGAGAAGATCATCGACGATGTAATGAACCAGGGTACAGAGCGTTTCTTGCTCCACTATAACTTCCCTCCATTCTCAACAGGCGAGGCTCGTCCACAGCGTGGTGTAGGCCGTCGTGAGATTGGTCACGGTAACCTCGCTTGCCGTGCGTTGAAGAACATGATTCCAGCCGACTATCCATACTGCGTTCGCGTAGTTTCAGATATCCTTGAGTCTAACGGCTCATCTTCAATGGCTACAGTTTGTGCCGGTACATTGGCGCTCATGGATGCCGGTGTTAAGATCAAGAAGCCGGTATCAGGTATCGCAATGGGTCTTATCAAGAATGCCGGTGAGGAAAAATATGCTGTCCTCAGCGACATCCTTGGCGACGAGGACCACTTGGGCGACATGGACTTCAAGGTGACAGGTACTGTTGACGGTATCACTGCTACACAGATGGACATCAAGGTTGACGGTCTCTCATACGAGATCCTTGAGAAGGCTTTGAACCAGGCACGCGAGGGTCGTATGCATATCCTCGGCAAGATTACCGAGTGCATTGCCGAACCACGTGAGGAGCTAAAACCACACGCTCCACGCATTGAGACAATGCGCATTCCTAAGGAGTTCATCGGTGCTGTTATCGGCCCTGGTGGCAAGATTATCCAGGGTATGCAGGAGGAGACCGGCGCTACAATCTCTATTGAGGAGATTGATGGCGAGGGCGTTATCGAAATTGCAGCTAACAACGGCAAGTCAATCAACGATGCTATTGCCAAGATCCGCGCAATCGTTGCTATCCCTGAGGCCGGTGAGGTTTACGAGGGTACAGTGCGCAGCGTGATGCCTTATGGTGCATTCGTTGAGTTTATGCCAGGCAAGGACGGTTTGTTGCACATCTCTGAGATTGACTGGAAGCGTTTCGAGACAATGGAGGAGACCGGCATCAACGAGGGTGACAAACTCCAGGTTAAGCTTTTGGAGATTGATCCTAAGACAGGCAAGTTCAAACTCTCTCGCAAGGTTCTCCTTGAGAAGCCCGAGGGTTACGAGGAGCGTGAGCGTCGTCCACGCCGTGAGCGCGAGCAGCGTCGTCCTAACAACGATAAATAATCAAAATTGATTATGATAAGAAGAATGAGAGTTGCGTAAAGCAACTCTCATTCTTCTATTATTAAGGTGTATAGTTAATAATGTTAAAAAAACAGCCTTGCCCGATGTATGACATCGGGATTTTGTATATATTCGCGGTGTAAAATAAAAATTAATTTATGAAGAAAATCAGAGCAGCCATAGTTGGTTATGGCAACATTGGAAAATATACACTTCAGGCGCTTAATGCTGCGCCCGATTTTGAGGTTGCCGGTGTGGTGCGCCGTTCAGGTGCTGAGAACCTTCCTGCAGAGCTCGAGGGCTATACTGTTGTAAAAGACATCCGCGAACTTGGTGATGTCGATGTTGCGATTCTTTCAACTCCAACACGCAGTGTAGAAAGATATGCCAAAGATATCCTTGCTTTGGGTATAAACACTGTGGATAGTTTTGATATCCACTCAAAGATTCTCGACCTGCGCCGTTCGCTTGGCGAGAGTGCCGAGGCCGGTAATGCCGTTTCGATTATCTCGGCAGGTTGGGATCCGGGCAGCGACTCTGTTATCCGCACATTGCTTGAGGCTATTGCTCCCAAGGGTATTACCTATACCAATTTCGGTCCGGGTATGAGCATGGGACATACCGTTGCTGTAAAGGCTATCGAGGGCGTGAAGGCTGCGCTTTCAATGACAATCCCGGTTGGTACCGGCATACATCGCCGCATGGTCTATGTTGAGATAGAGGAGGGCTATGATTTCAATCAGGTGGCTGCGTCCATCAAGGCCGATCCTTACTTCATCAATGATGAGACACACGTGAAAGAGGTACCTTGCGTTGATGACCTTCTTGATATGGGGCACGGTGTGAACCTTACACGCAAGGGCGTTTCAGGTACAACTCAGAACCAGTTGTTCGAGTTCAACATGCGCATCAACAACCCTGCGCTCACAGCCCAGGTGCTTGTCTGCTGTGCACGTGCTACAATGCGTCAGGCCCCCGGTTGCTATACAATGATTGAGATTCCTCTCATTGATCTGTTATACGGTGATAGGGAACAGCATATTGCGCACCTTGTGTAATTAAGGAAATTCAGGTTTTTAACCTGTCTGATAATTCGTTAAAAGCAGAAACTTAGCAACAATTTTGCTATGAAGTTTCTGCTTTTTTGTTATTTTCGCGGTCTATTTTGAAGAACTATTACTATGAGTGAACAACCAAGAGCCTCATTCGGGGGTAAATTAAGCGTAATATTAGTGGCGGCCGGCAGTGCAATCGGTTTGGGTGCCCTGTGGCGTTTTCCATATATGGCAAGCAAGAACGGTGGTGCGGCCTTTCTGCTTGTATTTCTGTTAAGTGTGCTTGTGGTGGGAATTCCTGCAATGCTTGCTGAGTTTGCAGTGGGTCGCAAGACTAACAAGAATGCTGTGGGTGCGTTCCGCGCTCTGTCAAAGCGATGGAGCTGGCTTGGATATAGCGGTGTGCTTGGCGCACTTCTCATTTCGGGCTATTATTATTTGATAGCAGGCTGGTCGCTTGAATATTTTGTCAGTTCGTTAACGGGTGAGATGTTCAGTTCCGGCAATTCGTTTACAGAACAGTTTGCTTCGTTCCAAGACTCCTGGAGACCATTGATATATGGTGTGATATTTATACTGATGACTCACCTTATTGTAGCGAGGGGAGTAGATAAGGGTATTGAGAAGGCGTCGAGAATCATGATGCCGGCACTCTTTGTCATCCTCATAGTCATGGCCGTGCGTGTTGCGTTTATGCCCGGAGCCTCCGATGGGTACAAGTTTATCTTCTCATGTGACTTCTCCAAGGCTTTCAAGGCCGATACCATTATGATGGCCATTGGCCAGGCATTCTTCTCGCTATCTGTTGGAATGGGTTGTATGGTGACATACGCCTCATACTTCAAGAAGAACAACAATATGGTATCGACATCGTTCAATGTCTCGCTTCTCACCCTTGTGGTATCGGTGCTCGCCAGTCTTGTGATATTTCCGGCGGCAACAAGTGCAGGTATGGACATGACATCAAATGAGGTTTCTACTTCCCCTTCGTTTGTGTTTGAGACCTTGCCTGTGATCTTCAAGGACATGCCATTGGCACCGTTGTGGTCGTCAATCTTTTTTCTTTTGGTGATATTCGCCTCGTTGACCTCTACAATATCGTTCCACGAGGTGCTTACAGCCTACACTGCTGAGGAGTTCAAACTCTCGCGCAGGGGTGGTGCGCTTGTGACATCCGGGGTCTCCATTGTGTTGAGCGCGGTCACTTTCCTTGCTCTTTTCGGTGTGGATTTCCTCACTCTGTTCGACTATCTCACAGCCAACATTCTCATGCCGCTTGGCGCGATGTTCACCTGTATCTTTGTCATGTGGTTCATGAAGAAAGGGTTCATGAAAAACGAACTCACCAACAACGGCACTTGTAATCCCGGAGTGTCGGCTGTCGTGATGTTCATGCTGCGCTATGTAACGCCGGTGCTGATATTCTATATATTCTTGACAAACTTGCTTTAAGTCAAATATAAAAAACAGGATTGACAATGACAATCCTGTTTTTTTTGTATTCAATCACTGTAATAGACTCTCTTTATTCTTGTCGATACCGATGTGAGTACCTCGTACGGGATGGTCTCTAACCACTTGGCAACCGTGGTGACGGGCAGGTCGCGGCCGAATATCTCAACAGTGTCGCCCTCCTTGCAGTCGATGTCGGTGACATCAATCATGCATACATCCATACAGATATTTCCAATGTATGGCGCTTTCTTGCCGTTCACGATGCAGTATCCCTTTCCGTTGCCAAGACGGCGGTTGAGACCGTCGGCATAGCCGATTGGCAGTGCAGCAATGCGTGAGTCGCGGCTTAATGCTCCCTTGCGGCTGTAGCCTACTGTCTCGTGGGCCGGAACATCATGTATCTGCAGTATAATGGTCTTCAGTGTCGATATTGGGTGCAGGTTCTTGTTCTCACAAATGGGTGAGATGCCATACAATCCTATGCCCAGGCGCACCATGTCATGGTGTGCATCCTCAAAGCGCTCGGCTCCGGCACTATTGCATATATGGCATAGTATCTTGTGCTCGAATGCTTGTTGCAAAGTCTCGGCGGCGGTGTCGAAACGCTCTTTCTGTAGTTTCGAGAATTCGTCAAAGAATGGGCTGTCGCTGCCTGCAAAGTGCGAGAATATTGAGCGCGGTGTCAAGGCGTTCTGCTGTTTGAGGATGTCAACGAGTGCCGGGATTTCCTCGGGCAAGAAACCAAGACGGTGCATGCCTGTGTCAACCTTTATGTGTACGGGGTAGTCGGTTATGCCTTCACGGCCGGCTGCCTCAATGAGCATCCTGAGCATGCCGAAACTATAGACTTCGGGCTCCAGCTTGTTATCGAACAGGGTTGCGAACGAGCTCGGTTCGGGGTTCATGACAATGATGCCTGTTGTTATGCCTTCACGGCGCAACTCGGCTCCCTCGTCGGCAACAGCGACTGCGAGGTAGTCAACATTGCAGTCTTGCAATGTGCGTCCAACCTCCAGTGCGCCGGCACCGTAGGCCGAGGCTTTTACCATGCAGATTGTCCTTGTCTTTGGAGCGAGGTTGTTGCGGTAGTAGTTCAGGTTGTCACGTAGCGCGCTCAGGTTTACCTCCAGTATTGTCTGGTGTGCCTTCTTCTCTAGCACCTCGGTTATCTCCTCGAAATGGAACGAGCGCGAGCCCTTTATCAGTATGCATTCGTTCTGTATCTGTCTTATTGTCGGCGACGCAATGAACTGTGCTGTGGTATCAAAGAAGTGACATTCGATGGCTGCGCTTTGGAATGCCGCTGCCTGTGATGCAATGTCGCTGCCGATGCCTATGAATTTTTCTATGCTGTGCTCCTTGAGGTACTCTGTTACAGAGTCGTAAAGTGACGCCGCGCTTTCTCCGCTCTGCTTTATGTCGGCAAGGATAACGGTGCGTTTCAGCCCCGGAGTCATGTTGCAACGGCGTTCCATGAAGTCAAGCGCAATGTCAAGAGATGCCGTGTCCGAGTTGTAGCTATCGTTGATGATGAGACTGCCGCGTTTGCCCTCCTTGACCTCGAGGCGCATTGCTACGGGCTCAAGTTGTGCCATTTTCGTGGCAATGGTCTCTGGTGTGACGCCAAGGTGCAATGCGGCTGCAAGGCAGTTGATGGAGTCTTCTATCGATGCGTCATCAACGAATGGGATTCGGAAGTTGTCTGCTATCGTACCGTAGCAGTATTGTATTACTGTGCCGTTGTTCTCCTTTGTTATGGATTCAATGAACAGTGGGTTTTCCTGGTTTTTCTTTGACCAGGCTATCTGTTTAGCTGTAATTGGCGAATGCTTGATGCGCTCGGCCAGGATTGCGTCATCGGCATTGTATATGATGGTATCGCAGTTGCTGAACAGTTGCAGCTTCTCGTCGCACTTCTCCTGCAGGGAGCTGAAATTCTCCTGGTGTGCGCTGCTTATGTTGGTTATTATGCCAATTGTGGGGTTGATGATCCTTTGCAATTTGCCCATCTCGTTGCTTTCCGAGATTCCTGCCTCAAAGATGCCGAGCGTGCTTGCTTCGTTCAACATCCACACCGATAGTGGAACACCAATCTGCGAGTTGTAGCTGCGTGGTGAACGTGTTACTGTATAATCGTCGGCTGTGAGCTGATATAGCCACTCCTTGACAATCGTCTTGCCGTCGCTGCCGGTGATGCCGACAATGGGGATATTGAATTTCGCACGGTGCTGTCTCGCCAAGGCTTGCAGGGCGGTAAGAGTATCGTCCGTTACGATGAAGTTGGCATCGGTAAGGGGCTCAAAACGCTCCATGCCATTGACTACGAAGTTTCTCACGCCACGGCTGTAGAGTTCGTGAATGTAGTTGTGTCCGTCGCCGTGTCTTGTCTTTATTGCAAAGAACATTGTCTCCTCTGGGAAGGAGAGCGAGCGGCTGTCGGTCAACAATCGCGTCACTCTGTTTCCGGGTGTCACCAGCCTGCCATCGGCATTCAATGCCTCTCTTATCTGTTCAACAGTGTATTGCATTTTCTCTTTTCGTTTTCAAAATCAAGATATGGATGTTTTTCTTCTATGCCCTCGATTTTTTTCATAAGGTTCTCCAAGAAACTTTTATAGGCTTCGGATTCGGCATCAAATGGACGATGTTCCATACCACGCATAATCTGCTCAATCTCGTTGTTTAGCCTTGCGGTGCTGTCGTTGAAATAGCATTTGCTGAAACACTCCCAAATGTATCCGACAGCCTTTGTCGAGGGGTGCACCATGTCGTCGGCATAGAAACGGTAGTCGCGCAGTTCGTCGAGCAGTATCTCGTATGCCGGAAAATAGAAGGTGTTGTCGGGGTAGAGTGATATTATCCTGTCTGTGGCAAGCAGGAGTGTGGCTTTGCTCTTCTGGTTGTCGTGTGCCCCGTCGCGCAGGTGACGTATTGGACTTATGGTGAAAATAAACTTTATTTCCGGGTTTATGCTACGGAACTTGTCAATTACAGCAGACATCGCCTCCACAATCTCATCGATGTCGAGCAGACGGCGTGTGAATGTGCTCGCCGGTAATTTATGGCAGTTGCCGACAACGGTGTTGTCGCTTGTGCGTGTGTATGTGTATGCAGTGCCCAATGTGACTATTACAATGTCGCACTCCTTTGCGGCACTGTGTGCCCTTGCCAGCCGGACGTTTATTGTTTCAAGCAACTGTTCCTTGCTGTTCTGTGAGAAGTCGCCGTGATGCAGGATGCTGTGCCACTTGCCGCCATGCTCGAATATTTCTGGCGATGAGGCTGTAAACTCCTCTCCGTCAATCACTCTTGTAAACATTGTGGCTATTGACAGCGGGTTGTACAGGATGCCGAACGGGTTGGCTTCGATGTTGAATTTTCTCTCGGCGAGCATAGCACCGATGTTGCCGGCGAAACAAGAACCGGCAAGCAACAGCCTGTTTTTGTGTGTTATGCTGTGCTTGCTCTCAGGGAACTCTATGACGGTTCTGAACTGTGTCATTGTGTTATAGGTGCAGTCTCATTTTCAATTAAATGCAAAAATAATCAACTTGGTGGATAATTGCTGTATCTTTGTTTATAAAAAGCATGAAAAAGCTCTTTGCTCACAGTAAAATGTGAAAGATTTTGCTTTTTGTCTCGTTTTCTGTATATTTGCGGTTAAATTATGGCAAATAGTGTATGCTTTAATGCACTTGTAGCTTTTTTATACAGCATTGCTGTTATGATATTTTTGAATTAAATGGCAAAAGATATAAAATATCCATTACTTGAGAGTCTTGATACGCCGGCCGACCTGCGCAAACTGCCCGAGAAGAAACTTGTGCAGGTGTGCGACGAGTTGAGGGCGTTCATCATTGACTCGCTGGCAAACAACCCCGGACATTTTGCGTCAAGCCTTGGTTCTGTGGAACTGACAGTTGCCCTGCATTATGTCTTTTCAACACCCGATGACAAGTTGGTGTGGGATGTGGGTCATCAGGCATACGGTCACAAAATATTGACCGGCCGTCGCAACCGCTTCCATACAAACCGCAAGTTCGGTGGAATAAAGCCTTTCCCATCGCCCGAGGAGAGCGAGTATGACGCATTCGTTGCCGGTCATGCCTCGAATTCAATTTCGGCAGCATTGGGTCTTGCCGTTTCGGCAGCCATGAGAGGCAGCGGCGAGCATGTGGTTGCTGTCATTGGCGACGGTTCAATGAGCGGCGGTCTGGCATATGAGGGCTTGAACAACCTCTCAAATGCCAAGAATAATCTTCTGATTATCCTCAACGATAACAATATGTCTATTGACAAGAGTGTGGGTGGCATGAGCCAGCTGCTTATATCAATGCACTCGTCAAGGGCGTACAACAAGATTCGCTATGGAATTGCCAAGGCTTTGAAAAAGATTGGTATCCTCAATGAGCGCCGTGCCAATGCCTTGATACGTTTCAACAATGGTCTCAAGGCGATGCTTTTCCGTCAGAATAACTTTTTCGAGGGTATGAGTGCGCGCTATTTCGGTCCCGTGAACGGACACAATGTGCTTGAACTTGTGCGCATGCTGCGAAGCATCAAGGATATGAAAGGCCCTCGCATGCTCCATGTACACACTGTTAAGGGTAAGGGATGGGAGCCTGCCGAAAAGAACGCTACAGTATGGCATCAGCCGGGAATCTTTGATATTGAGACCGGCGAGCGCATTGTAACCGAGGGCGAGTCACCCCGTTTTCAGGATGTTTTTGGCGAGACACTCGTTGAGCTTGCGAGGGAAAACGAGAAGATTGTCGGCATAACACCTGCGATGCCTACAGGCTGCTCAATGAACAAACTGATGGATGCCTTCCCAGACCGTTTCTTCGATGTCGGTATTGCCGAGGGGCATGCTGTTACATTCTCGGCCGGTTTGGCCAAGGGTGGCTTGCTGCCATTCTGCAACATCTACTCATCGTTCATGCAGAGAGGATATGACAACCTTATCCACGATGCTGCATTGCAACGTCTGGATATGGTTCTGTGTCTTGACCGTGCCGGTATTGTCGGTGAGGATGGCCCTACACACCATGGAGCATTTGACCTTGCATATCTGCGTCCTGTTCCAGATATTACAATTTCCTCCCCTTATGATGAACACGAACTGCGTCGCCTGATGTGTACTGCAACGCAGCCGGGTATGGGCACATTTGTAATACGTTATCCACGTGGCAAGGGTTCTCTTGTTGATTGGCGTTGTCCGCTCGAGACTGTAGAGGTGGGTACAGGTCGCAAGCTAGCCGACGGTAAGGATGTGGCATTCCTGACAATAGGACCTATTGGCAAGCAGATGGAGACTGTTGTCAAGGAAGCTGCAAGACTGGGAGTGAGTGTCGCTCACTATGATATGCGTTTCTTGAAGCCTATTGACGAGAATATACTGCGTGAGGTTGGCGAAAACTTCAAATATATCGTAACGCTTGAGGACGGAACCGTTAAGGGTGGTCTTGGCAGTGCGGTAGTTGAATATATGGCGGAAAACGCTTACACTCCAAAAGTGAAAATCTTGGGTATTCCTGATGCTTTTGTCGAGCATGGCGCTCCAGAACAGTTGTACAAGGTTTGCGGAATGGACAAGGAGAGTGTGATTGATGCCATTGTTGATTTCAAAAGAATATGATAGGATACGGCTTGTAAAAAATAAAAGTCTGATGTTATGAGAATTGTCATTGCCGGTGCCGGTGCTGTCGGTACACACTTGGCCAAGATGCTTTCATCCGAGAAAGAGAACGTGGTTCTGCTTGACGAAAGCGAAGAGAAATTGGGCAGAATGGAGACATCGTTCGACTTGCAGACAATCGTCGGTGACCCTACAAAAATATCGGCTCTTAATGATGCCGGTGCGGGTGATGCCGACCTATTCGTTGCTGTAACGCCCGATGAGAGCCGTAACATAACAGCCTGCATACTTGCTCATTATCTTGGTGCGGCAAAAACCATTGCACGTATTGACAACTATGAGTATCTGCTGCCGAAACATAAGGAGTATTTTGCCTCTTTGGGCGTAGATTCACTCATCTACCCCGAACAATTGGCAGCCGAGGAGATTGCTACAAGCATCAAGTATTCTTGGATGCGCCAGATGCTTGAGTTCGGCAATGGTGCCTTGGTGATGATTGGTGTCAAGGTACGCGAGAATGCATCAATAATAAACATCCCGTTCAAGGAGTTGCCGTCCGACATCCCTTATCACGTCGTGGCTCTCCAACGTGGTGATGAAACAATTATTCCGCGCGGTAACGACTGCATCATTCCAAATGATATTGTCTGCTTTATGACTACGCACGATAATATTCCTTATATCCGTCAAATCTGCGGCAAGGAGCAGTTCTCCGAAGTCAAGAGTGTTATAATAATGGGCGGTAGCCGCATTGCTGTGCGCACCACCAAGTTGGTGCCGGATGATATTGATGTAAAGATAATTGAGAGCGATTTGAACCGCTGTCACAAGCTTCTGGAACTTGTCGATGATGAGGTAATGGTCATCAACGGTGATGCTCGTGACCCGGAACTGTTACGTAGTGAGGGTATTGAGCATACCGATGTGTTCATAGCCTTGAGTGACAATTCCGAGACAAATATCATTGCCTGTCTTGCAGCAAAGCGTGCAGGTGTGAGCCGTGCGGTATCCGAGATTGAGAATATCGACTATATATCGATGGCCGAAAAAATGGATATCGGTTCGGTCATCAATAAGAAGAAATTGGCGGCGAGTGCCATCTTTCAGATGATGCTCAAGACAGATGTGTCAAGCGTGAAGTGTCTGACATTCATTCAGGCTGTTGTTGCAGAGTTCCCCGTGAATCATGACTGCCTTATAACACGCAAGCCGGTGAAGAGCCTTGGATTGCCCGACGGAGCAAATATCGGTGGTCTCATACGTAACGGTGTCGGTGTGCATGTTTCTGGTAACACAATGATTGAACCGGGCGACCATGTGATTTTCTTCTGCGTTGAGCGTGTGCTCAAAAAGTTGGAAAAATATTTCAAGTAAACTATGTTTCACCCTAAAGTAATATTTCGCGTCATTGGAATGCTGCTTTTTATCGAAGCGCTTTTCATGTTGTTGTGCGTTGGCGTGGCATTCTTCTACAATGAGAATACAGTGCAACCTCTCCTCTCCTCAGCGGGTATTGTTGCTCTGGTGGGTGGAGTACTTGTTCTTCTGTGTAAGGGTGGCGACCGCAATGTCTCTTTCAAAGATGGTTATATAGTCGTGAGTCTGTGCTGGGTGGTGTTTTCACTGTTTGGCACGTTGCCGTATATTCTCAGTGACAGCATAACCGATTTTACCGATGCCTTCTTTGAGACAATGTCTGGTTTCTCTACAACGGGTGCCACAATTCTGGAGAATATTGAGTCGCTTCCAAAATCTATTCTTTTCTGGCGCATGATGACGCATTGGGTAGGTGGTTTGGGTATCGTATTCTTCACCGTTGCAGTGTTCCCGATGTTCGGCTTGAACGACATAAAACTCTTCTCGGCCGAGTCTGTGGGCCCCATGCGCTCAAAACTACACCCCCGTATATCGGTCACAGCGCGCTGGATATTGACTATATACATAGCTCTTACCATTATGTGTGCCGTGTCGCTGAATGTTGCCGGTATGGGATGGTTTGACTCTATTTGCCACTCAATGTCAACTATTGCTACAGGTGGATTCTCTACTAAACAGGCAAGTATTGAGGCGTTCAATTCGCCGGCAATCGAATATGTTATAACATTTTTCATGTTCGTTTCGGGCGTGAACCTCTCGTTGCTCTATCTGGCAATTTTCAAGTTCAAGTTAATGACGCTACTGCGCGATACCGAGTTCAAGACTTATCTGATAATAGTATCTGTCTTTACTCTTGCTATTGGTGTCGGCCTATTCTTTACTACCAATGAGGGTGTCGAGGGGTCGTTCCGCGCATCGGTGTTTCAGGTGGTCTCGGTACAGACAACTACCGGTTTTGCCACGGTTGATTATGCCGCGTGGATGCCGTTGCTGTGGCTGATGTTGTGTGCGCTGATGTTCTTCGGTGCATGCTCGGGCTCTACATCGGGTGCCATGAAGTGTGTGCGTATATCTATCCTCTTCAAGGTGGTGTGGAATGAGTTCAAGCGCATTGTGCATCCAAACGCAGTGATACCGGTGCGCATGAGCAAGAGAGTGATACCCACTGCCGTGCAGTCGGCCATACTTGCCTATACGGTGATATATATCTTCACGCTTGTGGCTGGTCTGTTCGTCAACATGGCTTTCGGAATAGACTTCCTCGATTCGTTCAGTCTCTCTGTGGCGTCGGTGGGTAATGTCGGTCCGGCGTTGGGTAATTATGGACCAATGGCTTCATTTGCCATGTTACCGGATGGTGTGAAGTGGTTCAGCGCTTTCCAGATGCTTGTCGGCCGTCTTGAATTCTTTGCAGTGTTGCTGCTCTTTACTCCGGTGTTCTGGAAGAGAAGATAACGGTTTATTTTCAGACACCCCTTTCAATAGACAGCAGCAATCTCTCAATGTCTGCTTTCAGACGCTTGTAGGGCGTTGCGTTCTTGTAGTCGGTGTTCTTGCAGAGCATTGTCGCTACATCGCACTGGCTATGGCGGTACGATGCCAGTTCGTTGTTGTATTGTTGGCGGTGATAGGCAAAGCGTTCTATTTCAGCCTCGCGTTTGCTACGCAAGTAGCGGCATACGGGCTGCAGAACCCGCATTGTAACGCCGTTCATGATGTGGTGCCCCTGTATATAAAAATAGGTCTCGTCGGGGCTGATGCCCAATGATGCAAGTTCTTCATCCAACTTCTTGTACTCCTCCTTCAGTTCCGGGAACTGCTTTTCAAGCATCTTTATATTGTGCTTTACGCGGTTGCTCAGCTGCTGCAATGAGTATGCAGGCTTGTCAATGGTGAATGATGAAAGGCGTACAATCTCGCAGAAATGGAGCATGCTCATTGTCTTGGTGTCGCGCTTGCGGTAGAGCAGTACATTCCACACGAACAGGGGGTAGGAAATACTGGAATAGAGCTTGAAGAACTCGTTGAAGTCGATTACATTACTGTCGTTCTGTGTACAGAGCACGCAAACCTGCTTCAGGCTATCGGCGTAGCACCTGTAGTTCTCGATTGAATATGCGTATGTATGCAATATATACTTGTTCTCCAGCATCTGCTGCGATGTTGATGTCGCGCCCTGCAACAGGTAGTCGTAGTCGCTATCGACACAGGCAATCATGTTGCGGCCGTATGCCTTGCCCAGCATGTTCATCATAGCCTGTTTCTTGCCCTTGGTGAGTTTTGTACGCGCCGGCAGCATAATCTCAAAATGGATTCTCTCGCTCTCGTACTCGTTGAAGACCGAACGCCAGAACGATATGTCATCATAGCTCTCCACGTATGCTATGATGCGCTGTGCGGCTCTCTTCGGGCGCAACGAGTTTGCCGCCTCAATGAAATTCGAATTGAGATATTCTGTAAGCCTTTTCATACCTCAGTCGTACTATCCCTGCTTTTAGTTTTCCGTTTTAACCACATTTAGTGTGCTTGAACCTGCTCCCGCACGGCAAAGGAAAATTTCCTTTGCTCTCACTTGCTCGCAGCTTTCCGTTTTAACCACACTGCGTGTGCTTGAAACTGCTCACGCTCGGCATAGCAAAAGTAAACTTTTCCTCTGCCCTCGCTTACTCGCAGCTTTCACTTTTCACCTTTCACCTCGTGATGTCTTCCATCTCGGTTACTGCATCCATCCAGCCGTCCATTATGATAGCAGGGGAGTGCGTGCATAGAATTATCTGCGTGTTGGGGTTGAGCGTGCGCACAAGGGTAATCAACCGCTGCTGCCACTCGATGTGCAGTGATATTTCGGGCTCGTCCATTAGCATCACGCTCGGGCGGTTCTCCTGCACAAGGGCGGTGAGCAGTATCACAAGCATCTGCTTCTCACCCGATGACAGCATGTAGGGCTGCAATGTCTCGCCATATTGGCTGAACAGTATCTCATTGCAGTTGCGTACAATTGTCTTTGCGGTGGGGGCGAACAACTCATCTACAAGATCCTGAAACTGCTTCTTCGGTTTTGTCAGCTCTGTGGCCAGACGTTGGTCGTCGGGGTTGCCACTGGTGAGTAACGAGATAATCCTGTTGCCAATATTCACCTGGTAGTTCAGGTAGCGGCGTTGCAGGTTGTAGAGTTGCCAGTCGAGCTCGGTGCGTATGTCGGCTCCCGAAACCTTCTCCAGCATCTCACTGCTCATGATCGGGCGGTCTATGCTGCTTATTACATCAAAATTTATGCTTGTGGCGTCTTCGGGGTAGAATGTGATGTTCACGCCATCCTCGGGGCTGCTGGTTATGCGCCCGTCGCGCATTATGTCAAGATGCCTTGCCGACCTGTTTATGAATGTACTTTTGCCGGCACCGTTGTTGCCGCTCAGGATATTTACATCCGGTCGCAACTCCCAATTGACATGCTTGCGGTTGCTCCAAAGCGAATCAATCTCTATACTTTTTATGTATTGTGCCATCTTTTCCATACTATCCCATGTTATGTGTTGCAAGCAAATTTAGACATAGTTCGTGTAATTTCAAATAGGAAAAAGTGAATTATGTTTAAATTTACAAAAAATCTCGCTCCGTTTCTTCTTTTCTCGTTTGTTTGTGACTATCTTTGAACATGTCCGGGTGTTTCCCGGAGCAACTTAAATCAGATAGTTATGGTACGCATTTTTTGTAAGAATAATGGTGTAACAAGGGAGTTCCCCAGCGGTGTTTCGTTAAGGGAAATTTATGATTCTTTGGAACTGGATATGCCATACGGGCCTATCGCAGCCCGTGTGAACAATGTCACCGAGGGACTTGCGTTAAGGTTATATCGCCACAAGGATGTTGAGTTCATAGATATTACAACCGATGACGGAATGCGTATGTATGTGCGCTCGCTTACCTTCATATTCATGAAAGCCATGAACGAACTGTTCCCGGGCGAGACAGTGCGTTTCGAGAATGCAATTTCCAAAGGCTATTATTGCCGCAGGGATACATCGCTGAGCGATGAGCAGGTGGTTCTCCTGCGTGAGAGGATGCAGCGTGTCATTGACAGCGACATCCCTTTCAAGAGGGTGGAGTGCCACACAGCCGATGCCATTGAGGTCTTCAGGAATATGGGGCGTGTAGACAAGGTGCGTCTTCTTGAGACATACGACCACCTCTACACAAGTTATTACGAGCTTGACGGTTATGTCGATAGCTATTATAACGGCCTTGTTCCAAGCACAGGCTATATAACACTGTTCGAGGTTGAGAAATACGATGACGGTGTGCTGCTTCGCATCCCCAACAAGGAACGCCCCACCGAGCTCGAGGACAAGGTGCCACAGGAGAAGCTGCATGAACTTTTCGAGGAACGCCTGCAGTGGCATCAGAAAATGGGTGTCGAGACAATAGGCGATTTCAACAAAGCCGTGCGTGCCGGCTTCGGCATAGACCTTGTAAATGTCTCCGAGGTGCTCCAGGAGCGTCGTCTCTCGCTCATTGCCGATGATATTGCGCAGCGCGGAGCAAGGGTAGTGCTCATTGCCGGCCCATCATCATCGGGCAAGACTACATTCAGCAAACGCCTTGGCATACAGCTTCTTGCATGCGGCCTTAAACCATACGCAATATCACTCGACGACTATTTCGTGAACCGCACGCATACACCGCGTAAGCCCGACGGCGACTACGATTTTGAATCGATCCACTCCATCGACCTGCCCTATTTCAACGAGTCGTTGAGTCGCATACTCGGTGGCGAAGAGGTGGAACTGCCCACATATAATTTCAAGAGCGGCGAGCGCGAGTTCAACGGCAACAGACTGAAGCTGGAGCCTCACATGGTGCTGGTGATTGAGGGTACCCACGCGCTCAACCCCATGCTCACCATGCAGATACCCGACAGCGACAAGTTCCGCATCTATGTATCGGCACTTACATCGATAAAGCTCGACTATCACAACTACATATCGACATCGGACAACCGCCTGCTTCGCCGTATGATACGCGATGCAAAGTACCGCGGCTACTCGGCGCGCGAAACCATCATGCGTTGGCCCGATGTGCGCCGTGGCGAGGAGAAATGGATATTCCCCTATCAAGAGAATGCCGATGTAATGTTCAACTCGTCGCTTTTCTATGAGCTTGCCGTCTTCAAGTCACAGGCCGAGCCCATGCTGCGCGCAGTGCCCGAGAACTGTGCCGAGTATTCCGAGGCGCAAAGGCTTTTGCGTTTCCTGGATTATATTGTACCTTTGCAGGACAAAGAACTGCCGCCGACATCGCTCGCGCGTGAATTCCTTGGTGGAAGCAGTTTCAAGTACTGATACTTTTATAAAAACTGAATGTCAAACAACAGATTCACACAGACCCAACAACAGCAACAGACGCTTTCCCAAACTCTGTCGCCCCAGCAATTGCTTGCCGTGCAACTGCTTGAGATGACAACGGTTGAGATAGAGGAGAGGGTGCGAGGCGAGGTTATGGACAACCCCGCCCTTGATGCCGTTGAACCCGATGAGGCTATGCCACAGGGTGGTGGGGACGATGATGTTGATACTCCGGATATATATTCGGCCGATGCCGACGATGATTATAGCGGCAATGATGATATTCCAGTTGCATCGCCGGGGTTCGTTCCTTCTATTGATGCCACATTGGGCGATGCCGCCTCGTTCGGCGACTCGCTCATGGAGCAGCTTGGCGAGCTTCCGCTATCCCCCGACGAGCAAGCCATTGGCGAATACCTTATAGGTTCGCTCGACGAGGACGGCCTGTTGCGCAAGCCGCTGTCCGAGATTGAGGACGAACTCCTAATATACAATAATGTGTGTACCGATGAGGAACAGCTCTTGTCGGTGCTGAAGGCTATACAGACATTTGAGCCGGCCGGTATTGCCGCGCGCGACCTGCGTGAGTGCCTGCTCCTGCAGCTGGAGCGCAGCACATCGGGCAAGGACTACTCTCTACACAAACGGATTCTCGTCGAGTGCTATGACGAGTTCTCGGGTAAGCGTTGGAATATAATCCCCGAAAAACTGGGTGTTGAAGCCGATGAGTGCCGCGATGCCATTGCCGACATTGTCCGTCTTAATCCGCGCCCGGGTGCCTCGCTTGCCGAGGGCATAGGTTTCAGCCGCCAACAGGTGATGCCCGATTTCCTTCTTGAGATAACCGATGAGAATGTATATGTCTCGCTCAATAACTCCCATGTCCCCTCGTTGCGTGTGAACGGTGATTTCATGCAGATGCTTGACGAGCAGGTTGCCGGCAACAACGCCGAGCAGCGCGCCGCGGCACTCTTCCTGCGACAGAAAATCGATGCTGCAAAGGGATTCATAAGTGCCGTGCAGCAACGCGAAATGACAATGCTGGGAACAATGAAGGCCATTGCGTCGTTGCAGAAAGAGTATTTCCTGAGTGGTGGCGATGAGGCTTTCCTCAAACCAATGATTCTTGAGGATGTCGCCAACATTGCAGGCTATGACATCTCTACCGTGTCGCGTGTGTGCAACAGCAAGTATGTGCAGACACCATGGAGCGTCACCCCATTGAAATACTATTTCAGCGACGGTGTGGCAATGCTCGACGGCACAACACACTCCGTGTACGAACTGTTCCGTGTTATCCGTGAACTCGTTGACGCCGAGGACAAGGTCAATCCGCTCACAGATCAGGCCCTGCAGGAGATGCTTGTCGGCCAGGGCTACAATGTCGCACGCCGCACCGTCGCCAAGTACCGCGAGCAACTGAACATCCCTGTAGCAAGGTTGCGCAAGGAGTAACTGAAACAAAATATACATATCATGAAACGCTGTATCACCTTTATCCTTCTGCTGCTTGCTTTTGTAATGCAGCCGTTCGCGCAGGAGAGTCAATATCCGCAGCTCCTGGAGTGCGAGATGCAGAGTGAAACCCTTGGCTGTACAAAGAAATACTGCATATATCTCCCCGCGGGATATGCCGATGAGAACAGAGCCTTTCCCGTGCTCTATCTCTTGCACGGCCTCACCGACACGCACACAGCATGGCGCGACAAGGGAAATGTGAATGAAATAGCGACCGAGATTTTCCAGTCGGGGCAGGCACAGGAGATGATAATTGTCATGCCCGATGCCGGAACCACCTACGACGGTTATTTCAACAGCGAGGAGTGGCGTTACGAGGATTTCTTCTTTCAGGAATTCATTCCGCACATCGAAAGTACATTCCGCATTATCCCCGACAAGCAGCACCGTGCAATAGCCGGCCTCTCGATGGGTGGTGGCGGAACAACATGGTATGCAATAAACCACAGCGATATGTTCTCCAGCGCCTATGCCATGAGCGCGCTTATGGGGCTTGTAGAGAACAGTTGGATAACACATGACCCCGATGCCCGCCGCAGAGTGTTCATGGAGAGTGCTGTGGCATGCAACAATATCACGGCAATAGAGGAGGCTACACAGGAACTGTGCGCTGAGATTGCATCGGTGCGCTGGTTCATAGATGTGGGCGATGACGATTTTCTCTTCGACAACAACATGGAATTCATTAAAGCAATGCGCACCAGGCGCATCCCCTACCAGTTGCGCGTGCGCGACGGTGCCCATGTGTGGCAATATTGGCAGCAGGCACTTTACATTGCACTGCCGTTCGTTTCCCAGGGCTTTGGAGATTAAATCCCCTGTTTCTTGAAAAAAGCTCTTGGCATCATGTTGTATTCCCTGTAGAATGCACGGCGGAACGAATGCGCGTTCTTGTAGCCTGCGGCAGCTGCAAGCCTGCATATAGGCTCTTTGGGATTCTCGTGCTTCGTCCTTATGATATATGCAAGTCTCAACTTGTTCAGCAGGGTGGGGAATGATGTTCCCAACACCTCATTTACAAACCTTGAGGCATAACTGCGGTTTGTGGCAAGGTCATTGGCAAACTCCTCAATGTCGTAGTCCTGTTTCAGGAAGAAAGGCGATGCCTCACTCAACAGTGCGGCATATCTCTCCGATATTTTCTTTTTCCACTCTTGCATAAATTCCACTCTTTAGGAATGTAATGCAAAAATGGTGAAATCGGCAAACTTGCTTTTTCACTCAAATGGAACTCTTTTTCACACAAACGACAAAATAGTATCGGGAGTGTTGTATGTAATCAAGATTTCCTGTATTCACTCGGTGTTACACCGAACTCTCCTTTGAATGTGCGGCTGAAATAACTTGGTGAGTCAAATCCACACACTGCCTGTATCTCGCCCATGCTCATCTCTGTATTTTTCAACAGGAATTTTGCCCTGGTAAGTCTTTTCAGCCTTATGTAGTTTGTTGTGTTCACTCCTGTTATGCCGCTTATTCTTCGGTTAAGTGTCGTTATGCTCATTGCCATGCAGTCTGCAAGCATACCGGCATTCAAGGTGCACTCCGTTATGTTGTCATGTATGAAAGCATCTATTTTCTCTATAAATACTTTCTCGTGGTTTTTAAGGCCTTGTGTCAACTCGTTCTGTGCCTGCTGGTCGGCCTTTCTAATCTCTTCCCGGTATGCCTTTTCCAGTATTTCTCTTTGTTCAAGCAGTTTGCGGATTCTCAGCAGCAACTCGTCGGGAATGAACGGCTTGCCAAGATAAACTTCGGCACCGGCATCGATGCCGGCAAGGCGGTCGTTATTGCTTGTGCGTGCCGATACAATGATGATAGGCAGATGGTTTCGCTCTTCATCCTCTCTGATAACTCTTGTAAGTTCCAGTCCATCCATTTCGGGCATCATCACATCTGTGATCAGCAGTCGCGGCATGCTCTGTTTGATAAGCTCATGCGCCTCCTTGCCATTAGCGGCCCACTTGAAGCAATAGCCTTGGTTTTTCAGCATCTGCGTAATCATAAAAGCGACATCTTTGTCATCCTCGGCAACAAGGATATACTCCTCTCCGCAGCTCTCGCATAGCATCTCCTCTGCTTCCTCTTTTGTGGAAACCGGCAGTTGTGCCAGTTCCGTCAGTTCAAGACTCTCTATTTGTCCGGCATTGTATTCCGTCATTTGTGCTACAAGGTCAACCAGTTCCTTGCCCTTGCGTGTTATTGCATCGAACTCCTGCTGTGCAACATCATCATTCTTTGGAATATGTCTTTTCAGTTCTTCCGTCATGCCCACAATCACAGTCAGCGGAGTCTTTAATCTATGGGTGGTGTTGCGGTAGAACAGGCGTCGCTCCTCGTCGCTCTTTTTCAGTGCAATGTTGGCACGTTTGCGGCTTCGTCCGGCAATTATAAGTGCTGCAAGGGTAATTGTTGCAAGCACTGTCAGAATAATGGCACTCCACATTATTGTTTCGCGCAACGATTTTTCCTGCAGGGCATCCTGTTGCACCCTCTCTATCTCATCATTCTTTTTCTTTACCTCATAGTTTATTCTCAGGTTGTGAAGGTGGTTCTTGTTCTCCTCGTAACCGATGCTGTCTTGGTAAAGATGTGCCAGTCGGGTGTATTCAAGAGCTTCCTTGTACCTGCTTCTCTCTTCGAGAACCCGGCTGTGCAGTGAGTATATCTGCGGCAACCGTCCTTTGGCATTTATCCTCTCTGCAGCTTCCATTGCTTCACCGGTGTAGTATGCTGCCGAGTCAATCTCTCCCATCTCAATATACAATCTTGCCAGCGAGGTACAGCTGTTGAGCCAATGCCACACATCGTCGGTGCTTTTGCCAATAGAGTAACTCTTCATATAATAATCCTTTGCGCTGCCATATTGGCCTTCAATCTCATCTACATTGCCAAGATTCTGGTAACATAGGCTTATACCTATCATATTATTATGCGCAATATTCTTTTCAAGCGACAGGTTGTAGTATATGCGTGCCGAGTCAAGCTCTCCCTCCATCTCCTTTATTGCTCCTATATTGGCAAGGTTTATGGCTTCGCCGGTGAGGCTGCCAAGCTCTCTCTCGCCCTTGAGCGCGCGGCGGAACATCTGTTCGGCCACCTCGCAGTTCTCCAGTGACAGCATCACATTGCCAAGCCCGTTCAGTGTGCGTACCACATTCTTCCGTGCCGTGAATGTGGTGTCACCGGTAATCATGTCACACAGCTCAAGCGCAGCATAGTGGCAGTTGCTCGCCTCTTCAAGGTCTCCTAACCTCCTGTAGTTCGTTCCCTGATTGTTGTACGCGATAATCAGTTGCAAGGTGTCTCCAAGTCTCCTCGCGTCATCAATACATACAGCGTGTGTCTCTATCGCCGTCTCAAAATCCGACGCATTCCTCTTTACGCTGCCATATTTCTGTCTCAGCACAAGCGAGGAATGTCTCTCATTCCTTGAATCGTAGTGCTCAATCCATTTTTCAAGTTCCTCTGCATCATATATGCTGTCGGCCAGTTCAATGGCCATCTTGTCGGGGGCTGTTGCAGGCCCTTGCTCCTTCTCCTTGCTGCAACATGCAAGAAATATTGTCGCCAGAACCACCGCCATTGATAAGATACCGTTTTTCATAAAATTTCACTGTTTTCTGCAAAAATAGACAAAAAACGGAACCTTGTACAATTTAAGGCATATTGGTATGCCGTTTTTTACGAATTGTGCCTTTTGTGTGGTGGTAATGTCCTTTCTGTTAAAAAGAATGTCTTTTCCGTGAAAAAACAACTGCTTTTGCCGTGGTAACTTTGTATGTTTCAAAAAGTGTGCAAACAAAAGATAAAAACCATATAGTTATGAGAAAATCGTTATCGTTGAAGAGATCTGTGCTGGCAATCATGTTGCTGCTCACCTCTATCACTTGTGCCAAGGCGCAGGAAACAGTCTTTACTTTTGAGGCTGCCAACCCCGGCGATTTCGCCGCCGCTCATTCGGCGACCGACTTCACCGCCTATACCGAAACGACATTGAAAATCAGCGGCCCGCTAAACGGTGCCGACATCAATGCCATCAAGACGGCAATCTCCCAACGCTTTACTACACTTGACATCGGAGGTGCAAAAATTACATCCGAAGGACAATATACAGGCGAGTACAAGGTGCGTGAGATGAAGGAGGACACCATTGCAACTTATATGTTTGCCCGTTCCACCAATATGCAGCATATTGTCTTGCCCCAGGGGCTCAAGGCCATTGAAGCAAACGCCTTTGCGCATTTAGGCTCAAGCCTCAGCAATTTGCAAGGCCTTTTGTCGCTTGAGTTGCCTGCCTCGGTAAAGTATATCGGTAGTGGTGCATTCCAGTACAACACTCTGACCGAGGGTGTTGTACTCAACGACGGGCTGGAATATTTAGGCTCATCAGCTTTCTGCTACTCAAATCTCAGCTCCATCGTAATCCCCGGCAGCGTGACAACAGCCGACAATGCGTTGGTCGGTTCCAATGTATCTTCCATAACCATAGGTATGAAAAAGGTCCCCGGCAACCTTGTCGGGTACGGCAGTTCGCCCTCCTCGGCCGGCCGTGTGGTTTCTGTTGTGTTTACAGAGGGAGTGGAGGAAATCGGAGATGAGTTCCTCTACAAGTCATCGACAAAGTACAATCCTCTCAAGAGTGTCACATTCCCCTCTACACTAAAGAAGATTGGCGCAAAGGCATTCAGCCACGCCGGCTCGCTGACAAGCGTCACCCTGCCTGCATCGCTCGATTCCATCGGTGAATATGCCTTTGAGTCTGTCGGAATCAGCGAACTCGAACTGCCTGAGAACCTGAAATATATCGGTGCTTATGCATTCAGAAATTCAGGCCTTACAAGCATTGAAATACCCGACGCTATTGAGTCTATTGGAAATTACTGTTTTTATGGCTGCTGGCTATCGACTGTCAAACTTCCTGCAGGGCTCAAGGAAATAGGTTCATATGCATTTTACAATAATCCCCTGACAGAACTTGATCTCAGTTCTTGCACGCAATTGCAGACCATTGGCTCCCACACATTCGACAGATGCCGTAACCTGTCAACCGTGAAATTCCCTGCTTCGCTGCAAAGCATTGGAACGTATGCATTTTATTATTGCGACAAAATTGCTCCTGAATTTGCCGAAGGCTCAAGCCTTAAAAGTATCGGAGCATATGCGTTCAATTCTTGCTCTGAGATGACTTCGATATCAATACCCAACAGCGTTGAGGAGATTGGCTCCGGCGCATTCGCCTATTGCAATAAACTTGCAACGGCAAACATCCCCACTTCGTTGAAAGCCATTCCCGAGAGCATGTTCTCCAGCTGTTCCAAATTGACAGATGTTACAATACCTGCATCGGTACAGAGTATCGGAGCCAGTGCGTTCAGGAGCTGTTCCAATTTGACCAGCATCACAATACCGGCATCGGTGCAAAGCATCGGTAATGAAGCTTTTATGTATTGCTATAAAATTGCACCGGAATTTGCCGAAGGCTCAAGCCTCAAGAGCATTGGAGTAAATGCGTTCTATAATTGTTACGAGATGACCTCGATATCAATACCCAACAGCGTTGAGGAGATTGGGGGCGGCGCATTCGCCGCTTGCAATAAACTTGCAACGGCAAACATCCCCGCTTCGTTGAAAGCCATTCCCGAGGGCATGTTCTCCGGCTGTTCCAAATTGACAGATGTTACAATACCTGCATCGGTACAGAGTATCGGAGCCAGTGCTTTCTCCGGTTGTGTGCAATTTACAAAAATAGCAATCCCTGAGGGTGTGACGGCATTGCCAAGCAACGTCTTCAAGGGTTGTACCTTCCTGAGCGACATCACGTTGCCCACAACATTGACCTCTATCGGTTCGAATGTATTCCTAAATTGCGAATACCTGGAGTCGATAACATTGCCAAGCGGCCTTCTCTCTATCGGCAGTGGTGCTTTCTGGGGATGTATCGGGCTCAAGTCGATAGTGCTCCCCGACAATGTTACAAACATAGACGTTAATACTTTCAGAGGCTGTACGGCACTTGAAAGCATTACCTTGCCCAAGAACCTTGCAACCCTGCCGGCAAACTTCCTTGAAGAGTGTACATCGTTGAAGTATGTGAAAATTCCCGATGGTGTAACTGCGTTGCCTGCAAATATGTTCTATAACTGTTCCGCTTTGCAGACTGTCGATATGCCCGATGGGATTACCTCCTTTGGAAGCCAATGTTTCAGCGGCTGTGCGTCGTTGAAGGATTTTGACTTCCCCTCTTCACTCAATACCATCGGTTCTTATGCCTTCGATGGTTGCAAAACGCTAACTGCGGTGAACATACCCGCCGGTGTCAGCAACTTGGAAACCGGCACATTCCAGGATTGTGTGGCATTGCAAAGTGTGGAACTGCCCGACGCGCTTGTATCAATAGGCAACAACTGTTTCGACAACTGTACATCACTTGCCGGGATTGAGTTGCCAGCAGGACTTACGACATTGGGCACCAGTGCTCTCAGCAACTGTACTTCATTGACACAGGTAACAATCCCTTCCGGCATAAAGAGTATCCCCAGCCGTCTGTTCTACGGGTGTACAGCTCTTGAGAGTGTCGGCTACGCGCCCGATATAACCTCTATCGGCAGCGATTCATTCTATGGTTGCCGGTCATTGAAGCAGTTTGCAATTCCACAGACGGTAACCTCAGTAGGGTCATATGCGTTCCGCGGTTGTGCCAAAATCACTTCGATAACAATTCCCGAGGGCATCAAGGCTGTGCCCGATTACTTCTGCTACGGCTGTACATCACTCGCCGATGTGACCCTTCCTTCAACCATCACAAGCATTGGCACGCAATCGTTCTACAATTGCGCTTCGCTGCGTGAAATAAAACTCCCCGAGGGACTTGCAACAATCGGAAGCTCAGCCTTCGCTTATGCCGCCCTCGACAAGGTTTCGATGCCCTCGACGGTCAGAACCATAAAAGGCCATGCATTCGCAAACTGTGACAACCTCTCCACATTCACCGTGAACGAGGGCGTGACAGCCATAAGCGATTACAGTTCAATATGGGAAGGATGCGATAACCTGTTTGTCCTGTACCTTCCTTCGACCATAACAAGCCTGCACTACAACACAATCGGTTATACAAGCATAAAAGAGGTGCACCTTAAAGCGACAGTGCCACCTACGGTAAGTTCATATAACGTGGGCAAGAGCGGCGCAACACTTTATGTGCCAGTCGGCACGGCCGAAGCCTACAAGGCTGCAAGCCACTGGGGCGGTTGGGATGCTATTGTAGAGGAGGCGTACACCCTTGCCGGGCTCCCCGAAAAAGAGTGGAACATCCTCAAGCACATTCCGGCGCTTACCGGCGGCGAAAACTGGAAGACAAAGTGGGTATTAGGTGCAACACCCGAGGAGACCGAACCTCTTGAAGGTGTAACAATAAGGAACGGACACATATACTCCATTGTGCTCGGCAACAACAATCTGTCAGGCCCGTTGCCACACGTGGTGTTTGCTCTTGATAGCCTGAATACTCTTAATTTGCAAAACAACAACCTGTCGGGCAATATCAGGATGGACTACGAGGACGATACCTTCGACTACGCTAACCTGTCACTCTGCTGCGACTCTTTGAAGAGACTCGATATTTCGGGCAACAAACTGACGGGCGACCTATACGATATTATGGCCTATGCCCCGAACCTCACAAGCCTCAATGCAAGCTACAACAAGATACGCGACATAAGCAATCCTTTGCCGGTATATACTCTTGAGTTCTACGGACAGGATCTCCGCGACATATACACCGTGAACTACTCCGACCTCTTCAACCTCAAAGGTGACCCCAAAAGTGCAGTGCCTACGGTGTTTACATACAGCAACAAATCGAACAGTACTGCATCGGCGAATATCGATACCTACGACAACTATTTCTATCTCGTAATATCCGATGCCTGGAATGTAAATTCTTCGGGTTATTGGTATGGCTCTATGACAAAGAGACTCGACAACGCTAATAGCAGTATGGGATATTTCAGTTACGACAGTTGGTGCGACGGCTGGTACACAAAGCCATTGGGCGAGACGCTCAATGCCGGTGTAAAGACATCGACAAGCAGGTGGAACGATTACCACCGTTTCAATGTGGTAATGGATTGCCGGCCGGGCGACGTTAACTTCGATGCACAGCTGAACATTACCGATATGCAGCGCACGCTTAACTATGCGTTGGATTCAACATATTATAATAGGTACACACCTTTCAACTTCACAGCAGCCAATATCATAGATGGTGACAAAACAATCAATGTGCAGGATGTGGTTGCAAACATCAACCTCCTGCTTGATTCGGGGGTAACACCAAAACTTGCAAAGGGCAATCGCAGCAAGGACACTGCACAGGACGAGGAGCCCGAGGCTGTTCTTTATGTAAAAGATGGCGAACTGGTGCTCAGTACCACACGCCCCGTCGCTGCACTTGACCTTCTTCTCACTGGTGAAAATGTAAAATGGTCACCTGCGGTGGATGCCTTCAGCAAAAAGAGCAAAGGTGGCCGCACAATCGTCTATTCGCTCTTTGGCGATGAGATAATGGAGGGCGAGACTGTCATTGCAGAACTTGACGGTGACATTGATGATGCCATGATTGTCGATATCGACGGCAACGAGATACGCCTGAATGTTATTAAGGGCAACTATGACGGAACGACTGCAATAGAAGGTGCGCAGGTTGCCGATGACAGTAACGCTGCCGTGTTCGACCTGCAGGGACGCAAGGTTGCCGAGTGCTTCGACCGTAATACATTGAAGCCCGGAATATACATTGTGAACGGCAAGAAAGTTGTGATTAAGTGAGTGCAGAGGCAAACATGTTTGACTATGCCGAACGTGAGCAACTAAAACGAAGTTAAAGTGCTTATAAAGTAAAAGGAGATTGAAATCATGAACAAGAAAGAATATATCAAACCTAAAATAGAGGTGATGGCTATTGAGGGACAGTCACAGATGATGACCACAAGTCCAGGAACTGAGCCAGGTTTCGGAGTAGGAGAAGCCGATGGTTCTGAGGTTCTGACTAATCGTCGTCGTCGTGGCAAATGGGGTGACTTGTGGGCTGAGCCATAGTCGCTGACGCAGGTTATACGTTATGTATTGAGGGCATGCCATCACGGCATGCTCTCATTTTTTATTGCGACTAATCGTTGCCCTAAAAAATGATGTACATCTACAACGATTCGTGAATATATTGGTTCTCACTGCAAAATAAAAAGTAAACTTTTTTTATTTCGCTTGCTTATTTGTATATTTGCACCCATAAGACTCATTGTAACCAAATAAAAGACTAAAGCTATACGATTATGAGAAGATTTACATACATCACCATTGTATTTGCCGCTCTATTGTTGGCCACACCCGCAAAAGCACAGTTCTGCTGGGGTGTCAAGGGTGGAGTAAGCTTGGGCGAACTGCCCAATCTCGAATCCGAGGGGCAAACTCTTAAACTGGATAACTATGCCGGTTTTTTTGTGGGTCCCAAGATAGAGGCACGCATCCCTATTATCGGACTCGGTTTAGAAGTAGCAGCCATGTATGCCCAGAAGAATATATCATCAACTTCTAAGCAAGACTACCTTCAACTACCAGTGAACATCAAGTATAGCTTTGGCTTGGGCAATAAGGCCAATTGCTTCTTGGCAGTAGGTCCCGAATTTGGTTTCAACATAACAAAGGTTGCCGAAGGTTACAACATCAAGAATACTCCAGTGGACCTCAACGCAGGCTTGGGATTCACCCTATTCAAACACGTACAGGTAGCGGCCAATTACAATATGCCATGGAGAGATAAGATTTACTATAAATCAGGCATCATGCAATTCTCGCTGGCTTACCTCTTCTAACAACAGAATATACCAACTTAAAAAATAACATTATGGACAAACCTTATGTAGTGGGCATGGATATCGGCGGCACGAATTCCGTATTCGGTATCGTAGATGCTCGTGGAAACATCTTGAGTGTAGACTCAGTAAAAACTCAAGCGTACAAAGAATTTGACGAATATGTGACAGCTGTATCCGAGAAGCTCCTTCCCATGATCGAGGCTGTGGGTGGCACAAGCAAGATCAAGGGCATGGGTATCGGTGCACCCAACGGAAACTATTACACCGGTAACATTGAGTACTCGGCCAACCTTCCCTGGAAGGGTATCGTACCCCTTGCAGAGGAGTTCAAGAAGGCTATCGGAGTGCCAGTAACCGTAACCAATGATGCTAATGCGGCTGCCATCGGCGAGATGACCTACGGTGCAGCACGCGGCATGAAGAACTTCATCGAGATTACCCTCGGTACGGGGGTAGGTAGCGGTATCGTGGTAAACGGACAACTCGTGTATGGCCACGACGGCTTTGCAGGTGAGTTGGGTCATGTCATCGTACGCCGTCACAATGGACGTCAGTGCGGTTGCGGACGTAGCGGCTGCTTGGAGACCTACTGCTCAGCTACTGGTGTAGCACGCACCGTGAAGGAGATCATCGACTGCACCGACGAGCCCAGCGTGCTGCGCGAACTCGAAGGTCCTATCACATCAAAGGATGTATATGATGCTGCCGTTCGGGGCGACAAGGTAGCACTCGAGGTTTTCAACTTTACAGGTACAATACTCGGTGAGGCATTGGCCGACTTCATAACCTTCAACGCACCGGAGGCTATCGTACTCTTCGGCGGGCTCACCAAGGCCGGCGACTACATCATGAAACCGACCTACGAGGCCATGGAAGCTAACGTACTCAACATTTGGAAAGGCAAGACCAAGCTTCTCATTTCAGAACTTAAGGATTCAGACGCAGCTGTGCTCGGCGCTAGTGCCTTGGCTTGGGAATAAGAACTTTTATATAAAGCTAAAGCATGCACCTCATTGAGATGCATGCTTTTTTTTAGGTCAAAGATTAAACCTTTTTCACACTACGGAGTCTTCCTCTTGTATACCTTATAGAAACCTATACCACATATATTATATGAAGAAAAAAATCCTCCTGCTTGCCTTGGCAATCTGCCACATGGGCATAGCTCTTGCCCAAGACAAAAAGGTGAAGGTGACGGGAGATGTCACCGACTATGAGACGACAGAACCCATCATCGCTGCCACCATTCAGCTGCTGAGCATGCCCGATAGCACATTCCTCTCGGGTGCCACAACAGACTTCAAGGGACTATTCGAATTCGAAAGCCGATTGCCGAAGGGAAACTATACCGTAAAGGTATCGTTTGTGGGCTATGGTGATGAGTATCGCAACTTCACCGTGGTAGAGGACACGCGCCGTATACGTCTCGACTCCATCCGTCTGAAGACTGATGCGCTACTCTTGAAGGAGGCAGTCATCGAAGCACAGATGGCACAAGTACAGGTATCAGAGGATACGGTAATCTTCAATGCTGAGACCTTCCGCGTAGCAGAGGGATCGATGCTCGAAGAACTTATCCGCAAGTTACCGGGTTACGAAGTTGCTGAAGATGGTACCGTGACCTATAATGGTAAGACTGTATCAAAGATTCTTGTCGATGGCAAGGAGTTCTTCTCCGAAGACAAATCCATTGCCATGAAAAACCTACCGGCCAGCATGGTGAAGAAGGTGAAGAGCTACGAGAAGAAGAGCGACCTGGCAGAGATTACAGGTATCGACGATGGCGAAGAGGAGTTGGTGCTTGACCTCACCGTAAAAGAGGATGCCAAGAAGGGATGGTTCTCAAACATCGACCTTGGCTACGGACGCCCGACACAGAGGACAGCCTATGACATACATAACCTCTACACCGTAAAAGGAATGGTAAACCGATTCAAGGAAAATGAGCATTATTCGGTGATACTATCAACCAACAATGTCAACGACAGAGGATTTGGTCGTGGTGGTCGTGGTGGTAACGGCATGACACAAAGCTCAATGGGCGGATTCTCACTGGCCAAGAATCTGGGAGAAGAGGTGGAGAGGAATAAGTATCAGTTCCAAATAGGTGGTGGCGTACGCTTTTTCCACAACGACTCGGACGTACAGAGCCAGACGGCGTCGGAGACATTCCTTGAAAAGGGAAGCAACAACTCGTTCTCAAACAGCCGTAACCAATCCAACAACGAGAGTTTGCGCCTGAATGCCGATCTGAGACTTGAGTGGCGACCCGATACGATGACAGACATTATCTTCCGTCCCAGTGTATCGTACTCGAAGTCAAACAACGCCTCAAACAACCTATCGGCAACATTTGATAAAGACCCGTATGAGACAATCGAAGAGAACTATACCGAGGAGGGCTACGAGCCTTTGGACTCTGCATGGACAGACGAGAGCCGCATCAACTACAATAGCCGCCAATCGGCAGGAGGCAGTGAGAGTACCTCGGTGAACGGCCGTCTACAGATAAACCGTAAGTTCAACTCTGAAGGACGCAACCTCACCCTTACCCTCAACGGAGGATACAGCACGAGCGAGAGCTTCTCAAACTCCACCTCGTTTACCCGTTTCTACCGAAACGACAGTACCTCTACTATCAATCGCTACAACACCACTCCCTCAAAGACCTATAACTACAATACCCGCATCATGTGGAGCGAGCCGTTGTGGACTGCCACCTTCCTACAGCTCAGTTACCAGTTCAGCTATCGTTACAACAACAACGATCGCTCTACCTATAACCTCCCCGATGTGCTTGATGATTGGAGCCTCCCCGAGTGGATACTGCCTGATGACTACGAGCGTTACCGCAGCGAAGAGTTGAGCCGCTTTGCTACCTATGAGAATATGGATCACGATATCACGGCACAGCTACGCCTCATACGAGATAAGTACAACATGAACGTGGGATTCACCCTCTTGCCCCAACATAGCAAGATGAACTATCAGTACATGGGATACAACATAGATACTATGCGTACGGTCTTCAACTTCACCCCTACGATGAACTTCCGCTACCGCTGGAGTAAACAGACGAGCCTGCGCATCAACTACCGTGGGCGAAGTAGTCAGCCCTCGATGACCGACCTACTCCCCATCACCGATGATAGCGACCCACTAAACATCACCAAGGGTAACCCTGGGTTGAAGCCAACATTCAACAACAGCCTCAACGTACAGTTCCAAGACTTCAACGTGGAGCGACTGCAGAATATATCGGCCAACCTTCGACTCAACAACACACTGAACAGCATTGTCAACAAGATTACCTATAATGAGGAGACAGGTGGACGAGAATCACAACCTACCAACCTAGACGGGTGGTGGAGCAACTGGAGTGCCGGTGCAGGCATCGCCTATAATACCGCTCTGCCCAACCAACGCTACAAGGTAAGTTCGTCGACCAATGCAAACTATAACTACCAAGAAGGCTACGTGCGTACCAAGAATGTAGATAACAATTTTCCGCTAGCAGCAACGCGCTCTGTAACCCTCTCGGAACGTCTGTCGGGGACCTATCAGAACGACTGGCTTGAAATCACACTGCAAGGGTCACTCAACTACAACCGCGCCCGCAACAACCTGCAGCCCACAGCCAATCGTGACACCTACATCTTCTCATATGGTCCATCAACCAATATTCAGCTCCCTTGGTGGAATGTCAAGATATCATCAGACATCGGCATGAACAGCCGTCGTGGATTCAGCGACCCCGAGTTCAACACCGATGAACTCATCTGGAATGCCCAAGTATCGAAAAGCTTCCTCGCACAGAATGCCGCTACCGTAAGCATACAGTTCTATGATATCCTAGGACAGCAGAGCAACGTGAGCCGCATCGTAAATGCTACCATGCGTAGCGACACGTGGTACAACACGATAAATAGCTACTTCATGGTACACTTCATCTACAAGCTCAACCTCTTCGGTGACAAGGAGTCACG
>JAZOUB010000053.1:0-17500 GCA_045657945.1 Bacteroidaceae bacterium | reverse complement strand
GCGACAAGGAAGATTAAAGCGGAAAGGTGTTTGTCGTTTTCAGTTTTCACCTTTCACTTTTCGCCTCTCGGCAGGTGTCCGCCTTTTAGGCCTTTAGGGCATTGTAGCCCTTTTTGCCTTTTGTTTGTGAGCTGGCGTCAGCCTGGAGGCCTGCCTTTTAGGCCTTTCCAAGCAAATGTTCTCCTGCCTAATTTACTCTAATTGTTATCTTTTTTATATTATTATTTAATAAATTCAAGAAAAATGAATATATTTGCCGATGTAACCTCATTGTGGGGTTATGACATATTAAAAACATAGCGCATTAGCTTTACTATCTTACTGATGGGGGCATTTTGCCCCGGCGGGATTTTTCTCCTGTCAAACTTGGCGGTTAAATCAATAGGAAGATTAGTAGCAAAGTTGATGTCCGCGCTGTATGCAGCGTGGGCAACTTGCTTATCTATCTTCCAGGTAACGCCAAGACCTCATCAGTGGATAATGTAAGATTGTCCACGTTTTTTTTTGTGTCTGTGCGGAGAGTAATCTCCTAATTATAACTTGATTTACAGAGCTTTTGTTCTGGAATATATTGATTTGATATTTATTAACTTTAACTAATATTCTATGAGAAAATTTACTTTATTTATCGCATCATTGTTCCTTGCTTCGGGCGCAATGGCGCAAATTACTGATGCGAATCAGTTGAGTAACGACAAATGTTACCACATTACTTCTAAGGATGGCAATCGCGGTGCGTTCTATGCAAAGCCAGGCGAAGGCTACTTGTCACACTGTGGTGGTACATATGGTAACTATCTGAACAAGGATGTTGCAAAAAATTCGTCATCTACTGCCCAGCAGTTTGCGTTTGTGGAGTATGAGGGCCAACTCTATCTTTGGAGTGTCAGCGAGAAAAAGTTCGCGCAAAAGGATGACAACTTCATCAAATTGGTGAAAACTACATCAGACTTTGTAACAGTTACACCTAATGGTTCTTATTTTAACATTAATATCAATGGTACAAACAAACTGAACTTCTCTGGTGGTTATACCTATGGTGTTTATGCAAACTACAACCAAGACGACGATGGTAACAACCTTGTAATTACCGAGGCAGGCAGTTTTGACCCGGCAGAAGCTATCGCGGCGCTTAAAGGTGATTTTTTGGAAGATAACATTGCTTTAGCTTGGAATACATCAACAACTTGGGAGGATGTCGCTGTAGAGGATTATTCATCTGTTGTATTCAATAACAATGCACTGGGCTATGGTATCAAGTATATTGAAGGTGAGGTTACTGTTGGCGGTGCAAGAACTGCAACGGTAAGATTGGACTATACAAGTGGTAACTGTGCGTTGAATATCCGTGGTGTTGAGGTTATTGACGTAGCCGGATATGTTGTGGCAGGTGATTACCATGTCGGTAAGGCAGGTGCTCCTTCAACAAATAATGTTTATACTGTAAAGGTTGCTGAGGCTGGAACTTATAAAGTACGTTGCTATGCAACATTTGGTGCCGATGATAGAGCAAATGCTACAAATGGTACAATTACAATCTCGTTTGCAAAGGAGAATACTGCAAATTTCTCTCACGCGATTGAGTTTAAAGCAGAGTATGCAACACTCCACTTGGGTTACAAGGTAGCAATCCCTGAGGGCGTAAAGGCTTATGTTGCGGTTTCAACAAACAACGGTCATGTACAGTTTGAGGAAGTTGAGAATGTAATTCCAGCTGCAACTCCAGTTCTTTTGGAGAATGTCGGCGAGAACGAAACTTATACATTTGCTTACACAGATGAAGCTGCTTCAACAGTTGAAACAAACCTTCTTGAGGGTTCAATTGCTGACCGTTATGTAGTTGGTGACGCTTATGTGCTTACTCTCAAAAACGAAGAAGTATGCTTTGGTGGTGTTAAGCTGAACCAGTTGAATGAAACAGCATTCTTGAACAACGCCAACAAGGTTTACTTGCCAAAGACAGAGGGCATGAACGTGGCTTCTTACAGCTTCCGTTTCGGCGAGGGCACAACAGGCATCAGCGAGGTGAAAGGTGAAAGCGGAGAGGTGAAAGCTATCTTCGACCTCACAGGTCGTCGCGTAGAGGCTATCACTGCTCCTGGTATTTATATTATCAACGGCAAAAAGGTTTTGGTGAAGTAATAAGCGATTAAAAAGGCCAACTACTGCGTTACGCTTGCCCTCTAAATCCTCATTTACGCAAAAGTAAACTGCGGTTTATCGGGCTTCGCAAGCCTTGAACTTCATCCTTTTTATCTCACTTATTAGGAAATAGGAAATGCAAGGGCGGTTCGCCCGCCCTTGCAAAACTAAAAACAAAAAAAGAATTTTACGATATATGAAGAAGAATTATGTATCACCTCTCATGGTAGAGGTAAATGTTGAAGCGGAGGCAATGCTTGCAGCTTCATTGAAATTGGATAACGAGAAGACTGTAGATACCTCAAACGGTGGTCAGCTTGGTGGCAACCACCGCGGTGAATGGGGCAATTTGTGGAACTAATCCACAAATTGACCTATCGCGAGTTTTGCAGCAAAAAGTCGCGGGCAGCGCAGACATAGGTTGCGCCCCGCGGGTTGCGATAAAGCAAAACGAGTCAATGGGATAAACTAATCCACAAATTGACCTATCGCGAGTTCTGCAGCAAAAAGTCGCGGGTAGCGCAGACGCAGGTTGCGCCCCGTGGGTTGCGATAAAGCAAAACGAGTCAATGGGGATAAACTAATCCACAAATTGACCTATCGCGAGTTTTGCAGCAAAAAGTCGCGGGTAGCGCAGACGCAGGTTGCGCCCCGCGGGTTGCGATAAAGCAAAACGAGTCAATGGGGTAATCTCTGGAACTAAAGTATTAAAAATGCCCTGTATGGGCTGTTAAAAGGAATATAGTGAATTTTCATTATATATAAGTTTATTATGTAATGAGGCTGTGCTTTTTAGCACAGCCTTGTGTGCTTGAAAGATTATTTGAATTTATACTAACCATTAAAGTTTAACTTATGAAGAAATTTTTCTCCTTAGCGTTGGCAGCGTTGTGTCTCTCGACACAGGCTTATGCCGACAAGGTGACTGCTTCGCAGACTTTGCCTTCAAACGGCAAGCCGGAGCATGTTTACACTATGGTGAGTGGTAATGGTGCTTATGTAAGCCCAACTACTACTCCGGTTGAGGGTGATGCCGCTAACGGCCTCTTCGCGTTCTATGCGGTGGATGGTGTTGACGGTGCGTACTACATCTACAGCCACAATGCAAAGAAGTGGCTTACCTATGACAAGAGCTCAAGCTATGGAACGGGTGCAAACTTCGTTAAATTGAGCGACAGCAAGGTCGAGGGTACATATTTCAAGCTCGACAACTATGCTGACGATTTCTATCAGATTTCGCCTTACACTACAGCAGGTACCGCGCAGGCTACCTATCTGAACTACTTTGGTGGTGTGGCTGCCTGCTCGGGCAAGACACTTGGTCTCTGGACCGATAACGGTTCAAAGGATGGTGGTAGCCGCTACACATTCGCAGAGTATGTTATTGCCGAGCGTACTTACACAATCACTGTTCCCGAGGGTGTTACATTGGAGATTGCCGGCAAAGAGTATGCCAATGGCTCTACAATCACCGTTGAGGGTTCGGTTGACAAGGGTACTATCATAGTATCGGCTCCCGAGGGTAAGTTTGCCGTTGTATCGGTTAACGATGTAGAGAACACTATCACTGTAAACGTGGCTACATTGCCTGTTCTCCCAGCAGTTGAGAAGTATGAGAATGCTTGGGTTTATCCAAAGCAGCAGGATAATGTGGGTGTTGCGAATATCTCAGAGGACAATGGCGTTTATGTACTCAGTAACAAGGTGCTTGCAGCCGGCTACATGAAGGTGGGCGATGCTCTTTACTTTGCTGGTAGCGACGCTATGAACCTTGTGGCAGGCACAGAGCCTTTCACAGTGGCATTCGGTGCTGGTGACAATGTTCCTGCTTCGGCAATGACACTTGTTGATGTGAAGACTGAGACTCTTGCAGGCAATGCGACAGCCATTGGCGGTGCACAGCACTACAATGGTGTTCAGCTGGTTGCGAACTATGAGTATGAGTACAAGGGCACAAAGATTGCCATTGTTTGGCGTGCTGTATTGCGCGACGGTAGTCATTACCTGCGTACCGAGATGGAACTCACAGGTGTTGACGCTGTTGACATGTACAACATCATTCCTATGATTTACAATGTGGATACTCAGGCTGCCGGTTCTACACCAAAGGTTGTGGGTAACACACGTGGTGCAACAATCGTAAGCAACAAGATATTCGCAGGTCTTGAGACTCCTACAGCATACAACACAGTAGGTCAGGCTACAGGTGAGGAGGATGTTTGGAACCTGATGGATACAAAGACAGCTTCTTTGACAGCTGCATCTTGGACACAGGTTGCACAGAACGACCTTCCTAACCGTGTGATTGAGGCTACAGGTGCCAACTATCCTAACGTGCTTGCTTACAAGATGGCAAATGTAACACTCAAGAAGAACCAGAAGGTTGAGGTTAAGGTTGAGTACAGAACAGGTAGTCATCGTTTGAACTTCGGTGGTGCCGATTTGTTGGATGCCGAGAACAACATCGCTGCAAGCGACTACCACAGCGGTTACTCAGGTGGCCAGCACAGTGACAATACATTCACATTCACTGCTCCATACGACGGTACATTCCAGGTGCGCGTGTTCGTTGAGAACAAGACCGAGTCTATCGATGCTTCAAGCACAATGACTGTGAAGGTTTACGAGGCTAAGGAGGGTGTTGTTGTGAATACTGCAGTTGTAGGTATCCAGGGTCGCTGGAGCCGCAACACTACACTTGCCAAGGGCGAGACCTGGAAGGTGGCTGCTGTTGTAGGTCTCATTGCACAGGATGGTACTGAGGGCAAGGAGAATATCCGCGAGACACAGAAGCGCCGTTCGTTCCTTGCATACAGCGAGCGCGAGCGTGCAGTGCCCTGGAGAACATTCCCACACTATAACAGCTGGTACGAGTTGAACATTGACCGCAACAACGCTGCTCCCGGTCAGGAGCACACAAACTTCACTGCGGCTCAGGTGCTCAATGTTGTTGAACAGTGGAAGAAGAACTATTATGACAAGTATGGCGAGGGCATTGTTGCCTTTGTAATCGATGACGGTTGGGATAACTATGGTACATGGACATTCCACAAGGGATTCCCTAACGAGATGCGTGACATTGCTGCCAAGGCAAAGGAGATGGGTGCCGGTATCGGTGCTTGGTTAGGCCCTGTAGGCGGTTACGGCCAGAGCGGTAACTATCGCCGTGCTTACTGGAACGGCAAGGGTGGCATGCAGCTCTCTAACCCTGCTTATTATCAGACATATCTTGATGCTGCAAATAACCTTGTATGCCAGCAGGACGGTGTTCCAGGTTATCAGCCAGGCAGTGACAGCTATCTCTTCTTCAAATATGATGGTATTTCGGGACAGTTCTCTGCTGTAGGCCCCGATGCAGGTGATACAGGTAACGAGAATGCCGAGGGTATTATCCGTCTTGAGCAGTACGTTCGCGAGAACATGCGCGAGGATATCTTCTTCAATACAACAGTAGGTACATGGGCTTCTCCATTCTGGTATCAGATTTCGGATGCTACATGGCGTCAGGAGGGTGACTACGGCGAAGCCGGCAACAATTCTATCGACCGCGAGAAGTGGATTACTTACCGCGACCGTCTTGTTTATCAGAACTACGTGACAAATTCACCAATGTGCCCTATCAACACTTTGATGACTCACGGTTTCATTTTTACAAAGTTCGGTGCCGTTTCAAAGAATATGCAGTATGAGCCTGCTCTCCGCGAGTTGCGCGCTGCATTTGTTTGCGGCTCGGGTATGGTTGAGCTTTATGCCGACTATGAGTTGATGAACACTGTTGGCGATGGCAAGCTTTGGGCCGACCTCGCTGAGTGTGTTGCATGGCAGAAGAAGAATGCCGATGTATTGCCCGATGCTCACTGGGTAGGTGGCAATCCTTGGACAGGTAGCCAGCAGCAGGTTTACGGTTGGGCATCATGGAACGGTGCAAAGGCAACACTTGCTTTGCGTAACGGTGCAAACAATGAACAGACATTTACATTTACATTGCGTGAGGCATTTGAAATTCCTGCAAACATCAAGGGTGCTATCATCCTCAACAAGTCTTTCAATGTACAGGATGCATTGCAGGGTCTCACAGAGGGTACTGCAATCGATATCGACCAGCAGCTCACAGTTACATTGCCGGGTAGCAGCCTGTTTGCATTCGACGGTGTGAATGCCGACCCTGCACAGGTTCCTTTCGAGGTTGTTGACTACTCTCCAAAGAAGGCCGAGGCTGTAGAGACTATCAAGATTACTTTCAACAGCGAGGCTGCAGGTGAGTTTAACCCATACGAGATGAGCAAGTTCATGAAGTTCAAGCAGGGCAATAGTGTTGCAAGCGGTGTTTCAAACTATGTTGTCGAGGGTGCGCAGCTCACAGTTACTTTGAATACAAAGGTTACTGCTCCCGGTGAGTACAAGTTGGTTATCCCCGAGGGTCTTATCACACGTGCAAGCGACGGCAAGGCATTCTCTGGCGAGCTTGCTGTAACAATCACTGCTCCCGAGGCCATTGTTGTTAAGTCGGTTTCTCCAAGCGAGGATATTTACTCACTCAAGACTATTGAACTTACACTCAACAAGGAGGTTGTTGCCGTTGAGAATGCTACAGCAACAATTGAGTTGAGAGATGCCGAGGACGCTGTTGTTGCAACTGCAACTTGTGCAGTTGAGGGTAATGTGCTGACTTTGACACTTGACAACGAGATAACAACTCCAGGCGAGTACACAATCGTTATCCCCGAGGGTGTAGTTGTTGGTGCAGCCATTGGCGATGCTTTCAGCGGCGAGGTGGCAATTACTGTTGAGGAGTTCGACGTTTATGAGCCACGCAACATTGGCATGAAGACACGTAACGACCGCAATGTTACAAAGGTGAGCGTTGTGAGCCCGGCGCATGGTGCTTCGGAGTACACATTGACTACTGAGCAACTGTCAATGGATTATGTGAATGTTGCAAGTGTTGCCGAGCCTGTTACATTCGTGGCAGAGCCGGGCGAGACACTTACAGCTACTGTTGATGCAGCCGGTTCATGGGTACACTTCTATGTATTCATTGACAAGGAGGGTGACGGTTTCACAGCTTCTATTGCCGAGGGTAGCAATTATGCACCAACAGGTGACCTTGTTGCATACAGTTTCTACAATAATAACTCTTCAAGCGACGAGAGTGGCTGGAACAGTGTTGGCCAATCAATCAGTGGCAACAACCGCAACAAACCTTCAATCCCAGAATTTACAGCACCTGCCGAGGCCGGTATATACCGTCTCCGCTTCAAGCAGGACTGGTGTAGCATTGATCCACAGGGTGATGCCGATGGCAAGTTCGGCGATTTCAAGCAGAACGGTGGTACAATTGTTGATGTTCTGCTCAAGGTAGGTAATCCTGAAACAGGCATTGGTGAGGTGAAAGGTGAAAACGGAAATGTGAAAGCTATCTATGACCTCACTGGCCGCAAACTTGAGAAGATTACTGCTCCCGGCGTTTACATTGTAAACGGTAAAAAGGTACTTGTAAAGTAAATGTACTCTGTAGCTGAAGCTACAAAATAGAATAAGTCGGGACCGGATATAATATGTGTATCACATTTATACCGGTCCCGATTGTAAATATAGAGCTTGAAATACTTAAAATGAACCATATGATGAAAAAGATTCTTGCATCAATAGCTTTTTGTCTGCTTGCTTTGGTGACGCAGGCGCAGACGTTGCCTTTGTTCTCCAATGATGGAGCCGACAACTGGTATTATATTGAGTTCGACATAAATTCGTCAGTGATTACTGATACGGGGGAAGACCAGGAGCTGCGCAACCGTGTGGCTGTTGAAGGCGACGATGGGCAGCTTTGGAAGTTCGTTGGTAACGAAAACTCTTGTACCGTAATTTCAAAGAATGGTCGTAATCTGTATTTCAAGAAGTCGTCGAACCGTTTCTTCGCATCATCTTCTGAGGCTACTACAATGAAAATAGTTGCTGCGTCGGGTGGTAAGTGGGAACTTCAGTTTGTCGATGCGTCCCTTGCACCGTCGGCCAACCCTGATGCTGTGGCCATTGTTATCTATAATGGCAGCGGTATTGACCATTATCTCGATGTGTGGAAACACAACTTCAATGCTTGCTCGCTCAATTTCATCAAGGCCGATGACAAGGCTTTCACAACACAGAATGCTCCTGTCGATGTCCCCGAGGTGGAAATTGCCGGCTCACAAACGGCCCCGGCCGAGCCGTTGTCGTTGTGGTACAATACTCCCGCAACCAATTGGGTGAAAGAGGCTTTGCCCATAGGCAACGGCGATATGGGTGCAATGATTTTTGGCGGCATAGCGCAGGAGCGTGTACAATTCAATCACAAGACATTATGGAAAGGAACATCGGGAGCTACTGATTTAGGCTCATACCTTGCATTCGGCGACCTTTATATAATAAACCGGAATGCCAAGGCTGCCACCGGTTACCGCAGGGAACTCGACCTTGCAAAGGGTGTGGGAAATGTGGAATATGCATCGGGGAATACAAAATATAGACATGAGTATATATGCAGCAACCCCGATAGTGTGATTGTTATTAGGTACACGGCTACCGGTGATGAAACTCTTGCGCTCGACCTTCAGTTCATAAACGCGCAGGGTGACAAGGCTGCTTATACCCCTGAAGGTGCTGTTTTCAGCGGTACATTAAATAATGGAATGAGTTACTGTGCTATTATGGCCGTGGAGGCAAAGGGGGGCATTGTAAGCAGCAATAGCCTGGCTACAAAAGTGGATGGCGCCAGTGAAGTTGTGGTTTATATTGCCTGTGGCACAGATTTTGACCCCTCGCGCGACAATCACCTCGCAGGTGATGTTGTGGCGTTGGAGAAATCGCTGCGCAATGCTGTGGCGGTTGCAAAGACAAAAGGCTTCGATGCTGTCAGGGACAACCATCAGGCCGATTATGTCTCGTTGTTCGGGCGTTGTGACTTTGAACTTCACGGTGCTGTGAATTCTGTACCCACTAACCTGTTGTTGCAGAGGAGTGATGCGGCATCTACAAAAATGGTCGATATGCTCATATTTCAGTATGGCCGTTACTTGACCATTGCGTCTTCACGCGGAATAGCTGTCCCCTCGAACTTGCAGGGTATCTGGAACAAGGATGGTAACGCGCAGAGTGATGCCGTTTGGGCTTCGGATATACACTCGAACGTAAATGTGCAGATGAACTACTGGCCAGTAGAGCCAACAAACCTGAGCGAATGTCATTTGCCTTTCCTCAATTTTATGAAGAACGAGGCTTTGCGTGAAAACGGACAGTGGAAGAAGAATGCACGCGACCTTGGCGTGGACAAGGGCTGGGTTGTCAACACTGCCGGCAATATTTTCGGTGGCTCAAGCAACTACAAGATTGGTAAGTATTCGGTTGCCAATGCCTGGTACTGCACTCACTTGTGGCAGCACTTTGCCTACACTTGCGACACTACATTCCTGCGCGATGATGCCCTGCCACTTATGAAGAGTGCTTGCGAGTTCTGGTTCGACAGGCTTGTGCCTGCGCAGAATGGTGACGGCTCATTGGAGTGCCCCAATGAGTATTCGCCCGAGCAGGGTTTCGTGCAGAACGCTACGGCTCACTCGCAACAGCTCGTTGCAATGCTCTTTGAACAGACATTGCAGGCTATTGAGGTGCTTGGCAACGATGCCGCACTGTGTGACGATGCTTTTGTCTCTACATTACAGGACAACCTCAGCCGATTGGACAAAGGTTTGAGAATTGATGACAAAGGTATGTTGCGCGAATGGAAATATCAGGAGAACACGCCCAATATCGGTGTCGGTGAAAACTATTTTGCCGATGACGAGCATAATGTTTGGCAGTGTCACCGACATACATCGCATCTTATGGCACTTTATCCGGGTTTCGGTATCGACAAGGGTATCGATGAGGATATTTACGATGCTGCAATTGTCTCCCTTGCCGACCGTGGCGATGTGGCAACGGGTTGGGCTAGAGCTTGGCGCATATCGCTTTGGGCGAGGGCGCGTGACAAGAAACGTGTCTATAATACATTGAGGGGCTTCGCGCACCGCACCACTAACCTTAACTATGATTGGAGTGGGGGGTTATATGACAATATGCTCGATGCGCACGCCACAAGTGTGTTCCAGATTGAGGGTAACTTCGGTGCTACTGCCGGTATTGCCGAGATGCTGTTGCAAAGCCGCCCCGACTCAATGGTGCTTATGCCGGCATTGCCGCGTGAGTGGCCCGATGGCGTTGTCAAGGGTTTGAAAACTATAGGCAATTTCGAGGTCGATGTGGAGTGGAGAAGCGGCAGGCCTGTAACCGTCTGCGTGGAATCGCATAGCGGTATGCCGTTGACAATTGCCTATCCTAAAATAGCCGAAGCCGCGATTTCAGCGCGGTCGGGCGATGCGCCAGATGTCACATATAACGGAAACAACTCTGTCTCTTTTGAAACGGTAAAGGGTGGTGTGTACCTGTTCGATTTTTCGAACCTGGAGTGGGAAGCCGAAGCATACGATTTTTATGAACCGCGTAACATTGGAACAAAGTCGCGCAACGACCGCAATGTTACAAAGATAGGCCTCACAAGCCCTTCAAAGGGAGTGCAGGAGTATTCACTTGCCGCCGGTGAGCAGTCGCAGGATTATCTGGACCTTGCCGGTGTGGACAACCCTGTCACTTTTGTTGCCGAGCCGGGTGAGATTGTTGAGCCGGACATTGTTGCCGGGGGAACCTGGAGACATCACTTTGTATATGTTGATTATGATTCCGGTGGCTTTTCGGCAGGCATCGCGGCAGGAAGCAACTGGGAACCGACAGGCGACCTTGTGTCCTACAGCTTCTACAACAATGATGCCGCAAGTGACGCCAACGGATGGAATAGCGTTGGTGACGAGATTAGCGGTGGCAACAGGAGCACGCCTCAATTGCCTGCTTTTACAGTTCCGGCAACCGATGGCGTCTACCGTTTGCGCTTCAAGCAGGATTGGAGCAACATCGACCCGCAGGGCGATGCCGACGGCAAGTTCGGAGATTTCAAGGAGAATGGTGGGCAGATTATCGACGTCCTACTCAAAGTGGGTAATCCTGACACCTGCATTGAGAATATGAAAGGTGAAAACGGAAATGTGAAAGCTATCTATGACCTCACAGGCCGCAAGCTTGGGAGAATAGCATCTCCGGGTATCTACATTGCCGATGGCAAAAAGGTGCTTGTGAAGTGAACGACAGCGTTGTTGTCCAGGGAACAGCGAGGGAGTCCTGATAAATATCCCTCAATAACTCGTTTACACTATCTGCAGTGTGACTGCTTAAAGGAAGTGTAGGGGCTTGCCCGCACTTGTAAAAAATAAAAATTGACTGACTATGAATGAAAACAAACGTCTGCTGTCGCTTGATGTGCTGCGTGGTTTCGATATATTCCTGCTTGTTGCACTGCAGCCGGTGCTGCTTGCTGTTCTAAGGCAACTCGATTGCGAGGCCTTGAATGAGACGCTTCTCTATCAGCTGGACCATGCGGAGTGGGAGGGCATGAGAGTGTGGGACATGGTGATGCCGCTGTTCCTCTTCATGTCAGGAGTGACAATGCCGTACTCGCTGCCAAAGTACAGAACGCAGAACGGCGACCTCAAGGTGTGGATGCGTGTCTTGAAACGCTTTATCTTGCTCTTTGTGCTTGGAATGGTGGTGCAGGGGAATCTCCTCGCACTGAACCCCGACCAGGTATATATCTATAGCAATACCTTGCAGGCTATTGCAGTAGGTTATCTGTTGACCGTACCGTTGGTTCTGTACTTGAAACCCAAATGGCAATTGGTTGCCATTGTCGCTTTGCTGGCTGTCTATTCAATTCCAATGCACTGGTATGGCGACTGGAGTGCACAAGGGAATTGGGCTTGTGTCATAGATAAGGATATTCTTGGGCGTTTCCGTGACGGTAGTGTGCTTGCTGCCGACGGCAGTGTGCAGTTTGCCGCTTGGTACGATTACACTTGGCTTTGGAGCAGTCTTACATTCTGCTGCACAGTGGCACTCGGTAGCTTTGCCGGATACATGATTAAGAGTGGAAACAGTGACCGCAAGACTACTGCACGCAACTTGATGCTTGCCGGTGCAGTGTTTGTTGTTGCCGGTATGTTGATGGGGGCTGCCCAGCCTATAATCAAGCGTATATGGACAGCCAGTTTTACGCTCTACAGTGCCGGATGGTGCTATCTGTTGCTCGCGTTGTTCTATTGGTGGATTGATGTGAAAGGACATACCAAAGGGTGGGGGTGGTTGCTCTGCTTCGGTTGCAATGCCATAACGGCATATCTCATTGCCGAAGTAGTGGATTTTAGCAGCATCTCCCAATCTTTGCTCCATGGCACCAAGCAATATGTTGGTGAGTGGTACCCGGTGCTGCTCACGCTGAGCAAGAGTGTCTTCATCTTTCTTATTTTGAAGGTGATGTACAGGGCAAAACTTTTCTTAAAGGTGTGAGGAAAAAATAAAAAAGTATCAACATGGTTTCATAAGCTCATGTTGATACTTTTTTAGTGTTATTTGGATTCCAGTATTATCTTCCCATTATCTCTTTTTTCTTGATTTGGAATTCTTCTTCTGCTTTGTTTATTTTATATAAACACCGGATAATATTTCCTAATACAAAAAGAAAGGCAATGACTATCAAAATTGTTCTGTACTTGTTTTTCTTCTTTTCCATGATTTAAATATTTGTATATAAAAAGAAAACGGAGAGAGTTTTTCAACTTTCTCCGTTTCAGTACCCCATAAAGAAATTTTCTCGAACAGGTTTTTAGAGGATTTAGAGAAGATTTGGGAGTTGCGTTATTATATACCCGACCCTAATAAACTTGAATACGCCAACTGTGATTGCGCTCCTTGTTCACGCTACAAGGGAGAAATCTTACAAGGTTGGTAATGGTATCAAATAGCAAAACACAATCAGCACCCCTCTGTGGGTGCTTTTTATGTATGTAACCTCTATCGCTTATCAAATATCATTTTTAGTAGTAAAGGTAAAAAACAGATTTCCATTTTTCTTGCAAAATTATTTTTCTAAAAAAGTTAGTTACTATTTACTCTTTTTCTACTTATGCTACTATTTATATATAAATACATATTGCAATGAGAACATATAGACAATTGAATGATGATACTAAACAGCGTATCAGTCAAGCCCTCAAAGGGCGTGGTTTGACAGACAACCACAAGCAAGCCATCAGCGATGGTATGAGAGCATATTGGGCAACAATCCCCAATAAGCCAAACGATGGAACTAATGAGATTAAAAACAGTATTAACAATGAAAATCAGTGCTGACAAAGTAAAACTATGCTACACACTCTATGAAGACTCTCCATTATATCAACTAATGGAAACACCCCTCGAAATCTATGAACTCCCACATTGGGATTTTCGCCTTGAAAGGACAGAGGGCAAATATTACAATTACATCTACAAAATCATTTACCTTGAACGAACAAGCAACAACCCCAACAGCGAGTACGATATGCAATGCTTTGGTACATTGCGTTGGGGATTGAAAGCAGACAAAGAGGGCGAAATGAGTGGGTTTGTATGGATTGAGATAGACAACAAGCAACTATACCTCAACTACAACTATAACACCCACAATCGCCTCGTTTACCTCGATTACATTGAGGGAATGTTGGGTTTGAAATTCCACAACCTTACACGCCTCGACCTCGCTTTCAATGATACCCGAAACCTCTCCAAACGCCTAATTCGTGCCATTCGTGATGAAAACCTAATACCTATAGTAAACGGCACAAAGGTAACAGACAGGGATAAACTCCTTGAAGATATACTTTACATAGGCGTTGGGTCTTGTCGCAGAATAAAGGAGTACAACCTCATAGTCCAGCAGAAGAATGGCGATTTACGCCTCTCTGCATACAATAAGAAAAGGGAAATCGAAAGCAACAGTGGCAAACACTACATCGCAGAAGCAAACGGCACTCCCAACTACCTTTTTCGTTTAGAGGTTCGTGTCAATGGCGACACCTTGCGAGAATATTTCCAACACTTGGGTATAGAGTACAATCCAATACTGTTGTGCAACGAAGATTTCCTTTGGCGTTTGTTCCTTGACTTTTCCAACAGAGTGCTACGCTTCCAAACAGTCAAGGGCAAACAGACTCTCGATGTTATTGATATTGTAGCGTAGGGTATTAGTAAACCACCCTATGAATACATAGCATTTTACTCTAATTGATTGATATAATAGAGGATAATCAATATAAAACCTATGTGTGAAATTTATAGTAATGTATCAAAGTAAAAATGTATCAAGGTAATCAATAAAAAGACAACCTTGATACATTCTTTTTGTGTTAGTCTAATTTAAAAGATTACTTTATTGTATCGTGGATTAGTTTATATAAAAAATCTGCGTCTTTTCGTTGCGTAAAAACAAAATTGATATTCTCTGAAAATATATTAAGTTCAACAATCGCTATTTCAACATAAACAAACCTCCTATTATTTTTATATCTCATATCAGGCAATCCATTTTTACAAGAATGTTCCCAACTTTCACTAATTACATTAAAATTTATTTTTTGATTGGAAGAATGTAAGCGTATTGGAGTTATGCTTTTTTTAATTAAAATATTTTTATAATCAACAACGACAAAATCATTCTTGGACATTATAACGACAAAATTTCTGAAAAAATAAAACTCAATAGAGTTAAACTGTAATGATAAATTAGGAACTAGATTAGTCCCAAAAAAACATATCTCCTTTTCTATAGATTTTGGGAACATATTAAAATCCATTTCTGAATATTGGCATATATTAGCGCTAGAAGATATTATATATACATCTTTAGGAATAATACATTTTATGTTATTTTCATCAATATCTAATGATATAACTTGTTTAATATACTTTGCTTCAATATTTGATATTTCATTTTTAATTATGCTAATCTCATTGCTATATTTATTTTTATCACTAGATAATATACCTATAAGTTTAGTTTTAAAGTTGTATCTTTTTATTTTTCTTATAAGTTTATTCTTTTGCTTGTCTAGACTTTTATTAAAGTGAATAATTTTATAATATTCTTCTTTAATCTTGTTGTTTTTACTATTGGTGCTCTGTTTTAGAATTGATTTTACAATGCTTGTGTATTGTTTGGATTTATCATCATCATCAGACTCATTGTTTATAAAAGCCTTTATTACTGCTATTATGATGGCTATCCAAATCCCAATAGGGATACCTATAAAAATAGAAAATATAGTACCATCAACATACATCATAAATGGTACAAAAAGGGGGATTAGTGCAATTCCAATGATAATTAGTACTACAGCCATTGTTTTGCTTATAGGTTCATCATCATAAGTGCTTGTATTTTTAGATAAGCTGCTTCCTACTGCAAAAGGTGCTACAATACTCCAAGCAATCAATGTGGAAATAAGATTTGTTCCCCATTTTGTATTTCTTTTACTAAAAGGGTCGTTTCTTCTAGCCATATATATCGTATTAGTAAAGTTGCTAATTTTGATAAAGTAAATTATCAATTTTATTAACTATTTAAGTAAGTTCTCCAATTCACTCCTACAGTTGAATTGATATATCTTTCCTCTAATTTTAATAAACCCCTCTACAGCCTCATCGCCCATAGGTTCAAAAAGACTCTTTACGCTTACACCAAGAGCAACAGCCATTTTCTCAATGGTATCTAACCTTGCATTGCCATACATCGCTCTCGTTAGACTTGAAGCGTCAATATCCATGTCGCTTGCAAGGTCTTTAAGTTGCTTGCCTTGTTGCTTGCAAAGGCGTTTTACATTTTCTGCCAATATCTTTTCCATGTCTATCCTATTTTGGGTGCTAATATACTAAAATTATCATAAATAACAATATATTTTAAAATATTTGCGATTTTCGCTAATTAAAATTTGTTTCTTAATTTTCTTAAATGTATATTTGCATTGTAATAATTGATTTATAAAACAAATATATAATAAGAATATGAAAACAATAATTTTTGCAAGAGTTTCGACAAACATACAAGAGTACGACAGACAAGTAAACGAATTGACAACACTTGCCAATAGTAAGGGTTGGAGCGTTGAGGCTGTGTTTGCAGAGAAAATTTCGGGTGCAAAGGCAAACGCAGAGCGTACAGAGTTGCTCAATATGGTCGCTTATGTAGAGGCAAATGCCATTGACAAAGTGCTTGTTTGTGAACTCTCTCGTTTGGGTCGTGATACTCTGCAAGTGCTTGAGGTTATAGAAATGTTGAACAGCAAGGGCATTTCGTTGTATATACAGAACTACAACATCGAAACGCTTACAGATGAGGGTAAGGTAAACCCAATGAGTCAATTCCTTATTACCATACTTGCAGAGGTGGCAAGAATGGAGCGCAAGACCATTCGTGAGCGTGTAACAAGTGGTTACGCCAATTTTCGTGCCAATGGTGGCAAGGTCGGTCGTAGAGAGGGGTATCGCAAGAGTGAGGAGGCGATGCGTGAGGAATACAGTGAGGTGTTTAAGTTGCTGAAAAAGGGTATCAGTCTCCGCAACATCAGCAAGATTACGAATGTGAGTGTAAATACTATAAGAAAGTGTAAAGAATGTGCAAGTGTATGAAACAGTAGAAGATGAGCAAGCCCATCGCAAGAGGTAAGTAGATTATTGGCAAATCGAAAGGTTGTAATGAGGTTTTTAATCTTACTTGTTGTAAGATTTTTTATTACAGTTCGATGGGTAAAAACCAAAAAATAAGCCACAGAGTATTGTGGCAAGGAAATTTATGAATTTAATGTTAAGTTTAGATGAATGCAAAAAGATTTTAAAGAATAATAACACTGATGAGGTCAAGATGATAAGGGAATATCTTTATCTGTTGGCAAATCTCCAAATTGAAAGTGAAAATAATAGTTTAAATGTTGATAGTCTATGAGAGTGATTTTATATTGTAGGGTAAGTAGTGATGAGCAAGCAGATGGAACGAGTCTTGATTTTCAAGAGAGGGTTTTGCGAGAGTATTGCAGTCGTAACAATTATGAGGTTATACATTGTTGTAGAGAGGATTTTTCGGCGAAACATCACGATTTTCGCCGTCCTCAAATGCAATGGTTGAGGGATTACTGCCGTAAGCATAAGCGTGAGGTGGATATGATACTTTTCTTGCGTTGGGATAGGTTCAGCCGTAACACAGAGTTTGCTCATGTTTTCAAGCGTGTGTTTATGGATGAAATGGGGATAAAGTTCAATGCTGTTGAAAATCCCATTGACTTTGAAGCAACAGAGTGGAGTACTCTTTTCAACCTATATGCAGGTATAGCGCAGACAGAGAACAACAAGATTTCTCGTAGAACTCGTG
>JAZOUB010000052.1:0-2636 GCA_045657945.1 Bacteroidaceae bacterium | reverse complement strand
GATATGTTCGTTTCCGAGGATAGTATGAATGTGAATGCTCCCTATGTGCGTACATTCCAGGCAAGAGAGGTTGAGGGCTTTACAACGGACAGCGTATCATTAGGTATATGCGGACAGGGCAAGATAATAGGTACTGTTGATATCCCTGCAAGTGAGATTGTAAAAGGAATGGAACCGTTGGCAAAATGGCAGTTCGTCGCCTTGGCACTCATCGTCCTGTTGTACATGGTTGCCATATATGTACCCAAGAGACTGCGTTATATGCAGAATGTAAAGTTCATCGGCAACACCTGCATAGACTTCAATACAAACACTGTTTACTATTGGAACGGTGGCAAACTCTCACTTACCGACAAGAGAGCCGAGGTGCTGAAGGTGTTTGTTGACTCAGCACCCGAATACAGACTGCTCAAAGAGGATATATGCCGCAGGATATGGAACCGCAACAGCAAGGATGCCCAGGCGTTGTATAATGTTGCAATGAGTGAACTGCGTAGCTACCTCATTGCCGAGGATGATTCCCTTGAGCTAAAGACACTCACCAACGAAGGTGTAGTGCTGATTGTCGACACCAAACAAAAACGCAAATTCCCATTGTTGCATTTTATAGGAAGGATAAAAGGGTAGAGGCAAACAGGGTAATTTATAATCTGTAGCAAACAAATTATCTGCATCATTCGGTAATGAAATGATACAGATAATAATATATATAGAATTGTTTATTTTACTTTCCAATATCCGCCCTTGGCCGGGCCAATACGTTCTATGATGCCTTCGGCTTTAAGGTTGGCAAGATGTTTTTCTATGGCTTTGGCTGAAATGCCAATCTTTTCGGCAAGAGCTACAGCACTCAACTTGCCATTCGCTGAGAGCAAGGCAATGATTTTATCCCTACTTTTTGTTGGTTTCTCCCCACCTTTTGAAGTTTTCTCCCTACTTTCTTCAACTCCGATAGAGTCCAAATAGGTGGCAATCTCATTTTGTAGGTTCTGCTCCATCATTGAAGTCATAAATCCTCTGAAAATGTCAAGGTTGTCATCCTCGCGTGTTGAAACCAATGCCTTGATATATTCCTCCTTGTCCTCTTTAAGAATCTTAGTGGGGATTAGACCAAATTCAAACTGCAACATATTCATTACCAATCGAGCCATACGACCATTGCCATCAGCCCAAGGGTGGATTGTTACAAGATTATAGTGAGCATCAAACGACATTTTGTATAACTCATCAACTGACATCGTAGATGCCTTTGCTCGTTCTGAGTTTAGTCTCTCGCAAAATTCTGCCAACTTTGCAGAAACCTTGCTGTAATTCATATATGAACGACCGCCAACACCTGCTGTAACATTTAGCAAACGCAATTCACCGCGAGCCGATGAAAAATTGCCCAAAGCTGTGTTATACTCCTTGCCAGTGTTTTTCATCACAAGAGCAGATAGCGAAATGAGTATATCTATTGTGATTGGCTTATGCAGCTTCGCAAGTTCAATGGCTTTGTCGTATGCAACCTTCAAATCGAGGTTCATACTCTGTTCCTCAATGCTCTTTCCTTTGAGGCTCACACCGTGGTCAAACATTATTTGGTTCTCCAACTCGGTGATAGTTGAGCCCTCAATGGCAGTTGAATGGGTAATCAACGAGTAGAGATAGAATTTGTCGTAGTCTATCTGGCTGTCAATACCCAAATCGCGATATCTTGTTACAAGTTGTTCCAATTTATTCACCATAACTTTTATATTTTGCAGTTTTCTCCCTACCTTACAGATATTTTCTACCTACTTTTCAACGCAAATATAATAGTTTCTCCCTACATATAGTCTTTTTAACCCCACTTCTTTTTAGAGTTTCCATTACTTTATTGGCTATTTCGAGTTTTTTTTGAGTTTGCAAGATCTGTATGCAACTGTGTTGTGGTGACATTTCACCCAAAGCAAAATATTCTATCTAAAAACAGTTCTTCAGACATCTAAAAAGTTGATTTTAGATGGCTGGTGATGCGATTTTGCATCACTTTTCTCCCACATAATGCAAAAAAGAGTATTTTTGCGGACATAAATTTTTCAGGAATGAACAGATACATCTACATCATTATCTCCGTTGCGTTGTTTGCATTATCTTACCTTTTCAACTACAACGACCACCGCGACGAACTGCATGGAACAATAAACCGCGAGTTCAAGAAAGAGGCACCAACCTGGGGTGACAGCATAATGATTATACACGACATCTATTACTATCAAAGCGAAACAGAGTCTTCAAGATTTCCTAAAAACAAGAACCTGTACATTGAAATGGAACAAGGGAAAGTTGTAATATCTCCCAAATTCTACAACCCGGACAATTATTCAATATGGGGGAGAGATAATATACATCTTTCACTTTTGGAAGATGACGAATACCATATTTCAACCACCGACTCGCTGTTCAAGAATATGGTAACAAGGTTAGGTATAAAGGCCGATGTTGCAACAGCCGTATATGCAAAAAGCATCTTCGATATGTTCGTTTCCGAGGATAGTATGAATGTGAATGCTCCCTATGTGCGTACATTCCAGGCAAGAGAGGTTGAGGGCTTTACAACGGACAGCGTATCATTAGGTATATGCGGACAGGGCAAGATAATAGGTACTGTTGAT
>JAZOUB010000051.1:0-4893 GCA_045657945.1 Bacteroidaceae bacterium | reverse complement strand
GCTTGACTGCAATGAGAAGATATACCGCAAAGCCAAAAAACACCTTCTTCGTGGCAGCCTCGATACAGGGCTGACCTACACGAATAAGCGAACACGCAGAAGCGTGGTTGTTGTTGGGCTATCTTCAACACCAGCGCAGTTTTTAAACTCCTTTGAACACGAATTGCGCCATTTAGTCGATGATATTACCGAGGCGTGTGATGCAGATACGAATGGGGAAGAGGTAGCTTATCTTACAGGCGACTTGAACGCTCTACTCTTTGAGGATATACACTCATTTATATGTTGTTCCCATAATTGTAAATGCCATCAGATTGAAAGATGACGAAAATTCCACGAGTTTTAAGGTTAGTTAGCGGCTGTATTCAATATGGAATTTTTGCATCAAAAAGTTTTTTGCTATATTGCAAAAGAAATCAACGGGATTAATAGATATACCGGACAAGTACCGGACAACTTTTTTCAAAATCGGTGTTAGGCGAGCGTCTAACACCGATTCGTGTACTCGGAACGGAAATGGTGTAATACGCCTCGAAGTGGCCCTTATAGTGTTTGTAATATATTGATAATCAATGTGTGGCGTTTGTTTTAGGAAACTTTTGCGGTAGGTCAAATATTGCGGAATATTGCAAAATATCGCACAAAGTTGTACGGATACCGGACAACTTTTGTATATTTGCAGAACGATAATCAAACCAACCATGACCGCAATAAAAGCTTTCCAGCTCACACAGGCGAAAAATAAAAATCGCCCGGCCTCGATTCGATTTCGATTGAATCATGGCGCGAAAACGCAAATATCCTATACCAGCCAACTGAAGATTGCTCCCATATATTGGAGTAACGATACGCAGTCCATACGAGCTAAGGTCGCATACGATGAAACAAAGCGATATGAGTTTAATCAGCGAATCCTGCAAATTAAATCCGCTATCCTAGATTGGTTTCACGAAGCACACGCGAAGGGCCTTGCTACATCGGAGAATCTTAAGGTGTATATGGATTCATTGGATTCCGGCTCCGAGCTTGCGGATAATCGGTCAATGGAACCGATAGAGGCAATCTATGAATTGTATTTGTCAAATTCCGACTTCTCGGAAAACAGACGAAAGCAGCATCGCGTCATCATTCGTGACCTGTTGCGATATCAGGCCTACAAGGCCAAAATGTCCCGTGTCTCATTGTGGCAATTGAATATTGCCGATTTTGATATTCATACCGCAAGGGATTTTCGTTTTTTTCTGGAGCAAGAACATCTTATACAAATACAATACCCCGAAATCTATCGAGAGTGTCGTCCTATCGAAAAGCGAGGAAAGAATACCGTGCTGGCTAAACTGTCGGCTCTGCGTGCTTTTGTCAATTGGGCAAACAAGGAAGGGATGACTACGCATCATCCGTTCCAAGGAATGAAACTCGACGATTCGGTCTATGGTGAACCCTATCTATTGACTGTTGAGGAGATATCACAGCTGAAGCGCACTCGCCTGCATCGTCATCCGATGTTGGAGTATTACCGTGATGCTTTCTTGTTTCAAAGTGCTGTAGGTTGCAGATTAAGCGATTTGAAGGCGTTTCGTGCTTTGAATGTGTCCAAGAACGACGATGGGTTGGTTGTTGAATATATAGCCGAAAAAACGCACCGCAAAACCGCAAAAGTGCTGCGTGTCCCCTTGAATGATACGGCAACCGAGATTTACATGAGGCGATTTTCGGATAAAGGGCCCCTTGATCAACTATTCACGAAGTTGGATTGGCGATACAATAAAGCCCTTAAAAAGGTATTTCTTGCCGCTCGATTGACCCGGTACTTTAACTATCTCGACCCGAAGACCGGGCGTATCACGCAAGAGAGGCTATGTGATAAAGCGTCTTCACACATGGCTCGTCGTAACTTTATCGGTCAGATGTTTGAGGTGTTCAACGATCAGAATCTTGTCTCTGAACTTTCCGGTCATGCTTATAACAGCAAACAATTTATTCGCTATCGCAAGGTTACCGACGACCTCCGAAAGAAGATGGTGAAAAAAGCGCTCAAATGGTAACTCTTGTTCCGATAATGAAAAGAAACACCGAGAAAACACGACACTCGCCACCTTCTTGTTGTTCAATATCGGAACAATTTGGTAGTGCTGTTATCGCTTTAGTGCGTTGAGGTGAGCATCCTTCTCGGCGAGGAGCTGCTTGAGCAGCTCGTTCTCGCGGCGGAGGGTGTGCAGCTCGGCATAGTCGTCGATATTCATCAATTCTCCTTCGCCATAAAGCACCGATACACGGATTCCCAAAGCCTCCGCGATGCGCTCAATCACGCGCGAACTCACATTCTCACTGCGTAAGCAACCGTACAGGTTCTGCTTCGATATCCCCATCGCTTGGGCTACCTCGGTGTATTGGTAACCCAGGGCTCCTAATCTGCTCTTTATTCTATTGCCGGTCATAGTATAATTAAAAAAGCGGTAACTCCGTCATATTGGAATTACCGCTTGTGTTACATTGTTGCCGGCTAAACACCGACGATTGGCTTGCCGAGTGCATCCTCAATCTTTGCAATCGTTCTCAATGTGAAGTTGTGGGTTCCGCACAACCATCTCGAAACCTCGGCTGCTGTCTTGCCGGTACGCGCGGCAAGCTCTTTTTGTGTGATGCCCTCCTCCTTGAGGATAGCATCAATCTTGTCCGCAATGGCGAACGACAAATCAATCTCGCGCTTAAGATCGTTCGGCACCTGCGACAAACTCTCTTGGAAAGCTGTTCTTGCGCCCATGTATTATTTGAAATATCTTTTTTCTTGCTTTGAAAACAAAGGCGATTTAAGAGCGGCGTTTAATAACATCTTCATATCCTCCTCGTTCATTCGGCCTTTGTATTGTGCAACACCTGCGCTAAGCTCTTTGATAAGATCAGACTTCTTTATCTTGGCTAATTGATGTCCGGCAACAAAAGATAAATGGTTCAAAAAAGGGTAGTTCACAGGCTTTATAGGCACCTGCATATTCATCATCTCGCTATTGCGTGCCACAAAAGAGTTTACGTTTGAGTTAATGAAAAAGTACCCAACATAATGGGTCTCCCCCTCGCCAACAATCACAAAGAATTTACTCTTTGGCGGTGTGGTGGTTGTGAAATATCGGTGGAATATATCACCGCGCTTTACTGCAAACATTAGCTCAATTCCTTTTGGGCAGTGATTTGTTCAACGATAAAGTCTATATACTCATCATCAGCGCCACACTCTCGAAGTATATCTTCTATACTTATTTCGTGTGATGGCCCTTCCCACGTCTTCGTCCATGCGAAACCATGCGAAATCTCCGTCATCTTTGCGAAATCCACATCTGCGTATTTTGCGATTGTGCTGTCGAGTTCAGCAATGTCAGTATCAGACAAGTATTGAGGATCCGCATCTCGCAAAGGCTCAATACGATCGCCTTTAACCTGGAAAAATGCTTTCAACTCCTCCATTATGTAAATACTGTCGCCCCTAACTATTTTTACCATATCGTAAATAGACGACGGCACGGGGCCATATTTCATGGCGATATACCTATCTCCTGTAATTGAACGGCCATATTTATACATGTGGGTCATGTCCGCGAAATACAAAATCTTAAAAATCTTGTGAATGTCGCGCCTTTCGACTCTGAACGCAACGTACAACATAGCGTTCAATGCTCGGTCTAAATTAAAGATTGGTGTTGCCATAATCCATGTGTTTTCATTGCAAAGTTACATCTAACCAACGAAATACGCAAATATATTATTACATATAAGCTAACTTTTCTTTTGGTAATTCCAATATGTCAAAGAACCTTGTTGGTTTGTTCTTGCGAACTGGTGGCAATATGTCACCGGTTGAAGTGGGGTACAAATTGTACCTATCTTGCTTACTCTTCTTTCAACAAATAGTCACTCGCCTTGGCTGAGGAGATTACGCTGTGACCTAAACGGTCTTCCAGTTGTCGGCGCGCAGCCTTGGCGACACTTCCGCCCTCCTTGGCGATTTTCTGGTTGGCCTTGAATCCGCGCGGATTCTTCTGCTTGGATAGCTCGGTCGTCGATGCCTCGGCAAGAATATTCAGAGCCAACTCGATATTTGTCATGTTGTCGCGTAGGCTTTCCTTCTTCAATCCCTTCAGCTTTTTGTACTCCTTGGTGCGCAGTCCGCTCCATTCGCGTGTGATGATGTCGGTGAGCGTGGCAAACTGCTGACCCTCCTCTACGCCCGTGCGTTTCCATTCGTCGGTCAGCTCCTTGCGGACTTCGATGCTCTTCAGGCGTTGGTTAATCCAGTTTTCCGTGTAGCCCATTCGGCGGTAGTCGGTCATCGCCTGTTCGATGGACAGCTCGGGGTCTTGCATCTGGTCGAGGCGCGTGCTTGCCAACTGCGCCATCCATTGCTTGAACGGCTCGGCCTTGGGGGAGGGTATGGACTGGATGATGCGGAACATCCCCTGAACATCCGCCGTCATTTCTTGGCGTTTTTTGCCATCTGCGCTTGTTAATCGAAGTAGGGTACAAATTGTACCCCAGTTCAAATTTAATTCGGGGTCTCGCGCCTTGATTCGTTTAATGTATTGTTTTGGGTCCGCACTCTCCGTAAGCACGGCTACCACATCGACGATTGAGAAAAACCATTTCTCCTGATCATCATCGAACACCGATCGAACCTTGCGATCGGAAAATAACTGTAATGATTCCTGCTTTGTCATAGGGCAAAGATACAATTTACTTATGTATCTGATCCTTGATAATTCCAATCAGTTCGCCCTGCTGTTCGAGCAGGGTGTTGATTTGGCGATCTCGGCGTTCGATGACCTCCTCGCCCTTTCGGCGCTCCTCCTCCACGTCGGGTAGGATGGAAATCTCGGTCGATATGTGGCAAAGGATTCGGTA
>JAZOUB010000050.1:0-1722 GCA_045657945.1 Bacteroidaceae bacterium | reverse complement strand
CTTTGTACATGCCCTCTACAAGCCCGGTCACGCATGCGAGAACAGCACCGACCTGCCACATCAGGGCGATTATGAAATCACTGCTGCCACAATCACCCATAACCGTTTCCTCATGTGGGATGCAAAGAACAACCGTTTCCTATATTCATCAAAGAGCGACGGAGGTTTTGCCATAGACGAGAGCAACTCCATAAAGGCAAGCTATGTATCAAACAATCCTGTACTTGATGCACATGTACGCTTCCAGGGACTGCAGTACTCACCTGTGGGCATGACTGCCGTTATGGGATATATCAACTACCGCGACAATTATGACCAGCAGAACCCCTGTTTCATATTCAAGGACGAGGCAACAGGCCAATATTACCGATATGAACTCCTGAAGCAGGACATAGGCGACGGTAGCAAGGCACCTGCCACACGAGGCGTTGATGGTGCCGAGGAAGAGGTGCTCTCGGCCTATACAATCATTGGCGGGAAGAAACTCACGGGTCTTACTCCTACCGATATGTCAACCATCACATACAACTCGTGGTTCACTACAACTAACCTCTTCTTTGCCGAGGGCAATATAGTCTATCGCTATAACGTGTCCAATGGCGACAAGTTCATTGTTTACGAGGCTCCTGCGGGTTACGAGGTTACCAAAATCAAGTTCCGCACCGAGGACAGTTCTGCATTCAGCAGCGACCTTGGCCTCTACATGAACATAGTGATGTTCAACGGCACCAACGGCGCTGTGGGAGAAATCAAGTTCACAACCTCAGCCGATATCGACAATGACTTCACTCCGCTCTTCTACGACCGCGACAACGAGGGCAACCTGTGGGGCGAGATTAAGGATATCCAGTTTGTGAATGAATATGCTTACGAAATGGTTTATTAAAACAAAGTAGTATGAAAAAAGGTATATTATCCCTGCTGTTCGTGTTATGCTGCGTAATGTTTTCGGTTGCGCAGACAGGTAAGATTACAGTCAAGGGAAAGATTGACGGAATAAAGAGCGGCACTCTGTATCTGACAGCACGCTCGTCCGAGGAGAAGCTCGACACCTTGGGCATCTGCAATATAAAGAAAGGCAAGTTCAAGTTGAAAGGAACAGTCAAGGAACCTCTCCTTGCTCAACTTGTTGTGGGTGGTTTCTCGGGTGGTTTTGACCTGTTTGTAGAACCCGGCGTCTCATACAATGCATTTCTTCGAGATGGCGATGGTTATTATATAAGAGGCGGCGAATTGAATGAAAGTTATACCGCCCACATGAAGAGTTCCGATTCGCTGCGTGCTGTCATATCGGGGCTGCAGGAACGATATGATGCTGCGCGCGCCGAGAGAAAATTCCGTAGTGCAAGTCTTGTGAACGATACATTGCAGCGAGAGAAGGAGAAGTTTAGGGCAATGACACAGAGTTTCCTCCAGGCCAATGACAATGTTATAACAGCCTACACGATGTACTCGAACATCGTGATGCGCGACATGGGGTTGAGAGAGACACGCGGCATGTATGAGACTATGGGCGATGGTGCAAAGGATACCCAGTATGGTCGCATGATTAAGGAGCGTATTGAACGCATGATGAAGACCCAAGGCGGTGCCAAGGCTCCCGATTTCACATTGCCCGATGTCAACGGCAACCCGGTGACAATGAGCGCGGTAAAGGGAAAGATAAAGATCATTGATTTCTGGGCAAGCTGGTGCGGTCCTTGTCGACTGAACAATCCCGAA
>JAZOUB010000049.1:0-29496 GCA_045657945.1 Bacteroidaceae bacterium | reverse complement strand
ACAATAAATAAGATATTGTAAATCTCCAAATCGGGACAAATTTGATTCAAATCGAGACAAATTTCAGTTGGTTTGTCCCGTAAATTAAAGAAATAACACTATTTTTGTCCCGAATAAATATTGAATAATATGACAACTCAGGTGGAAATATTACAGTTTTTGCATTATAACCCTTCGTCAAGTAGGGTGGAAATTGCAGAGGCTTTGACAAATGCTCCAAACGAAAGGACATTGAAGCGAATAATTGCAGAGTGTGTGCAAAAAGGCGATATCGTCGTAGAAGGTAAGGGAAAAGCAACTCGATATTCCTTGTCTGCTCAGGCGCACTTAATGATGCCATTGGACATTGATACATATTTCGTGAACGATGTAGATGAACGCTTGGTGCAAGAGTCATTTAATTTCCAACTGATATGTGAGATATTGCCGAATGTTACTCTATTTACAGCAGAGGAAAAAGCAAGGCTTGACGCTGCTCACAAGAACTTTATGGCAAATATGAGTACCTTGTCTGATGTTGAGTATCGCAAGGAGATGGAGCGTTTGGGAGTAGATTTGTCTTGGAAATCATCGCAGATTGAGGGCAACACATACTCTCTTCTTGAAACAGAACGATTGCTAAAAGAGAAAGAAACAGCTCAAGGAAAAACCAAAGACGAGGCCGTGATGCTGTTGAATCATAAAGATGCTTTGGATTTCATCCTTGATTGTCCCTATTATCTTAAAGAAGTATCTGTAAGACGGATTGAGGATATTCATAGCATCTTGACAAAAGAGTTGGGCGTTGGTAGTGGTCTCCGTAAAAGGCGTGTGGGTATAACAGGTACAAATTATCGTCCTCTTGACAATGAATTCCAGATACGTGAAGCGTTGGAGGATACTTGTCGATTAATTAACGCCAAGGAAGATGTTTTTGAGAAGGCTTTGCTTGCATTGGTGCTGTTATCGTACATACAACCATTTACCGATGGCAACAAGCGAACAGCAAGAATCAGTAGTAATGCTATTCTTATGGCGTGGGGATATTGCCCTATCTCTTTCCGCACAGTAGATTCTATTGATTACAAGAAGGCGATGTTGATGTTCTATGAGCAGAACAATATAGCTGCATTTAAGCAAATATTTATTGAACAGTACGAATTTGCGGTAAAGAATTACTTTTAATAACAACTGTTGAACGCTTGCTTTGCCTTACATAAACACAACAATCCCTTGCAAGTTAACTTGCAAGGGATTATCTATAATAAATTCAGTACTCGAAGCGGGACTTGAACCCGCACGGCTGTTAAGGCCAAAGGATTTTAAGTCCTTCGTGTCTACCGATTCCACCATTCGAGCGACCTTATTTTATGTTGTGGTTTCCCACAACGGGTGCAAAGATATAATAAACGGGCGAGATATACAAAGCTTGCTTTGATATTTCGCTGTGTTGCCTTTAATTTTGTATGATGACCTCGGAGCCGTTGTCGAACACGCGGTAGCGCCAGAGTGGGCGTGACTCCCCTTCAATGGCTATTCCGCCGCTGTTGAGGTCGAACTTTGTGGCGCAGCGTGGGCATGTGGCGTGTCCCATTGTGTAATCTATCTCTACACGATAGCGTGCGAGATCGCAGCTGGGGCAGGCCCAGTCGTATGCCCAGATGGTTCCGTCGCCCATTGATGGTGTGCCTATGATGAGTCCGCCAAGTCCGTAATAGAAGCGGCCCTGTTGCAGGTGAATCTCGGGGATGTTGACTGTCTGTGTCTTGCCCATGGCATCGGTGACCTTGTACTGGCCTATGTTCGCTCCCTGCTTTATGCAGATGAACTGCCCGAAGCTGCGTGCCTGATTGTAGGGGTAGATGTTCCCGTCGAATACGATATTGGCGCGGTAGCTCGAGTAGGGACTCTCGACTTCGCAACCGGCAAAGGCGAGAACGATGGTCAGCAACAATGTGAGGCGAGTGAGTTTTTTCATCAATATCTTTTTAATAACATAAACGCCCGGGTGTGGCTGTTATTGCTTCCCCCGGGCGGTTTAACCTTTTTTATCGGCCAAGCAGGTTCTGTTCGGCCTTGACGGTTTTCTCAAAGTCCATTGAGGCGTAGATGTTCTCCATGAGGGCGGTAATCTCTTTGTTGCAGGGGTTACCTATGCTACCTTCGTGGGTGTGGTGCACATCCTTGTTAGGGGTGAATGTGCCGGCTTCAATGTCGAGCCCCACCTTTTTATATGCATCGCGGAACGGCATACCCTCTGTGGCAAGGCGGTTCACCTCTTCCACGCTGAACATTGCATCGTAACGGCTGTCGGCAAGGATTTCTTTGTTGACCTCAATGCGCTCAATGATGTAAGTTGCCATTGCAATGCAGTCCTTGATTTCGTTGAACGCAGGCAGGAACAGCTCCTTGATGACCTGCAGGTCGCGGAAGTAACCGCTTGGCAAGTTGTTCATAATCATGGCGATGTCCATTGGCAATGTCTGCAGGCGGTTGCACTTTGCACGCATGATCTCGAAGACATCGGGGTTCTTCTTGTGTGGCATGATGCTGCTGCCTGTGGTGCACTCGGCAGGGAGTTTCACGAATCCGAAATTCTGCGAGTTGAACATGCAGGCGTCGAAGGCCATCTTTGCGAGTGTGCCGGCAACGCTTGCCAGTGCAAAGGCAACATTCCTTTCGCTCTTTCCGCGTCCCATCTGTGCATACACTACATTGTAGTTCATTGAGTCGAAACCGAGCAACTCGGTTGTCATTGTGCGGTTGAGGGGGAACGATGAGCCATAGCCTGCTGCCGAGCCAAGTGGGTTGCGGTTGCACATGCGGTATGCTGCTTGCAGAAAGAGCATGTCGTCGGCAAGACCTTCGGCGTATGCTCCGAACCACAGACCGAATGATGATGGCATTGCCACCTGTAGGTGGGTGTAGCCGGGCATGAGCACATCCTTGTGCTTTTCGCTCTGCTCAATGAGTGCGTCAAAGAGGCTTTTCACAGCTGTGCATACTTCTTGCAACTCATGGCGGGTAAACAATTTAAGGTCGACAAGAACCTGGTCGTTGCGTGAGCGTCCGCTATGTATCTTCTTGCCGGTGTCTCCCAGGCAGCGTGTGAGCATAAGCTCCACCTGCGAATGGACATCCTCAACGCCTTCCTCAATGACAAACTCACCCTTTTCAATTGTCGCGTATATGTTGCGCAGCTCGCCGTGCAGGCTCTCCATCTCCTCTTTTGTGAGCATCCCGATGCTTTCGAGCATTGTGCTGTGTGCTATTGAACCAAGCACATCGTAGCGTGCAAGCATAAGGTCGAGTTCCCTGTCGCGTCCCACGGTGAAACGCTCAATCTCGGGGTTTACATCAATGTTCTTTTCCCAAAGTTTCTTTGCCATTCTCTTATATTGCATAAATGGTGTTCCGGGGTGCAATGTGTAACGCACCGGCTCCGGAACACCCTGTTTTAGATTTAAAATATTTGCTGAATCAATATGTTATGAGCGACAATGCCTCGGCAATCTTCTCAACGCCGTTCTTTAATGGCTTGTCAATCATGGCGCGTAGCATGAAATTCACTTCGGCCTTTGCCACAACGCGCATCTTTGATGCTTCCTCGCCGTCGGGGATAATCTGTATCCACATGTTGATGGGAATTGGTGAACCCACAGCCTCCAGTTTGATGCATTTGGGCTCCTCGCGCTCCACAACTTTGATGGTTACATTGCCCATTGGAGGAACATTGACTGTAGCCTCGTCGCGGCTATATGTAAGGTCTTTTACCTTGTCCTCGGGTAACTTGTCCTTAAGGGTCTCAAGGTTGTTCAGATCCTCAAGCTTTGCATAGACCCTTGCCTGTGGAAAAGGTATGTTCTTTACGCTGCTTTCGTATTGGCTCATAACAGATTATTTCAAGTCGTTTCTCCACTCCGATGGATTGGCACGCCACTCCTTGAGTGTCGGCATAACCTCCTCTGAGATGTAATTTGTCTCCTTGGCAGCCTCAACGACAGCCTCGTAGTTGGTGAGTGTGATGAGCTTGACACCTGCATTCTCGAATGCCTCAGCTGCAACGCCGAAGCCGTATGTGAATGATGCTACCATGCCCACAACCTCTACGCCTGCAGCGCGCAATGCGTCAACGGCACGCAGGCTACTCAGGCCTGTAGAAACAAGGTCCTCTACAACAACCACTTTTGCACCTGGGTATACATCACCCTCAATCTGGTTGCCCATGCCGTGATCCTTTGCCTTTGGACGGACATATACGAATGGCTTTGCAAGTTCCTCGGCAACGAGAGCGCCCTGTGCAATTGCACCTGTAGCAACACCTGCAACGATGTCAGCCTCGGGGAACTCCTCAAGGATGAGGTTGGCGAGTCCCAGCTTGACGCGTGTGCGCAGTTCGGGGAATGACAATGTCTTGCGGTTGTCACAGTAGATTGGTGATTTCCAGCCCGATGCCCATGTGAATGGTTCCTCTGGCTGCAACTTTACTGCCTTGATCTTGAGAAGCTCTGCTGCAAGCAGCAATTCTGATTTATTTGCCATAGTATTTTGGATTTTTAAATGGTTTCTGAATGCGAAGATACAAAAAAATGGTTATTTTGTCTGTGTATAGCCTTCTTTTTTGAGAATATCAATGACTTTGTCCCTGAAGTCACCCTGCACGAGTATCTCTCCATCCTTGGTGCTGCCGCCCACGCCGCATTTTGTCTTGAGTAGGCGTCCAAGTTCCTTGATGTCATTTTCAGTGCCTACGAAATTTTTTATTATCGTTACCGTCTTGCCTCCGCGGTGGTTCTTCTCGATGCTCACCCTCAGTTTCTGCTGTTGTTTCGGCAAGGTATCATTTTCCTCCATTTCATCGGTGGAATATGCAAAGTCGGGGTTCGTTGAGTACACGATATTCAGGCGGTCTTTCCAGTCGTTCTTTTTCATTTCTCTATTCTTTTGTTCCATTCTTGTCGGTCGCTAAGGTACAATATTTTTGTGACAAATTTCTATGCTTCACAAAATAACATTACTTTTGTCGCGTTAATGTTTATGTATAAAATAAAAATACGCGCGATACAATGACCCAACTCTCAAGGATAGATAAAGTTCCCGAACCGACACTAAGGCGCTTGCCCTGGTATCTCTCGGTGTGCCGTCTGCTCAAGCAACGCGGCGAGCAGTTTGTGTCTTCTACACGTCTCTCAAAGGAGACAAGCATCGTGGCCTCGCAGATTGCAAAGGATCTCTCTTGTGTAAACATCGTGGGGCGCACCCGTGTGGGCTACGATATTGACAATCTGCTCGAGGTGCTCGAGTCATTCCTCGGCTTTACCAAGATGCATAAGGCTTTCCTGTTCGGTGCAGGCAAGCTTGGCAGTGCACTGCTGAACGATACCGGTCTCAAGCAGTTTGGTCTTGAGGTGGTGGCAGCGTTCGACACAAGCCCCAAGGTCGTGGGGCACAGCGTGGCAGGGATTCCTGTCTATCACATCAATGAACTCGAGGCCAAGATGAAGAAGCATAATGTGCAGATCGGTGTGCTCACCGTGCCCATTGACCGCGCGCAGGAGGTGGCCGACAAGATGATTGTGTGGGGTATTAAGGCTATATGGAACTTTACTCCTCTGCGCATACGTGTCCCCGAGAATATCGTTGTGCAGAACACTTCGCTCTATGCTCACCTGTCGCTGATGTTCAACCGTCTCGAAGGGCTGAATGTCTCTTCGGAAGATTAAGAAACCGTTACTATGAAGATTATTGCTGTTGGAAAGAATTATAGAGAACATGCCCTGGAGTTCGATGGCACCGCCGAGAAGCCTGCTGTGCCCATCATCTTCATGAAGCCCGATTCCGCTATCATCAAGAACGGAAAGCACTTCTATGTGCCCGATTTTCTTGGCCAAATTGATTATGAAGCCGAGATTGTCGTGCGCATCAACAAACTTGGCAAGAGTATTCCGGCGCGTTTCGCCCACCGCTATTACGATGCCATAACCGTGGGCATTGACTTCACGGCACGCGACATGCAGCGCCGTCTCATCGCTGCCGGTGAACCTTGGGACATGAGCAAGGGCTTTGATGGTTCGGCAGTGCTCGGCGAGTTCCGCCCCGTTGAGCAATACGACATCAACAATGTAGATTTTTCTCTCACCATCAACGATGAGGTTGTGCAGAGCACCAACAGTTCGCAGATGCTTTTCCCCGTTGATGAGATAATTGCATACGTGAGCCGTTTTTGCACGCTGAAAACTGGTGATCTTATATTTACGGGAACACCTGCCGGTGCCGGTCCTGTGCAGATTGGCACGCACCTCAAGGGGTATATCGGCGATGACAAGGTGCTCGATTTCCATGTAAGATGAATGTTATGAAGATTAGGCACCTGATACTCTCGGTTCTGTTGCTGTGTGTTACGGCTGTCCGTGCGCAGTTTCTTTCTGTCGGTTGGGATACGTTGCGTGGCGATTCTTTGCTGCCCGTCTGTACGCAGGTGGTCGAGTTGCCTGCCGACTATGATAACTACACTTATTCAGCCCATATCGAATATCCCGAGTTCCAGAAGATGAGCGATGCCGAGGTTGCCCGTTTTTCGCTTGTCGGGAAATATGGAGTCTTGTCCGAGATGCCCACAGTGGAGTGTCATGTTGGTGTGCAGGCGAAACAGGCACAGCTCGATGTGGCATTCTTGCCTGTTGTAATGCGTGACGGAAAGTACTATCGCATAAACTCATATAAATTGGTGGTTGATAAACAGCCTGTGTCGCGACCACAGCGTGCCGCGTTATCGGCTGCCGGTCGTTATGCAACATCGTCGGTGCTCTCTACAGGCAAGTGGGTACGTGTTGCAGTTGAAGAGGAAGGTGTGCACCGGATAACAAACAGCGAACTTTCTAAAATGGGCTTCAAGGATCCATCTAAGGTGCGTCTTTATGGTTACGGCGGTCATATCCTGCCCGAGACGGGACTGGCCTCTTTGCCCGATGACCTTGTGGAGGTGCCGCTGTGGCGCGAGAATGGTTATGTGCTTTTCTATGCCAATGCAACAGTGAAATGGGAGTATAGTGGTGGCCGCTATGTCCATGCGCAGAATGTTTATTCAAACTATGGATGCTACTTCCTTACCGAGAACGAGGAGGCGCCAATGGAATTCGGTGAGGTGGCATACCAACCGACAACATCAACCGTATATACCTCGTACAACGATTATGCCTTGTATGAGAAAGAGAAGAAGAGCCTTTGCTCCTATGGCCGTGTGCTTGTGGATGATGATGCCTTCTCCAGTTCGCGAGGCCGTACAAAAAACTATAAATTCAGTCTCGACGGGGCTGTGAAGGAGGGTACGGCAGTTGTTGATTTGTCTTTTGCAACCGGTGGCGAAATATCAAGCAGGGTAGAACTGGTCTATGAAGATGTACTCGGAAGCCATCGGGCAGGCTCGCTTACTGTGGGGCGTGCCGTGTCGGGCGAGATTGGCAAGATTTCCGAGACCAAGATGTCCATTTCAGGTGGAGTAGCCGATAAATCAACATTCTATCTGCTGCATGTGACCGACAATAATTCGCTTGTGGGTTATCTCGATTTCATCCGCCTCAACTACCGTCGCTCGCTTGCTTTGCGCGGTTCATCGACACTCTTCCGTGGCGACTTGTCGAAGGATGACAATGCAAGATTTGAGATTGCCGGTTGCAACGCCAATACACGAGTGTGGGATGTGACCTCTCCCTCTGCGGTAAAGGAACTTAAAGGAACCCTGAACGGAACAACATATTCGGTAGTTGCTCCGGCGAGTGTAAACGCGAATCTTGTTGCTGTTGATACAAAAGCTTCGTTCCCATCGGTAAAGGTGTTGGGTGATGTGCCTAATCAGAACCTGCACGCTATGGGGAAAATCGATATGGTAATCATTGTGCCGTCGAACGGCAGTTTCCTGCAGGCGGCAAACCGCCTTGCCGATGCGCACCGTTCAATGGACGGCCTCGCAGTAGAGGTGGTGACAGCCCAGCAAGTGTATAACGAATTCTCTTCGGGTACCCCAGATGTTACCGCCTATCGCCGCTTGATGAAGATGCTTTACGACCGTGCCGCGACATCGGACGAGGCACCGAAATACCTGTTGCTTTTTGGTGACAGCTGGTTTGACAACCGTTTGCTCACATTCCCCGGTCGCAAGCAGGATGACTACCTGCTCTGCTATGAGTCGCTCAACTCGGTCGATGCCATACGCTCCTATGTGCTTGAGGACTATGTGGGCTTCCTTGATGACAGTGAGGGTAGCAACCACACGCGCGACAAGGTCGATTTAGGTGTGGGACGCATACCGGCGCAGTCTGTGGCCGACGCCAATGCTGTTGTTGACAAGATAATTGCCTACATGCAGAACAAGGATGCCGGTGAGTGGCAGAACAGGGTGTTGCTCCTTGCCGATGACGGTGACGAAAGCATGCCAAACCAGCATATGAAGGATGCCGACAGCATAGCAGTAATCTATGAAAGGAACTACCCGTCATATATCGTGGACCGTATCTATTGGGATAATTACCCTATAGAGGTGTCTGCAACCGGCAAGCGCTATCCGGCCGTTACACAGGATATATACAACCATCTGTCAAATGGTGCTCTCCTAGTCAACTATTCGGGTCATGGTAGCAGTAACCTGCTCTCGCACGAGATGGTGTGGAAGGCTTCTGATATGGCGGCTGTGAATTCACCCCGTATGCCATTCTGGGTTACTGCATCGTGTGATATTGGTCCTTTTGACATGGGTGACAACTCGGTGGCCGAGTCTGCAATCATGAATGCAAATGGTGCTGCGGTTGGTCTGTTCACTACAACCCGTACTGTGATGCAGAGCTACAATTCGGTTATCAACAAGGAGTTTACAAGGCAACTTATGCTACCGGTTACCACAGGCGAGGTATTGGCAGTGGGCGATGCTGCCCGCATTGCCAAGTGCAATGTTATTTCGCTTGGTACTGACAGAACCGAGAATAAGCTGCAGTATGTGCTGCTTGGCGACCCTGCCCTGAGACTGAAATATCCGCATTACCGCTTTGTCGTGGATAAATTGAACGGCACAGACGCTTCGGGCGTGGCATTGCAGGTTGGTGCAGGCTCGTTGCTCAATGTCGAGGGGCGCGTGGTTACGTCCGATGGGGAGCTGGCAAGTGATTTTACGGGCGTACTCTATACTACACTGTTCGATAGCGAGGTAAAGGTGAATACACGCGATAATACAGGGCTTGGCAGTCACTCGTATATGGCATACAACAAGACCCTTTTCTCGGGCAGCGACTCTGTGCGCAACGGTCGCTTCTCAATCAACATGCCTATCCCATTGGATATAAGCTACAGCGACGATTATGGAATGTTGAATCTCTTTGCCGTTGACAGCACGTTTGCTAACTCTGCGCAGGGACATTTCACGAATTTTACATTGGGCGGTACAGCTCCGGGCTTTGCGAATGACAGCGTAGGTCCCGAGATAAAACTCTATCTCAATTCTCCGTTATTTGTGGATGGCGACGAGGTTAATGCCACTCCTTGTCTTTGGGTGGAATTGTACGATGAAAACGGTATAAATACGATGGGCGCAAGCATAGGCCATGATATAATTGCCATTGTAGATAATGATCCTCGCCACACATATAACCTTAATAGCACATTCGTGCCAGTTGTGGGTGATTACAAGCGTGGAACTGTGATGATGCCACTGAATAGGCTCGAGGCTGGTGAACATACTTTGATGCTGCGCGCATGGGATCTTTACAACAACTCATCGCAGGCAATGATAACATTCCATGTTGACCCATCGCTTGCTCCCGGTCTTATGGAGTTGCGCGTTTCGCCGTCGCCGGTTGTGGCAGGTGCACCGGCAACATTCCATTTGATACACGACCGTGCACAGAGTGAGATTGGGGTTACTGTTGAAATCTTCAATTTTCAGGGACAAATTCTCTGGAGCAATAGCGAAAGGGTTGTTTGTGGCGACAATACATACAGTCTTGAATGGAATGGTGCCGGTTTGGGTGGCCGTTCATTGCCCACAGGAGTATATCTTGTCAAGGCGTATATTGAAGAGGATGGCGTGGTCTCATCGTCAAAGACGGGAAAAATAGTGGTTGTAAACAATAAATAAGGGATTTTAAAGTTATATATAGGCGTAATCATAGTCCGTGTGTTTTCACGGTCTGCAATATAAACAAAGCATATGATAAGGAACAAGATAATTCTACTATTTCTTCTGGCGGTTCTGGCGGTTCCGTCATTCTCGCAGAAAGACCAGTTCAATCCTGTATATACAGGCGTGACATCGCTCTCAATCGCCCCAGACGCCCGTGCTGGTGCACTTGGTGACGTGGGTGTTGCAACCGAACCTGATGCGAATTCGCAGTATTGGAATCCTGCGAAGTATCCTTTCAACATTGCGCGTGCAGGCGTGTCCATGTCCTACACTCCTTGGCTCCGTCAGTTGGTGAGCGACATTGACCTTGTGAACCTTGCCGGTTTCTATCGTATTGGCGACTATTCGGCAATCAGTTCGTCATTGACATATTTCTCGCTTGGTGAGGTGTTTGTTGAGAATGAGATGACCATCAAACCATACGAAATGGCATTCGATATTGCATATTCGCGTATGCTCTCCGAGACATTCTCGGCGGCAATTGCACTCCGTTATATCTTCAGTGACCTGCAGTATGATTATACCGAGGATATGTCGCCCGGTAATGCCTTTGCTGCCGATATTGCGCTCTATTACAACAAGTATCTCTTTGCAGGCAATCGCGAGTGTCTGCTTGGTCTTGGTCTGAACATGTCGAACATCGGTACAAAGATTTCATACGATGGAGGCGCAACCAATGAATTCATCCCTACAAATCTGCGTCTGGGTGCGTCGTTCCTCATTCCGCTCAATGAGTACAACACATTGTCAATCAGTGCCGATGTCAACAAGCTCATGGTGCCTACAAAACCATCGTACAGCCAGTTCCTTGAAGAGAACGGCTATGAGCAGGGCGACAACAGCTACTACTCGGAGTATCAGAGTTGGGTAGAGAGCACGGGTTATAATGACATTTCGCCTATTACGGGTATCTTCAAGTCGTTTGCCGATGCTCCAGGCGGCTTTGTCGAGGAACTGAAGGAGATCTATGCAGGTGTCGGTGTTGAGTATTGCTACAACCAGCAGTTCTTCGTGCGTGGCGGTTATCACTACGAGAATGCATACAAGGGCAACCGCAAGTATTTTACAGTTGGTGCAGGTTTCCGCATGAGTGTCTTCTCGCTCGATGCTGCATACCTCATTTCAACGGCGCAGAGTAATCCTCTTGACCAGACACTGCGTTTCTCGCTTTCATTTGACATGGACGGCTTGAAAGACCTTTTCCGTCGCTAAAAACTGTTTTTCCATGATAAGAGTTGGTTTTGGTATTGATGTACATAAGTTTGTGGAGAACCGCGACCTGTGGATTGGTGGCGTGAAGATACCATATGAGTACGGTTTGGCCGGTCATTCCGATGCTGATGTGCTCATCCATGCGATTTGCGATGCCCTGTTGGGCGCTGCCAATCTGCGTGACATCGGCTATCAGTTCCCCGACAATTCCGATGAGTTTCTTAACATCGACAGCAAGATACTTCTGCGTCGCACCGGCGAGCTGCTGAAGGAGAAAGGCTACACTATCGGGAATATTGATTCTACCGTGGCGGCACAGGCTCCAAAGCTTAATCCTCATATCCCTGCAATGCAACAGACAATGGCCGATGTGCTTGGTGTTGATGTCGACTGCGTGTCGGTGAAGGCTACCACTACCGAGAAACTTGGTTTCGAGGGGCGCAAGGAGGGTATTACGGCATACGCCACTGTGCTTATATGTAAATGATTTTCAAAAAATTATTTAAACGGTTTATGATATTGGCAGCAGCAATGCTGCTGATTTCGTCTTGTGCCTCATTGTCGCCAAATGGGGTGGGGCGCGTGAAGCGGTATACTTTTGTCAGTGAGGATGTTCCCCAGGGACTTGATGGTTGTAAAATTGCTTTTATCTCGGATTTGCATTATCCAAGCCTCTTCACTCCCAAACGCCTTGGAAAACTTGTGCGCAAACTGCAACAGGAGTCACCCGACATGCTGCTTCTGGGTGGCGATTATGTAACAGACAGCGATTCAATAGATGTGCTTTTCAAATCGCTCTCGGTTGTAAGACCATGTTTGGGGACTTATGCGGTTCTTGGTAACCATGATATGCGTAACGAGTTGCTTATAAGGCAGGCTTTGGATGAATATGGTATTGAAATGCTTGATGGGGTGTCTCTATGGAGGTTGTATGATGATGGTAGCGAACTGAATATAGCCGGGGTGTATGACAGTTTTGCGAATGATACGCTTTTTGCAGAGTATATGGACCGCGTCAATGACTCGGGCTTTGTCATATTTGTCAGCCACAACCCCGATTTTGTCGAGCGTCATTCAATAACTGCCCATCTGGCATTTGCCGGGCACACACATGGCGGCCAGGTCTCGTTATTCGGCATCTATACTCCTGTCAAGAATACCCGTTATGGAAAACGCTTCCTTCGCGGCAGGAACAGGACCTCAAATGGAACAACCATTATAACTACCAATGGCGTGGGTACATCAAGGCGCAAACTACGTTTCTGCGTGCCAAGTGAATTGGTTATAGTCACTTTGAATCGGCAATAGACTGTTTGACGACCATTGTAGTTTCTTTCTTTGTTTTCTCTGCCGCTTTTTTGCGTAGTGGCATTTTTGTATTACCTTCGCTCGTGATTACACCTCTAAAGTGGAATGTGTTGTTCTTGCTTAGTAAAAATAATTTACAGATGAAATTAGCGGATGAGTTTTATATGCAGCGTTGTCTGCAACTTGCAAGGTGTGGCGCAGGTAGCACTTCGCCCAATCCCATGGTGGGTGCAGTGATAGTCTGCGACGGTCGTGTTATTGGCGAGGGATACCACATTCGTGCCGGTGAACCTCATGCCGAGGTCAATGCCGTTGGTTCGGTTTCCTTTGGAGACAGGCCCTTGCTCCGTCGCTCTACGATATATGTAAGTCTTGAGCCTTGTTCCCACTATGGAAAGACGCCTCCTTGTTGCGATTTGATTATATCCTGCGGAATTCCCCGTGTGGTGATTGGTGCACTCGATACCAACCGTAATGTCAATGGCGCAGGAATTGAACGCATGCGTGCTGCTGGGATTGAGGTTGTTGTGGGTGTGCTCGAAGAGGAGTGTCGCCGGTTGAACAAGGCGTTCTTCTCTGTTCATGAGAAAGGCCGTCCTTGGGTGACTCTGAAGTGGGCACAGAGTGCCGATGGTTATATTGATCTGCTGCGTGACGGTGGCTCGGCAGTTAAAATTTCTACACCGGTCTCCCAGGTTGCGGTTCATAAGCTGCGTGCACAGCATGATGCCATTCTAGTGGGGCGCCACACCGCGTTGCTCGACAACCCCTCGCTCGATATACGCCATTGGACGGGTCGTTCTCCCTTGCGTCTGGTCATTGACAAGAACGGGACTTTACCTGCCGATTTGAAGATGTTCGACGGCGCACAGAGAACGGTTGTATATACCGCCTGTGAAAAGGATGGTAAATTTGGTAAAAATGTTGAACAAGTGGAACTTGATTTCAATGAACCCTTGTTGCCCCAGATACTTTCGCACCTCGGTGACTGGAAAATAGGCAGTCTGCTTGTGGAGGGTGGTGCCACTGTGTTGCAGTCATTCATCAACGCCTCGCTTTGGGATGAGGCGCGTGTCGAGGTTAACCGTTCCCTGGATTTGGGTAGCGGAGTTGTCGCACCGACGCTTGCCGGCTTCTCACCTGTTTGCAAGGAGGTGGTTGCCGGTAATGAAATACTCCATTTTCGTCGATAAAAAGTCCTTAATAAATTTTAATTATTATAAATAAAGCCTTAAATATCGCATAAACCAAAAAATGTTGCTAATTTTGCAAATTGAACAAAATGTGCACATTTATGAAAAGTAGATTCGCGATATATTTGGCAACTTTGATGATGTTTGTCGTTACTTCGTGCTTTAACGATGACGATGATACCGTTCTGTCACCCTATGCAATGATGACGTCATTCGGCATTGGAGATGTGAAGTCTGAGTATCCTGCATTTACATCAACAGGAGTGGATACCTTTGAAGTTAGGACAATCCAGGGTTCTTCCTATCCGTTCTCCATCAATCAGGCTACCTGCGAGGTCTATAATCCGGACTCTTTGCCTTTTGCCACAAAGGTTGATAAAATAACCATGAACATGCAGTTGACGGGCTATGCAATGATATATGTTGACAGCCTTGGCGAGTTTGACTATTTTGAGTCAACTGATTCCATCGATTTCAGAACTCCGCGTAAATTCCGTATAACATCGGCCAGTGGTGAATACTACAGGGATTACACGGTGTCGGTGAATGTCCATCAGGTCAATCCGGAACTTATGGTGTGGAATAGATATGCGGCTCTTGACAGCGTGCAGCCCCTGCGTGCACTGGAGTTTGCCGGCTCAATGTATATCTTTGGCGAAAAGGACAGTTGCTTCCTGCTTTCTACAACAGCATTGCAGGATGAACCATCTTGGCAGCAAGTGAAAATGGTGGGCTTGCCAGGAACTGCAGACCTTGCAACAGTTCAGTCATTTGGCGGTGCATTGTACGTGGTGGCAGGTGACGGCATCTACACATCGGCCGATGGTGTGGAATGGTCGTTGAACTATGGCTGTGATGGAGCGCTTGCCATTGTGGGTGCGTCGGACAGCGACGGAAAGATGTGGGTGGCAACCGCAAATGAACTGCTTGTGACTGCCGATGGCGTAAGTTACGAGTCTGTCGGTGCTTTGCCTGCAGGTTTTCCTGTTTATGGCGTGTCAATCTCTTCATATGCAATGAATCACAACATGGGTATTACACGATATATGCTCGTTGGTTATACAACCGAGGCTATGGATAGTGACGCTGTAGTGTGGAGCAGGTTGTCAACAGAAGATAACTGGACAAAATACGATAACGATAACAATCCTTTCCCATGCCCCTCTTTGAAGGGCTTGAGTGTGGTGCGGTATGACAATTCCCTTTATGCGTTTGGCGGCGCAGGGGTGGCCGAAGGTGCCTCTGTAGAAGCATTCTCGTCATTCTACATATCAAGGGACAATGGTATTACATGGAAGACACCCGGTGGCTTCTATCAGCGTACGCCTGCTGATTTACAGGGGTATGATGCGCCATTTGCCGCAACGGTGGATTCCAATAATGTGATGTGGATAGTGTGTGCAGGCGAGAAACCTGTGGTTTGGAAAGGTGTTGTTAACCGTTTGGGCTTTAAAGAGTAAAGAATGAAATTGGCAGCATTGGTACATAGGGCAGTTGTGGGCGCAATTATGTTGTGCTTTGCAACAGGTGCGCGTGCCGATGGCCTGGAATACCGTTACGAGGTCGGTGCTATGGTTGGCGCTAGCAGCTATTATGGCGATGCAAACTATGTGTCGCCAATTGACAACTTCAACATGATGGGCGGTTTGTTGTGGCGATACAATATAAATCCGCGCATGGCGGTGAAGGCAGACCTTGCAGTTGGCCGCATTTCGGGAACAACCGTTGGTAAGGACAATGTCTTTCCCGGTGGCGAGGTAAAGTTCGGACGCATGTTGTATGAACTTGGAGCGCAGTACGAGTGTCATTTCTTGGCTTATGGTGACGGCACGGGCTACAAGCGTTCGCACAGGATTGCACCATATATCCTTGCTGGTGTGGGCATGACATACGCTCCGGCTCCGGCAGAGCATGTGTTCACGGCAAACATCCCTGTGGGAGTAGGCTTGAAATGCAAGGTTGCTCCACGACTGAATGTTGGTTGTGAACTCACTTGGCGCTTTACATTCAGTGACAATCTGGATGTGACAAATACTACAGGCGCGGATTTGAATGACCCATACGGCATTGATAGTGGATTCATGAAGAACAAAGACAACTATTCGTTCCTGTCAGTTTTCGTGACATACGATTTGTCGCCCAAATATAGAAAATGCAATAATTAGGAGATATAGCCATGAACTATATTGAAATGATAGATAAGAACAGGGTGCCACAGCATGTTGCCATTATTATGGACGGCAACGGCCGTTGGGCGCAGATGCGTGGCAAGGAGCGTCAGGAGGGACACCAGGCTGGTGCTGCCGCTGTACGTCAGCTTGTAGAGGACTCATTGAAACTTGGTATCAAGTACCTTACTCTTTATACATTCTCTACCGAGAACTGGAAACGTCCTGTTGCCGAAGTGGCAGCATTGATGGTGTTGCTTTTCGAATCGGTAGAGGAGGAGTTGTTTGTAAAGCATAACGTATCATTCCGTGTAATCGGCGACATGAGCAAGTTGCCCGACAATGTGCGCGAGCGCCTGAACGGTTGCATGGAACGTACAGCCCGGAACAATTCTATGACTCTTGTGCTGGCTTTGAGCTACTCTTCAAAGTGGGAGATAACCGAGGCTGTGCGCAATATTGCGGCGAAGGTAAAGGATGGTAGCATGGAGTTGGCGGATATAACGGATGCAACAATAGATGATGCTTTGGCAACATCATTCATGCCCGACCCAGATCTGCTCATACGTACCGGTAAGGAGCAGAGACTGAGTAACTTCCTGTTGTGGCAGGCTGCCTATTCGGAATTCTATTTTACCGAAGTCCTTTGGCCCGATTTCAATAAAGAGGAACTTTGCAAGGCTATATATGAGTTCCAGAGCCGTCAAAGACGTTATGGCCTGACCGGTGAACAAGTGACAAATGATGATAAAACAGTGTGAAATGAGATATTTTTCTTTTTTGAAGATAACGTTGACGCTTCTTTTTGCAGCCCTCACATCTACATTGTCGGCTCAGGAGGTAGTTGTTAAACCGACGATATTATACACAGGAGCTGCGCATAAATATACTATTGGTGGATTCAACCTCTCGGGTGCCGAGAATCTTGAGCCGTCAGTCGTGATTGGAGTGTCCGGTCTGTCGATAGGTGATGTCATTTCGGTTCCGGGTGATGAGGTGACCAATGCCATTAAACGTTATTGGAAACATGGTCTTTTCGAGGATGTGTGCATCACAGCCGACAGTATCAAGGGTAACTATATCTACTTGGGAATTACTCTCAGGCAGCGTCCTCGTGTCTCGCAACTTAATATTAAAGGAATTAAGAAGAGTGAGCGAGAGGAACTTGAGACCAAAGTGGGAATACACCCCGGAGGTCACATCACTCCGGACATCATTTCGCGTGCCGAGAAGGTGATAAAGAACTATTACGATGACAAAGGTTATAAGAATGCCGTTGTGAAATTCGTGCAGCGTCCCGATGTGACAGAGGATAATCGCATGATTGTGGATGTTGAAATTTCAAAGAATGACAAGGTCAAGATAAACCGTATATATATAGAAGGTGACAGCGCCCTATCCGAGAATAAGGTAAAATATGCGATGAAGAAGACACGAGAAAGGACCCGTCTTGACAATATAATCTACACTATCTTCCGTTCAAAGAAGTTTACCGACGAGAACTATACCGAGGATAAGGAAAAAATCCTTGACCGTTACTATGAACACGGCTATCGTGATGCACGCATTGTAAAGGACAGTGTAGTTACAAATGCAGACAACAGTGTTGACATCTATCTGGGAATAGAAGAGGGTAACAAATATTATATCCGTGACATCAAATGGGTTGGAAACAGTGTCTATTCGACAGCCTTCCTTGATCAGCTACTAAGAATGAAGGCCGGTGATGTCTATAACCAGAACGAACTCGAGAAACGCCTATTGCATGATGAGGATGCCATAAAGAACCTCTATTATAATGAGGGATATGTCTTTTTCAACGCCCTTCCAATCGAAGCAAGAATTGAGAATGATTCGGTTGATATTGAAATACGTATGGTTGAGGGCGTACAGGCAACCATTGACCGTGTGACCATCAGCGGAAACGACCGCGTATATGAGGAGGTCGTGCGTCGTGAACTCTACACTCTGCCCGGAAGCCTTTTCTCAATGAGTGCACTTGAACGCTCATGGCGTAATATTGCGAACATGGGACACTTCGACCCCGAGAAGGTTGATCCGGGAGCCGTGCCTAATCCCGAAAACGGAACTGTTGATATGAACTGGAAACTCGAGCCAAAGAGCAGCGACCAGATTGAACTCTCTGCAGGTTGGGGACAGACCGGTATCATCGGTAAACTCTCATTGAAGTTCTCGAACTTCTCAATGCGCAACCTATTCCGCAGGGATGGTGTGCGTCGTGGTGTAATCCCACAGGGTGACGGACAGACATTCGCTATCAGTGCACAGTCAAACGGCCGCTACTATCAGTCGTACAGTCTCTCTTTCTATGATCCATGGCTCGGTCGCAAGCGTCCGAACTCGTTGTCAGTATCTGCGTTCTTCTCAATGCAGACCGATGTCGCCGACAGCTATTATAACTCGGCATACTATAACAACTACTATAACTATCTCTATGGTTATGGCAACTACAATGGTTATGGATACAACAATGTGTCGTCATACTATGACCCAGACAAGCATATTAAGATGTATGGTGCATCGATTGGATGGGGACGCCGCCTGAACTGGCCCGATGACAACTTCTCATTCTCGGCCGAGCTCAACTATCAGGTATATTCGCTCAAGGATTGGCAGTACTTCCTGATTACCGATGGTGTCTGCAACAACCTAAATCTGCAGCTGACATTGGGACGTAGTACAGTTGACCATCCATTCTTCCCCCGTCAGGGTTCCGAGTTCTCACTTGTCGCATCTGCAACACCTCCATACTCGGCTTGGGACGGAAAGGATTATGCGAACCTAGCCAAGAATATCAATTCGCCATCATATAAGGATGAACTCCGCGACAAGCACAGGTGGATCGAGTATTACAAGGTCAAATTCCGTAGCAAGACATATACCTCGCTCACACCGGGCAAGTACAATCTTGTGCTCATGACCCGTGCCGATTTCGGTATCCTTGGCAGCTATGACAGGAACAAGAAGTCTCCGTTCGAGACATTCTATGTCGGTGGTGACGGTATGAGCGGATATTCATACAACTATGCCACAGATATGATTGCCCTCCGCGGTTACGAGAACGGTAGTCTCACGCCATACGGCTACGAGGGTTACGCCTATGCACGTCTTGGTCTTGAACTCCGCTTCCCATTTATGTTGCAGAACTCTACAACAATCTATGGTCTTGCATTCATTGAGGGTGGTAACGCATGGACCGATGCTACAAAGTTTAATATCTTTGACCTTAAGCGCAGTGCCGGTGTCGGTGTGCGTGTTTTCCTGCAGATGATTGGTCTCATTGGTATTGACTGGGCATACGGCTTTGACAATGTATTCGGTTCTTCACAGTATGGCGGAAGCCACTTCCATTTCATTTTGGGTCAGGAATTCTAACAAATGTAACACGGCAACTATGAAAAAGTTATTTTTAGCAATAGTGATTTCCATCTGTTCCTTTGCTGGAGCACAGGCACAGAAATATGTGACAGTGGATATGGAGTATATCCTCAAGAATATTCCTGCGTATGAGCGTGCTAACGAGCAGCTTAACCAACAGTCAAGACGATGGCAGGGCGAGATTGACGAGCTTGTTCAGGAGGCCGAGACGTTATACAAGAAATATCAGAGTGAGTCAGCCTTTCTCTCCGATGCGCAACGTATCGAGCGCGAGGAGGCTATTCTAGCCAAGGAGAACGAGGCTATGGAACTGCGCAGACAGTATTTTGGCCCTACAGGCGAACTGTACAAGAAGCACGAGAGTCTTATCGCACCTATCCAGGAAGAGGTCTATAATGCAGTAAAGGAGGTCTGTGAACTTAAAAAATACACGATGGTCTTTGACAAGTCCTCGGCCTCGGGTCTCATATATTCATCGCCTTCGATAGACATAAGCAGCGAAGTTCTAGTAAAGCTAGGCTACTCGGAGTAATTATGTTTTTTAACGGGATATGCTGTAACAACAAAGATTGTCATCCCGTCTATAAATTGAAATTTGTTTAATTTAATAATTCAATACAATGAAAAAGTTTTTGATTTTGATTTTGATGCTTGCTCCAATGAGCATGCTCGCACAGAAGTTCGGTTATGTAAACTCTGCTGAAATCATTCAGGTTATGCCCGAATACAGCAAGGCTCTCAAGGATGTACAGGCACTTGAGAAGATGTACACAGATGAGTTCAACAGCATTCGTACAGAGTTGGAGAAAAAAGGTACAGAGTTTGAGAAGATGCAGCAGGAGAATGTTCCCGAGAACATCCTCAAGCGTCGTTATGAGGAGTTGATGCAGTTGCAGCAGCGTCTTCAGGAGTATGGTCAGGAGGTACAGGCAAACCTCAGCAAGGCCGAGACTGAGAAGATGGTTGAGATTCAGACAATCCTTAAGAACGCTCTTGACGCAGTAGGCAAAGAGGGCTCATACGTTTGCATCTTTGATGTTGCCGGTGGTGTACCTTTCATCAACACAGCTCTCTGTGACGATGTTACCCAGAAGGTAAGAACCAAGCTCGGTATTCCTGCCAACGCAGTACCAGCTGCTGTAAAGTAAAGATATAATATATATTTATAGGACAACTCCTCTTTGGGGGAGTTGTCCCTATTGATTTAGTTGGGTATTACGGTAAACTATTACATCTATTTCAGATATGCGTAAAATCTTTTTGCTGTTTGTTATTTCGCTTGCAACCAATGTATATTCGCAGTTCGGTTATTACAGTACATCACGTGTGCTCGAGGCTTTGCCCCAGTATGCGCAGGCTGTTGATGAGTATGAACGCCTTTGTGAACGTTGTGAGAAGGAAATATCTCATAACCAGAAGGAACTGACCCGTCAATATGTTTCATTCCTTGACGGCTATCGTGAGTTTCCTGAGCCCATTCTCCGTAAAAGACAGAGTGAGTTGCAGCGTCTTGTAGATAATAGTGTCGATTTTCGCAAACAACTCAAAGTGTGGCTTGTCGAGGCAAAAGACTCGCTCTATGCTCCATCTTACAGTCTCCTTGATGAGGCTCTGGCTAAAGTTTGTGTAGCCTGCGACCTCGACTATGCAATAGACTGCGACATGCTGGCCTATAGATATATCAACCCCAACAAAGGCGTTGATGTTACCCTCATGGTTATTGATGCCGCACTCAATCCCGAAAAGCCGATAACGGAACTTGCCGGTTATGAGGATTTTATGAAGCAATACAGGCCCGTTGAGGCTTTGCCTGTACAGGTTGAAGAACTCCAGGTCATTGAGGCCGTAGAGGAGAACAACCCTGTGACCGAAGATACTGTGCTGCAAGAAACCGGTGCCGGGGAAAATACATTGTTGAACGATACCATACAATAACTGCAATCATGGATAAGTTTGTGCAACTTTCAAAGAGTGCCGGTCCAATCGGAATCTTCGATTCGGGATATGGCGGCCTCACGATATATGATGAGATAAAGAAACTGCTTCCCGAGTACGATTATATCTACTTGGGCGACAATGCACGTACGCCATACGGAACCCGTTCGTTCGATGTGGTGTATGAGTTTACCCGTGAGGCAGTAAACTATCTTTTCCGTCAGGGTTGCCAACTCGTTATCCTCGCCTGCAACACGGCGTCGGCAAAAGCGTTGCGTACAATACAGCAGATTGACATCCCCCTGCAGGATCCAAACCGCCGTGTGTTGGGCATCATACGTCCCACGGTAGAGTGTATCGGCGACATGACAAAGAGCCATCATATTGGCGTGTTGGCGACCGAGGGAACAATCAAGTCGCTCTCGTATCCGCTTGAGATACGTAAACTATTTCCCGAGATTGAAGTGACGGGCGAGGCGTGCCCTATGTGGGTTCCGCTTGTCGAGACAAATGAGTATGCGTGTGATGGCGCCGACTACTTTGTGAAACGCCACATCGACAATCTCCTCTCGCGTGATCCCGAGATTGATACCATTATCCTTGGCTGTACCCATTATCCAATACTTATAGAAAAAATAAGGAAATATACCCCCGAGAACATAAAGCTTGTGACCCAAGGCGCAGCTGTTGCAGCATCGCTGAAAGACTATCTGCACCGTCATCCAGAGATGGATGCGCTATGTACAAAGGGTGGTAATACAATCTTCTGTACCACCGAGGCCGGTGGCAAGTTCGGCACTCAGGCATCGCTGTTCCTCAACTACCCCGTTGAGGTCAAGAATGTATCGCTTGATTGAATCAGATATATTTTCTTGTGAGAGCCTTGACCGGCAGCCATACGGTTATAAATCCAACAACGATAACCGTTACAAAAATCATGGCAATATCGCTCCAGGCAATCTCCATCGGGTAGCTATCTACGACAAAGCCGTCGGATGCCCCCATTGATATTAGCCCGAATTTCTGCTGCGCAAGGCATAGCAGGACGCCAACAAGTACACCAATCAGCGCGCCGATCGCTGAGATTATACCGCCTTCGAAAACAAAGATATTGGCAATAGTCTTGTTCTGGGCACCCATGCTGCGCAATGTGTTCATATTGTCGCGCTTTTCGATTATGAGCATGGCAAGTGAACCAATGATATTGAAGCAGGCAACAGCAAGAATGAAGGTGAGGAAAATGTATGAGATAAGTTTCTCAATCTGCATGACCTTGTAAATGCTTTCTTGTTGCTCGTACCGATCCTGTACTGAATATCCATCACCAAGAATCTCCTCTATAGCCTCCTTGACATCTTCGATATTCTCCCCGTCACCGACCTTTATCTCCATTGACGTAGCCTCATTGGCCTCGCGTCTGAATATCTTTCGTGCGAAACTCTCCGATGCGATGATGTACTCCCCGTCATATTCGGGCTGGTTGAGTACAAAGACCAACCCCGCTGAGTATAACTCACCCTTCTTGAAGTTTCTTGCCGGAACTGTAAGGTTTATCGCACCCTTTCGGTTTGGGGCATATATCTTTAACGGAGTGTTGAAGAATGTACCACAGCCCAGTTTTTGGGCAAGTTCGCCACCCGGCACTGCATAATCGTTTATACCGTCGTTAAGGAGGAACTCGCCGGGGCCGTACAGAATCCGGTGAATGTCTGTCAGCGATGTGAAGGCTTCGTCAACTCCCTTTATTGTTACCATCGCCTGCTTGTTGCCATATTCCACCATGGCCTTGTCCTCGATGCCGTATGAGATTACCGCCAACCGTGGCATTGCTGCAACCTGCAATATTTCGGGCGCATCGGTGGTAATCGCTTTGCCACTTGATGCCGTAATCTTTATGTCGGGGTCGAATGCTGTGAACTGTTCGGTAACAACACCCTGAAAACCATTGAAGACCGAGAGTACGCAAACCATCGCTGCTGTAGCAAGGGCAATACCGGCAATTGCCACTCCCGAGATGATATTTATCACCTGGTGGCTTTTCTTAGAGAACAGGTAACGCTTGGCTATATACAGCGACAGGTTCATTACACAATTATTCCTTCAACAACTTGTCGATGTTCTCAATGTAATCGAGCGAGTCGTCGATGTAGAACTTTATTTCGGGGATAATGCGCAGCTGGTGGCGAACCTTGTTGCCAAGCTCAAAGCGTATTGCCTTGATGTTAGTGTTAAGGTGCTCAACCACTTCGTTGCCCTTCTCCGAGGGGAACACACTCAGGTATGCCTTTGCAATGCCAAGGTCGGGGCTCACTCGCACGGCGCTAACTGATACCATGATGCCGCGTGTCTCCTTCTGCAATCTAAGCAGTATCTCGCTCAACTCTTTCTGTATGAGTCGTGAAATCTTGTTTTGTCTTGTACTGTCCATATAATCTTATTTTTTTCTTATTATCGTAAGTCCGTCGCGCAATGGCAGAATCACCACTTCGACCCTCTCGTCATTGCGTATCAGGTCATTGAAAGCTCTCACCCCGTTGGTCTGTGCGTCCTGTCTGTCCGGGTCAATCACATGACCGTCCCACAGAGTGTTGTCGGCAAGAATCCAACCGCCGTCATTGAGGTACTCCATTGCCATCTCGTAATACTTTATGTACTCGCGCTTGTTGCCGTCGATGAACACCATGTCGAACTTCTCGCCAAGCGTGGGAACAATCTCCAGTGCATCGCCAATAATGAACTCAATCTTGTCTGCAAACGGTGAACCGTCTATCCAGCGGCGTGTGAAGTCCTCAAGTTCATCCTCTACCTCAAAGGTGTATAGCTTGCCACCCTCGTCAAGTCCTTCGGCCATACATAGTCCCGAATAGCCGGTGAACGTGCCAATCTCCAGTATCCTGCGTGGGCGAATCATCTTCACAAGGAATTTGAGCAGGCGTCCCTGTATGTGACCCGATGCCATTTGCGGTGCCAGAATCTCAATGTGAGTGGCACGGAACAGCCTGTAGAGGTAGTCGCCTTCGGGGCTGCTGTGGTCGGCAATGTACTGGTCGAGTGGGGTGGTGAGGCTCATTTTGCATTATGTTCTTATTTCAACTGCGAAGATACAACTTTTTAATGAGCAAACAAAAAGGTTTCAATCCCTTAACGACTCTATTTTATAGTTATTTCGCCCTTTTTTTGTAACTTCGCCTGTCGAATACAATGCCGTCTCATGAACAGGAATACACAATCGCCCCTGATGCGTTATCGCATATATCTGCAGCTCGAGAAATCGCTGCAGCCCAATACCGTCGAGGCATACATTGGCGATGTGAACAAACTAGCGGCGTTCTTTGGCGATACAAACCGCCTGCTCACCGTTTCGCTCGACGAACTGCGCGAGTTTCTCTTGGCAATGGCCGATGTGGGCGTGAATGCCCGTTCGCAGGCGCGCATAATCTCCTCGTTGCGTTCGTTCTATGGTTTTTTAAAGCTCGAAGGCTACATAGAATCGGATCCCACGGCACTCCTGCAGTCGCCCAAAATTGGAATGCGTCTGCCCGATGTGCTCACTCTGCAGGAGATAGACGATATAATAAATGCCATTGACCTTGCCACGCACGAGGGGCAACGCAACAGGGCAATGATAGAGGTGCTCTACAGTTGTGGCCTGCGTGTCTCGGAACTCTGCACGCTGCGCATGTCCGACCTCTACCTCAACGAGCTGTTCATCCGTGTCACTGGCAAGGGCGGCAAGCAGCGCCTTGTGCCCATTTCGCCGCGTGCCATAGCCGAGCTCGAGGCCTATTTTGTCGATCGCAACATGATACCCATAAAAAGTGGCTACGAGGATTTCGTATTCATCAGCGAAAGGCTCAAGAAACCTCTTTCGCGCATAACCGTCTTCTACCACATCAAGGAGCTTGTTGCGCAGGTTGGTATAAAGAAGACCGTGAGCCCCCACACCTTCCGCCACTCCTTTGCCACACACCTGCTCGAGGGTGGTGCTAACCTGCGCGTGATACAGGTGATGCTTGGGCACGAGAGCATTGCCACAACCGAAATCTACACGCATATTGACCGCATGCGTCTGCGTGAGGAGATAATCCTGCACCATCCCCGTAACCGCAAGTGATAAAAATTGTAAAATATACAGCAGGCACAGCCCTCTTTGCTTTGATAATTGGATTTGTAGAATTACCTTTGTGGCAAATAACGTTGCGCGATAGCACGCTGTGCGACAAAACAATAAAAACTATATCTTAATGTTGAAGAAATTACCTTTGCTGCTCGTTGCTGCAGCTCTTGTTTTGAGCTCATGTAGTTCAAAGATGAAGAATATGAAGTCGGAGTACTTTACAGTCACTCCCGGTGTCCTTGAGGTGGTGGGTAGCGAAATACCTGTTGCTGTTGACGGAAAGTTTCCAGCCAAGTTCTTTAATAAGAAGGCGGTGCTCACAATCACCCCGGTACTCAAATATGATGGTGGTGAGGCTATTGCCGAGCCTGTTACATTCCAGGGCGAGAAGGTACGCGGCAATGACCGTGCCATCTCATATGAGAATGGTGGCACTTTCAAGATGAAGATGCAGTATGACTATCTTCCCGAAATGGAGGATGCCGAGCTCTATCTGCGTTTTGTTGTGAACAAGGGCAGCAAGTCCTATAATATCCCCGAGGTGAAGGTTGCCGATGGTTGCATCGCTACATCGCAGCTCTATCGCCAGACTGTTGCAACAGCCAACATCGCAGTTGGTGAGGATGCATTCCAGCGCGTTATCAAGCAGGCTAAGGAGGCAAACATCATGTTCCTTATCCAGCAGACAAATCTGCGTACATCGGAACTCAACAGCACCGAGATGAACGAGCTTCGTGCTGCCCTCAAGGATGTTGCAACCGACTACGAGAACAAGGTACTCGATGATATTCAGATTTCAGCCTACGCTTCACCCGACGGTGGTGTAATGCTTAACGACGGTATTGCTGTCGTGCGTGAGATGAATACAGCGAAGCAGATGAAGCAGGAACTCAAGAAGGCAAAGCTTGACGGTTATATTGACAGCGAATATACAGCCGAGGACTGGGAAGGTTTCAAGGAACTAGTTTCACAGTCGAACCTCCCCGACAAGGAACTCATCCTTCGTCTTCTCTCAATGTACACCGACCCCGAGGAGCGTGAGCAGCAGATCAAGAATATTTCATCGGTATATGCCGAACTTGCCAACGAGGTACTCCCTAAGTTGCGTCGTGCGCGTATCACATTGAACTATCAGATAATCGGCCGTTCCGATGAACAGATTCAGGCACAGTATGCCGAGAACCCTGCAGAACTCTCTTTGGAGGAGATTCTCTACTCATCAATCCTTACCGAGAACGAGGCAGAGCAGGCCGACATCTTCAATACTGCAATCAGACTCTATCCTAACGATTACCGTGCATACAACAATCTTGGTGTAATGGCATATAAGAAGGGTGATTATGCAACAGCAGCCGAATATTTTGCAAAGGCCGAGAATGTTGCCAAGGCAGCTCCCGAGGTGATGGTTAACCTTGGTTATCTTGAGCTCCTTGAGGGTGATGTTTCCGAGGCCGAGACCTACATGACAAAGGGTGTAGATGCTAAGGCCGGTGATGAGGCACTTGGTAACCTCTACATAGCACAGGGCGAGTATGGTCGTGCCGCAGCGCTTCTCAAGGGTAAGAATACCAACAGCGCATTGCTGGCACAGGTACTCAACAAGAGCTATGTTGCTGCACGTGAGACACTCGACGAGATGGAGAACCCCGATGCAATGACCTACTACATCAAGGCTGTGCTTGGTGCGCGCATCTCAAATGTAAGCTTTGTCTATGACGGTTTGAAGAAGGCTGTTGAACTTGATCCATCATTGGCAAATAAGGCCATGGAGGATTTGGAGTTCGCAAAATATGTGAAGGACGCTACCTTCTGTGAAATCCTGAAATAACAGCTGTGGCTGCAAATATACTGAACGAACAGGTTGCGATGCTTGCACTCTCACGGGTGCAGGTACTGCAACTTGCTCTTATAAGGGAACTCATTGAAACCGTAGGCAGTGCAAAGGAACTGTTGGAGAATGCCGCCAACATCGGCGACATTGTACCCGGAGCCTCACCTCGCTTGCGCCAGCTCCTGTGCGACCGTTCGCTTGTGGAACTCGCCGAGAAGGAGATGGAATTCATTGAGTCAAAAGGTATAATACTCATCTGCTTTGGCGATGAGGCCTATCCCACCCGTCTTGCCCAGTGTGCCGATGCACCGCTTGTGCTGCACTCGCTCGGCAATGCCGATCTCAATGCCCGCCGCATTGTATCCATTGTTGGCACACGCCATGCAAGCGAGTATGGCAAGGCATTGTGTGAGAACTTTGTTGCCGACCTTGCCCGCTTTGCGCCCGGCACGCTCATTGTCAGTGGTCTTGCATACGGTATCGATGTCTGCGCCCACCGTGCTGCATTGAAGGCAGGCTTGCCTACAGTTGGAGTGCTTGCGCATGGCCTTGATCGAATATATCCCGGCGCACACCGTGCCACTGCAAAGCAGATGCTTGAGAACGGCGGTCTGCTCACTGAATTCATGAGCGGAACTGAATCGCTTAAACCATTTTTTGTGCAGCGCAACAGAATTGTTGCCGGCATGGCCGATGCTACGGTTGTCGTGGAATCAGCGTCAAAGGGCGGCTCGCTCATCACGGCATCACTTGCCTTGGGATATGACCGCGACTGCTTTGCATTCCCCGGCCGTGTAAACGACCAATATTCACAGGGCTGTAACGAACTCGTGAGCCGCAACAGGGCTGCACTAATAACAAGTGCCTACGACTTTGTCGAGGCCATGAACTGGGAGGCTGCTGCCACTAAAAAAAGTGCCGATGATTTGCAGACCGAACTTTTCCCCGACCTCTCGCCCGATGAAACAGCTGTAATGACCGCCTTGCGTGAGAACAGCGATGGCCTGCAGGTAAACCAGATGGTTGTGCAGCTCAACATCCCAATAAACAGGCTCCTGCCGTTGCTTTTTGAAATGGAGATGAAAGGCCTTGTCAAGGCCGTTGCCGGCGGTTGCTACAGAGCGATGATAATGTGATTCATTTGCGAATAGCGATGAAAATACTTAAGCAGTTTTTTGTGAAATACAAGGAAATATTTTTTGTAAAAAATAAGAAATTATGAAAAAGACATTGATTAAAAGCTTGTTATGCAGCTTTGCTTTATTGTTCTTCTCTTGTGACCTGATCCCTATTGGCAGTTTTGCCCATAAAATTGATTTGGGTTACCCCGAGACAGTAAACATTTCAAATGAAGGCGGTGAGGTAGTCCTGAATGGTTGTTCCTTCGTTACGGCAACAATCGTTAGTAGCAAGGACCCGAAAATAAGAGAATATCATGGCTACAATGAAGCGGACAGCACGGAGTATTATGTTTTTGATTGGTTGAGGGTGGAGCATAAATTTTATTCCGATCTCTCACTACCTAATGAATTGAGGGTTTTTGCGGAACCAAATACAACAGGCAAATCGCGTAAATTGTATATACATCTAATGAGCGGTGATACAAATTATCAGGAAATAAAGGTAGAGCAGAAGAAATAGAATCAATGGGGTCGGCAATTTGCTGACCCCATCATTTATTAATGCAATGATAACTATTTTTCTGTAAAATATTCCTATCATTCACTTTTTGTGTAGCTAAATTCTGCACCCGCAGTAAAAAAACTAAAGCTAGCTCTGTTTTTTTCACTCGTTTATCATTATCGTTTGCTTACGGCAGATATACGACTTTGGGGCGGTAAACCGCACTTCTTTGGGGAGATAAACCTCCCGTCGTCGCAAACGACGCTACTCTCGCGTCGTCGCTTTGAAAAATAATCAAACAAGTTTGTTATTTCTCGCTCGTTTATTCGTAATTCGCCTATGGCAGATATACGACTTTGGGGCGGTAAACCGCACTCCTTTGGGGAGATAAACCTCCCGTCGTCGCAAACGACGCTACTCTCGCGTCGTCGCTTTGAAAAATAATCAAGTAAACTTGTTATTTCTCGCTCGTTTATTCGTAATTCGCCTATGGCAGATATACGACTGCACTCGCTTTGAAAAATAATCAAGTAAACTTGTTATTTCTCGCTCGTTTATTCGTA
>JAZOUB010000048.1:0-56865 GCA_045657945.1 Bacteroidaceae bacterium | reverse complement strand
TATGAAAGGAATAGTTTTGGCCGGCGGTTCAGGAACCCGTCTTTACCCCATTACCAAGGGCGTGAGCAAGCAGATGCTCCCCATCTATGACAAACCCATGATCTATTACCCCATATCGGTTCTCATGCTTGCCGGTATCAGGGAGATACTCATTATCTCCACCCCTCAGGACCTGCCCGGCTTCAAGCGCCTGCTTGGCGACGGCAGCGACTACGGCGTGCGCTTCGAGTATGCCGAGCAACCCTCACCCGACGGCCTTGCCCAGGCCTTCATCATCGGTGAGGAGTTCATCGGCAATGACTCCGCTTGCCTTGTTCTCGGCGACAACATCTTCCATGGAGCCGACTTCACAAAGATGCTCAAGGAAGCCGTATATAATGCCGAGGAGTGTGGCAAAGCCACCGTTTTCGGCTACTGGGTAAACGATCCCGAACGCTATGGCGTCGCCGAGTTCGACAAGGAAGGCAACTGCCTCTCCATCGAGGAAAAACCCGCCAGTCCCAAGTCAAACTACGCAGTAGTCGGTTTGTACTTCTATCCCAACAAAGTGGTTGAGGTAGCAAAGAACATCAAGCCCTCTGCCCGTGGCGAATTGGAGATAACCACAGTAAACCAACAGTTCCTCTCCGACGGCGAACTCAAGGTGCAGACACTGCCACGCGGCTTCGCATGGCTCGACACCGGCACCCACGACTCCCTTGCCGAAGCCTCAATCTTCGTCGAGGTTATCGAGAAACGCCAAGGCCTCAAGATCGCCTGCCTCGAAGGCATCGCCTACCGCAAAGGTTGGATCAGCGCCGACCGCCTTCGCGAGATAGCCCAGCCCATGATAAAGAACCAGTACGGACAATACCTCCTCAAGGTAATCAACGAAGTTGAGAACTTCGGAGCAAACATAGACTGACAGTAATGGAAGTAATAAAGACAGAGATAGACGGCGTGGTAATCATTGAGCCACGCATATTCAAGGACGACCGCGGCTACTTCTACGAATCCTTCTCGCAACGCGAGTTCGAGGAGAAAGTATGCCACACCACCTTCGTCCAGGACAACCAGTCCAAATCATCCTACGGCGTGCTCCGCGGCCTCCATTTTCAGAAACCACCATATTGCCAGAGCAAGCTTGTGCGCTGCATCAAAGGAGCAGTGCTCGATGTCGCAGTAGATATACGCAAGGGTTCACCCACCTTCGGCAAATATGTAGCCGTTGAACTCTCCGAGGATAACCACCGACAGTTCTTCGTGCCCCGAGGTTTCGCCCACGGCTTTGCCGTGCTCACCCCCGAGGCCGTCTTCCAGTACAAGTGCGACAACTTCTACAACAAAGAGAGCGAAGGCTCAGTAGCTTGGAACGATCCACAGCTCGCCATCGACTGGCGAATTCCTGCCGATAAAGTCATCCTCTCCGATAAAGACAAACTCAGCAAGAATATCGCCGATGCCGACTACCTCTTCGACTACAACGAAAACCTATATTAAGAAATACAATAAACAATGAACATACTCGTAACAGGAGCAAACGGACAGTTGGGCTGCGAGATGCGCCGCCTTGGTGCCGTGTCCCCCAATAACTACATCTTCACCGATGTAGCCGAGCTTGACATCACCAATGCCGATGCCGTAATGTACGTGGCAAAGCACTACTCAATAGACGCAATCATCAACTGCGCAGCCTACACCAACGTCGACAAGGCCGAGAGCGACCAGGCAACAGCCGAACTCATCAACGCCACCGCCGTGGGCAACCTTGCCCGTGCCATGAAAGAGGTAGGCGGCACACTCTTCCATGTCTCAACCGACTATGTCTTCGGTTGTGACGGCAACACCCCACGCACCGAGGAAATGCCACTGAGTCCCCTTGGCGTCTATGGCCTCACCAAACTCCACGGCGAGCAGGCGATAGAGGATAGCGGCTGCAAGGCACTCATCTTCCGCACCGCATGGCTCTACAGCGAGTTCGGCAACAACTTCCTCAAGACCATGCTCCGCCTCACTGCCGAGAGAGACCAACTCAATGTGGTTTTCGACCAGGTAGGCACTCCCACCTACGCCGGCGACTTGGCACTCGCCATCTTCTCAATCATCGAAGCCGGCGTCTATCCCGGCAACGAAGGCGTCTATCACTTCTCCAACGAAGGCGTCTGCTCATGGTACGACTTCGCCGTTGAGATAGCAGCCGCAGCAGGCCACACAAACTGCCGCATCAATCCATGTCACAGCAGCGAGTTTCCCTCACCGGTGACACGCCCGCCATACTCGGTGCTCGACAAGACCAAGATAAAGAAAACCTTCGATATTGACATCCCACACTGGCGCGAGTCAATGGAATACTGCATAAAGAGACTAAAAGCAAACAAATAACAAAAACACCATATACAGATATGAAGCGCAGCATAATAGTAACAGGCGGAGCCGGATTCATCGGCAGCCACGTAGTACGCCTCTTCGTGAACAAATACCCCGACTACCATATCATCAATGTCGATAAACTCACATACGCCGGCAACCTTGCCAACCTCAAGGATATTGAAGACAAGGAGAACTACACCTTCGTCAAGGCCGATATCTGCGACTTTGACGCGATGTACAAACTCATGACCGAACACAAGGTCGACGGCATCATACATCTTGCCGCCGAGAGCCATGTCGACCGCTCAATCAAGGACCCCTTCACCTTTGCACGTACCAATGTAATGGGAACCCTTTCGTTGCTCCAGGCAGCAAAGCTCTACTGGGAATCACTCCCCGAGAAGTACGAAGGCAAGCGCTTCTACCACATCTCCACCGATGAAGTCTATGGCGCACTTGAGATGAACCACCCAGAGGGCATAGAACCACCGTTCACAACAACAGCCTCTTCGGGCGAGCATCATCTTGCCTATGGCGACGACTTCTTCTACGAGACAACCAAGTACAACCCCCACAGCCCCTATTCGGCATCAAAGGCCAGCAGCGACCACTTCGTGCGCGCATTCCACGACACCTACGGCATGCCCACAATCGTCACCAACTGCTCAAACAACTACGGCCCCTACCAGTTCCCCGAGAAACTGATACCCCTGTTCATCAACAACATCCGCCAGCGCAAGCCACTTCCCGTGTATGGCAAAGGCGAGAATGTACGCGACTGGCTCTATGTGGTTGACCACGCCCGTGCCATTGATGTAATATTCCACAACGGCAACACAGCCGACACCTACAACATCGGCGGCTTCAACGAGTGGAAGAATATCGACATCATCAAGGTAATCATCAAGACCGTCGACCGTCTTCTCGGTAACCCCGAGGGCGCATCTCTCGACCTCATAACCTATGTCACCGACCGTGCCGGGCACGACATGCGCTACGCAATCGACTCAACCAAGCTGCAGAAGGAACTCGGTTGGGAACCAAGCCTGCAGTTCGAGGAGGGTATTGAAAAGACTGTACGTTGGTATCTCGACAATCAGGAGTGGATGGACAACATCACAAGCGGTGAGTATGAGAAGTATTATGATGATATGTACAAAAACCGTTAAGGAATGTTATTGTACATGCCAACAAATGGAATGCTAGCATTATAAATTAATATATGATTTAATGAAAATAGAATCAATTTTGACAAAACGCTCTTTTGAGCATTGGCCAAGTTATGATCTTGTTTACGAATGGGAAGATATTCTCGCAAAAAAGCTTGGGTGTCCACTCGTAAATGAGAATAAAATTTTATATAAAAGTTTTTTAAAGAAACTTTCGTTTATACCAAATCTGTTTCAACCGAGAAAAATCTCATTCAAGTTTGAAATGAATCCGATTTTAAAGCATAGAATTGATAACAGAAAAAACTTTGTACCTTGTATAATAGATTACTATTTGCATGATGATAGATTGCCGGATTTGATTTCTTCATATAGCAGAAATTCAGTGGTTTGCATCTCAAGCAAGGAGGTATATGATCATTTGCTCGAAAAAGGAGTAAAGGAAAAATTGAATATAGAGCACTTGGCTTTATCAATATCAGATAAATATAGAATAACAGAAGAATCCGTTTTCGAAAAAAAATACGATTTGGTATTGATGGGAAGACAAAATCCTGTTTTGAAGGATTTTCTCGATACTTATGAAAAGAAACATAAGGATCTTTATTATGTGTATCGGGAAAAGAAAGGAAATGAATTCCTGTATTATACCTCACGAGGCGAGTGTTTGGGCAATATTGACACCAGAGAGAAATATATGTCTCTAATGAAACTTGCCAAATGTGGTTTGTACTCGACTCCGGGTATAGATGGCGGTGAGTCAAGGACAAATGGCTTCAGCCAAGTAACACCTCGTTTTTTGGAATTAATAGCCTGTGGTTGTCATATCATTGCAAGGTATAAACAGAATTCAGACACAGATTATTATCAATTAGGTGATTTCTCCCAGTCTATTGATGATTACGAATCGTTTGAACGTGCTCTTGATTTATATCGCAATTCTAATGTGGATATGGCCAAGTATTCAAAGTACTTATCAAATCATTACACTTCTAATAGAGCTGAATGTTTGTCTAAATTGATTGAATTATGAAAAAAGTTGCAATAATTGGAGCTGGTATTTCCGGATTGTCTGTAGCTCATTTTTTAAAGGACAGATGTCTGGTCACAGTATATGAAAAGGAATCTACACCCGGAGGCTTAATAAGATGTAAACGCGTGAATGGAAGCCTCTATCACATTTGCGGAGGACATGTTTTCAATTCAAAACGTCAAGATGTTCTGGATTGGTTTTGGAGTAAATTCAATAAAGAAGATGAATTTACAAAGGCAGACAGGAATTCAGTTGTGTTTATGGACAATCAGCAAGAGATACCTTATCCAATAGAGAATCATATGTATATGTTTGATGATGCCACACAAAAATCCTTTATAAAAGACTTGTTAGATTTGGCTAAAGAAGAAGGATATAAGCCATCAAACTTTGAAGAGTTCTTGAAACACCGTTTTGGAGAAACATTGTACAATATTTATTTTCAGCCATATAATGAAAAGGTATGGCGAAGGGACTTGAAGAATGTTCCTTTGTCATGGTTGGAGGGCAAACTTCCTATGCCAACAGTGGAAGAAATGATATACAACAATATAAATCATGTAAAGGAAAAGGCTTTTGTTCATAGTACTTTTTGGTATGAAAAACAAAATGGCTCACAATTCTTGGCCGACAGGCTTGCCGAAGGACTGGACATTCGATATGATTCCAATATAGAAAAAATCGAAAGAGAGGCAAATCTATGGAAAGTCATGGATGAGTCTTATGATTTTGTGATTTTTTGCGGTAATATCAAGGATTTGCCTAACATGTTGGCTGGTGTTGACATTTCAATGTACAAGAAACAGATTGATGACCTTGAATATCATGGTACAACTTCAGTATTCTGCGAAATTGATGAAAACCCATATAGTTGGATTTATCTGCCTAGCCGTAAACACGAGTCACACCGTATCATCTGTACTGGCAATTTTGCGAAGAGCAATAATTCAGTCGTGAAAATGACTGCTACCATTGAATTTACCGATGACATTACAGAAGAACAGATAAAAGAAAATTTGAAGCGTATTCCATTAAACCCCAAGTACCTATCACATCATTACAATAAATATACTTATCCCATACAGGATGACGGAACTCGTGACATGATTGCAAATCTAAAGGAAGAGTTGTCAAACCGTGGTTTGTATCTTACCGGACGATTTGCCGATTGGGAATATTATAATATGGATGTTGCGATCGGTGCAGCAATGGATTTATGCAATACAATGTCTTTTTGATAATAAATTAATAACTTGATGAAACTCTTTGCAATCTTCTTGTCTGCAAGTCTACTAAGCGGTGTTGTCTCATTTGCAAATGCCCAGGTCCAAATCAAGACAAAAGGGATATTTGCGCACGCAGGAGCTACTGCAACTGTTGAAGTTGAAGTTCTGAACAAACTTCCCATCAACGGTATGGAATTCTATATCTTGTTGCCTAATTGTATGAATATTGTAAAAACTGAAAATGAGATTTCACACCAAAGCCACAAGATATATATTAATAAGGAAGAACTGGATGCTTATAATGAGAATTGTGATTTTCAAGTAATAACATCAGAGCAAGATTATAATTATATAAAAGTCCTGACATTCTCTCCTACAGCCAAGCAATTCAAGGAAGACACCAGGACTACTATAAAATTTGATATCTCGGTAGATAACACTTTCAGTAAGGATGAAACAATAATAATATCGGGAATGAGAATTCCGGCATTGATGAATGACTCCACTTTGGCTGTATACGGTTTCGACGACATAAACATTACTGTAAAGAAAGCTCGCTCTACCAAAATATCGAATATAGAGCCTGATGAAAACAACTATTTGTATACCATTGACGGCAGACGGGTAAACAAGACCCAACGCAATAGATTATACATTCACAACGGCAACAAATATTTAATCAAAAATTAAAAAATGAGAAAAATATTTTTATTATTGGCTTTTATGCCAATGTGCTTGATGGCGCAGGAATATTACGGAGATGTCAATCACGATGGACAGATTGATATCGTAGATGTTACAACTGTAGCACTTGAGAGCATTGGCATGAATGATTCGGAAGAGATTGATAAAGATTATTATGACAAATCTTACATAGACTCATTGTTCACCATATTTGAATCAAGAATAAACAATGCGGACAACGAAAATAAACGACTGCAGAATATCATATACAGCCAATTAGACAAAGGTAAATCCACCAATATTTATGATTATAAGAAGGCAAGCGTTGGAGTTTATATAGCAAGCGGTGAGTCTGGGAAATTGGTTGTCCCAAGTTACAATTTGGACAAATTCGGAGTTTCGGACTATATTGAAGTCAATGGACGCGATATTATTACTAACGCACGCATTGGTAACGCCATTGTTGCTTCCATTTGTGTATATGATTACAGCAAGAATCTTATAAGAGTAATCCACAACAATCGCCAATACACCTACGAAGAAGGTGATGCATATATCAGAATCGGATTCGATAATTACAAAAAAGGTCAGGCAAATTACGGACACACCCTGCTCGCATATAGCGAGTTTTATGAGGAGAAAAATGATGAGTTTGAGCCTGTATACGCAAAGATAGACTCTTTGGAGAACATTCTGAGTGACTATATCAGCAGGAACAACAGTTCCAATTTGTTCAATTACCGCACAGCTTCAGTGGGCTACTATATCGGTTCCGGAAGCGGCAAACTGTATGTACCATCATATAACAAGGACAAATTTGCAGTTTCTGATTACATTGCTGTCAATGGTCAGAACATAATCTCAAATGCCCGTACAGGTACCGGATGTGCTTCATACAGCGTATATGACAAGGATTATAAGTTCTTGCGTACCCAAGAGAACAACGCTCAATACACCTATCAGGAAGGTGATGCGTTTGTCAGAATCTGTTTTACAAATTATCTATTGGGACAGGCAAATTATGGAACAGAGTTGCAAAAATATGAATCATATTTTGACTCAAGTATAGACATACAGAAAAGAATTCATTCTACATACGGTAAAGCGGCCATATCATGGATTGACGATGATTTCAGTTATGGGAACAGCACAAAGAACACCTATGACACAATACTCGACTGGTGTCTGCAACATCGTATATTGCCCGATATTGCGTTTATACCTTATCCAACCGACATGAAAGAGGATATGCGTACCATAAAAGTCAAGGAGAGAGAAGCGCAAGGCTTTAAGATTCTGATGCATCCTTATCATCCGGGCTGGTATAATGACCCCAATGGAACCTTCACAAGAGAAGAAGCAAAAATTTGGGAAAACATGCTCGATTGCATCCGCAAATTCTCTGATTTCGGTATAAAGACAGCTCCAATAGTAGTATATCCGGGAAGCTCGGGCGAGGATCTTGCTACCCGACAGATTGTAAGCAATTATGTCGATTGTGGTATTTGCTGGAACAACGAAGGAGATACCAACCACTTGACCTTAAACAATAGATATGGTCTTAGAAGACTTAACATCCAAATCTCTGCAACAAATACAAAAAGCGAAATAAAGCAATATATCAAAGAAGGCGTAGAGAATGGCGATTGGATTATATTGGGTAGTCACATATATCACTTCACCATAAGTGATAAAGTTGATGAAACCTCAATGACAACAGCAAATCTTTACGAGATTCTTGAATATGCCGATAGTCTATGCAAAATCAGATCAACAGAGGCTATATGGAAAGAGAGGAAATTCATGTTTGACATAGACGGAAAATAAAAGACTTATGAATATAATTTTAGCAAATGCTACGATAGCGAATGGTAACAGAGGATGTACAGCTTTGGCAATATCTATGCTGCATATCCTGAAAAAACTCTTGTCTGAAGCGAATGTTGACTACAAGATATACCTGACAGACAGTCATCAGAAACCAAACAAAAAATACCAATACAATATTGGTGCTTTGGATGTGTCTTATTACACGTGCAAGTACCCAAAGTCCTTGGATTGGAAAAACGAACTGATAAACAAGGGCAAAAGCCTGTTGGGTAAAAACACAGGAAAAAACATTTTCAAAAACGCCGATTATATTCTTGACATTGGTCAGGGAGACAGTTTTGCTGATATTTATGGCAAGCACAGGTTCGAGAGCATTGATTTGATACACAAACTTGCCCGTTCATATAAAAAGCCTTACTGCATACTGCCACAGACTATTGGCCCTTACAGTAACAGCGCCATAAAGAAGTGTGCCAATGAGAGCATTGCAAAAGCTACTCTGTGTATGGCCCGCGACAAGCAGAGTTATGACTACGTTGTAGAAAACGTACCATCTCAGAAAACAATAAAGGAGTATATTGATGTCGCATTCTTCATGCCTCATGAAACAATTGCACAGAACCCGGAATACACCCACATAGGATTGAATGTTTCAGCTCTATTATGGAATGGCGGTTATACACGTAACAACCAGTTCGGATTGTGTGTGGACTATCAAGACTTGATACGCTCTACTATTGATTATTTTCTCTCTTTGCCAAAGACAAAAGTACACCTTGTACCCCATGTAGTAGGAGCTGAAAGGGATATTGAGAACGATTATGGTATAAGTTATGATTTATGGAGAGAATACAATAACGACAATCTTGTTCTTGCTCCATTTGCATTGGGACCAATAGAGATAAAATCATATATCGCCGGTATGGATTTCTTCATTGGTGCGCGCATGCACTCAACCATAGGTGCATTCTCGGCAAATGTACCGGTTCTGCCAATGGCTTATAGCAGAAAGTTCAATGGTCTATTCGTTGACACTCTAAATTACCCCCACATGGTGGACCTGAAGGCACAGAACAAGGAAGAGATTATGTCATTGGTGAAGTCATCCTTCGAGAACCGGAAGGAGCTTACCACTAAAATTGAGGATAGAATGAACGGGGTTGTGAAGGAGAGAGAGGTACTGCTCTATTCTGAACTCAAGAAATTCCTGCATATTTGATATCAACCACACCGGCGAATATATAAACAAGAATTGCAATGATTGATAAAATAAAGAAATATGACCTTTGTCTTGGATGCGGTCTTTGCGCCTCGGTTTTAGGCAAGGAGAAGTGTCAGATGGAACTGAACAATAAAGGTTTCTACGAACCAATAATACACCAACCTTTGTCTGCACAAGAAAACAAATGCATAAGAAGGCTTTGCCCGGGAGTTCGCGTAGAGACAAAAGCACACTCCGGAGTATGGGGAGCGATGAAATCCATTTGTGAAGCCTGGTCGGCCGACCAAGTTATCAGGCACAAAGCTGCATCGGGCGGCGTAGTAACATCATTGTGCTTGTACCTTCTTGAACACAACAAGGTAGATGCTGTGCTTCAGGTGGGTGTAAGAAATGACAGTTATATCTATAACGAATTGCATGTATCACGCACAAGTGAGGAGATCCTAAAAAATGCCCAGTCAAGATATGCACCATCATTAACCTTTAATCGCATAAAGGAAATTATGGATAGCAGCAACGAGACATTCGCATTGGTTGGAAAACCCTGCGATATGGCTGCAATGAAGAATTTTGTTCGCGTTTTTCCACAATATAAAGAGAGAATCAAGTACTTCATCTCCATTTTTTGCGCCGGAATGCCAAGCTACAATGCAACAGTGAAGGCATGGAAACAATCGGGACACACAGATGAGCCTGTTACGCTCAAGTACAGAGGTGACGGCTGGCCCGGTAATTTCAAGGCAACTTTCAAAGATGGCAGTGACTACCAGTTATCATATAATGAGAGTTGGGGTAAAATATTGGGGAAAGAGCTTGGATTCCGTTGCAAAATCTGCCCTGATGGCATTGGTTCTTTGGCAGATATCGCTGTGGGAGATTCTTGGAATACGAAGAACGGATACCCTGATTTCACAGAAACAGAAGGACGCTGTTTCTGCATGGTACGCAACACAAAGGGTGAAGAGCTGATGCAGGAGGCTGCAGCGACAAAATACATTGAAATCAACGAACTTGATATAAAAAAGATTAAAGAGCAACAGCCATACCAATACAAACGCAGAAAACTCGAGGGATGGAGACTGCTCCCCGTACAAATGATGACAGGGGGAATGATACACTTTAAAGGACATGCAATATGGAAGCAAGCCATGACTGCTAATTACAGAGAGGGCTTAGGAAACCTTATTGGTACATATAAAAGATTGAAGAAGATAAATGGGAAGTAGTCAAAAAATAGCAAAGGGGTTCGCCTGGACAACTCTTGTCAATATCATAAATGGCATATATGGGTTCATATCGGTCCCCATATTGATTGCATATTTTGGCAAGTCCGATTATGGTCTTATCGGGCTCGCCATGTCCATTAATGTCTATCTCAGACTAATGGATATGGGATTGAGTTCTGCAAATGTGCGTTATTTCTCTAATTGGCTTGCCAAAAAAGAGTATGAGAAAACAAATAGATTGTTCCAGACAAGTCTTTCATTCTATGGAATAGTAGGTTTGCTTAATGCCATTATTCTGCTAGTGGTTTCGCTGTTCTCGCAGCAAATATTCAATTTGGATTCGGCGCAGGATGAAGTAATTAAACATTTGCTTTATATACTATCAATAAGTGCATTTATCAGTTGGTTTACATCCTGTTTCGACCAGTACATACGCGCCAATGAATATGTGGGATGGACCCAAAGGGTTGGATTGTTGGCTAAACTGGCACAGATTGTAATTCTTGTCTTTACAGTTACTCTCGGTTTCACTATTGAGACATATTATGCTTTGACAGCTTTCTCAATGTTCATACCAATTCCGTTCTTGATAAGGAAGATTAAAAAGATCAGTCCATTTGTTAATTTCAGGCTACACATAGACAAGCAGATATTCAAGGAAATTCTTCCTTATACCCTAAATATCTTTTCTTTTGGATTGTTCCAGTTTACAATCATAAACCTAAGACCAGTATTCCTTGGTATCCAAGGAAATATTGAATCTGTTGCCGATTATCGTGTCTTGAACGGTATTGTGAGTATAGTGATAATGCTGGGAGGCGCATTCCTTGGTATAATACTACCATCGGCAACTAAGGCTGTGGCAATGGGAAACAACAATGCGCAAAAGCAAATAGCATACCAGGGAACAAAATACATAACAATAGCATTATGCTTGTTCTGTTTTGGCGTGATGAGCGTAAGCAAGGAGTTGATAACACTATATGTCGGTCCCGACTATCTATATCTTGCCCCTTGGCTCGATTTGTGGTTATTGACAACATTGGCCACACATAACCAGGCAATATCAAGCCTCATATTATCAGGAGCCGATATACGCGCTATCACATACACAACAATAGTTTCGTCAATTATTGGACTGGCTGTATGCTGGGTGACAATTCCATATTTGCAGATTGGTGGTACTATAATTGGTTATGGTGCATACCTGATTATTCAGTTAGTGTTCTTTTATACTTATTATTGGCCACGAAAAATGAAGATTGATTCAAAGCGGGTCTTTTTCAGTTCATTCCTGCCTGCCACTTTGTGTGGCGCAACGATTGCATTATGCATCAAATACTTTGTTATTGTTGCTTTGCCGGGATTTAACACTTTAAATTCTTTTATCTTTGGCGGTTGTCTGTTCTGTCTCATTTATATACCTGTTGTGTGGTTTGTGATTTTAAACAAGAATGACAGGGCTTTTGTCCTTAATCTAATAAAACATATCAAGAAATGATATTTCTAGTTTATTTAGCAGTAGTTATATGCATGATGGCCATGTTCAAGGTTAGCAGGGCATATAAAATAGCAATAATCATTTTGACCGAAATGGTCTTCCTGTTGGTCAAGGTGCCATATATCCCCTATGGTATGGCCAATTATGTTGTGCCGTTGGCGTTTATTGCTTCGGAAATTCCACATTTGGGAAAATTGTTGGCATCGGCAAAAGGAAAAATAGTATGGAAGTTGTTGATCCTTGTACTGTTTTCTACATTGATAGCATTCATTTTCAGTCCACACTTGCATGATTTAACTGCATTCAGAGGCTATTTCAGAAGCAATATTCTTTTCTCTTATTTTCTGCTGATATACTCATATTGGTGCTATTCGGGAGAAAACAGTCTGAAACCGACACTTAAAATCACCTATTATGCAATGATTTTTATCACCATTATGGGTGTAATAAATTTTATAACAATGAAAGCCGGTTGGATTGAACTTGTTGCGGGGAATAGGGAGATGGCTGGTGAGAAGACTGCCGAAGAACTTGCAACAAGGTTTATGGAGGAGGATCGTTTCCGTAACCAATCTGTTTTTCCGTTTGCTTTCGACTACGGTTTTTGCTGTATAGCAATCCTGTTGCTCCATATATATGCCTATTCAAGGAAACTTGAGAGCAAAAAAGTATTCTTGCTTGTATTAGGATGTTGTCTATTTGGTATATTTACCTGTGGTTGCCGAACTGTGTTGTTCAGCGCCATAATTGGTCTCATCTGTTATTTTGCAATGGCTAATACCATTGGTAGAATATTAAAAATAACGGCTATAGCTATTCCGCTGTTAATATTTAGTTATGAGTTTATTCCTTATTTCAACAAACAGGTGGACTCTATGATGACAATGTTTGATGAGAAAGAGACAATGGGTGGCAGTTCTATAGAAAGCAGAATGCTACAATATGCAGCAGTAGGATATTATATCCAGGATGACATGATGTTTGGTCGTGGTATAGGTTTTTATTCTATAGACCTTAATGGCAGCGCTGCGGCAAGCGAGCGAGTTGACGGTGATTTGCAAGGATTGGAAGGTGTTACATCGTCCTATCTGCTTGAAAGAGGTATAGTAGGCCTTGCCTTATATCTGTTGTTTTGGCTATGGATGTTCTTTTATTTCAGGAGAAAGAAAAATGTCGCTCCCAAACTTGTGGCACTAGGATGCTCACTTATAACTGCATATCTTGTGTTTGCAATCATGACAGGAGAACTGAATTCTCTACTCTTTGTGTTACCACTGTTGGGTTATGTACTCAAGACACTCGATGTTTACAATGCACATAATAAACTAAGAAAACAAAGAAGATTAAGATGGACGTATCAGTAGTTATAGTGAATTACAATACCAGGCAGATGACTGATGAAGCCATAAACAGTGTTTATGAGCATACCTCTGGTATTGATTTTGAAATTATACTTGTTGACAACGCATCGGCCGACGGCAGCAAGGAGTTCTTTGAAAAGAAGGACGGCATCACATATATATACTCACAGGAGAACCTTGGCTTTGGCAAAGGTAACAACCTGGGCTTGAAATATGCAAAAGGAAGAAATGTCCTTTTTCTGAACTCGGACACTCTGTTGAGAAACAATGCAATCAAGATACTATCGGACTTTATGGACTCTCACCCTGAAGTTGGAGTGTGTGGTGGCAATCTTTTTGATTATAATGGAAACCCCACAATATCATATGAGATTAAAAGACCATCGGTCATAAGAGAATTGAACAAAGTTCTAAATGGCCGTATATATAAGTATTTCTATAAGGATGTTCGCTTTAATGCAAGCAATAAGCCCAAAGAAGTAGGATATGTTTCCGGAGCAGATTTTATGACACGCAAGGCTATCCTTGACAAGCATGGTGCATTTTCCCCGGAATTCTTCATGTATTACGAGGAGACAGAATTGGCACACAGAATAAACAAAGCCGGCTACAAGATAATGTCAGTGCCCGATGCAGAGATTGTTCACCTCGAGGGAATGAGTATAAAAAAAGATAAACCCCTATTCAATGAGTTGAAATACAGTTGGATGATTGAAAGTTTTTGTAAATATCTGAGACTATGCAACTCAAAATGCTCGGTTTTCTTCATAAAGTTAATACATAAAACAAACTTCAGTTTAAACATCTGCAAGTTCAGTCTTTCAAGAAACCAAGCACTATTGGATATTGAGAAATGTAAACGTGAAATTTTCAAGAAAACATTTAACTAATAAAACAATATGAGTACAGTTGTTCATTTTCATTATTCAATGAACCCCGATGGTGGCGACACCCGTCGAATAAGGAACATTGATAAAAGCCTTTGCAACAAATTAGGCGACAAAATTATTGAAGTAGAATTCTATGGCTTCAACAAGCGTCATATATACAAATCGTATCCGTACTTCACGCTTTCCGAGAATATAAAGAAGAAGTATTGTTTTTCAATGATATACCGTTATTCTTGGATTGGAGATTTTACATCCTCACTACAATTGGCATATATATGCCGCAAACACAAAGCCGATTATGTAGTAGGCGAATTCAGTTTTTCATCGCGTTCCTTGAAATTGGTACGTATGCTCTGCCCTAACATTAAAATCATTATTGACTGCCACGGTTCGGTTCCTGAAGAAATGCTTTATGAGAACCCGGAACTGCCAAAGCATATATATGACTACTATGAACAAGCAGAACTTAAATCTTGCCAAATTGCAGACTATATGGTATGTCAATCCGATGAAATGAAAAGGCATTTGGTTTCGAAGTACAACGCTGATGAGGAAAAAATTGCAGTTTTCAAATGCGGAGTAAACACATCTATATTTAATATTTACGAAGCCGATAAAAGAGATACCCTCAGAAAAGAACTAAACATCTCCAATAACGATGTTGTATTCATTTATGCAGGCGCAATCCAGAAATGGCAGAAAATAGACCTTTCACTTAAAATTTTCAATGAATACCACAAACATAATGCTAAATCAAAATTCATTATTCTAACAAGAAATACCCAAGCCGTTGAAAAGTTACTTGCAGAATTAAAAATGGAACAGTTAAGGGAGGCGTTGATAATAACAGGTGTTAAACACGAAGATGTACCTTTATATCTGAATGCAAGTGATATAGCATTTCTAATTAGGGATAATGTTGTACTAAACCAGGTCGCATCACCTACAAAACTTGCTGAATATATGGCTTGTGGTTTGCCCATAATAACCTCATCCGTTGCAGACAAATGGGTTAATGAGGATATAAAGGATTCTCTTATTTTCCAGGATAAAGAGCAGGAAATATGTAAAAAGATAGACCAAGTATTGGCTACTGTGGATAAAAAACACATCCACAACTATGTTCTCGAAAATTTGTCTGTATTTGCTGATGAAAAAAACATTCATAATGTAATATTCAAATCTATTAAAAGCAAATAGTGTTCTTATGAAAATTCTACTTTGCACTCCAACATTTGTGACAGGAAAAGGAGGAATCCCTTCCTATGCACGTGATTTTGTCGATGTTTTCAAAAAAGACCACGAAATAGTAGTAGTTACAGGCGGCAAAGATATCCAAGATTCACCTTGCAAACTTTATTATGTCGAAAATAGAGATTTGAGTTTGAAAAATGCAAACAAATTATTAGATATAATTCAGAATGAAAAACCTGACATAGTAATAAATAGTGCCTCTCTGATATTATCTGTATTGTCACCATTCATTGATAACAACATAAAGATTATATCAATCAGTCACTTTGTTGATGGATATTATGCAAAAGTTGCGGGCACAAATTCCAAATATATCGATAAAATTGTTGCGCTATCATCATATGGCAAAGCATTCATAGAGAAGAATTACAGTGTAAAGGAACAGGATAAAGTGGTTTCTGTTTTTAACTTTATGCCTGCACTGGCTGATGGTCCGGATTATAGCAAAGAACAGAATGAAGTCATAAACATTGTTTATCCTGGAGGAAGCAATTACAAAAAAAGTGCAGATATATTTCTTAAAGCCATTCTACATCTATTAAAGAAAGATCTCAAATTCAGGCTTTATTGGATTGGCAACAAGGCGATGCCAGGAAGCAAGTTTAGTCTTTCAAGAATAAAGTCACTTTCTGACATTCTCCCTAAAGATGAACGAATTGCTCATCTAGGCTCTGTAACTCGTGAAGAGGCAAAAAAGATAATGGATAGTGCAAATGTATTTGTTCTGCCTTCAAGGGGAGAGGGTTTTCCAATCTCATTGATAGAAGCGATGCGAGGACGATGCATCCCCGTCATTTCAGATGCAAAACACGGTGCACTGGATATCATTGAGAATGGTGTAAATGGATATGTAACCAAACAGAGTAACTACTTAGACCTTGCTGATTGCATTGAAAATATCATAACCAACCATAAATCATTGTCAAGAATATATGACGCAGCATACCAAACATACTTACAGAATTTGACAATAGACATTTGGGCAGAAAAAATGAAAGATGTTCTGTTATCTGAAAATAATCATCACCCAAGAAAAAAACACAACAACAAAATTTGTTTGAACATATCTTTGCTCATAAATAAATTATACTTGAGAAGACACAAATTAAAAGAAAAGTTAGTTGATAACATTAGAACAATATTAACTTACCGTGCAATTGCAAAAAACAAGAATAAGTACTGAAAGATTGGATTTAATAGCGTACGGCAAAAGTTTTATAACAGTTTTATTCTCACTATACAGATCTAAATAACAAGTTTATGAAAAGAACATTAAAAAGATTCATAAAGAAATGTTTGGGAAGCAAATGGTCATATATAGTTTCTAAGCATTTTAAAAGCGATACAAGCAAATATCGAGACAATCTTCCTTTATTGGCAGAGAAAATATATTATAATATATTGGGGCGTCATATTGACTGGAAAAATCCAAAAGACATCAACGAAAAGATTAATTGGATGAAATTCAATACTGACACCACGGTATGGACAACATTGGCAGACAAATACAAAGTCAGAGAGTATCTTATTGAGAAAGGATATGGTGATTTATTGGTACCTCTTGTAGGTAAATGGGACAGAGCTGATGAAATCAATTTTGACAAGATTAAATACCCCTGTATCCTGAAGGTCAACCATGGAGCAGGAGGAAATTATCCACTGATGGCAAAACCTACAGAGAGCGAAATTGCAAGCTTGATACAAAACCTCAACAAACTCCTTGATACCCCATATGGTTATGACACAGCTGAGCCTCATTATATACCTATAAAGACTTGTGTTATAGCAGAGGAGTTTCTGATAGAAGAAAAGAAGAATCAACACTCTTCATCATTGATTGATTATAAGGTATGGTGTTTTAATGGGGTTGCCGATTCTATTTTAGCGGTTTTTGACAGAGCCAAATATGCCGTAAAGCTATCCAATTATGACAAGGACTGGAACTTCCATCCCGAGTGGGCGATTACGACATCTCATTACCTGAATGGGGGGGATGTCTTACCCAAACCTTTGAATTTGCAAAAGATGCTGGATGCAGCTGCAGCATTGTCTAAAGGTTTTCCACAAATACGTGTAGATTTTTATGAAGTTAATGGAAAGTTATACATCGGAGAAATGACATTCACATCACAAGGTGGCTACATGGAATATTACACACAAGAGCATCTTTTGGATATGGGTAATAAATGTATTATTTAATTTAAACATATATGTTGGCACCAATAATTATTTTTGCATTCAATAGGTTGGATGTATTAAAAAGAACAATAGACTCATTGCTCCAGAATAAAGAGGCGTCAGAAAGTGAGCTATATGTATTTGTTGATGGACCACGAAAGAATAAGGAGGGAGAGGCTGAAAAAGTGAGTTTGGTTCAGGATTATGTAAAAACCATAACCGGATTTAAATCCTTGCATTACACATTCAGTCCCATCAATAAAGGATTGGCAAATAGCATAATAGGTGGAGTTACCGAGGCTTTTAAATCATATGATAGGGTAATTGTAGTTGAAGATGACCTCTATGTCTCTCGCAGTTTTCTTCGGTTCATGAATGAAATGCTCAACAAATATGAGAAAGATGAGCGCATTATGCAAGTGTCGGGATATGGATGCAAATTGACACGTATTGGAGATTATCCTTACGATGCATACATTAATGAAAGGGCACGAAGTTGGAGCTGGGGAACCTGGAAAGACCGTTGGAACACAGTTGATTGGGAGGTGTCGGACTTCAAGGAGTTGTCTGCATCCAAAAAACTGCAAAGAAAGTTCAACAAGAGAGGAAGTGATTTGTATGGGATGTTGAAAGGATATATGGAACACAAAAACAACTCTTGGTATATCCGTTTCAATTATTCAATGTACAAACAAAAGCGATATAGCATTATGCCTGTAAAATCACTGGTTCGCAATGACGGTTTCGGTGATGATGCAAGTAATTGCAATTCATACAACAGATATAAGGTGGACTTTGAGATAGAACACAAAGGAGAATTTAAAGTCCCGGAACGTTTTGAGCCTTGCGAAAGAATCATATCAAATTCTGTCAGGTATTGGCAACTACCTTATCGCATATATGGCAAAATAATGACAATATTAACCAAACACTTCAATGCAAGATCATGAGTCTGATAACATCTTTTTTTTCACTTAAAAAGTTAAGCAAAAGCATTTCCGTCTTTGCACTATGGGACAATAAATGTCTGTTCAATAAAAAGAAATGTTTCATTGGTCCTTTTGCAAAAATGTACAACACGAAATTGGGGGATTATACAAGATTGCGCCATTTTTGTACAACTGCATACGCCGAGATTGGTAAGTTCTGTTCAATAGCATCAGGAACCAAAATAGGAATTGCAGGACACCCCTCGAATTTGTTGTCAACAAACTCCATATTCTATTTGAACAAATCCTTGAACCCCAAATTCAAAAACGACATCAAGTACAATCCATACTCTAAAATTACAGTAGGAAATGATGTCTGGATTGGGGAGAAATGCCTTATTATGCCAGGCGTGAATATTGGCAATGGGGCTATAATTGCAGCTCATGCTGTTGTCACAAAGGATGTTCCACCTTATGCAATTGTAGGAGGAGTTCCTGCGAAAGTCATTAAATACAGATTTCCCAATGATGTTATTGAAAAACTTCAAGAGATACGTTGGTGGGATATGAGTGATGATGAAATTATCTCACACAAAGAGATTTTCGCAAAGGAGAATCTTACAGTTGAAGACATCATTCGTGAATTTAAATAGAGATATAGAGCCCCAAAAACAATAAAAACAAATGAATAAATTTAAAAAACTTTATTTTTTTATTCAATTATTACGATTTATCCCTCATGTAATAATTTTGATGTTTAATAGAAATAACGTCATATATGATGATGCAAAAGTTTGGGTAAAACGATATAGGTATAAATGTAAAGGAATAGCTTCAATTTTATATCTTTTGAATAAATTCCCCGAATTTCGTACAATCTTCTATTATAGGGTGAGATTTGCCAAATTGTTCTCATTTTGCGCTCCCGGGCAACACTCATTGTATATAAAAACAAAGAAGATTGGAAAGGGATTGTTTATTCAACATGGTTTCTCAACAATCATAACAGCAGAATCCATAGGAGAAAATTGTTGGATAAACCAACAAGTGACTATCGGATGGACTGCAGCCGGCGCCCCTGTAATAGGAGACAATGTTAGAATTGGTGCTGGTGCGATTGTAATTGGGAATATAACTATTGGCAACAACTCTACAGTTGGAGCCGGTACAACTGTCAACACTTCAATTCCAGAAAATGCCCTTGTGGTTGGAGCAAAGCCACGAGTTATAGAGAATCATATAGTTGAGAAACAATAAACACAAAAAAGGTGACCTATAAACACCTTTCCATGTGCAATAATCTAAAAAAAGTGTGCCGCGTTATCACAACGCGGCACAATTTCCCCTTTTCAGGGATTCTGCTTTAATTAGATTGTATAACTGCACTAACGATAGTGCAAATGAGCTAATAGTAAAGTTTACTTAAACTATTTACTGCGGCTGCATTCTACTTTCACTATTACTATTGCTATTGCAAATGTATTGCGAAATTTTTACATTTGCAAATTGTTAAGCCATTATTTGCTATATGGCATTTGCGGCTCAGCATAATTTTTACGGCAATGACTGACTGTCTATATTTAGTCCAATTCGTCAAGCATCAAGAAGTTTCTCAAATGCAGATGCGTAATGCCATTATCATCATTGCGAGTAAGCAACGGGGTCATTGAGACTACATATTTTGGATAGTTGTCCTTTATATTATGCAGATTCCCGAATTCTCGCTCTCTGGTTTCGTTGTCGGCTATGACATATGCAGCCTGAATGTATATTCGTTTGGCACCGGCCTTCTTTGTACAGACAAAATCTATTTCTCCGGCTTGTAGTTGACCGACATTAACTTTGTACCCCAAGTTAATCAGATGCTGATAAATGATGTTCTCAATTACCTTTTCGATATCACCTTCACGAGTACCTCCAGCCTGAGCATTTCTCAGTCCGTGATCTTCAAAGTAAAATTTGTCATTACTTTCAAACAGACGTTTGCCATGAATGTCATATCGGTTCACCTTGTGTATTATATAAGCATCCTCAAGATATTGAGCATAGTCGATAATCGTATCAGGAGAAACATTGGTTCCTTGGGATTTCATGAATTTGGATATGCTTGTAGCAGATACAATTTTACCGACATTGTCTGCAATAAAATTTGTCAACTTTTCCAGAAACGCTACATTTCGAATATTGTTTCTTGAGATTACATCCTTCAAAAGAACGGTGCTTAATACATCTTTCTGATATTCTATAGCATCATCTTCATCCAATCCAATCTTAACCAGACCAGGAAGACCTCCAAACTGTATATATTTGCTCAACGCATCGTCAGAGTCTTGCAGATTATGGAACTGCAAAAACTCTTTATAACTCAAGGATTGCACATAGATTTCCTTGTATCGTCCACCAATAATCGTGCTGAGTTCCTTGCTCAACATATTTGCATTACTACCGGTTACAATCACCTCTGCATCGGGTTCAGTTATATAACTTCTGACAGTACGTTCAAACTCCACAATCTCTTGAATCTCGTCAATAAGAATGTAGTTCATTTTGCCAGATTGGTAATGAGCATCAATGTAAGCATTTAAATCTTGATAGGTCTTAATGTGATCAAAATGCTTCTTTTCCTTGTCAATATATATGACATTATTGCTCTCATCCTTTGATTTAATATCACGGAGCATTCTTAGTACGCAACTTTTACCTACACGTCTCTGCCCTGTCAAAACAATAATAGTATCCTTACCTAGATATTTCTCTATCTTGTTCAAATAATTCTGCCTAACCAATATTTCCATATCTAATATATTTGATAACAATGGCAAATATAATACTTTTATCGATTATAAAAGACAAAATGTACAAATATTAAGATATATCTTTTAGAATATACAAATTGTGAACCTGGTTACAAATAAAAGCGACCACTTTTCGGGTGGTCGCATGCTGGCAGTTCTTTGCTTTCCACTCCCCTCCGCCGGAAAGCCGGCACCTCCAGCCTCGCCAGCGAGGGGAGGAACTTATTATTAAACAATATCGGTATTCCCCTGTTGTTTTTTGTATTGATAATGCCAACTAAACGCATCCCACAGGGCACAAACTACGGCTGTGCTACCCGTGACTATATGCTGTTGGCATTATCGAATCAGTTCTGCATCTCCTGCTCTGCCTGGTATGCTTTCCAAGAACTGATTTCATCAGCAGTTGCCACGCGATAGTGCTCACTTGTGGCGCTTACGCCTTTACCCTCGCGGAAGAATACGCGTTCTTCAATTGGTAAATTCTCAATGTTTTGGGTGTAATAGATACCCTCCTGTTTGGTTAATGTATTCATATTTTTTTATTTAAGTTAAGTTTGTTGACAATACCGACTGACCGCAATCCAAGTGGTGCAATATAACTCTCCCTCTGTTTATAGAGGGAGTTCCCGAAGGGGGGAAGGGAGTATTTGCACTACGCTCGACAAGATGCTGTTGGTATTATCGAAGTTGCAAGCAACTTTCATAATTTTATGCTTTTATCTCCTCACCCTTGCGGGAGCTCCTCTTGATTGTCAAACAAGAGGAGCCGTTTTTGGGATGTTGTTAATATAATTTGTGCTTTCAGTTTTGACCTTTAACCTCACTGCGTGTGATTGAACCTGCTTTGAGGCGACCTTGTCGCACTCCTTTGTAAACCTAAAGGTTCAGTCGTCGCAAGCAACGCTCATCCGCGTTGCCGCTGTAAAAGCTCAAGCAAGCTTGGCTTTTGCTCACTCACTCGCAACTTTCCCCTTTCAGTTTGATTTCGTTAGGCTGACACTAACGAAATCAAAGGTTGTGCCTCAAGTGCTGCAACAATCTCGGCATCGTCTTTCAATCTTGCATAGGCATCGGGGTGCAAGGTTATTGTTATTGCTGTTGTTGGCTGTGATTCGGCAATTATTGATACAATGCTCTCCTTGGTAAGAAGTGGAGAATCTTTGAAAGAGACATTCTTGCTCAAATGATATAGTCCAATCTGTTCCAAAGAGGTACATCCAATAAAGGGTTCAGTAAACTCACCAATGTTTTCAACATTTATAGGACCTATTATTCTAAGGTTGCGACAATCACAGAATGTCTTATGCATGTTTATTGTGGGTAATGCTGAATAATTGAATGCAGCGCTATACATATGCCACACAAGTACTTCAGCTGTTGAATCTCTAAATGATTCTGTTCCTTTGAATTTGCGTTCTTCCAACACTTGCGATGTCAATGCATACTTTAGTGGAAAAATAGTTCTAATCTTGCTGTTTTGAGCGATTCGGGCACAATCGAGATTATATACGATGTCTTTGTTTATGTATATCAGAGTCATCTGCTCCTCGGTAATGTCTCCAAGGCCGTTAAGGTAGTAGTGTCCGGCTTTGTGGGTTACTGTCTCGCCCCATGGCGCGGTCTTGGTTTTGTCGGCTCCGCTGTCGTTATATTCGGCTCCGGCGGCGATGTACAGTGGGTGCAGTGGGTTCTCTACTTTGGTGCGCACATCGGTGCTCAGTTTCTGTGCAGTGATGGAGTTGTCCTGTATGTCGGCAGTGGTGGCTGCGCCCAGATCAACCCAATCGCCCCATGCGATGCCGGTGTTTCCCTGCCCGGTGCGGGTCTTGTAGCTGAATGTGCCGTCGGTGGCAAGTGCGTATTTGAACTGGCTCACGCTCCTTACCTTGCCTGTTGCACCTGCAATGGCATAGTTGTTGATGACTATCATTACGAAGGTCTCGAATAGGGTGGTGCCGTTGGTGTACACTCCGCTATATACACCGTTGCCGGTCAGGTCATTGAGCGAGGTTACTTGTCCCACCTCTATGTTCTGCTGCAGCTTGCCCCATGGCTCCCAACCGTTGCCGCCTGCAAGTAGGTTCTTGTTGGATGCATGCCCGGTGCGTACATAGACATCGCCATCGCCGCCGGTGCGGTTGCTTAGCATGAGCATCTGGGTGATGCATTTGTCATCGGTCTGGCCGGTGCCGGGGATTGAACTGTCGAGCACTACAAGGCGTGCATGGAAGGTGTGTCCCGGTGCTGCATTCGAGAATGGCAGTCCATCGGCTGCATTGGTGCGCTCGCCGGTGATGTTGTATATGCCGGCTGTGGTGTATATGTCAATGTGTGAGCTGCTGTTCCAAATGATTGCGTTTTCATTGCCGGCCTCACCTGCGGCATTTGCGCTCTGCCTCCATTCACTCCATTTGTGCTTGCCATCTGTTTTGTAATATGTGCGGTAATATGTCTGTAGTTCGCCACTTTGTTGGTCAATTTTGCTTATCCTTTGCACGGTTGTGCGGCAGGGTTGCAGTTTACCATTGTGGGAATAATCTTCGACAACAAGTGTCGCTGTCTCATTTTCGTTCAATAGAAATGGCAAGTTCATTGAATTGTCGTGGTTCTTCACGCGGATGTCATAACGCCCGTCCCAGACAATTTCGTCAATGTTGTTCAGCTGTTGCCAGGGTGCCGTCTCTTTTTCATTCTGTTTACGGTACCGGATTTTAATTACTTTTTTCATATTGCTGTTTTTATAGGTTAAGTCTTTGTTTTAGACATAAGTACAAAAGTTACATAAGATTTTAACATAAGCCACCAGTGCACGCAGCGATGCTGTTTTTGTTCTTTTAACTTTGTTGAACCTGCTTTTGCTCGCTGCAAAAACTCAAGCAAGCTTGGTTTTCGCTCGCTTACTCGCAGCTTTGTACTTCTGTCCAGAATTTTTAATTTATTTACTCAAAGACATTTTCCTTTTGGCCTGTAAGCTCCGATTTCAGTTTTTTACATTCGAGTTTCAATGGAAATATGTCGTTGTTGTAAGTATCAAGTGCATCGCTGTAAAGTCTGTCGGTTATTTCGGCAACTTCTTGAGCAAGCCCTTTTGTCATGAACTCGACCTTCTCGGGTACCCAGGCCGGGGCGCCATCCTTCAAGGGTACTGTAGCAATAAGGTATGTTGATTTGTCGGTGATGGGCAGGCGCGTCCACATATTGGACATGTTCATTTGATTATCACTTGAACACTCTACGTTGCCTTGCTCATCTATGATTATTCCGCGCACAATTTCACGGTCGTCGGTAAACCTGTTCATTGCTTTAAAACGAATCTGGGAGAATATTGCACGATAGGGTGTAAGGTCAACCATGTACGATACTGCCTCTTGGCTCAACTTTCTCTTGCCATTTTTGCGTGCAGGATACAGTGTGAGGTTGCCGTCAAGCTCTACTTCATGGGGTACACCAACAAACATTGCCAACAGGTTTATGCGCTCGCTCAATTCATATAATCGCTGCTCAACGCTAGGCAACTTGGGTGCATTGGTTGCAAACTGTGAGTAATGTTTTTCCTCTGGTTTCATTACTGCATCAAAATCACTTTGGTAATTTGAAATAAAATTCTTCTCGTTTTTCATAGTTAGTAAATTTAAATGTTATGCGTTGCAAAAGTATATCCTGCCAAAGGAAACAAGGTTGCGGAATTGCCACAATTGACTACCTGCCTCTTCCAATGCTTTGTTGTATGTTTATTGGACGGTGCATAAGTTTTTATCGCTGATGAGTTAGGAACTTGCTAATAATTTATTGTTCCAATGTTTCTAATATATTTATCGTTAAGTTCCATTTTGTCATATTTTTGTTCTTCTGCACTTCTGTCTTAATGATGTTTTTGTTGCAATCAGCATGAGATTTGATATAGTCTTGGTTTGATGTAAAACAAAGAAGTGCGCAAAGTTTTCCGGATGATAGAATTTTATAGTAGTCTAGCAATGTATAATATAATAAGTGTGCCGCGTTATCGCAACGCGGCACGCTGCTTTCCCTTTTTAGGGATTCTGCTTTTTTTATTGTATAACATTGCAAATTGCTTTTATTTTTGTATTTTAGCAGTCTAAAAAAGGCCGGAATGAATGATAGGACAAAGAGATATAGAAGAATTCATTTTGCAGTTATGGCAATTGAAGGAAGCGCAAAAAAACTAAATGTGCCTGGCAATGTGATGTTCAACCGGTTAAAGGAACAGAACATAATACATTCGCGGTTGTTAAAGCACTATGAGTTGTTGCACACACAAAGTCTTGGTTGGGTAGTTGATGATACAATAGAAACGCTTGAGAACTGGGAAAAAGAAAGAAAGGAGAATGATTTATGATCACGCTTTATCATGGTACGTATTTATCAGTTCCAGAACCATTGGCCAAAATTGGAAGAAAAAATTTGGACTTTGGACCTGGTTTCTATTTGACCAAAATTGAATCACAGGCAAAAGATTGGGCTATAATAATAGCAAGTAGAAAAGGCCGTGAAACAAAAGCTGTGGTTAACGTGTATCATTTCAATATTGAAAGTGCCGAGGCCGACAATATCAGAATCAAAAGATTTGATACATATAATATTGAATGGCTAAATTATGTCGTAGATTGCCGAAAGGGTAAAGATATATCATTAGACTATGACATCGTTGAAGGTGGTGTTGCAAATGATAATGTAATTGACACTGTTGAAGATTATGAAAAAGGTATTATTACTGCAGAACAAGCCCTAGGACAATTGCGTTATAAAAAAGTAAACCATCAAATTTGTATTCTTAATCAAAAGGTCATTGATAAATATTTATTGTACGTAGAAAGCATTACTTTATAGCTACATTATGAGAGATTCTGTTTTATGGCGAAAGGTGAGTAACATTGTAATTATGCTTGCTGACAGGTTAGGAATTGACGAAGAACGAGCTTTGGATATGTTTTACTCTACAAAGACATACAAATTATTGTCCGACCCAAAATCCGGTATCCAGTTAATGAGTGATGAATACATTTTAGAGGATGTTCTGAATGAGATTGCCAATGGATAAACAACAAAGTGTGCCGCGTTATCGCTACGGAGCACACTTTTTCCCTTTTTAGGGATTCTGCTTTAACTAGATTGTATAACACTGCGAGTGCAGCCTATTTTTGCTATTACCATAGCAAGAGTATTTCAAAATTATTATACTCGCAAGTGCTTAAGTCATTATTTGCTATGTGACAAATCCGTTCTTTTGTTGCAATCAGCATGAGATTTGATATAGTCTTGGTTTGATGTAAAACAAAGAAATGCGCTACGCTGCGATCTCCTATACTACGCTTGACAAGATGTTGTTAGTGTTGTCGAATGCTTTACATTTCTACTGTTTTTTATACTTTTTTGAAAATTTATCGGCTTTTACTTGCAAACGGGGTCTTCGGGGTGGTATATTAGCAAATGAAAGATTATAATAAAACATGGAAATGATGAGAAGGGAATGCTTTATCGACAAACATAGGGTGTTGTATGCTTATGCAATGAAACTTACTTGTGGCAATAAATATCTTGCCTATGACTTGTTGCAAGAAACATTGTATCGTATAACTCGACGGGCAACAGCCTGCCCGGCTACAATAATGAGTTTTACGGTTTGGGCGAAGTGGGTGATGAAAGGGGCGTTTCACGATACTGTGCCCGATGCCCAGAAACGCGAGCTCTATAATCTGTTCTATCATGGTACTTTGAACCCGATGGCTCCGCTAGAAAATGAGAACCATAGCTTGCGCCGGCAGATACATATAATGTCGCGTTTGACGTCGCACCAGGCTGCTGCAATGACTTTGTTGCTCAATGGTTATTCACTCGATGTGATTGCCGGTGAAATGGATATTACTGTTGAGGGCGTGAAAAGCCATCTTGCGAAAGCACGCATAGCCATGATTGGAATGTGTGGTAGTTGAACTGTATTGGTTTTCGTTATTGTGTAAAAGTTAGTTGTCAATCTTAAAATAAGTTAAAATTGCAACTTTTCTCGAAAAAAGTATCAAATCCAAAAACAAAATGCGTTCGCCAGGTGTTTATGTGATTTGTAACATATAAAACACCGTTGAAGTGGAAATCACAGAAATTACAAAACTATTATTGGAGTCGCGCGGTAGCCTACACAAGTATGCATGTAGTTTGACGCATGACTGGCAAAGAGCCGATGATTTGATGCAGGAAACAGCCTTCGCAGTCTTGAGAAAAGCCGATAGTTACACTCACTTGAATGCAGGTGGCTTCTATGGATGGGTATGTAAGATTATGTACCGCATTTTTATCAATAGTCTCAAGTATGATGAACGTTACAAATGTGTCGAAGAATTCACGCCGCAGACAATAGGCTTGCAACCGTTCGCAAACAAAATGTTTTCTGTTTGTGACAGTGACGGCTCTGTGCGTGTTGATGATATTTACCGGGCTATTGACAGGCTGCCCGGGGAAATGGGAAAAGTGATGCGTTTGTTGGTAGATGGTCGCAAGTATGTGGAGATTGCGGTAATGACAAAACTGCCACTTGGGACTGTGAAGAGTCAGATACGTCTATCGCGCGTGATGCTTAAAAGGATGCTTGGTGATAGCCGGGAGTAGGTGCCATTGAACTTTGTCGGCACTGTGTTACGTGTGTATAAAATAATGCCTGACTTTGTGGCAATAGAAGTATGACATGCAGTTAGATAGTAATTCGACAGATAGAAAGGGGACAGTCACTGTTGTGGAGCTTTTTTTGACCTCATCAAGTGTGGCATGGGAAAATGCGATTGCTTGTCGCGTGTCCCCGGTGCTGTGGAGTGGGGTGAGCTGTTCGATATTGCCAAGAAGCAGACACTAGTGGGCATTGCTTTTGCCGGTATTGAGCGGTTGCCTCAGGAACAAAGACCGCCAAAGGATATTCTGCTGCAGTGGTACAAGATGTGTATGCTCATTAAAAAGAGTAATGCTGACTTGAACCGCAAATGTGCTGCTGTATCTGCGAAATTCCGTAGCGAGGGTTTTGAGAATTGTATACTCAAAGGCCAGGGTCTGGCACAGTTGTATCCCGACCCTACATTGCGCATGCCCGGAGATATTGATATTTGGCTCAAGGGCAGCGATGGAAAGGCTATAGAATATGTGAGGAGGTATTTCCCTGAGTGCAGCCCAACATATCATCATGTTGATTTTCCAATATCGTCCGACCTGAAAATAGAAATACATTATCGCCCGAGTTGGACATACAATCCTTTTGCAAATAAAAGGCTGCAAGGCTTGTTCTCGTCATTGGAACGTGAACAGTTCGGCAATTATGTGACAACCCCTGAGGGTGCTTTCCCTGTGCCTACATTGGCGTTCAACAGGGTATATGTGCTGTTGCATATTTATCGACATCTTTTCTTTGAAGGTATTGGTCTGCGACAAATTCTTGATTACTACTATGTGTTGTTACATGGTATGACCGACGGTGAAAGGGTGGAGCTTGTATCTGCCTTGAAACGTTTTAGGCTTGTGAAGTTTGCCGCTGCGCTTGTGTATGTGATGCAGAAGGTGTTTGGGCTGGAGGAGAAATATGCTTTCGTGAAACCAAATGCAAGACTTGGCGAGTTTTTGCTGAAAGAGGTTATGATTGCCGGCAACTTTGGTAAATATGACCACAGATACAGCCTGGGAGAGCATAAGTATTCCTTTAATAGGGCTGTTGAGAATATGAAACGTAATATGACATTGATTACTCGTTTCCCAAGTGAGATTCTTTGGAGCCCATATTTCAAGACTTGGCATTATTTCTGGCGTAAAAGACACTGATTGTTTCCGTTCCTGTATATAATATGATTGCGGGACTACAATTCTTGGGTGATGCAGCAAACAATTGGAAGGCTCCACACATGTGATATATAACTGAAGCATCCACACCTTGGGGCGTGGATGCTTCAGTTATGTTATGGAATAAGGTTTTAGATTTTCTTGTATGTGCTGATTGTGTAGTCAACTCCATTTTCGGTTTCAATGGGGTTGTTTGTTCTTATCTTGAGTGTGCTGTTTGTCAGCTTCTCAATCTCCAACTTGGCACCAACACCGTATGCTCCGATGACGATATCATCGTCTTCCACGAAATAGGGGAGAGGTATGGCTGTAGATGCTTCGTTTGAGGTGATTGCAACTGTACTTTCGGTGAAAGTATATTTCTGCCATTCACCCTCTGCCGGCTTTGTGGTCTCGCTCTCTCCATTTTCATAATAAGTGGTTATTGACTTGAGCTCCCATGTTCCTACAAGGTTATTGGCACTCTTTTCAACTTCACAGCTTGTGAATGTCATTACAGCACAACATGCTGCAATAATGAATGATGTAATTTTTTTCATTTTGTGTTTCATTTTCGTTATTAAGTGTTGATTTGACGATGCAAATATAGCTCTTTTTATGTGTGAAAATTTATAACATGTGTGAAAAAACAGTGCGGCATTGTGAATTTATGTTAATATAAAACATGCTGTCTTTTATAATCTATATATGCCATACTCTCTTGCTTGTAACTTTGTCCTTTTGTCTAAAAACGTGTTGCTCAGTTGTTAAATAATGTGTTATATGCTGTTTTGTGCTTTATTTTTTGTTATTTTGCAATAATTAAATTTATATAAAATGAAAAGGAAAGGATTTGTAGTTCTTGCATTCTTGATGTTCGTGGTTACTTTGGCTACAGCACAGACACGTGGCGTTGCACAGAATGCCATTCCCGGTGACAATAACATGCGCTATTATCGTTTGGCGTTGCCTGTTACGGTGTCGGCTTACCAGCAGGATCTGGGCAGCGACTATGATAATGTGCTGAGTTTCTGGCGTGAGTGTGAGGATTATGCCAACCGTATGTTCGTGCCACTTGGTATATGCTTTGATGTTGTTGAGGACAGCCGTCTTGTGATGTCGCAGCCCAATATGATTGATGATAATATATACAATGTGAGTTTCGGTACAGAACTCACTGACGAGGCTGTGGGCTCTGATGCTTATGATGTGGGTATGTGGATACATCACAGGAGTGAGTTTGACGAGAATACCGGTCTTTCTATCGGTAACGGCGCATATAATACCTCGACAAAGAGCAATGGCTATGCAAAGACCGACAAATGGGTTGTGGCTCATGAGCTTGGACATATGTTCGGTGCCGATTTCCACACTTCGCAGGGCGAGGGTAGTCTCATGGACAATGAAGGCGAGTTCTTCTCCTATCCATCAATACTGTTGATACGCGAGGAGTCCGTGAAACATGGCGTTACGGGTGCTTACACATACAAGAGTGTAACCAACAGCGCGCCGGTCTTCGATACCAACGTGATGAAGGATACCTATAGGATTCCGCAGGGTGCCTGCATTGCGATACCGGTGTCGGCAACCGATGAGCACGCTGTTACATACTCGGCAATCGGCTGCAGCAGTGCAAATGTCACTGATGTCAATGGCGAGGACGGAATGGTGCCTTATTTCCGCTCTTTGGCTCCGCAGAGTGCGGCTGTAATAGATTACCGCCCTCAATACAGGGCCGATATCTATGACGAGGAGTTCTACTTTGTGACAGAAGGTACCGATGTGCCGTCAATGTCGGCGGGTTCTTACCCCATCGCTTTCCTTGCCAATGACATGCCAGAGGCTATCGGTTATGATTATCTCACAGCCAATCCTTTCTATAGCAACTATTCTGTTTGGGATGCAACGGTGCAGATTGTGGGCGGAACTGCTTTCAAAGCTTCACTCGATCCGCATAAGAACAACTATTCGGCAGGGGAGACGGTAACCGTGACATGGGGCGTGAACAGCAACTATTTTACAAAAGATAGCCGTGTGCGCATCACAATGTCTGCAAACTATGGCAAATCGTTCGACTATGTGCTTGCCGAGTCGGTGCCTGCGACAGACGGCAGCAGCGCAGTTGTGTTGCCTAATGTAAATGTTGGTTCTGTTGATGTCGATTTCGTTACAGCAGTGCGCTCAATGCGTGGCGGTATAATCAAGGTAGAGGAGATAGGTGGTGTTGCATATACACTAACAACACTTTCTCCCGAAAACGGCGGCGGTTTCACCGTTACAGGTGGTGGCTCTGCGCCGGACCCTGTGGTAACATACACAGTTGCTGTTACAGCCGAGCCTGCCAACGGTGGTGTTGTTGCTGTAAATGGCAAAGGTGCTTCGGCTACAGTTGAGGGAAATACACAAGTGGCATTGTCGGCTACCGCAAACGATGGATATACATTCGATGGCTGGTACTATAGTGGAGCGTTAGTGAGCAACTCGACTGAATATACAGTTACTGTTACCGCTAACGCGCAGTACGTTGCAAGGTTTAAGGATGTTGTTGTGGAACCAGAAGAACCACAGGTCGATGTGTTGACCGATGGCGCTGTGTATCAGATTCTTAATGTGAACTATACTAATCCACAGAAATACATTATTGACAATGGCAATACCAATGCACAGGCAACAACTCTTGGAACAGATGTAGCCGGCAGTGTGTGGGTTGTCTCAAAGAAGAGTGCGAACTGTTATTCTTTCAAAAACAGCAGTACAAACCGATACCTCACAGGAACAACTGCCCAGAGCGGCCGTTGGGCAATGAGTAGCACGGAGTCGGTTGTATATGTCTACAAGGAGAGCGACGGCCGATATTATATCTCGGCTGTTGAGCTTGCCGACCTCTCAACAAGGTCAATGTCGTGTGCCCATAACCCCGGTGACCACACCAACTTGGTGACATGGTACAACGTGGATGACAAGGGTGCTGCAATTCTACCTTCTATGTGGAATTTTATGGAGTATGTCGAGAGCAGCAAGGATGTTTCATACACAGTTACAGATGAAGCCGGCAATGTCTATAGTGGTACATATTCGGGCACAGCAGGTGTTGACAGGCCGGTATTTACAGGTGTCTATGGCTATGAACTTGTCAACGAGACATGGAATGGCAACAGCTACGAGGCAACAATCGTGTTCCCCTTTGTTGTGTCAAAGGCGGGCGAGACACCAAATGAGATACTCATTTCATTCTTTAGCGAGAATACCAAGGTGTGGCGTGCAGTCGGCAATGATGTAAAGGTACAGACAAACAACAATACCTATCCGGTTGATTTGAATGCGTTGTGGAGCATATATCCTCGCTTCAAAGAGGGTAACTTCACATTTGTTATCAGGAACATTGCAAACGGAAAGTATGTCTATTCCGCTGAGGCCGACAATACCAACAAACATAACAAGCAGGGAACAGTTGTGCTCAACGGCACACCATCAGAATTTGAATATGTGCATAATGGCGGAAAGATGGGATTCCGCTTTGCCGGCATGCAGAAACTCTATCTGTCAATCAACTCGGTGAACGACAATGATGTCTATCTTGGTGTCTATCCAAGCGTTCACAATGGAACAAAAATCTATGATTCACAGGTAACGTCCTATGGCGTGGCTGTAGGCGAGACCGGATATGCGACATTCTATGCCCAAGTACCGGTTGCAGTTCCCGATGGCGTCACTGCATATTATCTTGCCGAGAATGATGTGCATGAGGATTGGGTTGGGCTAACCGAAATCAAGGAAAAAGAGATCCCTGCCGGTGTTGGTGTTGTCCTTAACGCGAAGCCCGGAGTGTATGAGTTTGAGATTATAGAGAAAGCATCACTTGAAATAAGTAGCTTGTTTATGGGAACAGTAGCTGCGGAATATGTCACAGAAGAGGCTTTTGTACTTTCCGCAAACGACGGCAAGGCCGAGCTTTGCAAGGCTGAGATGAACCAGACAGTCGGGGAAGGAAAAGAGCTGCAGAAAGCATTCCTCAATAATGGTCACAAGGCATACTTGCCTGCCGGCAACCTCAAACAAGGCGCAGCCTACAGTAAGTCATTAGGTTTGTACTTCCCAGGAACAACAGACATTGAAAATGTGAAAACTGAAAACGGAGAGGTGAAAACTGTTTACGATTTGCAGGGTAGAAGAGTGAAAGAATTATATAAGGGATTGTACATTGTAGATGGCAAGAAGTTCTTTGTAAGATAGAATAGTAGCAGTTTAGGCAATGTTGCCAAGATACATTGAGTGTGTCGAGATACTTCGCTGTGCTCAGTATGACACGGTACGCTCGCTGTGGCAAGATGTGATTGTGACATGACAATTTCGTGTATCTTGTCATTTTGAACGTAGTGAAAAATCTAAAACATGTGATGCCAAAAATACATTAAGTGTATAGAGATACTTCGCTATGCTCAGTGTGACAAGGTACACCCCGTATGGCTGCATAATTGCACAGAAAACTCTGACGCAACTTCTTACTCTTCGTTTGCTTTGTCTGAACTGTTCTGTGGTTCCAATATCTCATCGATAAAGTTTTCCAATGAGTTCTCGGCGTCAAGTCCTATCTTTTGGCGGAAGCGGTGGCGGAGCATCAGTACGCTTCGTGGTGCAATTGCCAACAATTCAGCAATCTCCTTGTTGTCCTGTCTCAGTACAATGAGCATTGAAAGCAATTCCTCGCGGCGGGTAATGGTTGGGACTTTTTCGCGGAGCCTGGGGAGGAACAGCGGGTATAGCAGCTCAAAGCGCTGACGGAACCTTGATTCGCCGTTTTTCTGCAGAATGGATGGTGTCAATGTCTCAATCTCCTGGCGGTTCTCCTTGTCGTTCATAATCTCCTCGAACTCCTGTGATATAATCTCTTTTTCGGCATTTGTCTGGTTGAGTTTCTGAACCAGCGAAGCAAGCTTGTCGCCGGCCTTCCTCATCTGTGTCTTATGCTGTTTCTTTTGATAGAAAAGGAGTGAGACTGCCGCAAAAATAATGACAACTGACAAAATAGCACATATAAGGAACCAAAGACGCTGATTGGTTTTTTCGAGACTGATAATTTCCAATTCCTTTCTCTGCTGTTCGGTCTGCAAATCGGTGATTGCTTCTACAAGATTAAAGTTAAGTCTCTTTTCCTGCAGTGCCTCTTGCTCCTGGAGCATCATTGCGGCGTATTGCTCCACTCTCTGCAGATTTTTGTTTCTCAGATAGTGATTCAATATCGGTTTATAATCGAGTTTTATGTATATGTGCGAATCGTTATGGTTCAGCAGCGAGTACATGCTGTCGAGCATTATCTCTGCTATGTGATTCTGATTGTTCAGCAAATAGGTCTGTGCGAGTTGGTGGTAGGCCTTAGCGCGGTTTGTGGCTGTTCCCTGTCGTGTCACATGTTGCAGTTCCTGTATGCCCAAATGCATGGAATCGCCGCCCTTGTTGGTCAAGTATGTACCATGCAAAAGGTCTACGTCCACCATGCCGCTATTGTAGGGTAGGGCATTGCATAGTTCTCTAGCCTTTTCGGTGTAAAGAGTAACTGAATCGCTTTCTCCAAGTAGTAGCAGTGCTCTACCTTTATTTATATAAGCCTGCGCTGATACCGTAGGATTCTTAGCTGTCATCTCTTTTTCAAACCTTATGGCTTCCGTTGCGTACAAGTTCGCATATTCGGGTACATCCCAATAGAGGAACAGGTCGATAATCATGTGAAGACTATTCAGAACGCCTAATTCATCGTTTCTCCATTGTGCTTCTTCCTTGCTTTGCAGGAACAAGTCCAAAGCCTTGTTCAGTTGTCCGCTCCGTTTGTAAATGGAGCCAAGCATTGCCGTCACCCATTGCGCGCCCGATGTGTTCTTGCACAATTTAGCTTGTTGCAGTGCTTCCCGGCACCAGCCTATAACCTCGTCCCGGTAATCGGGGTTGCTGTAAAACACAGCTGCAGCATAGGCATAATCACGGAAATAACGCTCGGGGGTGGGATTATGGAGTGGAGTGGTGAAGACTTTCAGCATCATCTTCTCGGCTTCTTCCATTTTCTCTGTGCGCGATAGGGCATACCCCATAACCGAGTAGTAGTCTCTGAGGCATTGTTTTTGCAGGATAGGTGACGCATCGAACAGTTTCTGTAGGGTCAATACACAAGCTTCCGGTTCTCCTTTGCTCTGGTATGTATTCATCAATTGCATCAAAGCATCGGTGTAGATGAGCTGTTGTTGCTCGTCGAACAGGTTCTCATCCATCGGTTGCAACAAGTAATCTTTGAAGGTTGCAATGGCTTCGTCGTGCTTGCCTTCATGCTGCAATGTCCTTGCTTGTTTAAAAAGAGTATCATTGGCAAAGCCGCTGCAGCATATAAATAGGAATGTTAACAGAAATGCTATTTTTTTACTTATGAAATGTAGACTTGTCTTCATTACTTTATTTGAATTTTCTTGTTTCTCAACGGTTACAAAATTATATAAAATAAGTGTGGTGCTCTAAATACAGCTGTTTACATTTCGGTTTACATTAGCTGCTTTTTCATTTATTTACCCCATTGTATAGACTTAAATGTAGGATTCTCTTATTTTACGCTTCGGGAATATGGAAGTAACTTTGTACTTGTAAAACTATGCGCGAGCAATATATACAGGCCGGCATTGTAAAAAACGATTTAGGAATTATTGAAATTTTATAAAAATGAAACGAAAATTATCTTTCTTGTTTGCAGTCGCATCGTTGTTGATGTCGGCTTTGCCTGTAAAGGCTCAGACAGACGGCTCGCCGACGGTGGCTTATACCGAGGCCGGTGTGCAGTATGGCTATTTTGGTGATGAACTTTCAAGCGACGACATGGCCAAGATGAAAACGATAATCCAGCCATGGGCCGATGAAATCAAGAATCTTGATATCGATGGCTTGCTCACCCCCGCATCCAACGGCGATGAGACCTGGTATATGCAGATCGTTGGAGTGGATAATGAGGAGATCGATGACTTGAATGGCGAGATGCGCATCTATAACGATATTGGCAGTAGCTACGACTACAAGACCATTTCAATAGATGGTACAGCACTGCGTGGCAATGAGCACATCAAGAAGATAGTGTTTGAGGACTGCGCATCGGGCAGTGCAAATGCCAGCACATCGCCCAAAATGGTAATACACGACGGAGCCTTCCAGAACTGTAAGAACCTGACAGAACTCAACATGTACTACCTCGTCACCGACGGAACCAACCACTACGACATGCTCCTGCCCACCGATATCTACATCGGCAGCAACGTGTTCGACGGTTGTCACCCCGATTTCCGCATTGTGGTGGACGCTCAGGTGTACAAGATGTTCATCACTGATGCCAACTGGAGCCAATATGCCGACAAAATCGTGGCATCGAATACAGACGACCTGCTTGAAACACAAGAGGAGGGCGGTGTAAAGTACGGCTACTTCGGCTACCAACTCTCAAGTAGCAGCATGGACAAAATGAAGCTGTTGATTGAGCCATGGGCTGCTTATTACCGTAACCTCAACATCGATGAACTGCTCACCCCTGCAAGTAATGGCGCAGAGACCTGGTATATGCAGGTCGTGGGCGTTAACAACGAAGAACTCGACAAGAAAGATGGCGAGATGCGTCTCTACAACGACATAGGAACAACCTACAACTACAAGACCATTGCTATAGACAGCACTGCCCTGCGCGGCAACGAGCACATCAAGAAGGTTGTGTTCGAGGACTGTGCATCGGCATCGGAAAATGCGAATACAAGGCTCAAGATGGTGATACACGATGGAGCATTCAAGGACTGTAAGAACCTGAGGGAGTTCAATATGTACAACCTTATCACTGACGGAACCAATCATTACGATATGCTCTATCCGGGTGATATCTACGTAGGTCGCAACGTATTCGACGGCTGTCACCCCGATTTCCGCATTGTGGTAGCCCCGCAGCTTTACAACATATTTACCACCGATGCAAACTGGAGCCAGTATGCCGACAGGATTGTGGCATCGGACTATATGCCTACAAAGTACGACCCGATAACTGTGGATGGCGTCACCTACGACTACGCGGCCAACTCACTCAACACCTTGCCTACATCAGAGCTTACCCGCCTGCAGTCATCGTGGTGGAATGCTGCCATCATTGGTGTGGAGGTTGCTATAGCCGTGGCTACTTGGGGAACAGCTCATGCGGTAACAACATCGGCCCAAGCAACTGCGCAGGCTGCAGTGAAAAGTGCACAGGCGACACTTAATTCAGCAGTTCAAAACGTTGTAACAGAAGCCGGAGCAATAGCTAATACCATAAATGAATTATGGCGTCCGGGAACCATATATTTAAATCTAGAATTGAGTACAAGTACTGTAGCTTTGAGTACTAGTCTGAACAATTTCAGTATAGCTTCTGCTGCACTGACAGCTAAAGAGGCTGCGCTGGCAGCTGCCATGTCTAACTATACTTACTATATGATGGCTGCGGGTATTAGTGCAGGTTCAGCTGCCGGTATAAAAGGTCTTAATTATGTTGCCAACACTGTGGGCAAGAAGACGCGCCGTGAACCAACATGGGCAATGCAGGGACAGTGGCTATTGACCGAATGTAAACATACCATCTACCACATGTATGTTAAGGATGTGGCGAACAAGGAAACGGTGACGGTGTATAACGATATCGGTAGTGCCTATAACTATAAGACTGTGGCTATTGGCCGTGATGCCTTCCGTGGCAAGGACAAGATAAAGACAATAAGGTTCCAGGATTTGTATGATGATACATCGGAGATGTACGCAAGCATGACAGTGACTATCCCCGACTCGGCATTCATGGGATGTACCGGGCTTGAGACAGTTGATTTGATTATGCGCAGCATCGACACCAACCCCGACCGCGATGTAGCCCTTGGTCCCGAGAACTTCATCCTGTGCGGCGAGGACATCTTTGCAGGTTGTGACACAACCAAACTTAAGATTCGCATCGGTGCAGAAAAGTACGAGGAATTTGCCGAGAACCCTGTATGGGGCAAATATAAGAACTGCTTTGAGGTGGTTGATGTTCCCGAGGTGGTGGATTTCACCGAATATGGTGCACAGTACAGTTACAGTTTCGAGAATAATGCATTGAAGAAACAGGGCTACACTGGCGGACACACGATTGAGCACCTGCATGTGATAGGTCAGGATGTTGATGGCCTGAAGAATCAAAAGGGCGAAGTGGGTCTCTTCAATGACATAGGTGTTTACAACAACTACAAGCTCGACTATGTAAAGGAGAAGGCTTTCTATGGTAGCCAGGAACTGAAGGGTATCTCAATGTTCGACCTGAAGGGTGCCGGTGGCTTCGGCGATGCCTATACCGACCTCGAGGTGGTGCTGCAGGACTCTGCCTTTGCCAACTGCCCCAACCTGGAGCACATCAACATGCTATACTTCCGCACGGACGGTACCAATAGCGTAGAGCCTATGAGTCCCAGTCGCGTGATGCTGGGTGATGGTGTGTTTGCCGGCAGTGACAAGTTCAAGGTTAAGATGGTGACTACAGCCGTTGACGAGTTCAAGGCAGACACTGCGTGGGCGAAATATGAAGAGAGATTCCTTCCAAGCTTCATCTTGACCAAAGATAAAGTCTTAATGGCTGCCCTCAAAGAGTGTGGAATGGAGTACGAATCACCAATTACAGGAGGTGCTTTTGACGTTTACGATGTGATGAAGGTTTCCGACCTTGCCGTATTGGACGACAAGTTCAAGTCGAAGAAGTTCGAGGCGTTCCCCGACTTCAAGGCATTTGAGCTCATAAACCTCACTGCCGTAGCTGATTCTATATTCAAGAATTGCGACAATATGCAGGGTATTGAACTCCCTTCTACCATAAAGAGCATCGGCAAGTATGCGTTCTACAACTGCGCATTGCTCGATGATATTGTTATACCCGACAGCGTGACAGAGATAAAGGACAGGGCATTCAGCGGGTGTGCCTCACTCCGAAACATCACCTTCCTGTCTAAAACACCGGCGACATTGGGTGCCGATGTATTTGCCGACCTGCCTGCCGACTATGTATTGTATGTACCCGAAACATCTATTCAGGTCTACAAAGCAGCTTGGCCACAATATGCAAGCCATATTCAATCTGTAACTGAAAAGCATATAGGAATTTGGAAAGTGACACTTACCGAGCCGGGTACATTGGCCGAGGCTCTTGGCATCACCATCACAGGTACTGACCCGCTTACAATCAGCGGTAATTACAGCAAGTATGACAGCCTTAAGATTGTAGGTCCCATCAACGGTACCGATGTGGGTGTCATCCGCTTTATGGGCGGACGCGATGTGAACAACGCCGATGTTACACTTGCTGGCAATCTGAAGTATCTTGACCTCTACGATGCACACATCAAAGCCGGTGGAGCCGACTATAACCAGGATGGTTCAAATGACCGCATTACCGAAGATGATTGCATCGATACCTATATGTTCTGGGAACTTGATATGTTGGAGACACTCATCCTGCCAAAGAGCGTAACGAAGATTAAGGACTATGCGTTCAACAACTGTGATAATTTGAAGCGTGTGGTTATCGGCGACAACACAAAGAGCATCGGTGAGGAGGTAACCCATGACAGTCCAAAACTGCAGGAGGTTATTATGCTCTGCAATGAGGTGCCTGCGACAGACGGTGATGCGTGGGCCGAGGAGAAAACCATCAAGGTGTTCTATGTTCCCAACGTTATACGCGAGCACCTGTCGGGTAGCCGTGTATATTATACCCGCGGTGATTCTATTTCCTCACCATTCGTTGATGATGCCGTGATGCACGCTATGGCCGGTAAACGCATCTACACAATATCTGATATAGCTGGTTTGACGGATTTTGAGAATGTTGTCAATGGCAACACCGTGATAACGAAGTTCAACGAACTGATGTTTGCCGTGGGGGTAACCCGATTGGGTGACAACTCGTTGAGTGGATGTTCAAAACTTGAAGAGGTGGCACTTCCATGCAATGTAGATACAATTACCGCCGGTGCCTTCCGTGGCTGTACATCATTGAACAGAATCAATGTTGCCTGCGATACCATTCCGGCACTTGCACCCGATGCCTTCGAGGACCTTCCCGGGGAGTTTGTAATCTATGTACAACCCGGAAAAGAGGAGGATTACCGCAAGGCTTGGCCGCAGTATGCCAACCACATCCAGGGTTTCAAACAGCAGACCGATGAGGTGAAGGTGGTGACTGTTACCGAGCCCGGTACGCTGGGCGAGGCACTTGGTTTCACCGTAAATATGGACTCGCCAAACAATGTGGGACGTATTGGCGGTGACCTCATCAGCATAAAGGCGTTGAAGGTGAATGGACCTATCAACGGTAAGGATATTGCCGTGCTGCGTATGCTCGGTGGTCGCGATGAAGAGGATGGTGATGAGGTGGCATTGGCACGTATGACCTATCTCGACCTTTACGATGCAACTATCTGCACCGACCCCAATAATATCTGCTTCAACAGAGACGGCAAGAATGACTATGTAGAGAATGACAACGAGGTTCCTGAGCACATGTTCTGGAAACTCGACAAGTTGCAGACCGTCATACTGCCCAAGAATGTGACAAAGATTGATGACAATGCATTCTATGATAACATAGGCATTGAGACAATTGTGGTGGGTGATGCTACTACATATATTGGTAACGATGCTTTTGGCGAGTGCAAGAACCTGAAAAATATTATCTTCCTTGGCAACGAGAAGGCAGAACTGGACGGCGACGCATTTACTGACCCTATTACCGACCAACCCTACAAGGTTGAGAAGATGTATATTCCTCTCGGGCTTTATAGAAACTATGTGGCGGATGCAGAGTATACGACACACACCAAGGAGTTCTGCACCAATTTTGATGATGATGACCTGTTCCGCGCATACGGCTCTCGTCTTGTGATAACAACCGACCAATTGCAGAGTGTGACCAATGTGGATGGATGGTTCGACTATCACACCGGCATAAAGGACTTGACCTCTTTGGAACTGACATCAGTGGATACCCTCAAGGCAGCAACATTGGCATCACTCGGTGAGTTGCAGAAGATTATTCTGCCTGCCACACTTGCTGTGGTTGAGAATGGTGCTTTTGCTGCCAATACCAAGCTGCAGTGGGCTGACTTTGCACAGTGTACAAACGAGGGCGTGCTCACACAGGATAACATCGGCAATTTGGGCTTCAATGAGCATGCACTCATCTACGCTCCCGAAAGCTTGACGCTTTCCGGCCTCACCAATGTGGTGTATGGAAGTGAGGGTAACCTCAGGTGTGACATGTTCGTGATTTCGGACAAGGCAGCCTATGAAGTACCTCGTGAATTCACTGCGTCAAAAATCAGCTACGACCGCGTGTTCAGGAAGGGTGAGACATCGACCCTCTATCTGCCTTTTGATATGGAGATGCCGGAGGGTGCTAAAGTATATCTGTTGACAGATAATGTTATTGATACAATGCTTGTGTCTCAAGTTTTGGATATGGAGGCTAATACTCCTTATGTCATAATGGCCGAGGAAGATGTAACCTTCAGCACAGCCGAGGAGAATGTGGTGCATGTTACTCCTGCCAGGTTGAAAGAGCCGGTTGAAACATCTGGTTTTGCAATGCAGGGTACATTGGCTCCAATATCGGCAAAAGATGCCAAAGCACAGAGGATCTATGTGATGAACGATGACACCTCTTGGTCATTGGTTGAGGAAGCAGCCGACGGTGAACAGGTACTGTCGCCATATAGTGTATATATGCAGGCTGTAAAACCCAATACACCTTCTACCGTAATGATGCGTGAGTCTTTTTATAATATTGTTGATGGTACATGTAACGAGTTCAATAACCCACAGACCAGGATTGGACGAATAATCTATACCCGCACGCTCAACAGTGCATGGAATGCCCTTTATGTACCGTTCCAGATTGAGTTGACCGAGGAATTCCTTGCAAACTATGATGTGGCATACATTAACGATATCCATAGCTATGACAGAAACGATGATGGCGATATCGATGATTGGGATATTGAGATTGTCAAGATAAAGAAACTTGCAAAGCTCAAGGCTAACCATCCTTATGTTATACGTCCAAAGAACGATGAGGCCGTGAACTTGAATATCAATCAAATTTATTCAACATTGCATAGCACTGCTCCCGATAATCGCATAGATATTGCATGTTCGTCTGTTTACAAGCAGTATGCGGTAAAGGGTGTCTATTCAAATACCGTAAGTGCCGACCTCGACAATGGTAATTATGTATATGCAATCAACAAGCAAGGTCAATGGCAGAAGATGGGATTAGGTACCTATTTGGCTCCTTTCCGAATTTATCTGACCGTTAAGAATAGCGATGGTTCACCTGTGGAGGTTGATGAGTTTGCATCGCAGATACGCATGCGCGTAGTGGGTGAAGAGGATGAGAATGGCACAACATTCATCTATGAGGTTGATGAAGAGCTGAAAGGTGAAAACGGAAAGGTGAAAGTTATTTATGACCTTCAGGGTCGTAGAGTACTTGAGCCAAAGAAGGGTGGTATTTATATTGTAAATAATAAGAAAGTGATTTTTTAAAATAATGGATAATTCACTGACGGCGACGCCGTCAGTGAATTTATAAGAAATTATGAAGAAAGAATATACAAAACCTGAAATGACAATGGAGTTTTTCGTTACCGATTCAATGTTGGCTTTGTCAGTAGAGAATATGGGTACTAATGAAAAACCGGGTACTCAAGATGACTTCAATGCCGGTACCAACCGTGGCGAGTGGGGCAGTCTGTGGAAGAACGGTAAGTAAGTTTTCCCTTATATAAGAATCCGGCAACTGAGAAATTTCTCAGTTGCCGGATTCTTATATAACTTTACTCAAACGACAGTTCCAGTTGCTTTGGTTCTTCGCCCAGCAGGTTGAACGACATTCTGTGGTAGGGGGTTGTGCCATGTTCCCTGATTGCTGCGCGATGCTTGGCTGTGGGGTAGCCTTTGTTGTTCTGCCAGTCATACATGGGGTACTCCTGCGCAAGGCGCATCATGTAGTCGTCGCGATAGGTCTTTGCTAGGATGGATGCTGCTGCAATGCTCATATATGTTGCATCGCCCTTTACAACGGTGTTGTGTGTTACGCCAGGGTAGGGGGTGAACTTGTTTCCGTCGATGAGCAGGTGCTGTGGACGGGTTTTCAAGCCATCGACTGCGCGGTGCATGGCAAGGATTGATGCGCGCAGTATGTTGATTTTGTCAATCTCCTCGGCGGTGACAATGCCTACAGCCCATGCAACAGCTTCGCGCTCTATTACCTCGCGCAACTGGTAGCGTTGTGCCTCGGTGAGCTGCTTTGAGTCGTTAAGCAATTCGTTGCTGAAGTCGGGTGGCAGGATGACTGCCGCGGCATATACATCGCCGGCGAGGCAACCACGGCCGGCCTCGTCGCATCCGGCTTCAATTATTCCTGCTGTCTGGTAGGGCTTTAGCATCAGGCAAACATTTTAATGGCTCTTTCGATGCCTTTTATGAGTGTATCGACCTCCTCTTTTGTGTTGTATGCGGCAAACGATGCGCGCACGGTGCCGGGGATGCCAAGTGCCTCAATGAGCGGCTGGGCGCAGTGGTGGCCGGTGCGTATTGCAATGCCAAGGTGGTCAAGGATTGTGCCCATGTCGGCAGGATGTATGTCGCCCACTAGGAACGATATTGCCGAGCCGTCGGGTGTGCCGAATATGCGCATGCCTGGCAACTGTCGCAGTTTCTCGAGTGCGTATTGTGTGAGGCTGTGCTCGTGGGCGGCAATGTTGTCAATGCCAATGCTCTCGACCCAATCAAGTGCCTTGCCCATTGCTATGGCACCGATGTAGTCGGGTGTGCCGGCCTCGAACTTGTATGGCAATTCGTTGTATGTTGTCTTTTCAAAACGCACGGTCTTTATCATCTCGCCACCGCCGTGGTATGGCTGCATTTCGTTCAGCCACTTCTCTTTGCCATAGAGTACGCCAATACCTGTTGGGGCATAGACCTTGTGTCCGCTGAAGGCGAAGAAGTCGGCATCGAGTTCCTGTACATCTATCTTTATGTGAGGGGTGCTCTGCGCTCCGTCAATGAGCACGGGAACGTTGTGGCTGTGGGCAATGTCAATAATCTCCTTTACGGGGTTGGTGACGCCAAGCACGTTCGATACATGTGTTACGCTCACAAGGCGTGTGCGCTCGTTGATGAGTTCTTTGTATGCCTCGATGTCAAGCGTGCAGTCATCATTCATTGGAATGACACGCAGTGTAATACCTGTGCGGTCACGCAGCATCTGCCAAGGTACAATGTTGCTGTGGTGCTCCATTGTGGAGATGATGACCTCGTCGCCAGCTTTTAGGAATGTGCCACCGAAGGATGATGCCACAAGGTTGATGCTCTCGGTGGTGCCGCGTGTGAAGATGACTTCGTGGCTATGCTTTGCTCCGATGAAACGACGTACGGTCTCGCGTGCATTCTCCATTGCTGTGGTGCAAACCTGCGACAGGTGGTGTACACCGCGGTGAACATTGGCATTTGTGGTGCAGTAGAGTTCACTGATGGTTTCGATGACACAACGCGGTTTCTGTGTGGTGGCCGCGTTGTCAAGGTACACTAGCGGTTTGCCGTGCACTGTCTGCTGAAGAATGGGGAATTGCCCTCGTATGTCGTCTATGTTGTACATTGTCATTTTGTCATTTACACAGGTTGCAGCCTTTGCATTTGCCAAGTTCGCCGCGGAAACGTTTCTCAATGAGAATGTGCAGGCGCTCCTTGAGCGGAACGATGTCGATGTTCTCAATGACCTCGCCTGCGAATGCGTACATGAGCAGATGGCGTGCCTCGTCGGCAGGGATACCGCGCTGCTGCATGTAGAAGAGCGCGCTCTCATCCAGCTGTCCCACGGTTGAGCCGTGGCTGCACTTTACATCGTCGGCATAGATCTCGAGCTGTGGCTGTGCATACATGTGTGCGCAGGTGGTGAGGCACAGGTTGCGGTTGGTCTGCTGCGAGACGGTGCGCTGTGCGTCGGGGTGTATGTGCATCTTGCCGGTAAAGACACCTGTCGATGACTCGTCGAGTATGTATTTGTAGAGCTCGCTGCTTGTGCAGTCAGCCACTTTATGCTCAACAAGTGTGTGGTTGTCGATGTGCTGTGTCTTGTCGCCAATAGCAAGTCCGTTTATGCTTGTCTCTGCTCCGCGGCCGTTAAGCGCAACGCTTACGCTGTTGCGTGTGAAACCGTTGGTCAAGGTCACGCAGCAGTGGTTGAAGTGGCTGTCAGCAGCCTGGTCAACAAAGAGTGATGCCACGCGGGTGTTGCTGTTTGCTGTCTCCTCAATGTCGTATATGTTGAGCGAAGCGCCTGCTCCTACGAATACCTCGGTGACGAGGGTAGAGAGCGACTGCTTCTCTTGTGATGAGTGGTCGCACAAAAGGATGTTTGCCTTGCTGTTCTCCTCAAGGATAACGAGGATACGGCGGTTGAGCAGCATCTCCACATTTGCCTGGATGAGTGATACAATCTGTATTGTCTCCTCTACGACGGTGCCTTTCGGAACATAGAGCACCACGCCATCCTGCGCAAACATTGTGTTGAACTGCGCTATGCTGTCGCCCTCGGAGGCAAGGCGGTTATAGTATTTCTCAAGCAGGGCAGGGTAGTTTGCGGCAATGGCGTTGAGGCTGCCGAGGATTACTCCCTGTGGTAGCTCGCGGCTGTGTCCCTCGGCAGGGCTGTAGCTGTCATTGACAATATAAACCCTGTGCGATTTGAGGTTGGGGACATCGCAATGGAAGATTGTTCCTGCGCTGATGCCCGACTCGGCACGCTTCAGGTTCATTCCGTAGTCGATGCCGAACTGCTTGGCAACGGGCGTGTTGAGCCATGCCTCGTCCTTGCGGGTGGGGAATCCTGCAGCCTTGAAACGCTCAAAAGCATCCTGGCGCTTGCTGTTGAGCAGTGGTGCGCAGGTGCTGTCAATCATGTCCCTGTTCTGCCCGAACAGTTCTATGTATTCCTGTTCGTTGCCCATCATTGGTTCTCGTTTTTAATCCAGTCATATCCGCGCTCCTCGAGCTCCTGAACGAGTTCTGGGCCTGCGGTCATTACTATGCGGCCGTTGTAGAGTACATGTACAATGTCGGGCTTGATGTAGTCGAGCAGTCTCTGGTAGTGGGTAATGACGATGCTCGATGTGTCGGGGCGCTTGAGCTTGTTCACGCCCTCGGCAACAATGCGCAGTGCATCAATGTCGAGTCCAGAGTCGGTCTCGTCAAGGATGCTCAATGTTGGCTCGAGCATTGCCATCTGGAATATCTCGTTACGTTTCTTCTCGCCACCGCTGAAGCCTTCGTTCACTGAACGGTTGGCAAGCTTGCTGTCGAGGTTAACGAGCGCACGCTTCTCGCGCATGAGCTTCAGGAAGTCGCCTGCGCTCATGGGTTCCTGCTTCAGGTATTCGCGCTTTGCGTTGATGGCTGCGCGCATGAAGTTGGTGATGCTCACGCCGGGTATCTCCACAGGGTACTGGAACGAGAGGAAGAGTCCCTCGTGGCTGCGGTCCTCGGGAGAGAGCTCGAGCAGGTTCTTGCCCTTGTATATCACCTCACCCTCGGTAACGGTGTATGCCGGGTGCCCCACAAGTACATTGCTGAGTGTGCTCTTGCCCGAACCGTTGGGGCCCATTATGGCGTGTACCTCGCCTGCCTTGATGGTGAGGTTTATTCCTTTAAGTATCTCTTTGCCATCGATGGTGGCGTGAAGGTTTTTTATTTCAAGTAAATTTTCCATAATCCTTTTTGTTTATCATCCTACTGCTCCCTCGAGCGATACGCTGAGTAACTTCTGTGCCTCGACGGCAAACTCCATGGGGAGCTTGTTGAGCACCTCGCGTGCATAGCCGTTGACGATGAGGCCGATAGCCTCTTCGGTGCCTATGCCTCGCTGGTTGCAGTAGAAGAGTTGGTCTTCGGATATCTTTGATGTTGTAGCCTCGTGCTCCACAATGGCGCTGTTGTTGTGTATGTCCATGTAGGGGAATGTGTGTGCGCCGCACTTGTCGCCAAGCAACAGCGAGTCGCACTGGCTGTAGTTGCGGGCGTTGTCGGCATTCTTGCTCACACGCACGAGTCCACGGTATGAATTCTGGCTCTTGCCTGCCGAGATACCTTTGCTGATGATGGTGCTCCTGGTGTTCTTGCCCAAATGAATCATCTTGGTTCCGGTGTCGGCCTGCTGGTAGTTGTTGGTGAGTGCCACGGAGTAGAACTCGCCCTGCGAATTGTCACCGCGCAGTATGCAGCTTGGGTATTTCCAGGTGATGGCCGAGCCGGTCTCTACCTGTGTCCACGACAGCTTGCTGTTATTGCCACGGCAGTCGCCGCGCTTGGTGACAAAGTTGTATACACCGCCTTTGCCCTCGGCATCGCCCGGATACCAGTTCTGTACGGTGCTGTATTTGACTTCGGCATTCTCGTTCACTACAATCTCTACGATGGCGGCGTGGAGCTGGTTCTCGTCGCGCATGGGGGCCGTACAGCCCTCAAGGTACGAGACATAGCTGTCGTCATCGGCAATGATGAGCGTGCGCTCGAACTGTCCTGTGTTGGCCGCGTTGATGCGGAAATAGGTCGAGAGCTCGCGCGGGCAGCGCACTCCCTTGGGGATGTACACGAATGAACCGTCGCTGAACACAGCCGTGTTGAGTGCGGCAAAGAAATTGTCGCGGTAGTTGACTACCGAGCCAAGATACTTGCGCACGAGTTCGGGGTGCTCCTGTATGGCTTCGCCCATTGAACTGAATATTATGCCTTTTTCTTTGAGTTCTTCTTTGAATGTTGTCTTTACCGACACGGAGTCCATAACGGCGTCGACAGCTGTGCCGCTGAGTGCAAGACGCTCCTCAAGGGGAATTCCGAGTTTCTCGAATGTCTTCATCAGCTCAGGGTCAATCTCCTTGTTCTTGTTGTCCTTGCTCTTCTTCAAGGGGTCGGCATAGTAGGATATCGCCTGATAGTCGATAGGCGGAATATCCAGATGTGCCCACTGAGGCATCTCCATTGTGAGCCAATGCCTGTAGGCTGTCAAGCGGAACTCAAGCATCCACTCGGGCTCGTTCTTCTTGCTTGAAATGAGCCTGATTGTATCCTCGCTGAGTCCGCTTTCAATTATGTCTGTCTTTATCTTGCTGACAAAACCGAATTCATAGGCCTTGTTCGCAAGTTTCTTCAAAATATTGTTCTTCTTCATCAGTCGTTAACTCTTGCTTTGCCTCTTCAATGACCCAGATGGATCTGCCTACAATTTCCTTGTATAACAAGGATTCTCTCTGCGATGTTTTGCCCAGAACCATGTTGTCGGGCGAGAAACGGTCGCTGATGTGCACTATTGCCGCAAGCAACAGTGTGGCAATGTAGGTGAAGAAGAGGGCGCCGATGATGCGTTCAACTGTCCTGAGGTGTAATATCTTAAGTATGCTCAATACTATTCCGCCGGCAATGTGTATCAATGTTATTACTGCCGTAAGAATGAGGGTAAAGGCAATAGTGGCGCAAATCCAGTCGGGCCACCCGGTCTTGTCTAACATCCACACCCCAACCTTTGGATACAGAACTATCGCCTGGAGCAGGCCTATTCCAATGCCTGCTCCAAACGAAATCTGTCTAACAGCTCCAACCTGGTAGCCAATGAGGAATCCAATTGTCATCATTGCCAGCAGGAGCACGTCCAAAAGGTTCATATATTACAGTTTCTGCTTAACTTCAACCTCTACAAATGTTTCAATGATGTCGCCAACCTTGATGTCATCCTGTGATGTCAGGCTGATACCGCACTCGAAGTTTGTACCGACTTCTTTCACATCCTCCTTGTAGCGCTTGAGTGCTGCAAGTGAGCCTGTGTGGATAACGATACCGTCGCGGATGAGGCGTGCACGGTCTGTGCGCTTAACCTTACCCTCGCGTACCATACAGCCGGCAACTGTTCCAACCTTGCTGATGTGGAATGTCTCGCGTACCTCGATGGTTGCAGTAATCTCCTCCTTGACGATTGGAGCAAGCATACCCTCCATAGCGGCTTTCACCTCCTCGATAGCATCGTAGATGATAGAGTAGATGCGGATGTCAACACCCTCGTTCTCGGCAACCTTGCGTGCTGTTACAGAAGGACGTACCTGGAAACCTACGATAATGGCATCCGATGCTGCTGCAAGGCTCACGTCGCTCTCCGAAATCTGACCGACTGCCTTGTGGATTACATTCACCTGGATAGTCTCGGTAGAGAGCTTGATGAGCGAGTCGCTGAGAGCCTCGATAGAACCGTCCACGTCACCCTTGACAATGATATTGAGGGTCTGGAAGTTACCGAGTGCAATGCGACGGCCCACCTCGTCGAGTGTAAGCATCTTCTGTGTGCGCAATCCCTGCTCACGCTGCAACTGCTCGCGCTTACCGGTGATCTCACGTGCCTCGCGCTCGCTGTCAACAACGTTGAATGTGTCACCTGCTGCAGGTGCACCGTTGAGACCAAGGATAAGTGCAGGCTCGGCAGGACGAATCTCCTTGATGCGCTGGTTACGCTCGTTGAAGATGGCCTTTACCTTACCCCACTGGGTTCCTGCAACAACAATGTCGCCAACCTTCAAAGTACCGTTCTGTACGAGTACTGTCGCTACATAACCACGACCCTTGTCGAGTGTTGACTCAATGACTGAACCTGTTGCCTTGCGGTTGGGGTTAGCCTTGAGGTCGAGCATTTCGGCCTCAAGCAATACCTTCTCCATGAGCTCCTCAACACCCATACCGGCCTTTGCCGAGATCTCCTGCGACTGGTACTTACCGCCCCAGTCCTCAACGAGCATGTTAAGGTTAGCCAAAGACTCCTTGATTTTGTTAGGATCGGCTGTAGGCTTGTCGCACTTGTTGATTGCGAATACAATGGGCACACCGGCTGCCATGGCGTGGTTGATAGCCTCTTTTGTCTGGGGCATCACATTGTCATCAGCGGCGATGATGATGATTACGATGTCGGTAATCTTTGCACCGCGGGCACGCATCGCTGTAAATGCCTCGTGACCAGGGGTGTCAAGGAATGTGATGTGCTTGCCGCTCTCCATCTGTACATTGTATGCACCGATGTGCTGTGTAATACCGCCGGCCTCACCGGCGATTACGTTTGCCTTGCGGATGTAGTCGAGAAGTGATGTCTTACCATGGTCAACGTGTCCCATCACGGTGATGATTGGTGCGCGTGGTACCAAGTCTTCCTCGGTGTCTGCATCCTCCTCAATTGCGTTGGCAACCTCGGCGCTCACATACTCGGTTGTGTAACCGAACTCTTCGGCAACGATGTTGATGGTTTCAGCATCGAGACGCTGGTTGATTGATACCATCATGCCAATGCTCATACAGGTTGCGATTACCTGTGTAACCGAGATGTTCATCATGCTCGCAAGTTCGTTTGCTGTAACGAACTCGGTGAGCTGCAGAACCTTGCTCTGCTCCATCTCCTCGTTCATCTGCTGCATCTGGCGCTCGGCAACCATGTCGCGCTTCTCCTTACGGTATTTAGCCGATTTGTTGTTCTTGCCGCGGTTGGTAAGGCGGTCGAGTGTCTCCCTTATCTGCTTTGATACATCCTCGTCATTTACATCGCTCTTGTCGAAACGCTTGTGCTGGCGGTCGCGATCCTTGCGGCTACCCTGCGACTGGTTGTTGCTCTTGTTGCGGTTCGCACTCCAATCCTTGTTGTCGTTACCGTTATTGTTGTTCTCTTTTACATCGTTTATATCGACGCGCTGGCTGTTGATGCGCTGGCGTTTCTTCTTCTCGCCACCCTCGTGGTTCTGGCGCTGTGCCTCGCGCTGCTGCTTGCGCTGCTCCTCGCGCTGCTTGTCTTTCTCCTCGCGCTCCTTCTTCTTCTCCTCCTTGCTTTTCTTCTTGGGGCGGGTTGACTGGTTGATTGACGAAAGGTCAATCTGTCCCATAATCTTCAACTTTGGAGCTTCGACCTCCTCGACCTGAGTGAGCTGTGGCTGTGCTGCCTCCTGTGCTTCGGCCTTAACAGGCTCCTCAACAACAGGCTGCTTTTCAACCGGTTTTACCTCCTGCACTGGCTCCTTCGCAGGTGCTGCAGCAACAGGCTCAGCCTTTTTTGGCTCCTCCTTCTTTGCATGTGCAGGCTTTCTGTTGAGCGCGTCAAGGTCAATCTTGCCGGTAACCTTGATTGTGGGCTGCTCTCTCTTTGGAGTCTCCTTTACAACAGGCTCGGCCTTCTTCTCTTCAACGACAACGGGCTCCTTTACCACTGGCTTCTCCTCGACAACAGAAGCTGCCTTGGGCTTCTCCTTGTTAAGGCGTTCCTTGGTAAAGTTGTCCGATTGCATGCGTGCCTTCTTGTCGGCGCTGAACTCCTCGATAAGCATCTCATAACCTGCTTCGGGGACAACTGCGTTGGGGTCTTCCTTTATCTCGAAGCCCTTCTTCTGCAGGAATTCCACGATGGTCGAGAGGCCAATGTTGAGTTCCTTTTGTACTTTATTTAGTCTAATCTTCATTCGTAATCTGTTTTATAGGTTTTCCTGTTGTTTATTCCTCGTCTTCGAACTCTGCCTGAAGCACTTCGATTACATGGTCAACGGTATCCTCCTCAAGGTCGGCCTTCTCAATGAGTACCTCGCGTGGAGCGTTGAGCACCGCCTTTGCAGTGTCGAGACCGATACCCTTGATGGCCTCGATTACCCACTCCTCAATCTCGTCGGCAAACTCGTCGAGGTAGATGTCATCCTCCTGCTGCTCGTCGATCTCGCGATATACGTTGATTGTGTATTCGGTAATCATACTTGCAAGCTTGATGTTGAGACCGTCCTTACCGATAGCAAGTGAAACTTCCTCCTTCTTGAGGTTTACATCGGCAACCTTCTGCTCTTCGTTGAGCTTGATCTCCTGAATCTTGGCGGGGTTAAGGGCACGCTTGATGAAGAGCTCGATGTTTGATGTGAATGGGATTACATCGATGTTCTCGTTGCGCAACTCGCGTACGATACCGTGGATACGTGAACCCTTTACACCAACGCAAGCACCTACCGGGTCAATGCGCTCGTCGTATGTCTCAACGGCAATCTTTGCGCGCTTGCCTGGGATGCGTGCAATCTTCTTGATTGTGATGAGGCCGTCGTTAATCTCGGGAACCTCGAGCTCGAAAAGACGCTGAAGGAACATTGGAGATGTGCGGCTGAGGATAATCTTTGGATTGTTGTTCTGGTTGTCAACACGTGCAACGACTGCACGTACGTGGTCGCCCTTGCGGTAGAAGTCGCTTGGAATCTGCTCGCTCTTTGGGAGAATGAGCTCGTTACCTTCGTCGTCAACGAGAAGAAGCTCCTTCTTCCAGATCTGGTAAACCTCGGCGCTTACAATCTGACCGATTTTCTCGCTGTACTTGTGGTAGAGGCTGTCCTTCTCCAACTCAAGAATCTTCGAAGCGAGTGTCTGGCGCAGGTTGAGGATGGCACGGCGGCCGAACTCGGCAAAGTTGACGATTTCGCTAACCTCCTCGCCCTCTTCGAATGTGTCGTCGATGAGCTGTGCCTCGCTGAGTGAGATCTCGAGGTTGCTGTCCTTTACCTCGTTGTCGGCAACGACGATGCGGCGACGCTGGATCTCAAAGTCACCACGGTCGGGGTTTACGATGACTGAGTAGTTCTCGTCTGTGCCGAAAAGGTTTACGATTACTTTGCGGAAACTCTCCTCGAGTACGCTGATCATTGTTGTGCGGTCGATGTTCTTCGACTCCTTGAATTCTTGAAATGTATCAAGAAGGCTGATTGTTTCTTCTTTCTTTGCCATTTTATTTAAAATTTATTATGTATTTCGTGTATTTTACGCTGTCGTAGGCGAACTGCTGATCCTCCTCGACAAGGGTTGGACGTTTTGCGCCTTCCAACTTCACCTTCTTGCTGGTGGTGATAGTGAAATTGCTCTCGTCGGCATCCTTGAGTATGCCTTTAAGCTTGCGACCGTCTTTTGTGAGCACCTCTACCTCAAGACCCAGGTGATTCTTGTACTGCTGTACCACCTTGAATGGCTGGCCGAGACCTGCCGAACCGACCTCGAGCTCGTAGTCTTCGGTTTCGCGGCTGAGACTGTTCTCGATGTGACGGCTCAGGTCTGCGCAGTCCTCTATCCACACACCATCGGCGTGGTCAATCTCAACTGTTATCTTGTCATCCTTGCTGATGACAACATCTACCAAAAAATACTCTTTGTCGGCTAACCACTCGTTGGTGAGGTCAATTACTTGTTGTTTGTCAATCATATAGTTTCTGTTCTATTTTGATGTATGATATGATTTCTTGTGGTGTCGGTATGAAAAAGAGGGGCTTGTCGGCCCCTCCTCAATCATCTTACACTGCAAATTTAGCAATAATTAGTGTATGGTGCAAGCATTTGACGCATATTTTGTCACTTCGTTGGCGAAAATGTGCATTTTTGTTTTTCCATTGGTGAAAGTTTTCATTTGAATTGTCTGTATGCCTGAATATTGCTATCTTCGCCAAAAATTATGAGACTCTATGCGTACTAAAAAAAGTAGTAAATCTAATATGCGTTTTTTGAAAGGCAATGTGCTTTTCTTTGCGGTGCTGTTATTGGTGATGTTGCTCTTTACCTATTATGCGGTAACGGAGATGGATTATAAGACCGAGAATCAATCGTCGTGCAAAATATCGTTCTCCGATGGTTTTGAGGGTGGTGAATGTCAAGTGTTTGTGGGTGATAGTCTGTTGTATTCAGGTGCTCCTCTAAAGAGTGATTCGGTGCTTGTAATGAGACGATATGCAAATGGCGACAATGAGAAGTCTCTCTACACGTCGGAGTCTCAGATAAAGGTGGTTACAGCTGTTGAGACTGTGGCGCGCACGCTCGAAGGTGACAGGGCATTTGTCATTGGTTCACGCAACGGGCAAGTGGTGGTGGATGTGGTAGAAGAGTGGGATAAATAATGTTTTTCGCTCTATTGTGGTGAAGTGATAAAAGACGAACGGATGACCTGCTGGTCATCCGTTCGTCTTTTATCACTTATTATTCTTTGGTGTGAGTATTTCCTTATACCTCTTTTCGTTTACAAGAATTGTGTATGCTTCTTTCAGTTCGGTGTCTTTGTTCAGACTGTAAATGATTGTGCCTTTCTGGCCATAATAGCGTGTGACAATCTCGGATGCTATTAGAATCCTGATGTCCTTTTCAAAGTGCGTGAGCGAGTGGTCGAGATTGGCCTGCAGTTTCTTCTCGAGTGAGGCTATCTCCTCCTTGGCAATCTCGGCAAATCCTTCGAATTCCATTGCCTTCTTAAGGTCGTTCAATACCTTCACGCTTATCAGGTCATAGCTGAAATTACGTGATTTCAGCAACTTCTTGAACTCATCATAGTCCCGGTCGCTAATCTCGAATGTCTCGGCCGGGGCGATCGTCTCGTTCTTCAATGTGTATTCTGTGGCAAAGTCGAATATTGCCATGTCACGCATGAGGTAATAGAGCAGGGTGGAGAGTTCCTCTGATTTTGGCTCTACATCGGGGCGTATGCCACCGCCGTCGCGCACCTCACGACCGGCTGCGGTGTGGAATACGGTTGTCAGGCTGTCGGGGACGCGTGATGTCTTGCCCTGGTCAATGACATGTGAGTAGTCGAGCGCCTGCACGCATCGTCCGCTTGGTATGTAGTATCTTGCCGTTGTCAGCTTAAGATAACCGCCGTCGGTGATTTCCCTTGTGCTTTGGACAAGTCCTTTGCCGTATGTGCGGCTGCCAATGATTACGGCTCTGTCAAGGTCCTGCAATGAACCGGCGACAATTTCCGATGCCGACGCTGTCTCGCCATCAACAAGTATTGCTATCGGGGAGTTTAGGTCTATTGGGTCATTTGTCGTAACATAGACTTCGTTCGCCTGCTTTGTCTTGCCCTTTGTCGTGACAATGGTCTGTCCCTTGGGGATGAATAGGTTTACAATATCTACCGCTTCGTTGAGCAGTCCACCGCCATTGCTTCTGAGATCAATTACAAATGATGTGGCTCCCTGTTTCTTGAGCTCAATGATGGCGCGGCGCATCTCCTTGGCACAACCGTCGGTGAAACTTGTCAGCTGTATGAAACCGATGTTGTTCTCCTGCAGGCCATAATAGGGAATAGCGGGCATGGCAATGCTCTCGCGTTCTATTTTTACTTTGGAAGTTCCTTTCTTTCCCGGTCGCTCATATTCAATTGTGAGTTTTGTGCCAGGTTCTCCGCGTAGCATATCGCTGACGCTATCGGTGTTCATGCCCTTGACCGGTTTGCCGTCGATAGTTATAAGAAGGTCTCCTGCTTTCAGTCCTGCTTTCTGTGCCGGCATGCCTTCGTATGGCTCGGAGAGTACGGTTGTGTTCTTGTCGGTGTGGAAACGGATTACAGAGCCTATGCCGGCGTATTTTCCTGTAGTCATCATTTTAAGTTCCTCGGCCTTGTCTTTTGGGTAGTACTGGGTGTAGGGGTCAAGGTTGGCAAGCATTGCGTTTATACCCTTGGTTATCATTATTTCGGGCATGATGCTATCTACGTAAAAAAGGTTGAGGTCCTTTATTATCGAATTTATTATTTGAACCTGTCGTGACAAGTGAAATTTGTGCTTGTCATCAGCCTTCATTGTAATGCTTGGCAGTGTTGCAAGAATCAGCAATAGTGTGAATATTTTACTTTTCATCGTTCGCTTGATTTTTTTTTGATAGTAACCGCGAAGATACACTTTTGCTTTATGAATAACATGTTTTGGGAGGTTCTTTTTGGATTTTTTAATAAAAACGGCTGAAAAAGTTGATATTTTTATATTCGTGAAGAAAAAAAAGCCGAAAAATTTGCACGTCACAAAAAGATGTACTACTTTTGCAACGTCAAACGAAAAGGATGACAAAAATTCTTCAGTAGCTCAGTCGGTTAGAGCACCTGACTGTTAATCAGGGGGTCGTAGGTTCAAGTCCTACCTGAAGAGCAAGCGAGATGGAACATCGCTGAATTAAAGAAAAAAGTTCCGATATATTCTTCAGTAGCTCAGTCGGTTAGAGCACCTGACTGTTAATCAGGGGGTCGTAGGTTCAAGTCCTACCTGAAGAGCAAGCGAGATGTTAACGAAAGTTGACATCTTTTTTCTTTTTGTGTCTGTATTGTGTCATGCCGCCGGTTGCCTACGAAAATTGGGGGTCAACGTAAAATTCTGAGGGATTTCAAAATCAAGCATATAATTTTGATAACCTGAAAACTCTGGGGTGATATAAATAAAGATTTAATTTAACAGCAGAATTTATCTTTAATCTGTTTTCTAAATTTTTCTTATTGTCGTTATGCCTT
>JAZOUB010000047.1:0-2844 GCA_045657945.1 Bacteroidaceae bacterium | reverse complement strand
CATCTCCTATTGTCTCTGTGTACATGCTTGATCTCGGTTGATTTCACCGTGTTTGGGTTGTGTACTCGGAGACCGATGGGAAATGCTGCCGAAATTTTGTTAGGTATAAAGGTAATAAAGATTTCAAGACTTGTAACAATTAACCAAACAATAGATCTATTTTCTTCTTGAATGGGATAGGTTCATACCAAATGCAACTTCATCGTTAACGAGGCGTATGCACACGTATTATTTCAGATATCGAATCACATTATGGATCGTAGTTGGATGAAAGCTCACCGGTTCTCAGATGAGTACAAGAATGGAGTGCAGGGATTTCTAAGTTTTTGCGACGAAAACAAGGACAAACTTGTTAACAAATCTGGACTTTTCTATTGTCCTTGTGTTAGGTGTAGGAATCTATGTGAGGAAACAATTGATATGGTAAAGGTACATCTGCAAGTTAACGGGATTTGTCAGAGTTATACGACATGGATATGGCATGGTGAGGAGGCACGGTCTAATCCAGCAGCAGAGCCTGATCAGAATGAGGAAGTGGATGACTTAGATATGGATGATCGAATGGAGGACATGATTCGTGATGTAGGACAAGATTCATTCCAGCGAGCACACATGTTTGAAACTTTGATTAGTGACAAGGAACTTCCTCTGTATCCGGGTTGTACAAAGTTCACACGGTTGTCTGCAGTGTTGGGGTTGTTCAATCTGAAGGCGTTGAATGGTTGGACTGACAAAAGCTTCACCGATCTTCTTGGGTTGTTGAAGACGATGTTTCCAGAAAATAACACCTTGCCAGATAGCAACTACGAGGCAAAGAAGATTTTATGTCCCATGGGTGTGGCGTACAATAAAATACACGCTTGCCCTAATGATTGCATACTTTATTGGAAAGAATACGAAGACAAAGAAAAGTGCCCCGTGTGTAAAATGCGACGCTATAAGAAGAAGGACGGTGATGATAGTGATGTAGACAATAAGGGTCCTCCGGCAAAAGTCCTGTGGTATATGCCAATTATTCCGAGGTTTAAGCGGTTGTTTGCCAATCCAAATGATGCAGAGAACCTTAGATGGCATGCAACAGATAGGACACGTGATGGAATGCTCCGCCATCCTGCTGATTCTCCGCAATGGGAGAAGATTGATTCTATGTTTCCCGAATTCGGCAACGATCCCAGGAACCTTCGGCTAGCACTTGCTACTGATGGAATGAATCCTTTTGGTAATTTGAGTAGTCAGCATAGCTCATGGCCCGTTCTTTTGATAATTTATAATCTAAGTCCTTGGTTATGCATGAAACGCAAATATATGATGCTATCCATGATGATTTCTGGACCCAAACAGCCGGGGAACGACATCGATGTATATCTGCAACCATTGATTGAGGACTTAAGAGAGCTGTGGGAAGAAGGGGTTGAAGTGTTTGATGGATTTGTTAAAGAAAATTTCAAGTTACGTGCAATGTTGTTCTGTACCATCAATGACTTTCCAGCTTACGGTAACTTGGCTGGATATACTGTGAAGGGACATAAAGCGTGCCCTATCTGTATGGACGATACTTGCTACGATCAACTGAAACATGGGAGGAAGACTGTTTACCTTGGGCATAGAAGATTTTTGAAACAGGACCACATATATCGTAGATACAAAAAGGCCTTTAATGGTCGTCAAGAGTTTGGAACTGCTCCGAAAGCTTTAAGTGGAGAAGAAGTCTATACACAGGTGAATGACATAAATGTCGAATTTGGGAAGAAGAAGAAGAAGAAGTCTACCGAGAAAAACAAATGGAAGAAGAGGTCGGTGTTCTTTGATCTTCCGTATTGGTCGAAACTTGATGTTAGACACTGCCTTGATGTGATGCATGTGGAGAAAAATGTGTGTGACAGTGTAATCGGCACGCTACTCAACATTCAGGGCAAGACGAAGGATGGTATGAACTCGCGTCTCGACATGGTAGCGATGGGTATTAGAGCGGATTTAGGTCCACGTCCTAAAGATACTAAAGAGAACTGGGTGCCCCCAGCACATCATACTTTGTCAAAAGATGAAAAAATAACTTTTTGCGCGTGTCTGCGGCTCGCGAGAGTGCCACAGAGTTATTCGTCAAATATCAAAAGTCTTGTATCAATGCCGGATCTTAAGTTACTTGGCCTAAAGTCTCACGATTGTCACGTCTTGATGCAACAGTTATTACCCGTAGCTATTCGTGGAATCTTACCAACTTTGGTTCGAGAGGCATTAACTAGGTTGTGCTTATTCTTCAATGCTGTTTGTTGTAAAGTCATTGACCCACGAAATTTGGATGAGCTGGAGAACGAGGGTTTTATTGTCTTATGCCAGTTGGAGAAGTACTTTCCTCCTTCATTTTTTGATATTATGGTTCATCTGGTTGTTCACATAGTCAGAGAGATTAGACTGTGTGGCCCTGTATATATGAGATGGATGTATCCTGTTGAACGATACATGGAGATCCTGAAGGGTTATGTAAAGAATTATTACCGTCCTGAAGCATCAATCGTTGAAAGATATGTCACCGAAGAAACTATTGAGTTTTGTAGTGATTACTTGTCACGGGCAGAACCAGTAGGGATTCCTAGGTCTCGTCATGAAGGGAGAATTGACGGTAAGGGTACACGTGGATTCAATGTAAAGAGTATGGGTCGGGAAGAAGTGCTTCAGGCACATTTGTATATTTTGAATAATACTGCAGTGGTCGTACCTTATTTGGATCGTCACAAACTTGAAATCAAGACTAAAAACCCTCGGATGAATGAGAATCATGTGATGAGAGAGCATAACAAGACTTTTTTGAAATGGTTTGAGCAACAGGTTCTGAATGATTCACCT
>JAZOUB010000046.1:0-28986 GCA_045657945.1 Bacteroidaceae bacterium | reverse complement strand
GGCACTCGGGCGCACCAGTCGCTCACTCCTCCTGCTCGTGAATTGCCTTGCAGGCAATATAACTCGTCCGTCCCTCGCTTGTCGCTGCAAGCCTTTCTGTCGTCAGCAGGGTGCTGCGGATCGCACTTCGTACGGCAATTTTTGAAAATATAATTGTCGTACTATGTTTGGACGGTCCTCGCACAATGGCCTGCAGCCGGCAGGGCTCTCCGCTGTGTTGCTTACGGTGCCGTTTCGCTTTCAGCGACGGATTACCTTTTGCAATCAACAACCATAGGAGTGTTTCGCGTACTTTACTGCGTAAAACGGTAATGCCAAAGAAACGCCGGCACCGTTAAAGGACACAACTTGAAGCCTGTTGATTTTTGGATTAAGTGACAGGACTGTTCGCCCGTTAGTTAGGTGCTCGCTGAAGGCGAGTGACTAACTGAGGAAGATCCGCATCACCCAAAAATCAATAGAAAGGTTCAAGTGGCAAGGGCTCTTTGACTGAAGGATGTTGCTTGCAACTCCTGAACGAAGACGAGACCGACTGGACTTTCCGTGTGCCGGGCCTTTTCGTCCTTTTGGGCGCCAAAAGGACATGAGAGAATGACTTAAAGAAAACACATGTGAACGATTAAGGTTAGAGACTGCCGTGAATACAATGACGAGCGAGAGCGAGAACCCCCTAAACTTTTTACGTTGAGCCAAAATTGGGCAATGGTCCCACGCTTTTGCTTGCTGTTTATTTCCTGTAGTGGTGAATCGGTGTGGTATATATAAATATAAATAGGTCGCGCATGTGCGCGACCTATTTAATATAGAATATGTGAGGTTTCTATTATGCCTCCTCAACTGCAGCCTGAGCAGCAGCAAGGCGTGCGATAGGCACGCGGAATGGAGAACATGAAACATAGTTCAAACCTACTCTGTGGCAGAACTTCACTGACTCAGGCTCACCACCGTGCTCACCACAGATACCGCACTTGAGGTCTGGGTTAACACCGCGGCCCTTGTTTGTAGCCATCTCAACGAGCTGGCCAACACCTGTCTGGTCGAGAACCTGGAATGGGTCGTTCTTCAAGATCTTCTTGCGGAGGTAGATTGGCAAGAATGAGTTAACGTCGTCACGAGAGTAACCGAAGGTCATCTGTGTCAAGTCGTTTGTACCGAATGAGAAGAACTGAGCCTGCTGTGCAATTTGGTCTGCTGTGAGAGCTGCGCGTGGAATCTCAATCATTGTACCGATTGTGTACTCTACGCTGTCACCCTCAGCTGCGAACAATGCGTTAGCTGCCTCAACGATAGCATTCTTCTGCTCCTCGAACTCGTTGATGATACCTACGAGTGGAACCATGATCTCTGGGTAGATAACCTTGCCTTCCTTCTTCAACTCGAGAGCTGCACCAAGGATGGCTGTTGTCTGCATCTTTGTGATCTCTGGATATGTGTTACCCAAACGGCAACCACGGTGACCGAGCATTGGGTTGAACTCCTCGAGAGACTTAACGCGGCGCTGAACAGCCTCAACTGTCTTACCCATAGCCTCTGCAAGCATCTGCTGGCCCTTAGCATCGTGTGGTACGAACTCGTGGAGTGGTGGGTCTAGCAAGCGAACTGTCACGTGCAAGCCTTCCATTGCCTTGAAGATGCCAACGAAGTCGGCCTTCTGGAATGGCAACAACTTAGCAAGAGCAACCTCGCGCTCCTTAGTTGTTTCGGCAAGAATCATCTCGCGCATTGCTTTGATCTTCTCACCCTCGAAGAACATGTGCTCTGTACGGCAGAGACCGATACCGATAGCACCGAAATCGCGTGCAACCTGTGCATCGTGTGGAGTATCGGCGTTTGTGCGTACGCCCAAGCGTGCGTACTTGTCACAGATGTTCATCAACTCGGCGAAGTCACCGCTGAGCTCAGGAGCCTTTGTCTCAACCTTACCCTCGATAACCTGACCTGTAGAACCGTTCAATGAGATGTAGTCACCCTCGTTGAATGTGATGCCGTCAACTGACAATGTGCGCTTCTTGTAGTCGATAACCAATGTACCTGCACCTGAAACGCAGCACTTACCCATACCGCGGGCAACAACGGCAGCGTGTGAAGTCATACCACCGCGTGCTGTGAGGATACCCTGAGCTGCAGCCATACCTGCGAGGTCCTCAGGAGATGTCTCGATGCGAACGAGGATTACCTTCTCGCCATCCTCATGCCACTTCTCAGCGTCGTCAGCGAAGAATACGATGCGACCTGTAGCTGCACCTGGAGATGCTGGAAGACCGTTAGCGATAACCTTGGCCTTTGCAAGAGCTGCTGTGTCGAAGATTGGGTGGAGCAACTCGTTGAGTTTCTCTGGCTCCATGCGCTTCAAAACTGTCTTGTCGTCGATGATGCCGTCACGGTAGAGGTCCATAGCGATCTTAACCATCGCTGCACCTGTACGCTTACCGTTGCGTGTCTGCAAGAACCACATTTTGCCCTCCTGAACGGTGAACTCCATGTCCTGCATATCTTTGTAGTGGTCCTCAAGGCGTGTCTGGATTGCGTCGAGCTCCTTGTAGATCTCTGGCATAGCCTCCTCCATTGAAGGATACTTGCTTGCGCGCTCCTCCTCGCTGATGTTCTGCAATGCAGCCCAACGCTGTGAACCAATCTTTGTAATCTGCTGTGGTGTGCGGATACCTGCTACAACGTCCTCACCCTGTGCATTGATAAGGTACTCACCATTGAAGAGGTTTTCACCTGTTGCAGCGTCACGAGAGAAGCATACACCAGTTGCAGAAGTCTCACCCATGTTACCGAATACCATTGCCTGTACTGAAACGGCTGTACCCCACTCATCGGGAATTTTCTCCATACGACGGTAGAGGATAGCGCGCTCGTTGTTCCAAGACTCGAATACTGCGCAAACTGCACCCCACAACTGCTCGTAAGCGTCTGTTGGGAAGTCCTTGCCGGTCTGTGCCTTAACAGCAGCCTTGAACTTTGCAACGAGGTCCTTCAATGCTGCAACGCTGAGGTCCTTGTCAAGAACAACACCCTGCTCCTCCTTAACCTTCTCGATGATAGCCTCGAATGGATCGATTTCCTCCTTGCTTGTTGGCTTCATACCGAGAACAACGTCACCGTACATCTGTACGAAACGGCGGTAAGAGTCCCAAGCGAATTTCTCGTTACCGGTCTTCTTTGCAAGACCCTCTACAACGATGTCGTTAAGACCGAGGTTGAGGATTGTATCCATCATACCTGGCATTGAAGCACGTGCACCTGAACGAACTGAAACCAACAATGGGTTGGTTGGGTCGCCGAATGTAGAGTTCATCAAGTTCTCGATGTTCTTTACTGCGGCCTGAACCTCTGCCTGGAGAAGCTCGATTACCTTTTCTCTACCAAGGCTGTAGTACTCGCCACAAACCTCAGTTGTGATGGTGAAACCCGGAGGTACTGGAATGCCGATAAGGTTCATCTCGGCAAGGTTAGCACCTTTACCTCCCAACAAGTTTCTCATTGACGCATTACCTTCAGCAAGGCCATTACCAAAGGTATAGACTCTTTTGTCTGCCATAAATTTTTGAGTTTATTGTTTGTTGATAAATAAAAAATGTTTAGCTAATCACATGTTGAATGTCGCACCCGAAAATGCATGCTCAACTAATTTGCAAATATAACAAAAATGTTTTTACCACGAAATTTAAAAGAGGAAATATATTATAATAAACTAAAAATTTTAAGTTCGGCCGATAAAAATGGCTTTTATAGTGATTTTTGCCCTATCTTTGTATGAGATTTCGTAATTTGCAGGAGTTTACACCCGCGTGTGGTGTTGCTGCTTTTCTTTATGAAAATTAAGAAATTATTATAATGGCAAGAAAAAAGAAAGAGCTACCGCTACTTGAGCGGATTGAGATTACCGGTGTTGCAGCCGAGGGCAAGGCGCTTGCGCGTGTGAATGACCTGGTTGTTTTTGTACCTTTTGTGGTGCCCGGTGATGTTGTGGATTTGCAGGTGAAGCGCAAGAAACACAGTTATGCCGAGGCCGAGGCTGTGAAATTCCACGAGTATTCACAGGAACGCGATGTTCCATTCTGCAAACACTACGGTGTGTGTGGTGGTTGCAAGTGGCAGTGCCTTGCATACGAGCATCAGCTGAAGTATAAGCATCAGCAAGTTGTCGATGCGCTTACACGCATCGGTAAGGTCGAGTTACCTCAGGTAATGCCCATCCTTGGCTCGGAGCAGACAAGGGAGTATCGCAACAAACTGGAGTTCACCTTCAGCAACAAGCGTTGGCTTACATGGGACGAGGTAGAGGCTGGAACCAAGTACGACAACATGAATGCTCTTGGTTTTCACATTCCCGGTGCGTTCGACAAGGTGCTCGACATTGAGGAGTGTGCGTTGATGCAGGGGTTGAACAATCGCCTGCGCAATGGTATCAGGGAATTCGCTATCAAGGAAAATATTCCTTTCTATGACCTGCGTTCTCATTCTGGCGTTCTGCGTAGCATGATGTTGCGCACATCTACAACCGGTGAGGTAATGTTGCTTCTGCAGGCGAGGGTAGAGAGCGACAGTGATAAAAAGCAGCTTGAAAAAACTTTACAATATGTGGCCGATTCATTCCCTGAGGTTACCTCTTTGCTCTATGTAATCAACAACAAGTGCAACGATACTTTCGGCGATCTTGAGGTTGTTACTTTCAAGGGAACCGATGTTATATACGAGGAGATGGAGGACTTGCGTTTCAAGGTGGGATCAAAGTCGTTCTATCAGACCAATAGCAAGCAGGCGTATAACCTTTACAAGGTGGCTCGCGATTTTGCTGCGCTCACAGGCAATGAGGTTGTCTATGACCTTTATACCGGTACCGGAACAATCGCTAACTTTGTCGCGCGCAACGCCAAGAAAGTGGTGGGCGTCGAGTATGTCGAGGATGCAATCATTGATGCGCGCATCAATGCTGAGCTTAACGGTTTCGACAACCTCACATTCTTTGCCGGCGACATGAAGGATATTCTTACCCGTGATTTTATCAGCGAGCACGGTATGCCCGATGTTATCATTACAGACCCTCCACGCGCCGGTATGCATAACGATGTGATTGACACAATTCTTTTTGCTGCGCCAAAGCGCATTGTGTATGTGAGCTGCAATCCTGCAACCCAGGCGCGCGACCTTCAGTTGCTCGATGCTGATTACAAGGTGACCGCTGTGCAGCCTGTTGACATGTTCCCTCATACGCATCATGTGGAGAATGTTGTATTGCTTGAGCGTAGAGAAGTTAAATAATTAAATACAAATATAATATGCAACGCAAAATAAAAAGTCTGCTCACTTTCAAGGTGGTTGCTCCTGCTCAGCTCATTGCATTCGTGATGGAAAAGATGCATGGCATGAGCCGTAATAGAGCCAAAGCTTTAATCACTAATAGGGTAGTGCTTGTAAATAATGCAATTACTACTCATCCGCTTGCAGAACTGAAGCCAGGCGATGTTGTACAACTCGACCGTTCAAAGCACAAGAAGGCGTTCCATAGTAAGGAACTTGACATTGTTTTTGAGGATCCATACTTGCTGATAATTGACAAACAGCCCGGTTTGCTCTCAATGAGCAATAATTCGCGCCAGCAGACCGTGCAGAATGTGCTTAACCGTTACCTTGAAAAGGGCGGTGGCCGCAATACCTCACACCTGGTTCATAGGCTTGACCGTGATACATCAGGATTGATGGTTTATGCCAAGGATGTTCAGACCCAGCAGTCGCTTATAAACGGCTGGCAGGAGCTCGTGACCGACCGTCGCTACCTTGCTTTGGTCGAGGGTGAGTTTGAGCAGCCCCGTGGTCGCGTGCAGTCATGGCTTACCGAGGATAAGAAATTCATAACTCATTCAAGTCCTGTGGATAACGGTGGTAAATTTGCGGTGACACATTATAATGTTTTGGCATCGTCGAACGGTTATTCGCTTGTGGAATGTGAGCTTGAAACAGGTAGAAAGAATCAGATTCGTGTCCACATGGCCGACCTTGGACATCCTGTAGTGGGTGACCGCAAGTATGGCAGCAACCAGGATCCTATGCGTCGTCTTGGACTGCATGCCTACATGCTCTGTTTTACTCATCCAGTGACCGGCAAACATCTCCGTTTCGAGACTCCGGTTCCTTTCTGTTTTGAGAAATTGCTAAATGCCGAATAAATTTTAGTGAGTGCCGGCTTGCTCGCGCTTGCCGGCACTTTCTTTAAAATACAGATAAATTTCAAAATCCGTTTTTGTGAAAAAGGTTCTTCTTTTCTTTTTGCTCCTCTTCTTCTCGCAAGTCGTTTTGGCGCAGTCATTGACAGGTGATGAGGGTATGCTCGGTAGTTCCCGTACATATAAAAAGGTGTCGGGCGATACCGTTCGTTTGCGTCCTTCTGTTGTGGAAAAGATGGAAAAGGAAGTAAAACGGAAGTTGAAGGCCGAGGCAAAAGCAGTGAAGGCAAAGACTCCCCGTGTCAAGAAATCACTTGTCGATTCTGTGCAATATACACCCCATAAATATACGCTTGGTGAGCGTGTTATAATGCAAGGTGACAGTGGGCACGATGTTCTTTCTGTGGCAAAAATATTGGTAAAAAAGCTTTACTTGGATGAGGCTGATATTATATATACTCCCGATGGTGGCGCGGTCTATGACGGCGCAATGCTAAAGGCGGTATTGCTCTTCCAAAAGTTCAATGATTTCTATGAGGATGGTATTATTGGGAGGGAGTTGATAAAAGAATTACGAAAACGAAAATGACTAAAAAGCGGACTGCTGCGTTGCGCATTATCCACAAACATTGTAGAGCCAAACGAGAAATGGGACAGCGCGCTGTCCCATTTCTCGTTTGTATTGTTATTTATTGATGACTATCGGCCTTATCCTCAGCCTGTTCATCAAATCCTTGTAGGCTTTTGTGTCATTACAGCCCAGCAACATTGTCTTGTCGCCAACCTTCTTACATTCGATGATGCACTGATCCTGGTCGAGAATCCAAATCTTGTTTTTCTTGTCTATAGATATGCATATGGCAAGTCCGTTGTCATATCTCTCGAGCTTTATGCTGTTATATACAGTGCTGACATGTTTCTTGCCGTATGTGATTTCAATGTGTCCGTCTGTGTCGAAACTGATGCTGCAGTTCTCCTTTGTATGCTTGTAACTGTCGCCTCTTTTTGCCACGAATGTCTTCTGGTAAGCAAAGTTATAGTCGTGGCCGCTCTGTGCCGATGTATCATATATTGCAGCCGCAGTGTAGCCTCCGCGCCAGCTGCTGTTGTCGTTCTTTCTGATGATGAACCTGTTGTTTGTGGTTTTAGGTACCTGTACGGTGTTGTGCTCGCTCTTCAGGTAGAAGAAATCGTCGTCCTCACCCACCTCGTCGAACTCGGCCCACAAGCCGCGCTTCATGTTGGGGCGGTACTCTCTCCACTTGCCGTTGTCGCGTACAAAATAGCCGTCGTACTCAATGCTTGTGGTTGTGTAGCAATAGAAAGGACCGTTTTCGTTGGGGCAAAGAGGATGCACGCTGATGGTGTTATAGACAACCTGCCAGTCCTCGTTCTTCTTGCGATCGACGAAAATCTTGTCACACGCTAGTTTGGGGATTGCCACACGGCATCTCTTGCTGTCGAGGAAATAGAATGTGTCGGTCTCCTTGTACTGCTTGTACTCGTTCCATGCTTCGTCCTTGTCCTGTGGACGGTATTCGGTCCATTTCTCGCCGTTCTTCACGAAGTAGCCACCTTCGTATGCCACAAGTGCAGTTGTCTGTGCTAATGCTGTCATTGCAAACGATAACAGCAATCCTAATAGAATGCTCTTTTTCATGATTATATTGTTTTATTTTAATTTTTCCATATATCCTGTAGTGAAGTGCACACCGCTGTCGTATGTGACACCGTTTATTTCCACCTCGCCGTCAATGAACTCTACATCACCGTCGCGTATGATGATATTGCACTTTGCGCCATATCCATTGTCGCCCTCTATGCTGATGTCGTTTACAGCATCGTTGAACAGCTCGGCGCCACCTACAATGATGTCCATCTGGCAATGCTCCTTGCCGGGGCAGTCAAAGATGAGAATGGTTGTGCAACCGTCATAAAGGTGCAGGAAGCGATACTTATCCGTATCAATTCTCTCAATAGCCTTGAATCCTTTGTATCTGTGGTTCTTGTTCTTGCCGTCGAGGTAGAAGAACTGCTGCAGGTCGTTTTTCATTGTCCTGTAGCCCTCGGCGGTTGTAGAGCGGCGGTATATGTAGGCCGGCTCTCCACCGGGCACCTCGTAGGCAAAAATGGTTTTCATCTCGTCGGAGTATCCTTCAAGGCTGTAATTTGTTTGCTGTTGCTTTGTATTTATTGCTGCGAATGCTGCAATGTCGGTTGCTAAAATGAAGTTGGTCTCCTGTCCCTCGATACGGCATATTCCGGTGCTGTTTATCCATTCATATAAACCTTGCTTTGCACCCTTTGGAATTACTATCATCATATTCCCCGTGCAGGGGATTTTTGCTTTTCCCGGAGATTTGACTTTTTCCATCAAATCCTCCAGGCATTGTATCTCGGCTTTCCATACGTCGCGTATCGAGTCTGCACTAGCCTTCAACATCTTGAGTTGCTCTTTGCTGGTGGCATTTTGTGCCCTCCTTTTGAGTTCTTGAATCATTGGCATATAGTGGTCAAACAGCTCCATTATGATGTCGGCAGGTAGGGGGCTTTCGACACTTTCTATTTCCGGAATATCTGCAAACTCTACGGTTTCCTCAACGCTGCCAATATGTACATTGCCGTCCGTGCTGTTGAAATGAACCTCCTGTGTGTTCGCTTTTGCGCCTTCTATATTGAAATAGAGTTTAATAGCCGAGCCTTTGACTATTATAATTGCCAGGTCAAATGAGTGTGTGTCGTCCGTTATTGCCAAACCGTATGTGTCTCCCTGGAATACAATTGTTTGGGAACCACCTTCCCTTACATTCAGCATCAGTTCCATGCCGAATATCTCCTCGGCAAAGTAGATGTCGTATTTCTCTATTATGGCACTTAGTGCCTTGTAACTTTCCTCGTCAACGGAATTTATTGCATAAATACCCTTTTCTTCATCTTTGCTCACGTTGCGTGGCCCATTTCCCGGAGTTCTTAACTCTGCAACGAACTTCTTCAGTTCCGGGTTTGTTATTTCCTGAGCCATCGAACTGCCGGTGGCAAAGAGAAGTATTGTAAGTGTGAACAGTATCTTTTTCATCATAGTATCTTTTTGTCAATAAAAATCAATACCCAAATCGTTGAACTCCATAAACGCTTCGTAGGAGAGGCCTGCAACAAACACCACTGTAATTGTCTCGTTGTTGCCATAGTCGGTAACTACAAGAGTGTTCCCCTGGCCAGAGTATATGGCCACCATTCCGCCGCCATCCCTGTTCGAAGCCATCAGTGTCATGCCAAGTACCTCCTCATTCTCCTGCAGGAACGGTTGCAGTGTCGCTTTCATGACGTCATATCCCTGCTTGCCGCTGGTGAAAAAGCGGCGCAGGCTTTTCAGTGACTTCATGAACGAGATTGACTCTTGCTCCTCTTCGCTAAGGTCTATTCTGATAAAGAGTTGCTTGAACATGTTGGCCGAGATGTAGGCATAGCTTATCTCGTCCGATTTTATCTTTGCCAGATTCTGTACGAATTTCTCGGCCTCGCTCTTCTCGGGCTGCTGGGGCGGCATAGCCCAAGTGCTCAAGGCAACGGATATCAGCGTCAGTATTATAAACAGTTTCCGTTTCATAATCATTTGTTTTATATGTTATTCTTGTCTTTACTCATTTTTAATGTTGCTCCAAGCGTTGCTTCAATCTCTTTGAGGTTGTGTTGAGTGGAGTTTACCGCAAGGCTAATGTCATTGAATGCAGCCTTGAGACAGCGCATAGCATCCTCGGGGTTGTCGAAAGTGTCACTCTCCGTATCTAAAGCCTGTATTTCGCTGTTCTGCGATGTCGTGACAGGGAACCAATATTCAGCAGTAAATAGGCAAGCGATGACTACCGCAGCAGCTGCGCTGTAGCGCATTATGCGCGGAATGACAATAATGCGCTTGCCGGTTTTGGTGACACTCTTTTCGTCGCGTGCCATTGGTGTGCTCTTTGCGGCAAGCCCGTCTATCATTGCCTCGAGACGCAGTTCCGCACCGTCGGGCAACTCTACCTCCTCGTTCTCACGACAAAAAGCCAGAATCATCTCTTTGTCCTTGCGGAGTTCTGCCGGAACGTCGTTCTCGCGAAGATAGCGACAAAGCTCACGCTCTTCTTCGGCAGTGAGCACAGCGTCGAAGAACTGCTCAATCATCATTCTTAATCTGAAATCTTCCATAAACTCCTTTATATATTGTCGCAAAACTCTCTGAATTTCTTTCTCACTCTCGATATTATAACCCTTATGTTCGTCTGCTGCAGGCCTGTAACCTTTTCAATCTCTTCGAGCGTACATCCGTTCATCTTCATTTGCATTATCTTCCGGTGCGCTTGCGGCAGGCCTGAGAGGAAATGTTGCAGGCACTCTTCGGCCTCCTTCTTGTCCGTTTCGGGCGGTGTGTAGATAGCAATTTCGTCGGGGTGCATTTGTTCATCGCCATCGCGCGCCCTCAACTGCCGCCAACGGTCTATGCAAATGTTTCTTAGTAGCGTGCGCAGATAGACTTCAATGGCAACAACGTTCTTCAGTTCATCCTTTTTCTCCCACAACTTGAGATAAAGATTCTGCACGGCATCCTCCGCCTCATACCTGTCGCAAAGCATTCTGTATGCCTCGCAATAGAGCATATGCTGCAGCGGCATGAACCGCTTTTTGAATTCGTCGTGTGTCACTTTATCTTTATGTTTGTGGTTTCTTTCACTTATAAGACGGATGGAAGTCGAATTTGTTACACAAGTAAACAAAAAAAAGTTGAAGAAATCATGATTTCTTCAACTTTTCTGCAGTATGCTGTCTGGGGATGTTATTTTCCTGCGGTAATATAGTTCTTCAGGCCGTTCCAGGAATTTGGGTCGCATTGTCTCTCTAAAGCGTTCTCGACTTGGTCGGGGATGTTACAGAAGAAGTCGATGCCTGTGAAGCTTTCGAGATAATCGATTGAGCACACCTGTGTCTGGCTGTAGCCGTTCTGGTGCTCAAAGAGTAGGCCGATAGCCTTGTATCCATTGTCCTTGAGGCAAAGGAGTGCCATGTAATAGTGGTTGGGTACAGTGGGGCAGCTACCGACGGTTCGGTACTCGCCTTCCCTTATTGTACCACCTTTTACAATGTATAGTGTGTCGCAGAAACTGCTGTTGCGTCCCCATCCCTGCACCAAACCTTCGCAGTCGCTCCATGCGCCGGTGTTGAAACGGCTGTACATGGGTGATATGTTGCTATAGTAGAAGGTCTGCTCGTTGGCGTCCTTTGAATATACACGGTCGTATGATGCAACGATGTGTCCGCGTACAAAGCCGTTGCGGTTTATCTCGTTCTTGGTGAATACGTAGTGCTCGGGCATGTCAGGGTTGGGTTGGAATGGATCTCCTCCCCATTCGGTGTTGTCCCAATTGTCGCGTTTCCAACTGATAGCCCTGTTGCTTGGGTCAAAAGTGAATGCTGTCCAGCGGCAGTGCTTGCGCTCGGGGTTGTGGACTATGCTGTAAGTGACATTCTCCTTGCCGTTGACGGTTGTGGTGTGCGCCAGGAATAGTTCGCCGTCTTCAATGGCGGGTACTTCTATGCGTGTGGCGTACTTGTTTATGTGGCCGGTGTTGGCGTTCTTGTTGTTGGGGTCGATTGTTGGCGTCTTTACAGTCTCGTTGCACGAGATGAGTATTGTGGTTGCGAGTATTGCAAGGAGTATTTTTTTCATTGTGTTTGTGTTGTTCGCTTTTTGGCATAAAAAAAGGTGTACCGAGATACACCTTTTATATAAATCGTCGAGTTCGATTACTTCTTCAAAGTCTTGCTGTAACGGCTCATGAACTTGTCCACACGACCTGCTGTGTCGACCAACTTTGCCTTACCAGTGTAGAATGGGTGAGAAGTGTTAGAGATCTCAAGCTTGATCAAAGGATAAGTCTCACCTTCGAATTCGATAGTCTCTTTTGTGTTGCATGTTGACTGCGAAAGGAAGCAGTCGCCATTTGACATGTCCTTGAATACAACCGGACGATAAGCTGCGGGATGAATGTCTTTTTTCATTGTTATTGTTGTTATTAAATTATTTATTTGCTTTCACAAAAATGTGTGCATAACTTTACGAGGTGCAAAGGTAACTCCTTTTGTGCAAATGGCAAAACTTTTTCGGTTCTTTTTTGGCGTCATTCGCAAAAAATGCTTGAGCCGAGCCTTATGTGTGTGCTGCCATGGGCAATGGCAATGGGGTAGTCGTCGCTCATGCCTGCCGAAATGATGCTGAATCGGTCGTTGTCGGCAAAATAGTGCTCCTTTATCTCATTGAACAGTTGCTGTGCCTGTGAGAATTCACCGGCAATCTGTTCCAGGTCGTCGGTGTTGCTTGCCATGCACATTATGCCACGCAGCTCTATGTTCTTAAGTGTACGCCATTCGCCCAGGGCGAGCAGTTCATGGCATTCCTGTGGTGTGAGTCCGAACTTGGTCTCCTCCTGTGCAATGTGTATCTGCAGCAGGCAGGGGATTCTGCGCCCTGTCTTTGCACTCTGGCGGTTCACCTCGAGCAACAGTTTGTAACTGTCTATGCTGTGGATGAGGTGTACGAACGGGGCTATGTACTTTACCTTGTTTGTCTGCAGGTGGCCGATGAAATGCCAGTTGATGTCCTTGGGTAGTGTGGCGTGCTTCGCGGTGAGGTCCTGTGCCTTGCTCTCGCCAAAGTCGCGCTGCCCTGCATCGTAGGCTGCCTGTACTGCCTCGGCAGGGTGGTATTTTGACACGGCAATGAGCGTCACCCCTTTGGGCAGGGTGGCGCATACCGCTTTTATCTTCTCGCCAATGCGATTATCCTTCATAGTGGAAAATGTCCACGATTGGACTTTCGTTCACCGATGCGAGGTTGTAGTCCATGATTGAATCCTCCATGTGCTTGTTGAGGTTCTTTACGGCTGTTGTTACATCCTCGGCCTTTACAAGGATTACAACCGATGATTTCTTCTCCTTTGCCGAAACCTCGTCGATTGTCACCATTGTAATCTTGCACTTGAACCACTTGTCGGCGGTCTCGCTGTTGCTGTCAACAAGTTCGTTGTACTTTGTACGCTCCATCTTGTTGATGTTGAACTCGCCTGTTACCTGTGGCTGCAACTCTTGTGTGATGTGCTTCTCGATCTCTGTGAATGTGAAACCCTGTACGAGGTATGTCTCGTTTACTTTTGTGTTCAGGCCTTTCTCGCCTGCGCGTTCGTATGTAACTTTTACTTCGAACCAGCTCTGTACCATAATTATAATGTGTTTTTTATGTTAATGAAAAAAAGCCGCGGAAAAACCGCGACTACAAAGGTAGTAAATGAAATATGTTATTTGTTGCTTTTTTGCTTTTTTATGCAAAATATTTTTTCCGGCAGTTGTTGAGGCGCAGTACCTCTGTTAAAAGACTGTATTCTTCATCGTCCTCATCAAATTCATACTCCTCCTCAACATTGCCGTCTTCATCGGTGTCGTACTCGTCGTAGTCATCGTCATAATCCTCGTCTTCTTCAACTTCGCTTTGGCTCATGGTATAGCCTCTTGCCTCACGGCATCGCCCGAAGGGGTCGAATCCTAACAACGCGAGTTCCTGACATGGTAACATTGCCTCGCCGGTCTCCCGTGTGAGGGCATCCAAAATTTCGCTCAATTCCTTGCTGATCATAATATGGTTGGTTTTGATGTTGTTTGCTTTTTATAGAAAACCCTCTTGTCTTGATACAAAAGGGGGTGTCTACGGGACAAGTGGGGTGGTACAGTTACGTCAGTTCCCTTTCTCTCTCGCTTCCGTGGCGGCCTGCCCTGTGCCTCAGGTATTCGCGTGCAAAGAAGTTTTCGTTATCTACGCGCTTGAGCAAGGTTTGGCTATATTCGCTGAATGATGCTATGCTGCGCCGTGCAACGCCGCTCTCCATTGCTGCTTGTGCCACAGCCGATGATACTTGGATGAGCAACCGTTTGTCGCCGGGTTTGGGCAGGATGTACTCCTTGCCAAAGGTGAAACTGTTGCCATATTGTTCCTCAATCTCCTTGCTTGCCGGCTGCTGCGCAATGGCCGCTATCGCTTTTGCCGCAGCAATCTTCATCGCTTCGTTTATGGTTGTCGACAGTGTGTCGAGCGCTCCGCGGAACAGGTAGGGGAAAGAGAGCACATTGTTTATCTGGTTGGGGCTGTCACTGCGCCCTGTGGCAACAATGGCTTCGGGGCGCCATTGCTTGGCCTGTTTGTATGATATTTCGGGTACAGGATTGGCAAGTGCGAATATTATTGGTGACTTTGACATTGATTTGATGTCACTCTCTTTTAGCAGGTCGCCCTTTGAGAGCCCAATGAAGGCATCGGCACCATCTATAGCCTGTGAAAGGGTGGTGGCGCTGCTGTCGGTTGCAAAGCTGCGCTTCATTTCGTTGAGGTCGGTGCGGCGGGTGTTGATGACTCCCTTGCTGTCGAGCATGGTAATATGTTCGCGTGCGACACCCAGCTCCAACAGCATTGTGGCACTTGAAATGGCTGCCGCGCCGGCGCCGTTGATTACAATCCTTATGTTACCGATGTTCTTGCCTGTGATTTCGCAGGCGTTGAGCAAGGCTGCGGCAACGGTGACGGCTGTGCCGTGCTGGTCGTCGTGCAGAACGGGGATGTCGAGCAGTTCGCGCAACCGCTTTTCTATGTAGAAACATTCGGGCGCCTTTATGTCCTCGAGGTTTATGCCGCCGAATGTGGGCGCGAGTGCCTGTATGGTGGCAACGATTCTCTCGGGTTCTTCATCGCTTATCTCAATGTCGAACGCGTCAATGTCGGCATATGTCTTGAAAAGCATGGCCTTGCCTTCCATCACAGGTTTGGATGCCAGTGCTCCTTTGTTGCCAAGACCAAGCAGCGAACTGCCGTTGCTGATGACTGCCACAAGATTGCCCTTGTTGGTGTAACGGTAGGCTTTCCAACGCTCCTTGTTTATTTCCATCGCTGGAGCTGCAACGCCCGGAGTGTATGCCATCAGGAGTTCTTCGGGTGTCTCCAAGGGTTTGCTTGGCATTGTAGATGTCTTGCCCGGCTTTCCCTCGCTGTGGTATTCAAGTGCCTTGTCTTTGAAAGAATCGTCCATAAATATATCTCTGTTTTATAATTGTCATTCCGAACCTTGTGTGAGGAATCTCTTCAATGACGCTTCAATCAGATCTTTCGCTTTGCTCAAGATGACATGAATGCGCGTTATGCAGTTGTGAATTCTATTATTCCAACAATCGCCTTGGCATTTTGTTTGTACATGTTTGTTGTTTCGCTTTAAAAATGTATCTTCGCGGTATAATAAATAATGTATGGAGAATTTTCTGGAATTGTTGAAGCAAAGACGCACTTCGCGTGTGTTCACCGATGAACTTATTGATAAGGATACTGTGTGCAACCTGATGAAAGCGGTGCTTATGTCACCGTCGGGGCGCAGGATTAACCCTTGGGAGTTTGTCCTTGTCGAGGACAAGGCTGTCCTGAAGGCGTTGTCGCAGGTAAAGGAACATGGTGCCGGGTTGCTCGAGGGAGCAGCGATGGCAGTGGTTGTGCTTGGCGATACCACAAAGACCGATGTGTGGATAGAGGATTGCTCTATAGCTACAATAATCCTGCAGCTTGCGGCCGAGGAGTATGGTCTTGGCAGTTGCTGGGTGCAGATGCGCCTTCGCAAGGATGCCGATGGTAATCTTGCCGAGGACAATGTGCGTGCATTGTTGGATATTCCGTCACACTATGCCGTGCTTTCAATTGTAGGTCTTGGACACAAGGCCCGTGAAACGCAACCCTTTGACGAGGAGAACATGCAGTGGGACAAGGTACATATTGGAAGTTTTGGAAATGAATGATAGAGTAGTGCTCGTGGGGGCCGGCAACATGGCTACTGCCATTGCCTGCGCTTTGAAGGATGGCGGCAATGCTCCTGTCGCAGTGTGGAGTCGTACGCTTGAGTCGGCAGCGCAACTTGGTGACAGGGTGGGGTGTGCATTCACCAATGACCTTGCCTTATTGCCGGTTGCCGACATCGTAATAATATCCGTTGCCGACAATGCCTTGCGCGAAGTTGCTGCTGCTGTGGCGCAAAAATTCCCTGCGTCTTTGCTGCTGCACACTGCCGGCAGCATCCCAATGGATGCCCTGCGCGAGGCCGGTGCGTTGCGTTATGGCGTGCTCTATCCAATGCAGACAGTAAACAAAAGCAATCCTGTATCTCTCAAGAACATCACGACCTTCATTGAGGGATGCAACGATGATGTCACCGGGCTCATAAGAAAGACTGCCTCTGTCATCAGCGATAAGGTTGTCTATGCTACCAGTGAGCAACGCTGTTCCTTGCATGTGGCAGCAGTCTTTGCCTGCAACTTTCCAAATGCTGTATATAATATGGCATACGAACTTATGCAGCGCAACGGTTTGCCGTTCGATGCCATGCTGCCTCTCATTGATGAGGCTGCAAGCAAGGTGCATCGCATGTCGCCCCTCGAGGCACAGACCGGCCCGGCTCGCCGTGGCGACAACAATGTGATGAATGCCCACAAGTCAATGCTCGACGACGAGCTTGCCAACATATACGAAACCTTGAGCAATTATATAATGAAGAGAAATAAATAGTAACTTGCAACTCCCAACTCCCCTCCGTCGGTAAACCGACACCTCCCCTCTGTGGAGTGGAGGAACTCTCCCACATATTTATAATGGAGAGTACTGCGTAGCAGGGAGGGGATTGAATCTAAGACTACCCAATAATTATGATAAACTACGATCTTGAGAAGATAAAGGCACTCATTTTTGATGTAGATGGAGTGCTTAGCCGTGAGACAATATCAATGTATCCCAATGGGGAACCAATGCGCACCGTTAATATAAAAGACGGTTATGCCCTGCAGCTTGCTGTAAAAGCCGGTTTCCATGTTGCCATTATTACCGGTGCACGCACCGAGGCAGTCAAAGTACGCTACAACGGCCTTGGCATTACCGATGTATATACCGGTGCTTCAATAAAAAAAGATTGCCTCGAAGAGCTCATACTCATGTATGAACTTGCCCCCGAGGAGATTCTTTATATGGGCGATGACATCCCTGATTATGAAGTAATGCAAATCGTAGGTCTTCCCGTTTGCCCTGCCGATGCAGCAGTTGAAATCAAGAACCTCTCAAAATATATCTCTCCAATCAACGGAGGCGAAGGCTGTGGCCGTGATGTCATTGAGCAGGTTATGCGTGCGCAGGGGAAGTGGATGGATGAGGCGAATGCATTCGGCTGGTAACTGTTTGGTTTTCTAAAATGGTGATTGCTGCGTTGCGCTTGTTTTTGTCAATGCTGCCCGCGACTAATTACTGTTGGCATTGTCGAATCCTCGGTTCTTGACCTTGGATTTAACCTTTAACCTTTCCGCTTTTATTAACTATGCTTGACAATTTAAAGAAATACAAAATAATACTTGCGTCGGCGTCGCCACGCCGTCGCGAATTGCTTGCGGGTCTTGATGTGGAGTTTGTTGTCCGCGCGTTGCCCGATGTTGATGAGTCTTACCCCTCTACACTGCAGGGTGGTGACATTCCTCTTTATATAAGCAAGAAGAAGGCCGATGCCTATCGCCCCATTATGGCGGATGATGAGCTTGTGATTACTGCCGATACCATTGTGTGGCTCGATGGAGCAGCACTTGGCAAGCCTGTCGATGAGGCCGACGCGCGCCGCATGCTGCGCAGTATGTCGGGCAAGGCACATTCGGTGTTCACCGGTGTGACGATTACCACAAAGGAGGAGCAGCGCTGCTTTGTTGCGCAGTCCGATGTCGTATTCGCCGAGCTTACCGACGAGGAAATAGAATACTATGTACAGAAATACCGCCCGATGGACAAGGCGGGCTCGTATGGCGTGCAGGAGTGGATCGGGTATATTGGCATTACCGGTATCAATGGCTCTTACTTCAATGTGATGGGTCTCCCGGTGCAAAGGCTGTATTGTGAGCTTAGGAAGGTGAAAAGTGAAAGGTGAAAACTGAAATGGTGCTACAACCTCGGTTAAATTAAACTTTAGGCTTTAACCGCATTCGTGCGCTTGAACCTGCGCCCGCTCGGCATAGTGAAAGTGAACTTTTTCTCTGCTCTTGCTTATTATTCGCGGCTTTCCGTTTTCCGTTTTCACATTTCCGTTTGCCATTTAAATTTCTACAGTTGTTTATAAAAAAACGGGACTTTTTTTTGAAGTAACTATACTTTGCATTAACTTTGCGTGTCCAAAGATGATTGTTTTGGACATTATTTAATTGTAATAAAAAAACTTTAAAAATATGGCTGAAACAAAATTCATCTTCGTCACCGGCGGTGTTGCATCGTCTCTCGGTAAAGGTATCATCTCGGCATCTATCGGTAAGTTGCTTCAGGCGAGAGGATACAAGGTTACAATCCAGAAATTTGACCCATATATCAATGTTTCTCCTGGTACATTGAACCCACAGGAGCATGGTGAGTGCTATATCACTATCGACGGTCACGAGGCCGACCTTGACCTGGGTCACTATGAGCGTTTCACCGATATCAAGACCACACGTTGGAACACCTTTACAACCGGTCGCATCTACAGCGAGGTTATTGAGAAGGAGCGCCGTGGCGAGTATCTTGGCAAGACCGTACAGGTTATCCCTCATATCACAGACGAAATCAAGCGCAAGATGAAGCGTGGCAGCACAAAGGAGAAGTTCGACTTTGTGATTACCGAGATCGGTGGTACTGTAGGCGACATCGAGGGTTTGCCATTCCTTGAGGCTATCCGCCAGTTGAAGTGGGAACTTGGCCGTCGCGCAGTTTGCGTTCACTTGACATATGTTCCTTATCTCTCTGCTGCAGGTGAGCTCAAGACAAAGCCTACACAGCACTCTGTAAAGCAGTTGCAGAGCCTCGGTATCCAGCCCGACTGCTTGGTTCTCCGTGCAGAGCACAAGTTGAGTACCGGTCTTTGCAAGAAGGTTGCAAGCTTCTGTAATGTAATGCCCGACTGCGTTGTACAGAGCCTTGATGTGCCTTCAATCTACGAGGTGCCCATCAAGATGCAGGAGCAGGGTCTCGATGCAGCTATTCTTCGCCTCACAGGCGAGGAGGTTGGCGAGACTCCCGAGATGAAACCTTGGCGTTCATTCGTTGAGCGTCGCAACAACGCAAAGAGAGTCATCAATATCGGTCTTGTTGGCAAGTACGATCTTCAGGATGCATACAAGAGTATCCATGAGAGCCTTTCACAGTGCGGTACATACAACGACTGCAAGATAAAACCTCACTTCATCAACAGCGAGAAGATTACCGAGGAGAACGTTGCAAATGCACTCAAGGGTATGGATGGTTACATCATTTGTCCGGGTGTTGGCCCACGCGGTTTCGAGGGCAAGGTTATTGCTGCAAAGTACTGCCGCGAGAATAATCTTGTGACACTTGGTATCGGTTTGGGTATGCAGGTAATGGCTATTGAGGTTGCACGTAACATTCTTGGCTATGCCGATGCAAACAGCTACGAGATGAACGAGGCTACTACTCACCGCATCGTTGATGTCATGGAAGACCTGAAGAGCGTTGGCAACCCATTCGGTATAATGCGCCGTGGTGGTTACGACACCGTTCTTGCAAAGGACAGCAAGGCATACACTATCTATGGCGAGGAGAAGGTTGTAGAGCGTCACTACCACCGTTATGAGTTGAACACGGAGTATCGCGATGCTCTTGTTGGCGCAGGCTTGGCTTGCACAGGTGTTCACCCCGACAGCGGTTTGGTTGACATCGTGGAGTTCCCTGCTTGTGACTGGTACATGGGTGTAATCTATGAGCCACAGTATTCAAGTACAGTTCTTCACCCATCGCCAGTGGTAATGGACTTTGTGAAGAATGTGGTAGCACGCAAGAATTAAAACTAATATCCTATAATAGTAAAAAGCGAATGACTGGTCAGTCATTCGCTTTTTTTATGCCTTTGGTAAATGCCTGAACGGCAATATCTCGGCTCAGTAGCAAAAAGGTGTGGATAATCCGGTTTACTTTAAGTTTGGGATATAGCTTATTGATGTATTGAATTAACTGACAATTTAATTTCGCTGCAATTTCATTGTCTCGCTTTGTGTGTAAACAAGTTTACCCACATTAACATTGTTGATTTCTTTATCACTCGCAGTATAACATCAAACAAGTTTGTGTTAAGCTCGCTTAATCAAGAAATTCGCTTACTCGCAATTTTAAACCTTGTTCAGTTTTCTTATATTCATTCTGTAGTCGTTCTTTCTGTACTTTTTTAAAAAAGTACCAAAAACGGGGCAGTCGTGTACGGCATTCGGTGCTTCCTTTGCTCAAGAGTCGCTTTGCGACATCTTTCAGTCGGTGTGCACCTCGCCACTCGCTGCTTGTCGCAATGCTTGGGGCGGCAAGAACTCGCTGCGCTCAAACATCATGCCGCCTGTTTCCAAGCATTGCTCGGCTACTCGCTGTGCCTCCCAACGCTGCCCTTCCGCCGTTGGCGGGGAATTACCTTTTGCAATGAAAATTCATTGACATACATCGTGGACTTTGACGCGTAACTTGAAGAAAATTCAAGTGAATGAATAAAGTTAAATACTGCTGTAGAATATAACTATAGGAGGACGGTGCAATGTCCACACTAAATTTCTACTGACCCAATATCTCCTATCAATAAAGGGATTTTTTATATGTTAACTTCTTTTAACTATTAAAATTAGTTTGGCAACTAAAAAATATAGTTCTTTGTGGTAAGAACTAAAGAAAATAGTTTGTGCCGACAAATTTTATAGTTTGATAATATAAAAACTCAATATTATGAAGAACTTGACAAAGAGAGAAGAGGAACTGATGAAGCTCTTTTGGGAGAAGGGCGCATTGTTTGTAAAGGAGATTATTGACTTGCTTGATGAGCCAAAACCTCATTTCAACACAATCTCTACAATTGTGCGTGGCCTTGAGGCGAAGGGCTATGTAGCGCACGAGGCATTCGGTAACACTCATCGTTACTATGCAACTGTGAGTGAAGCCGAATATGGCAAGCAATCATTGGGTAGTGTGGTTAGTCGCTACTTTGGCAGTTCATACTTGAATGCAGTTTCGTCACTTGTAAAAGAGGAGAAGATTTCTCTCGACGAACTTAAAGAGTTGATAGAGTTGGTTGAAAAACAGAAATGACAGTTACTATGGGCGCATTTATTGTTTACATAATCAAGTCTTCGCTTCTGTTGGCGATGTTGGTTTCGCTCTTTATGCTCTTTATGAGCCGCGAGACTTTCCACAAGCTTAATCGCTATCTGTTATTGTGCATTGTTGTGGTGTCCTTGGGGCTCCCGTTGGTGAACATTGGGGTGAACACACCATTGCAGGGCGTTTTCGATTTTATTGAAAATGGTGGCAGGACTACCGACGAAAATGTACTTGTTGATGGTGAATTGTCGATGGGGGAGTACCCTGATCTTGGCACATTGCCTTTGGATGAAACCTCTTCGTTGCCAGTAGCGCAGGCTGATGCTATGCCGGTTGCAGATGTTGTTTCTATGCCTGCCGTGGAGCAGGGTAGTGAGACTCAGCCGTGGTTACTTGTGGTGATGGTGGTTTATGGCTTAGGTGTTGTTCTGCTTGTGATAAGGCAGTTGGTTATGTATGTACAGTTGTCGCGCATTATTATGCGCAGCAGCAAGGTGTCTGCCGAACAGTATGGCCTGCGTAATGTAAAGTTGCGCTTGCACAACGGCGAGGAGAAACCTTTCAGCTGGTTCGGTTGGGTTGTGGTGTCAAACAAGGATATGGACGATGGCGCTCGGGAAATACTTACCCATGAGGTCGCTCATGTGAAGGCTGGTCACTCATGGGATATTCTGCTTGCCGATGCTGTGATAATCATGCAGTGGTTCAATCCGCTTGCGTGGATAATGAAGAATACCTTGAAGGATATACATGAGTTCGAGGCCGATGAGGCTGTGATTGCCTCGGGCGTGAATGCAAAGCAATACCAATTACTTATAATAAAAAAAGCCGTTGGCGCAAGGCTCTACTCTATTGCCAACAGCTTTAATCACAGTTTAACTAAAAAACGTATCACTATGATGTGTAAAGAAAAATCAAGCAAGTGGAGTCGTGCAAAGGCTTTGTACATACTCCCGGTTGCAGCAGTTGCTGCGCTCTCTTTCTCAACAGTTGAGAATGCAAATGCCGAACCTGCAGGCAAAGTTAATGAATTTGTTGCTGATAGCACAATTTCCAGAGTGGAAAATAACTCGCAAGTGGAAGAGGTGGATTATATCTACGATGTCTCTCCTGCTTCCGCCAATGACGACCCTGAAAAGATACATGAGGTAGTGGAGGTGCAGCCCGAGTTTCCCGGTGGGCAGCAGGAGATGGCAAAGTACATAAAGAGTAATCTGAAATACCCCGAGTCGGCTGCAAAAGTGGGCGCAGAAGGAAAATCTTATGTACAGTTTGTGGTGAAGACCGATGGTTCAATAGACAATGTGGAGATAATGCGCTCTTCGGGCAATGAGGCATTGGATGCCGAGGCTTTGAGAGTGGTAAGGGCAATGCCAAAATGGAAACCCGCAATGAACAAAGGTAAGGCTGTGAATGTGAAATTTGTTCTTCCGGTAGTATTTAAGTTGCAGAAAAAGGCTGCAGTGATTGAACTCGAAGGCGGTAGTGCTGCGGTAAATAAGGAGCACAATGCGGCTTTTGTGGTTGACGGCGAACTCTATGAAGGTGACATTACGGATATAAATTCGCTGGACATTGAGAGCATGACAGTCGTGAAGAAGGAGCAGTTGTCGGCCGAAGAGCTAGAAAAATACAAAGCCGGGGACAAGGATGGTGTTATTTTTATCACTATGAAGAAGTCTCAGAAAGTAGAGGCTGTTGAAAACAAACCTGAGAAAATGCCGGAATTCCCTGGTGGACAGCAGGAGATGATGAAGTATTTGGGTAGCAATACAAAGTACCCATTGGTTGCGCGTGAGGCCGGTTTGCAAGGAAGAATATTTGTGCAGTTCATTGTTGGTAAAGATGGTGTTATATCCAATGCGGTAGTTGCCAAGGCGCAATATGAAATATGGTTTTACGGTGAAGAGACCGAGGCGTTGAGGGCGAAACTTAACCAGGCTCGTATTGATTTGGATGAACTTGTTGCCAAAAACGCAAGCGAGGAGGAAATTTTGGCACAGTCGAAAGTTGTAGCACAATACAATGCTCAATTTGATGATGCTGTAAAGAACAGTACACCAACGCTTGGAAAGCTTGAATCTGATGGAAGCTATCTTGAGAAGTCGCTCGAGGCCGAGGCTTTGAGGGTTGTTGAGAGTATGCCGGCGTGGAAACCGGCGATGAATGATGGAAAGGCTGTTGCAACGCAGTTTGTGTTGCCTATTACATTCCGTTTGAACTAATTATTCACTCACAGGTAGGGGCGAAACAATGTGCTCGTCCAATTATAAGGTAATGATATTTTGTTTGAGGCTGACACACCGGTCTGCCACTACATTTGTACTCTTTTTTAATCAATTTTAACCTTCTGTATTGTAACAAAATCTAAATTCATTCGTCTTTAAAGTAGAAATGATGTAAAAAATTGAAAATAAAAATGAACGGCAAGGTTGGTGGTTCTCCTTGCTGTGGGATACGCGGCTTCTTTTTTCTCGTATAGTGTTTGTCATAAATACAAAAGGAGTTGCGTATCTTTTTATCGTATTTTTAACATTTATTAACAGGGGGGGGGTAAAATGTCATCAACAATTATTATAATTGCATAATAAAGCTGAAAGGTTAAAGCTGAAAGCTGCGATTAAGCGAGTGGTTGGAAGCTGGCTTACACACAAAGCGAGCGAAAGCAGGTTCAAGCACACGAAGTGTGTTTAAAGCTGAAAACGGAAAACAGAAAACCATCGGCGAGTGAAAACTAAAACTAAGAAACTGTAATAAGCATAATAATGAAACACTATTTCTTGACACTATTGTTCCTGTTGGTTGCGGGGTTTGCCGGGGCGCAGGAGTTCTCGCTGAGCGGCAAGGTGTTTGATGCTGCCGACACGGACGTACCCATTGCAATGGCAACGGTGCGCCTTATGAAAAATGATACGTTGCAGGTGGCAGCCTGTGCAACGGAGGCCGATGGTGCATTCTCGCTTAAGGCGAAAAGCGCTGGAACATATAAGGTGAATATTGCATTTGTGGGTTATGAGACTCTTGTGAAGAGGGTGGAGCTGACAGCCAAGCACCCTCATGTGGAACTTGGCAACCTGTTGCTGCTGCCCGATGAGAAATTGCTGCGTGAGGTTAGTGTCACAGGTCTTGCACAGGAACTTACCATAAAGGCCGATACGTTTGTGTATCATGCAAACGCCTATCGCGTGCCCGAGGGTGCTACAATAGCCGCCCTCATCAAGCAGTTGCCAGGTCTTTCAATGGATTCGGAGGGGAACCTCACATTCCAGGGCAAGGCTGTCAGTTCCATTCTTGTCAATGGCAAGCCTTTCATTGGCGACGCCAACACTGCAATGTCTAACATTGTGAGCGACGCGGTTGAGGATGTTGCCGTTTATGAGAAAGCCGATGAGGAGAAGGAGTTTGCCGGTGTGCTCGACTTGGAGAAGGCGACGGTGGTGGATTTGAAGATAAAGAAGGAGTATATGTCCTCCTGGAATGTGAATGTCGATGCCGGTGCGGGAACTCACAGCAAGTATCTTGCAAAGGCTTTCGCATCGAATTTTACCGACAAACGCCGCACGGCCGTTTATGCCCAGGTGAACAATATCAGCGAGAACCAGAGTGTGGATGAGAACGGCAACTGGCGGAGCGGTTGGGGTGGTGGCGACGGCCTATTCACTTATCGCAAGGCGGGTACCATAATGTCATGGGATAATGGCAAGGCAAACGATGCAGCAGGGTTGTTAAAATTGAATACCGAGATTGAGGTGGGGCACGACAATAGCGAACACGACCGCATGAACAACGTGGAAACGATGCTTGGCAGTGCCGGCAGCCATTGGTCATATAACCGCACTCTTGTCTCTACAGCTATGCACGATGTCAATGCGAATATTGATTTTACATATAACATTGATTCACTCAGCCGCTTGTCGGCCAATCTTGTCTATAATTACTATGACACCGACATGAATGCAAGCGAGAATACATCGGTATATTCCACAGCTGCCGGTTTTGAGAATCCTGAACTTGGGCTTGTGGGCGATGCCGTGAGTGGGGAACTTGCTGCTGTGGGTGTGAACTCCCACAAGATATTGAGCGATAATTATGGCAATCGTAGCAACTTTGGAGCTGATGTCCGTTTTATACACCGTTTCAGGAAAGAGGGTTATTCTCTCAAAGCAAGTGCTGAGTACTACAGGGGGGAGTATGGGACTTCTGCCAACAGCCTTTCGGTCTACCGCTACTTCAACGGTGCTGATTCCGGGGTGGTGCAACGCCGATACACCGAGGATCCTTCAATCAATGACAAGTTCTCGGCACGGGTTGCGCTCAACGGTGCAATAACCAAGAATATACAGTTTGAGGTAAACTATCACTATAAGTATGAAAAGGAGGATGAAAGTTACAGCCTTTATCGCCTTGACCGCTATCCATACTATGCCACACCGGGGTTGCCGCTTGGTGTGCGCCCATCGGCCGCCGACTCTTTGGCTGCGGTTATTGACATTGAAAATTCTGCCTATTCGGTGCTGACAACGCATCTGCACAACGGCCGTTTCTACCTCTATGGCAAATGGGAAAAGATTGATGCCAACATCGGTACAACGGTGCTCTACCACGATGACCGCCTCGACTATGAAAGGGCAGGGGTGGAGTATGCACCCAAGCGCAAATATGTGGAGTTCGCTCCTTTGGCATCATTGAGGTGGCGGTTTGCCAAAAACGGAACACTCTATGTGCAGTATTATGGCTATGAGCGTCGCCAGTCGTTGCTGGAACTGTTGCCCATTACTGATACAAGCAATGAGATGGTCGAGCGTGTGAACAATCCCAACTTGAAGGTGGGGTGGAGCAACAATTTCAATATGACGGGCAGGTGGTTCAACGAGAAGCGTGGCGACAGCTATCATGTGAATGCCAACTATGGAAATCACCTGAATTCGGTAGTGGATATCATACAGACCGATCCGCTTACCGGCAAGATGCTGCACACAAAGGATAATGTGAACGGTAACTATTATCTCTTTGTCGGTGGCGGAACTGAGCAACCGCTCGACAAGGAGAGGCACTGGACGCTGTCGCTGTCGGCAGGTTATTCATTGAACCGCAACAATAACTATGTGGGTGCATTGGGCGACGAGTTGGGTTTGTCTGTTATGCACTCCCATGACCCGTATGGCAACATGCACCTCAAATGGCGCAGCGGAATGTGGAGCGTGAACCTCACAGCCGGTTACAGCGGCGATTATGTGAGGTATGAAAGCACGCCGCAGTATGACCAGGATGGCCACACGTTCGAATGCAACTTTGAGCCGCAGGTGGAGTTGCCTTTTGGCATGAGGATAAACACTTCGTTCGGCTATTATGGCCGTCGCGGATGTGCCGACGATATAATGAACCACGACCAGTGGCTGTGGAATGCAACAATATCACAGTCTTTCCTTAAGAACAAGGCGCTGACACTGCAACTTGAGGCTGTGGATATTCTTGGACAGCGAACATCGGAGTATACTTCCATTACACCAGCGCAGCGGAGTTTTTCGCGTAACAAGGTATTCCAGAGCTATGTTATGCTGCATGTAATCTACCGCTTTGATATTGGAGGAAAGTGATGAGGCTATAGAGCGCTCATATGGCGTGTGCGGAACGATTCGCGTGCCTTGCGTGTGTAGAGCCTGATGACATCGTCTGGGAGTTGTGACGCGCGTGCAAAAGCTCTTGTCTGCTCGGGTAATTTTGCCAATGCCGTAGCAAGCAACCATGCAGCTCCCATGCGTACATAATAGGGCAATGCTCCTTGTACAGTGCCTTGTTGTGCGGTATTTGGCTTGCCTTTGACGCTTTTGTATTCCGATGCTATGGCATTGAAATCGAGTGTCTCAATGCGCTTGAAGACTTTTCCCAGCCACTCTTCGTCAAGGAAGTAACACATTGATGCCACAATGGCAAAGCGTACCTCAAATTCGCGGTGTGAACCGAACCAGCGTTGCAGGAATGTCCAGAGTATTCCTTTGTCGGCGCGTGCCATCCATTTGGCGTTGGCACAATAGGCATCGCATACCGCCCAGTTGTCGAGTACCGGAATATAGCGCTCAAGCATGGTAAGGCGTTCCTGCAGTGTGCATTTTTCAAGGTTGATGAGATAACCCCAAATTACAGTCTCTTCGTAGCAAAGAGAGTGGGGCGGTGTGGCTTCGAACCTGGCAATAATTTCTTTTCCGTTGGTGCAAATGCGGTGTGTTCCGTCAGTTTGTATAATCTCGCAGCCGTTTGATGAGAGTTCTTTTGCAGTCTGTTTTATCTCGGGCGCATGAAGTCCCAGTACCTTGCGCACCGGCAAGGCGTTTATCACGCGCAAATGTCCCTCGCGGTAACGCGCGTCGTTCCTGAATCGTTCGCAAACCAATGGAAGTAATAGCGGCACAATCATCTTCTCCGTGTGTTTTTCTGTGAAAAATACGCTTTTCTCTGTTTCAAAGATACGGTAAAAATAAAAAATGTACAAATGGTGAAATATTTTTGCGATTTGTTTTGCGTATTAAAAAAATAGTTATACCTTTGCACCCGTTAAGCGAAACACAACGCGGAAATAGCTCAGTTGGTAGAGCACAACCTTGCCAAGGTTGGGGTCGCGAGTTCGAGCCTCGTTTTCCGCTCTCTTTGAAATTTTGATTTTAGTTTGTAAAACACCAATTCGTGTTTCAAACGCGGAAATAGCTCAGTTGGTAGAGCACAACCTTGCCAAGGTTGGGGTCGCGAGTTCGAGCCTCGTTTTCCGCTCGAAGGCAAAGACTTGTGGATGCCCAGGTGGCGGAATGGTAGACGCGCTCGTTTCAGGTGCGAGTGTTGAGAGACGTGCAGGTTCGAGTCCTGTTCTGGGCACAAGGTGGTTTACAAGAATATTATGGAGGAGTGGCGGAATTGGTAGACGCGCTACTTTGAGGGGGTAGTGACCGTTGGGTCGTGTGAGTTCGAGTCTCATCTCCTTCACAATAAACTAAAGTCAATAAATGCGGAATTTTCGCGCCAGCGAATGGGAAGTTTACTTTCACACAATGAGCGCAGCCGGAAATGCCGAGTTTATGAAATAAACGCGGAAATAGCTCAGTTGGTAGAGCACAACCTTGCCAAGGTTGGGGTCGCGAGTTCGAGCCTCGTTTTCCGCTCTTGAGGACAGCTTTTAGCTGTCTTTTTTGTTTTATTACGGTTATCTAATAGTTTGGTTGGTAGAGCGCAACCTTGCCCCAAAAAGATAAGGAAATAGCATTGCCTGTCAATGCTGTGGTCGCGAGTTCGAGCCTCGTTTTCCGCTCTTGAGGACAGCTTTTAGCTGTCTTTTTTTTGTTTTATTATGTTGTCTAATAGTTTAGTTGGTAGAGCCCAACCTTGCCCCAAAAAGATAAGGAAATAGCATTGCCTGTCAATGCTGTGGTCGCGAGTTCGAGCCTCGTTTTGCAATGCGACTCCTTGCTGCTCTTTTGTGGATCAACCTAAAATTCTGAGGGATTTCAAAATCAAGCATATAATTTTGATAACCTGAAAACTCTGGGGTGATATAAATAAAGATTTAATTTAACAGCAGAATTTATCTTTAATCTGTTTTCTAAATTTTTCTTATTGTCGTTATGCCTT
>JAZOUB010000045.1:0-163277 GCA_045657945.1 Bacteroidaceae bacterium | reverse complement strand
CCATCCGTGCACACAAGAGGCCTACCATCGGTGAAAACCCCAATGGTATCCCCAATAACCTCATGCCCTACATCACCCAGACAGCTGTAGGTAAGCGGGCTGAGCTCGGCGTGTTCGGTGACGACTATGACACACACGACGGTACTGGCGTACGCGACTACATCCACGTAGTGGACCTCGCTCGTGCTCACGTAGCAGCCTTGAAGGCTATCGTTGAGAAGAAGGGTATCGCCATCTACAACATCGGTACTGGTCACGGCTACTCAGTGCTCGACGTGGTGAAGGCATTCGAGAAAGCCAACGGTGTTCCCGTTCCCTACGCTATCAAGCCCCGCCGTCCGGGCGATATCGCTACCTGCTACTGTAACCCCGCCAAGGCTGAGGCAGAGCTCGGCTGGAAGGCTCAGTTCGGTATCGAGGATATGTGCCGCGACAGTTGGAACTGGCAGAAGAACAACCCTAACGGTTTCGAGGAGTAATCAATTCCTTATATATACGAAAACAGCACCGCGCTTGCGGTGCTGTTTTTTTTGTTTGTCATTTTCTGTAATAAAAAGAGAGATCTCTCATGCGGTCGACATGACAATTGCGGTAATTTCTTATTCTGCAAGCATGGTGTTGATCTTCTCGACCAATGCCGCGAACTCATCCTCCTTGAATTTGCGTGTGAGCATCACAATCTTGCCGTCGCGGTCAATGAGGATGTTGCGTGTGATTCCCGAATTACGCAGGGCATACATCGCAAACACATCGGCGTCGGTGTCCATTGCAATGGGGTAGGTGGTGCCTACACCCTCAATGAATGGCAGAATCTCCTCGAGTGTCTCCTCGCGGTCAATACCCACAAGAACAAAATCCTTGTTGTCTTTGTGTGGTTGCCAAATCTGGCTCTCGATGTGGGGCATCTCAGCACGGCATATACCGCACCAGCCGGCTGTGAACTGCAACATCACCACTTTTCCACGCTGCTCTGATAGGGTGAATGTGCTGCCGTCGGTCATCTCCAATGTGAAGTCGGGGGCTACATCGCCAACCTTTACAATATAATCGTGCTCATATACAGTCACCTGGTCATTTCCGACATTGTCGCTCTGTGCGTTTGCTCCGGTAGTGAAAAGCATGCCAAGAGCAAAAATAGAAAGGAATATCTTTTTCATAGTCTTCAATATTTGTGTTATGCCGGCGAAGATAACCATTTTGCACAATAAGGCACATCTTGAATGTGGTAATTATTGCAAAAAATAAAAATTATATCTTATTCTTTGTTCATTTTTATCGCTTAAATGATTAAATTTGCACTATGGAGAAAAAGAAATTCAAAATAACAGAAAGGTCGGGGCTCATACTCGAAGGCGGCGGAATGCGTGGCATTTTCACTATTGGAGTGCTCGACAACTTCATGGATAGGGGAATACGCTTTCCTTATGTAATTGGTGTGAGCGCAGGTGCCTGCAACGGCTTGTCCTACATGTCGAACCAGCGCGGTCGTGCAAAGTATGCCGATATTGACCTGCTCATGGAGTATAAATATATTGGACTGAAACACCTTATTACAAAAGGCAACATAATGGATTTCGATTTGCTGTTCCATAAGTTTCCCGAGGAGATAAGCCCATACGACTATGACAAACTGGCAAGCAGCCCCGAACATTTCGAGATGGTCACCACAAGCTGCAAGACCGGCAAGGCCTGCTATTTCGAGGAGAAGAACAACCCCAAGCGCGTGATTGAAATTGTGAAGGCATCGAGCAGCCTGCCGTTCGTTTGCCCAATCGCTTATGTCGATGGCGAGCCGATGCTCGACGGTGGTATCACCGATTCCATACCCATTGAACGCGCAATGTCGCTTGGATATGACAATAATCTTGTAATTCTCACCCGCAACTATGGATACCGCAAGCTACAAAAGGCTACAAAAGTCCCTTTCTTTTTCTACCGCAAATACCCTAATGTGAAGGACGCAATCCGTGGCCGCAACGCAATGTACAATGGCCAGATGGAGCTTGTAGAGACAATGGAACGCGAAGGTAGGGTAGAGGTGCTTCGCCCCGTGAAACCCGTACAGGTGGGCCGCATAGAACGCGATGTAAACAAACTCCTCGCACTGTACCAGGAAGGATATGACCTGGCTGCACAGATAGAGTTCGAGATGAAGTAGTTTCTCCTACAGAGCGCGGCAAGTTCTATGCCGCAAACCTCAAACAGTTCTTTGCCGACACGAAACGAAGTAATAATGATTGTCTTTTATGACAAGTGAAATGTTGGCACAAGTTTTATATTTTGCTCATTTGTCACTATCTTCGCATAAATTCTAAAACTATATTGAGATGACAGAAATTCCAAAATGCCCCAAGTGTAATAGTGAATATACATATTTCGATGGCATGCTCTATGTGTGTCCCGATTGTGCCCATGAGTTCAGTGCCGATGACACTGCCGAGGAGGCTGCCGATGTGGCAAAGGACAGCAACGGTGCAGAGTTGTTCGATGGCGATGCTGTGACTGTGATAAAGGACCTTAAGGTTAAGGGCTCGTCAATGGTGATCAAGCGCGGAACAAAGGTTAAGAGCATACGCCTTACCGAGAATCCCGAGGAGGTTGATTGCAAGATTGACGGCAGCAGCATTGTGCTCAAGACCTGCTTCCTCAAGAAATGATTTGATTATCTTGAATTGTTATATACCAAAATGGTGCAACCAATTGGTTGCACCATTTTGGTATACTGGTTTCCTTGAATTACTCGCTGATTACATCGAGCAGTTCTACGTCGAAACACAAAGCCTGGTTAGGACCGATGTCCTGTCCTGTGCCTCTTTCACCGTAGGCGAGCTCTGCAGGAATCCAAAGGATGATTCGGCCACCCTTGCCTACGAGCTTCATACCCTCGGTCCAACCCTTGATTACGCGGTTGAGAGAGAACTCGATTGGGTTGTCTTTCTCTGCCTGGTCGGGCTGGTATGCCTTGACCATCTCCTGGCGGTTGCTTGGCATGTCTTTCCAACGGTTGCTGTCAAATACCTTGCCATCGATTGTACGGCCTGTGTAGAGAACCTTTACAACATCCTCGTCGTTGATAGCTTTAATGTTGTTGTCGCCCTCTTTTATAATCTTGTAAAGAATTCCGCTCTCGGTCTTCATTATGCCGTCCTTCTTCTCGAGTTTTGAAAGCCACTCTTCTGATGCCTTTTTGTTCTGTTCCGGAATGACAACTGTGAAGTAGTTGCGTGTGAATTCCATGGCAAACTCTTCGCTGAACATTGCATTGCCGTTGTGTACGTCTTTGATGGCCTTTAAAAGTGTGTTCTTGTCATATTTGATGCTTGTGTTTGCTGCGCTGTATGCGAAGTCTGCACCTAATATCGCCGATACAACTTTTCTCTCTTTCTCATCATTGTAAACCTGAGATGTACTGTCATTGAGAGCTGTCATTATGCGGGTTCTCAAGTCGCTATTTGTTATGTACTTGTCGCCAACTTCGCGGAAATTCTCCATGTTGAACTTCTCGCCTTCAATTGAGATTGTTGCTTTGGGGTCAAGTGCTTGCTCAAACACAGAGATCATGACATCGTAGTCGGGCTTGAATGCCGGAATGATGTTGTTCTCGATGTTGGCACCAAAATCCATTCCCATGATGTATGAGAGGGTGTCAACGCCTGTGTTGGTATCCATGGTTGTGTAACCGGTTGTTGTTTCGGTTACTTCTGCTGTAGGAATCCACTCGGGCCATACTGTGTTTGCCGGTTCTGCTTTTTTACCGCATGAGATTGTAGCCAATGTCATCAGGCATACAATTGCGGATGAGAAAATTTTCTTCATGATTTTTATTTTTAATTGTTTTGTTTATGATATTCAATTAGTCCGTTCATTGGGCTGTCAACAATATTGCCTATTGAAAGGGCAAGGCTCTCGGCCGTTTCCTTAATCTCCTCGCTGAAACTTACGCCCACATTGCCAATGATATGTATTGGCAACCAAGAACGCCTGTAGACCATGGTGTTGCGCTGGAAGAATCTCTTGAAGCATTTCTTGACCATTGCTTTTATCTCCGGGATATCCTTGTTCTCATAAAGGAATGGTGTGAAACTTGCCAACCAACGGTTGGGGAGTGAACTATGATAGGTCTTCTCCAATATTGTGGCTATGTCCAGATTGTACTGCTGGAAGAACTTCTCGCGCACGGCCTGTGGCAACTGACTCTTGAGACAGTCGCTAAGGAGCTGGCGTCCAAGGTTTGCGCCACTGCCTTCATCACCAAGTATGTATCCAAGCGAAGGGGTGTTCTCAACAATCTTCTCACCATCGAAAAGACATGAGTTTGAGCCTGTACCCAGGATACACGCAATGCCTTCCTCGTGCTTGCATAGTGCACGGGCAGCTGCCAACAGGTCGCTGTTTATGTGTATCTCCTTTGTTGAGAAGATTCCTTTCAATGCCTGACGCATGCGCTCATTGGCTGTGTCGTATGCACATCCGGCGCCATAGAAGTATATCTTGTCGGGGGTATGTGTGGTAATCTCATCGGGGAGTTCGGTGCTCAAAATCTCAAAGATTTCATCGCTCTCCTGGTGAGTGGGGTTCAGTCCCTGTGTCTTCACCCTTGCTATGGTGTCATCACCGTCACACAATGCCCAGTCTGTCTTTGTAGAACCGCAGTCTGCTATCAGTATCATATTTTGCTGTTTTTCGCATGTTAATTGCAAAGATACGAATAAGCGAGCGAGAAATATCAAGTTTACTTGAATATTTTTCGTAGTGAGCGCAAGTATATTCTATATTTATCTCAAATAATTGTCATTTTTGCCTTTTGCCAAAGTTGGGGTCTATTTTTATAAGTGCTGATACTGCAAATGTTATAACAGTGCAGGCTGTTACCCATATAAAGAAGTTCTCATATCCCCACCATTCCTGCAACTGGCCGGCAAACATTCCAGGAAGCATCATGCCAAGCGACATGAAGGCTGTTGATATTGCAAAGTGTGCGGTTGGGTATTTGCCTTGGGCAAAGTATATCATATATAAGGTATATGCTGTAAAACCGAAACCGTATCCCAATTGTTCAATGAATATGCAACTGCCTATGATATTTAGGTTGTCGGGGAGTTCCATGCTCATGTAGATATATACGGCATCGGGTAATGAAATGGCTATTACCATAGGCCAAAGCCAGTATTTGAGTCCTTTGCGCGAGATGCATATTCCACCTATAATACCTCCTACTATAAGTCCCGTTACTCCAAGTATGTTATAAATGAATCCTATTTCGCCTTTGTCAAGGGCAAGACCACCCGAGGTTATCTCTGCCTTGAGGAAAAGGTCGCTGATCTTTGTAAGCTGAGCTTCGGGAAAACGGAACAATAACAAGAAGAGGATTGTCTGTTTGATGCCTGGTTTGCTGAAATATGTCTTTAATATGTCGCCATAGTTTGCAAATGCTGCTCTTAATCCTACTTTGCGTGAGAAGTCCTTTTCGGGCTTTGGCATCACTTTGCGGTTGTACAGGTAGAGAAGTAGTATAATAATTCCTATTGTTGCGAATGTTACACTCCAAGCGAATTTGGTATCACCGCTGTTCTTTTCAATTGAGTTGGCTAATATGAGCAGTCCACCTGAGCCAAATATCATTCCAATGCGATAAAATGTATTGCGTATTCCCGAAAAGAAAGATTGTTGCTCTTCGGGGAGGCTTAGCATGTAGAAACCGTCCAATGCAATGTCATGGGTCGATGATATGAAAGCGCCAATGAAAAATGTTGCAAGCGTGAGTGTCAGAAAATGTTTTGATGGAATCACCAATGCTATTGCTGCAAAACAAACAACAAGTATCAATTGTGATGCCAATGTCCATTTACGCCTGGTGCTTATCATTTCTACAATGGGACTCCATAGTGGCTTGATTGTCCAAGGGATGAGTAACAGGCTTGTGTAAAAGGTTATTTGGGAATTGCTTATACCTAAATCGTTATACAGGATTTTTGATATTGATGTTATGGCTTGGTAGGGGAGTGCCGAAGCAAGATAGAGTGTCGGAATCCATAACCAAGCGTTAGATTTCTTCAGCATAGTGGTAACTTGTTTTTATGTATGCGAAGATAATAAAAAAAACGACAAATCCCGGCTTTGAACCGGGATTCGTCTTTACATTTTGAGAATTTTATTTTTATTTTTTTACTTTTTATACAATGCCTTGTGCCATCATCGCACGTGCAACCTTTAGGAAGCCGGCAACGTTTGCACCTTTTACATAGTCAATGTAGCCATCCTCGCATGTACCGTATTTCACACATGCGCTGTGGATGTTGTGCATGATTTCGTGCAACATCTCATCGACCTTGGCGCTGCTCCAGTTGATTTTGCCCGAGTTCTGGCTCATCTCAAGACCTGATACAGATACACCGCCGGCATTTGACGCCTTGCCAGGAGCGTAAAGAATCTTTGCTGCCTGGAATGTGTGGATTGCCTCGGGGGTAGAAGGCATGTTTGCGCCCTCGGATACTGCAATAACGCCGTTTGCAACAAGTGCCTTTGCATCATCGCCATTGATTTCGTTCTGTGTAGCTGATGGCAATGCAATGTCACCTTTTTCGCACCATGGACGTGCGTTCTCTACATATTTGCAACCATACTTGTCGGCATACTCCTTTATGCGACCACGGCGTACATTCTTCAACTCCATGATGAAGTCGAGTTTCTCACGGTCAATGCCATCAGGGTCATATATGTAACCGTTAGAGTCGCTCATTGTCACGGGCTTGCCGCCGAGCTGGATGATTTTTTCAACGGTGTATTGCGCAACATTACCCGAGCCTGATACAAGGCATGTTTTGCCTGCGATGTCAAGACCACGTGTCTTGAGCATCTCCTGCAAGAAATATATGTTGCCGTATCCTGTAGCTTCGGGGCGGATGAGTGAGCCACCGAAATCGAGTCCCTTTCCTGTAAATACGCCATTGAACTCGCGTGTGAGTTTCTTGTACATGCCGAACATGTAGCCAACCTCGCGTGCTCCAACGCCGATGTCGCCTGCTGGAACATCCATTTCAGGGCCAATGTGACGCCACAACTCTGTGATGAATGCCTGGCAGAAACGCATTACCTCGTTGTCGCTCTTACCTTTTGGGTTAAAGTCGGAACCTCCCTTTGCGCCGCCCATAGGCAGGGTTGTGAGTGAGTTCTTGAATGTCTGCTCGAATGCAAGGTATTTCAAGATGCCAACATTTACCGAGGGGTGGAAGCGGATACCGCCCTTGTAGGGGCCAATGGCATTGTTGTGCTGTACGCGGTAGCCAGTGTTCACCTGTACCTTGCCGTTGTCGTCCATCCATGTCACGCGGAAAGTGAAGATGCGGTCGGGGATACAAAGACGCTCGATGAGGTTGTTTGCCTCAAACTCGGGATGCTTGTTGTACTCCTCTTCAATAGAGTTGAGTACCTCTTCTACTGCCTGGAAATATTCCGGCTCATTGGGGAATCTCCTTTTCAGACTCTCAAGTGTGGTTGCTACTTTCATTTTTTTATGTTGTTTTTGGCTTTTTGTTCCTTATCTTTTGCAAATGTAATAAATAGGTTTGTAAAAATAAAGAAATGCAAGTGTTTTTTTTAAATAAATAGCAAAAAGTTTGTTTTGTTCGTTTTGTTGTGGCTGTTTTTTAGTGTTTTAAGTCTTATTGTGGAAAAATGTATTTCTTTTTTCTTTTTGTGCAAAATGTTGTACATTTTTGTATGCTTGTCGGAAAAAACTCGTGGGTATGCTGGAGTTTTCAGAAAAATGAACTAATTTTGCAACTGTTTTTTTAAGTTCGGGCAATAGGGGCATTAGTGCTCGGACTGATTATCCCGAAGAATGTTGAACAGACTAAAGAAATGATAATGAGGAAATTTTTTACTACAATATTTGCGATAGCTGCTATTGCTGTGCAGGCACAGTACATACCTAACGGCAGTTTCGACAGTTGGAAAGGCGACGGTAATGCCGGAAGCACATACCAGTCGTCCAATGGTAATGAGATGCGTAAGCGTCCGGGCGATGAACCTACAAGCTGGTTTGGTTCAAGTATTAACCAAAGTGTCAAAGTTCTTTTTAATGTAACAAAGCAAGAAACGCTTATTTTTAAATCGACAGGCCGTAACGGCTCGGCTGTAAAGTTGCAAAACAAGTGGGTGGGTGCTGCCGGCATCGGTTCCAATGCTCCGGCATTCATCAGCTTTGCAACTCCATGGGTTTATGCCGTTTCTGATGTTGATGCGTGTGATGGCGGTATTTATGGCAGTATGCCATTCAGCTACCGTCCCGATGCCATCAAAGGTTGGTTCAAGCGTACAGGTGGCACAGGTGAAAAAGCTCATATCATCGTGTATCTGTGGAAGGGAACATTCCAGAATAACATTAAATCGGCCAAATCTAACGATACCAAGGACGATACGGATCGTGCTGTAATGGGCAAGGTCTCAAGTAGCGGTAATGGTGTGAGGATTGCAAGTTGTGACCATGAATTTTCTACCACCACCAACAACGATTGGCAGGAGATAACAGTGCCCATCAATTATGAAAATGACTATATTCCAGAAAAACTGAATATAATCATTTCGAGCGGTGATTATTGGAACAGGAATAATGTGAAGGAGAATAGTGTGCTTGAGGCCGACGATGTGCAGTTTGTATATTATTCGGAGCTGGCGTCGCTTGTGTATGGCGGCAAGAATTATTTCCAGTCGGGAAAGACATCTTATGAGATTGATGAGCAATATGAGGAGAGCAAACTCTCTCTCTCTTCGAACGGCAAGGGCGCAAGTATTGAGAAAAGTTATAACTCGTCAACAGGCGTGCTTACTATTAAGGTAAAAGGAAACGACTATGCATCCAATAGCAGCAATGTCCACACATACACAGTGACTTTCAGTACCGAGGCGCCATTGGAGGTTGTCTCTGTTACTCCGGTTGAGGTGGTAGAGTCATTGAAGACTATAACTGTTGAATACAGCGACGAGATTTCCGGTACTTACAATGCTGGTTCTGCTTCGAAGATTTATATTGGTTCAAGCAGCAACACTGCATCTTACAGCGTGAGTGGCAATGTGCTCACAGTAACGCTTGACAAGGCTATTGAGACTTCGGGTGAATATGCGCTTTATATACCTCAGGGGCTCATTACACGCAAGAGCAGTGGTAAGGCTGTGACCTGTAATGGTGAAATAAAATTTAAGGTTAGCGTGCCATTTAGGGTTGTTGCTGTTACTCCTAGCGAGGAGGCTGAATTCTTGAAGACAATTTCTGTTGAATACAACTATGATATTACCGGAACATATCGTGAGAGTGACGAGGCGAAGATTTATCTTGGCTCAAGCGAAAATGTGGCATCGTTCAAGGTAAACGGTAAGGTTTTGACCGTTACGTTGCTCCGAACCATTACGGATCCGGGTGAGTATGGACTTTACATTCCCGAGGGGCTCCTCAAACGCAAGGATAATGGCGCGTCTGTAACATGCAATGGAGAAATTGTGTTTACTGTAAAGGAACTCCCCGAGGACCAGCGTTTCAGGATGATTGCTGTTACACCAAGCGAGCCGGTTGATTCTCTGAACGAGATTGTGCTTGAATACAATGAGGAGATTGAGGGTACATACAATCCGCTGATGGTATCGCAGATTTATGTGGACTCTGTGAGAACCACAACTCTTCCATTGGATGTGAATTATGCTTCGTTCAGTGTTGAGGGCAAGTTGCTCAACATTACATTGCTGAACACAATAACGGCTCCGGGTGAGTATTTGCTCTATATTCCTGAAGGATTGATTACACGCAAGAGTAATGGTGCAGCTGTGATAAGCAACGGTGAAGTGAAGTTTACCATTGCGGATGTCAGTGTTGAACCTTTGGAGATTCTTACGGTTACTCCTGGCCATGCAGTCGAGTCATTGCAGACAATATTTATTGAGTACAGTGATGATATCGAGGGTGTATACAGCGAAAGTTCGTCGACAAAGATATATTTCGGTTCGAACAGCAATACAGCATCGTATGTGGTCGATGGCAATGTTCTTGCCATAACATTGGATAGGGCTATTGAAACCTCGGGCGAGTACGCGCTTTATATTCCCCAAGGCCTCATTACACGCAAGGTCAATGGCGAGGATGTCGTTTGCAACGGCGAAATCAAATTTACAGTCAATGTGCCGGAACCAGAAGGCCCTAAGGAACTGGGTGACAGATTGTACTCTCTTGACAATGCTAGTGCAAACAAGACATATGTCCTTTACAATGAGCACTACACAACATATGCAATATATGAAGAGGGACATGGTGACAAGGTTTGGGCTGCCGGTATGATTGGAGGTGACAGTGACCACCAGTTGAAGGACTCCGATTATGCCCAGGAGGTTGATATTACATCAGAGAATGCTTGCTGGCAGGTTATCAAGGATGGCGACAAATATCAGCTGTATAATGTCGGTGCCGGGATGTATCTGAATACTCCGATGTATGCATTTGACGACAACCTGAAATATTGTTCATTTTCTTCGGAGCCGGTGTCTTTGTCGGTTGTCGACCTCGGTGGTGGCAAGTTCGCGTTCAATGCATATCCAAGCCATGCAAATGCAGAATTCGGATATATGTGTGCTGCTCCACAATTGGATGCACCGATTTCTGTCTGGAGCAATGATGATTCAGGAGCTGCATGGTTGCTGATTGAGAATCCAAATGTGACTGTCGGTGAAATTGTGGAACCAGAGCCGGAACCGACACCCGGTGAGGGCGTGGACTATACCCCGACATACACCGGTACAAGAAACTATTCCGAGCGTGATATTCTGGCACTCAAGTTCGTGAGTGTTGAATATGGCGAGATAAGACATGACCTTACTGCTTCGGAGCGCTCAAACGAGTATCTTGATTTAACAGATACATTTGTGTTTACAGTTGCTCTTGGTGAGCAAGCTTCGGTTGAGATTGTCACAGAAGGTTCGTGGGTGAACCACTATGTATATGTGGATTATGACGCCAATGGATTCACTGCCTCAATAGAGGAGGGCAGTAACTGGAAGCCGGCTGGCGACCTTGTTGCCTACTCGTTCTACAACAATGGTGGCAATAGCGATGCAAGTGGATGGAATAGCGAGGGACAGATGATTTCTGGCGACGACCGCAGTTATCCGGTTCTTCCTTCGTTTGCGGTGCCTGCGAAGACTGGATATTACCGTTTGCGTATCAAGCAGGATTGGTGTAGCATAGACCCTGCCGGTGACAGCGACAGTAACTTCGGCGGTGCATTCTCGAACTATGGCGGCCAGATAATTGACGTTATGCTCAATGTTACTGATCCTACCGCTATTGAGGGTGTTGAGGCAGAGAGTGGCGAGGCGGTCATTTATGACATGCAGGGACGCAAACTGGACAAGATTACAGCGCCAGGCCTGTATATAATTGGCGGCAAGAAGGTGTTGGTCAAATAATCAATACAGATATTTCAATTCCTGACACAAAGAGGATGACTTGCGGGTCATCCTCTTTGTGTATAAAAATGCCTTGTGGATTTTATTATTACATTAAGTTGTGTTATATTCGCGTTCAAAGTTTTTTGTATGGAAAGATTAAAGGAACTATATAAGGAAAAGTTCGGAAGTGCTCCCCAGTCTGTAGTGAGGCTCACGGGCGACGGCTCTAACCGCGTCTACTATAGGATGACGGGAGTCGCTGATGCCATTGGTGTGGCCGGGACATCGGTAGAGGAGAATAGGGCTTTTATTGCCTTGTCAAGAGCAATGCTGGCGTGTGATATTGCTGTACCTGCTGTGCTTGCGGTTTCGGATGATGGACTATGTTATATCCAGGATGATCTTGGTGATTTGTCTCTCTATGGCGTGATGGCCCCGGCACGCGAGAAGGGTGTTTTTGAGGCTGAGGATATTGAATGTCTTTGCCGCGTAGTGGCCGAATTGCCAAAAATCCAGTTTGGCGTTCCTGCGCATTTTGACTTTTCGCTCTGTTATCCGGTCTCGGATTTCAATGAGCGTACGGTGATGTGGGACTTGAACTACTTTAAATATTGCTTTCTTAAAGGTGTCGGCATTGAGTTCAATGAAAATAGGCTTGAGGATGAGTTTGTGAAACTCACGGATGTACTTTTGAGTGACAATGATAATGTCTTTCTCTATCGTGATTTCCAGTCGCGCAATGTGATGCTGAAGGATGGCAAACCGTTCTTTATTGATTTTCAAGGAGGACGTAGGGGACCGATATATTACGATGTAGCGTCGTTCGTGGGGCAGGCGCGCGCAAAATATTCCGATGTGGCTGTTGCTTCAATGGTTGATGCCTATCTTGATGCCCTTGCTTTTTACAAGAGTGTCGATAGGGAGTATTTTATGAAGATGCTGCGGTTGTTCAGGGTATTCCGTCTGCTGCAGAATTTGGGTGCGTATGGCTATCGCGGTCTTTTTGAGCGTAAAAAAGCATTCGTGGAGAGTATTCCTGCGGCTTTGGAACAGTTAAGCGCACTTCTTGATGGCGGTGAACTCCCATATATAATGTCACTTGTGAATGAGATTGCGGTATTGCCCATGTTTGTGCGCTCCGAATCAAAGGAACTTGTGGTGGATGTTGTAAGTTTTTCTTACAAGCGGGGTATTCCCGATGATACATCGGGTAACGGCGGAGGCTTTGTTTTTGACTGCCGTGCAATACATAATCCCGGACGTTATGAACCATATAAGAAACTTACAGGCATGGATGAGCCGGTAATTAAATTCCTTGAAACGGAAAGTGATATTGCTGCATTTCTTGACAATGCCTATGCACTTGTGGATGAAATGGTCGATACATACAAAAAACGAGGCTTTACCCATGTCCAGGTATGTTGTGGCTGTACCGGTGGCCAGCACCGTTCCGTCTACAGCGCCGAGCATATTGCCCGCCATGTTGCCGACAAGTTTGGGGTGAAGGTTGTCGTGACACACAAGATGCAGGGTGTTCGCTATGTGATTGAGGCGAGAAGAGAGTAATTAAAATTTACAAATATTGTGTAATGTTGCATGCGGACACTACTGTCTTTTGTCGGTAGTGCCCGTGCTTTTTGTCATACCTGATGTAATTGTGCTTCTTGTACATGATGCACGCTTTTAAATAAATAGTTGGTGTTAACTATTCTGGGCTGTATATTTTGTAATTACGGGAAATTTTTGATAACTTTGCAAAATTGATAGAAAACGATATAACAAGATACAATGAAAAAGAAATTTCCTGTATATAATCAGCTGAATTTACCTAAGATAAACAAGGAGGTGCTGAATGAGTGGGAGAAAGAGGATTTGTTCTCTAAGAGTATGACTGAGCGCGAGGGTGCTCCTTCGTTTGTTTTCTTTGAAGGTCCTCCTTCGGCCAATGGTATGCCCGGTATCCACCACGTCATGGCACGCAGTATCAAGGATACTTTCTGCCGTTTCAAGACAATGAAGGGCTTTCAGGTGAAGCGCAAGGCCGGTTGGGATACTCATGGTTTGCCAGTGGAACTTGGTGTAGAGAAGAAACTGAATATTACAAAAGAGGATATCGGCAAGAAGATTTCGGTTGACGACTATAACCGTAACTGTCGCGAAGAGGTTATGAAATATACTCGCGAGTGGACCGATCTTACTCGCAAGATGGGTTATTGGGTTGACCTGGAGAATCCTTATATCACATACGAGAATAGCTATATTGAGTCTTTGTGGTGGTTGTTGAAGCAACTCTACAACAAGGATTTGCTCTACAAAGGTTATACAATCCAGCCCTATTCACCTGCGGCGGGTACAGGTTTGAGCTCGCACGAGCTTAACCAGCCTGGTTGCTACCGCGATGTCAAGGATACAACAGCTGTGGCTCAGTTCCGTATGCTTGATCCCAAGCCCGAAATGACAGCATGGGGTACACCATACTTCATTGCATGGACAACAACACCATGGACATTGCCTTCAAATACTGCGCTCTGCGTTGGTCCCAAGATTGACTATGTGGCTGTGCAGACATACAATGCATACAATGGCCAGCCTGTGACTTTGGTTCTTGCAAAGGCTTTGTTGGCAGCGCACTTCAACCCTGCAGGTGCCGATATGCCACTCAATGAGTACAACCCCGGCGACAAGGTGGTTCCTTACAAGGTGATTGCTGAATACAAGGGTAGTGACCTCGTGGGTATGCACTACACACAGCTGTTCCCATGGGTGAAGCCCGTGAGAAAAGAGGGTGACGCGGTTGTTGATGCATCTGTCGAGGCCTTCAGGGTTATTCCTGGTGATTACGTGACTACCGAGGATGGTACAGGTATTGTTCACATCGCACCCACATTCGGTGCCGACGATGCTTTTGTTGCTAAGGCTGCAGGTATTCCTTCGCTCTTCATGATAAACAAGAAGGGCGAGACACGCCCGATGGTTGACTTTACCGGTAAGTTCTGGGCAATTGATGAACTCGATGATGAGTTTGTGGCAAACTTTGTAAATATTGACGAGTATGCGAAATTTGCTGCTGCATATGTGAAGAATGCATACGACCCACAATATACTGTTGATGGCCGTTACGATGACAAGGCTGCGGCAAAGGCCGAGACACTCGATGTAGTGCTCTGCATGGTGCTCAAGCAGGCCGGTCTGGCATTCAAGATTGAGAAACATGTCCACAACTATCCGCACTGCTGGCGTACTGACAAGCCTGTGCTTTACTATCCGCTTGACAGTTGGTTTGTTCGTGCATCGCAGATGAAGGAGCGCATGAGCGAACTTAACAAGACCATTACATGGAAGCCTGAATCAACAGGTACAGGCCGTTTCGGCAAGTGGCTCGAAAACCTCAACGACTGGAACTTGAGCCGTAGCCGTTACTGGGGTACTCCGCTGCCAATCTGGACAAGTGAGGATGGCGAGGCTATCTGCATCGGTTCAGTGGCGGAACTCTATGACGAGATTGAAAAGGCTGTTGCTGCCGGTGTAATGGCAAGCAACCCATACAAGGATAAAGGCTTTGTTCCTGGTGACTACAGCAAAGCCAACTATGACAAAATTGACCTGCATCGTCCTTATGTTGATGACATCAAGCTTGTGTCTTCAACCGGCAAGGTGATGACACGCGAGCTCGACCTCATCGATGTATGGTTCGACTCGGGTGCAATGCCATATGCGCAGATTCACTATCCGTTCGAGAATAAGGAGATTCTTGACAACCGTACGGTATATCCTGCCGATTTCATTGCCGAGGGCGTTGACCAGACACGCGGATGGTTCTACACACTGCACGCTATTGCAACAATGGTGTTCGACACCGTGGCGTTCAAGACTGTAATTTCAAATGGTCTTGTGCTGGACAAAAACGGCGACAAGATGTCGAAGCGTCTTGGCAATGCTGTTGATCCATTCGATACAATTGAGAACTACGGTAGCGATGCTTTGCGTTGGTATATGATTACTAACTCTGCTCCATGGGATAATCTTCGTTTCAATGAGGAGGGTGTCAAGGAGGTTACCCGTTCATTCTTCGGCAAACTCTATCAGACATATAGCTTCTTTACAATGTATGCCAATGTTGACGGCTTTACCTATGCCGAGCCAGATGTTCCGCTCGCAGAGCGTCCCGAGCTCGACCGTTGGGTCTTGTCGGCACTGAATACATTGGTCAAGAATGTGAATGCTTGCCTCAATGACTACGAGCCGACAAAGGCTGGCCGCTTGATACAGGATTTTGTTATTGACAATGTAAGTAACTGGTTCGTTCGCTTGAGCCGTAAGCGTTTCTGGGGCTCGGAGCAGAGTACAGACAAGCTTTCGGCATACCAGACACTCTATACCTGTCTCGAGACAGTTGCGCGTCTCATGGCGCCAATCGCTCCATTCTATGCCGAGCGTCTCTATCAGGACTTGACTTTTGTTACAGGCCGTGGCGATGCTGCATCGGTTCACCTTGCGAAGTTCCCCGAGTGCGACGAGCAGTGCGTGGATAGCGAGTTGGAGTACCGCATGAAGCTTGCACAACAGATTTCTTCAATGGTACTTGCACTCCGTAAGAAGGAGGCGCTTATCGTGCGCCAGCCATTGCAGAAGATTGCAATCCCTGCAGCCGACGAGGTTATGAAGTCACGCATCGAGGCTGTGAAGCAGCTCATTCTTAACGAGGTCAATGTAAAGGAACTTGTCTTTGTTGAGGGCGATGGAATTCTGGTGAAGAAAATCAAATGTAACTTCCGCACTCTTGGAAAGAAGTTCGGCAAGCTGATGAAGAGCGTCAATGAGGCTGTTGTAAACATGTCTCAGGAGCAGATTTCAGAGCTTGAGAAGAACGGCTGCATCACCTTGCAGGTTGAGGGTGTGGATGCACTCATTGAACTTGCCGATGTGGAGATCTTCAGCGAGGATGTACCGGGCTGGACGGTTGCCAATGAGGGTGCACTGACCGTTGCCCTTGATGTTGAGGTTACCGATGACCTGCGCCGTGAGGGTATCGCGCGTGAGATCGTGAAGAAGATCCAGGCAATGCGCAAGGATAGCGGTTTCGATATTGTTGACCGCATTGCGGTTGAGATTGCAAGCAACGGGGCAACAAATGCGGCTGTTGAGCAGTTCAATAGCTACATCTGCAATCAGGTGCTTGCCGATGAACTGAAGATAAGCGACAGTGTTGAGGGTGAGAATGTTGTTGAACTCGACAATGCTGCGGTGAAAATCTCGGTAAGAAAACTTTGAAAAAAACTATAAATTAACCATAATAATTGATTGAGATATGTCAGAAAAAGTTCGTTATTCAGATGAGGAGTTGGCGGAATTCCGCGAAGTGATTATGCAGAAGCTGGAGCTCGCCAAAAGAGACTATGACCAGATAATGAGGGCTTTGCGCCACGAGGATTCAAACGATGTTGCCGATACATCCCCAACATATAAGGGTCTTGAGGATGGTAGCGACGCTGCATACCTTGAGGAGCAGATGCAGATAGCAAGTCGTCAGGCAAAGTTTATCCAGGGTCTGCAGGCTGCGCTGGTACGCATAGAGAACAAGACATACGGTGTTTGTCGCGAGACCGGTAAGCTCATATCTAAGGAGCGTTTGATGGCGGTGCCACATGCAACATTGAGTATTGAAGCAAAGAAAAACCGTTGATAAGGTAATGGAATTGCCCTCGAAGTCCCGTTCTTGGATAGTGGTGGCACTTATAGTGCTGGCACTTGTCGTTGACCAGGTAGTCAAGATTCTGGTCAAGACGGACATGTCCCTTTATGAGAGCATACCTGTTCTCAGTGACTTCTTTGAAATAAAGTTCATTGAGAATAATGGTATGGCCTTTGGAATGGAGTTCCTGGGCAAGGCATTCCTTACCCTGTTCCGTCTGGTAGCCATCTGTTTCTTAGTGTGGCTGCTACACAAGTTGCTCAAGAGCGGGAAATATCCTTTTGGTTTTATCGTTTGCGTGGCCATGATTTTGGCTGGTGCTGCCGGCAACCTGATTGATTGTCTTTTCTATGGCGAAATATTTACATCGTCTGCACCCGGACAAGTTGCTGAGTTTGTCTCTTACGGAGACGGGTATGGCTCTTTCATGTATGGCCGTGTGGTGGATATGTTTCATTTCACGCTGACATGGCCCGATTGGATGCCATTTGTCGGCGGCTGTGAAGTGTTTCCTCCAGTTTTTAATTTTGCCGATGCATGCATAAGCTGCAGTGTTGTTGCATTGTTGATTTGGTATAGAAAATATCTTTTTAAAAATTGAAGCAGTGTAATGCGTTGCAAAGCTGTTAAAATAGTTTCTGCCTTGTTGATGCTGATATTGGTCTCATGTCGTGTTGAGACCCCAAAGGATATTATCCCTCAAGGAAAGATGGAACTTGTTTTGTATGACTATCATCTTGCACAGTCAACGATAAACAAAGAGCATTTCACAGGGCATTACAAGGAGAAACTTATTTGTCGCTCGGTTTTTGAAAAGCATAATATCACAAAAGAGATGTTCGATACAGCACTTGTGTGGTACAACCGTCATCCAAAGCAGATGTTGGAGATATATACAGGTGTCGAAGCACGTATAAAACGTGAACATTCGATTCTGTCATCGTTGAGATCGGCACGCATCGAAGGTGTAGATTTGAGTTTTGCCCATTTGCGCTCAAACATCTCGGAGTTGTGGACGAGTCACAATGTGAGACAGCTCTCGTCTGTGCCTTTGAACAACAAGCTTGCCTTCTCGTTCGAAACCCCGAAGGATTCTACTTTTATGGCAGGTGACAGCCTATCATTCTCGTTCAATGTCATGTTTATGTCTTCAAGCGAGAATCCGGTCAAGCAACGTGCTTTGGCCGGTATAAACTATGAGTTCTATGACAAGACCACGGCCAATAAGCAGGTGGCTGTTGATGCATCAGGACACTATGAACTCCATGTTCCAAGGAATTACAAGAGTCGCTTGAAGTCTATGAATGGATATGTTTATTATTATGACAATGATAGCACCTCTGCTTCGGGAATGCTTGTCAGTGACATTTCTTTGAGAAGATTGCATTCCGTGCAGAGTGGCCGTTCAACAGCGAAGTAATATCATGATTTATTTGACACGTAAGCTTGATTTGCCTTCAGGTGAGCAACTCAGCAGGTATGTTGTGTGTGTTGATGAAGGGGTAGTGGCGTGGTGGACGCCGTTCCGGACGGAATGTCAGTCCATGCTCTTTGTTGATGAACTTGTTCTCTCTTCAAGCCCTTGCTTGCAGTCGGTTTATGCAAACAAAATGGTGGGCTCAGGAGATGAAGGTGAACTTTATCTTTATGAAGTGAAACCAGGGGGTGAACTCGTCAGGCTCTATTGATTTTATTCAGTACGTCGGCGGAACTCGCTACATATAATTGCTGTTGCAACAGATACGTTCAGTGATTCCGATGTCTCGCAACCGGCAGGATAGTTGGGGATGAAAAGCCTCTCGTTTACAAGGGCGCTGCACTCCTTGCCAATGCCGTTTCCTTCATTTCCCATTATTATAAGACCTTTGTTGCAAAGGTCTTTCTTGTATATGTTCTCCCCATCGAGAAATGTTCCATAGACGGGTGCTTCCCCTTGAAGTGATGTAATGTACGCCGGTAAATCGACATAATGTACCTTAACTCTTCCTATGGCTCCCATTGTCGCCTGCACTGTTTTGGGGTTGTATATGTCGGCTGTTCCAATTGAACAGAAGATGTTCTTTATGCCGAACCAATCGGCAATGCGTATGATTGTACCCAGGTTGCCCGGATCCTGTACATTGTCGAGTGCAAGGCACAACTCATTGCACGGAGCTGATGCATCAATCTCATACTTGGGTTGGTGAAGTATTGCCAGAACGCCCTGGGGTGCCTGTTGGAAACTGGCACGTCTCATATCCTCTTTGCTGACTTCTATTGCTTCTATGGCATGTGGGAACTCGTGTTCCTGCAGCCATTCGGTTGTGGCAATTATTTTGTCAACCTTGATTCCTGATTTTATGAGATCAATGACTGTTTTTCCACCTTCGGCAACAAAAAGTCCACTCTCTTTCCTCTGTTTTTTGTTCTCAAGTGCCGAAATGCGTTTCAGTAGTGCTTTGCTCAACATTTTTTTGTATTTTGTCATATTAAAGTGGTGCAAATCTACCTTAAATCTTTCAAGTTTTTACTATATTTGTACAATAATTTTGGGGATAATCCTTCAGATGGTGTATTTTGTTCCTGAAAACACACAAACAACAATGTCATTGAGAAAAATAATATATTTGCTGTCGTCTTTATTGCTGCTGTTCTCCTGCTCGGTGAAGAAGTTCATTCCCGAGGGGGAATATCTGCTCAATGATGTTGATATTGTTTCAAATACCAACTCTTCAAATGCCCTTAAGGCTGCCAATTACGTAAGGCAGAAACCTAATGCAAAATGGTTTAGCCTTGTCAAGGTTCCAATGTACACCTATGCGCTTTCGGGTCTTGATTCTACCAAGTGGAACAACCGTGTCCTGCGCCGTCTTGGCGAAAAGCCTGTAGTATATAATAGGGCACTTGCCGAGGCAACAAGAAAGAATCTGCAGCAAATGCTTCTGAACGATGGATATTTGCATGCAAAGGTCGATCTTGAACCAATCTACAATGAGAAGAAACGCCGTGCAACAGCAGTATATTATCTGCATGAAAAAGAGAGGTATTATATTTCTGAATTCAATATGATTACAGACGATATGACGGTTGGTGACATTGTTCTCTCCGATTCCATGTCGTCAACAATAAAGGTCGGTATGCCATTCAGCGTGGATGGCATGGAGATGGAACGTCGTCGCATCACGAGTCTGCTTAAAGACCGTGGTTATTACCGCTTCCAGAAAGAGTATATTACATACACAGCCGACACAGCGCGCCACTCGAACAAGGTGAAGCTGACGATGAAAATCTCGGGATATACCCCTGATGCAAATTCAGTACCTACAGACCACAAGGTCTATACTATCGGCAAGGTCTATTTTGTGGCAAATGCAGGGTTGCATCTTGATGATGCAGCTTTTGAGCAGTGTGATACTCTTGATTATGGCGAATACGCTCTGATATATAATGAAAGTCCAGTTGTTCGCACAAAGAAACTGCTTGACAATAATTATGTTATCCCAGGCGAACTGTTCTCGCAGAGCAATGTTGACAGGACATATAGCGCATTCTCGCAGCTTCCGGCATTAAAATATACAACCGTGCGAATGCAGGAACGTTCCGATACAACGGTACTCGATTGCTACATCATGTATGAGAAGAGCAAACGTTGCACAGTTGGTCTGGACCTTGACGGAACGAACACCGCCGGTAACTTTGGAGCAATGGCTTCAATGACGCTGTCGGACAAGAATCTTTTCAAAGGCTCAGAGCAATTGGCTTTCAGGGTCTTTGCTGCATACGAGGCTGTTGCCGATTTGAAGGGTTATAGCGGTAAGAGTTTCTTTGAGTATGGTGCTGAACTCAGTCTGCGTTTTCAGGGCGGCATGCTCTCTTCACTGGTTCCTGTTGACAAAAGAAAACTAGTATCTTCGTCGCTGTTGTCACTCAAGTACAACTCGCAGGACCGTCCGGAGTTCAACCGTAGGCTCATTTCGGGAACATGGAGTTACCTCTGGAGCCGCAAGAAGGAGGCGCAGCATAAGGTTGATGTCCTTGACCTTAACTACATCTATGTTCCTTGGATTTCGGATACCTTCAAGAGAGAGTATCTTGACAGTATCTCGAACCGTAATTCAATCCTCAAGTACAACTATGAGAACCTTTTGATTACCAAACTCGGTTACTCATACTCATACAACTCGTCATTGGATGAGAAAAACCGTTTCGACCGTGTCGTATATTCACTGCGAACAAATGTTGAATGTTCTGGTAATGTGCTTTATGGTATAACATCGCTCTTCAATACTCCACGTAACAGCGAGGGGCAATATACCGTGATGAATATCGCATACGCTCAGTATGTAAAAGGTGACTTTGACTTTACCACTCGTGTCAAGTTTGATGACAGGAACTCTATGGTAATGCACCTTGGTATGGGAATTGCCTACCCATATGGAAACTCACGCATCCTTCCTTTCGAGAAACGCTATTTCTCGGGTGGAGCAAATGGTATGCGCGGTTGGGCTGTGCGTACATTGGGGCCGGGAAGTTACAGGAATAGTAATAGTAGCATCGATTTTATCAACCAGTCGGGTGACCTTAAACTCGACCTTAGTGTAGAGTACCGTTCACACCTCTTCATGATGGTGCATTCGGCAGTGTTCATCGATGCCGGAAATATATGGACAATACGTAATTACGAAGAACAACCCGGCGGACAGTTCCGCTTCAATAAGTTCTACAAGGATATAGCCTTCTCCTATGGCCTTGGACTTAGACTTGAGTTTGACCTCTTTGTCTTCCGCCTTGATGCTGCAATGAAGGCCATAAATCCTGCTTATACAGGCAAGGATAAATTCCCTATCATCAACCCGAACTTCAGTCGTGACTTTGCGCTGCATTTCGCTATCGGTTACCCGTTCTGATGGGGATTATTTGTTTTTTAGAAGATAAACAGACTATATATGGACATTCGATTTATGAGTATCGGCAGCGGTAGCTGCGGAAATAGTTACTACCTTGGGGTGGGCGACTATGGTATTCTCATCGATGCCGGAATACCGTCAAAGACCATTAGAACGGCTTTGAAAAAAGAGGGTGTTCCCTTTGAAAGTATATGTGCAATTTTTATCACGCACGACCACGCCGACCACATAAAGGCGGTTGGTGTATTATCGTCAAAGGCGAATATCCCTGTATATGCAACCAAGGAGGTGCATAAAGGCATTACACAAAATTATTGCGTCTCGAAACCAATTGACCCATCGTATGTGAGGTATGTCGAGAAGGAAGAGCCGCTTACATTCCGTGACTTCGTGATAACACCGTTTGAAGTGCCGCATGATGGAAGTGACAATGTAGGTTATTTCATAGAAGTGGGTGAAAAGAAATTCTGTATCGCGACCGATTTGGGCGAGATAACACCCAATGCTTCATCATACATTGAGCAGGCAAACTATCTTGTCATTGAGTCGAATTACGAGGAACAGATGCTTGCAATGGGACGTTATCCCGAATTCCTGAAGGTTCGTGTATCCGGTCCGCGTGGACACATGAGCAACCAGGCGACAGCAAGATACCTCGCTTCTCACTTCAACGAGCATCTTAAAAATATCTGGTTATGCCACCTCAGTGAGGAGAATAACCATCCCGAACTTGCCTACAAGGCCGTGACAATGGAGTTCGGTGACTATGGTATCATTGCCGGCAAGGACGTGCAGCTTGTTGTGCTCAAGCGTGCAACTCCATCGCCAATGTATCATTTGTAATTAAATAAGGATATTAACAAAAAATATAAGAATATGAATTTTGTACAGGAACTTAAATGGAGAGGCATGATCCAGGACATGACTCCCGGAACAGAAGAACAGTTGCAGAAGGAGTTGACAAGTGCATACCTTGGTATTGACCCTACTGCCGATTCTTTGCATATCGGTCACTTGGTAGGTGTTATGATGTTGCGTCACTTCCAGTTGTGCGGACACAAGCCTATCGCCCTCATTGGTGGTGCTACAGGTATGATTGGCGACCCTTCGGGCAAGTCAAAGGAGCGTGTGCTCATTGACGAGGAGAAGTTGCGCCATAATCAGGAGGCATTGAAGAAGCAGCTTTCACGTTTCCTTGACTTTGACAGTGATGCACCAAATGCCGCAGTGCTTGTGAATAACTATGACTGGATGAAGGAGTTTACATTCCTCGATTTTATCCGTAACATCGGCAAGATGATAACAGTGAACTACATGATGTCAAAGGACTCTGTCAAACGTCGTCTTTCTGGCGAGGCCGGAACCGACGGTATGTCATTCACCGAGTTTACCTATCAGCTTCTCCAGGGTTATGACTATGTACACCTCAACGAGACACACGGCTGTAAATTGCAGTTGGGTGGAGCCGATCAGTGGGGTAACATTACAACCGGTACCGAGATGATTCGAAAGATGTCGGGTAACGAGGTCTTTGCACTCACATGTCCTCTCATTACCAAGGCCGATGGTAAGAAGTTCGGCAAGACGGAACAGGGTAACATCTGGCTCGACAAACGTTATACATCACCATACCGTTTCTATCAGTTCTGGTTGAACGTGAGTGACGAGGATGCCGAGAAATATATAAAGATATTTACATCTATATGCCGCGAGGAGATAGAGGCTCTTGTTGCCGAGCATGCACAGGCTCCTCACTTGCGCCTGCTGCAGAAGCGTCTTGCAATGGAGGTTACAGTGCTTGTTCATGGCGAGGAGGAGTACAACAAGGCCGTAGAAGCTTCGGGTATTCTCTTTGGCAATGCATCTACCGACGCGCTCCGTTCACTTGATGAAGATACCCTGCTTGCTGTCTTTGATGGCGTTCCACAGTTCGAGGTATCACGTGAAGCGCTCGTGGAGGGTGTGAAGGCAGTTGACCTCACAACCGACCTTGCTGCTATCTTTGCTTCAAAGGGCGAGATGCGCAAGCTTGTACAGGGTGGTGGAGTCTCTGTAAATAAGGAGAAACTTGCTGCATTTGACCAAGTAATCAATTGTGAGAATCTGCTCAATGACAAGTATATCCTTGTACAGAAAGGCAAGAAGAACTATTATCTTATTATTGTGAAATAAAACATTTTCTATTCTCAACAATATGATGGCAACCCAAAAGAAATGGGTTGCCATCGTTATTTAATACATATATCTATTTGTTGTTGAATACCGATTTAATATATTTGTAAGTGGATAACCAAATAATATATCTGAATATGAGAAAAGATGTTCCAGTTTTTGTATTCGCGCTTTGCCTTGTAGCAACTTTTTCATCTTGTCTGCCAAAAGAGAAGAAAGACCCTGTGAAGGAAAAGGTTGAATACTTCCAGAACAAGGAGATTGCTTATGATGATTACGAAGCGCAAAAACAACTGAACGAAGAGTTGGCCGAATATGTGGTTTCTCTTACTCCAGAAGAGAAGAGAAAGTTTGCAGAGTATTCAGACATGACAACCGATGAAGTGGTTGAACTTGCCAGTATGACATTGGGGTACGAGGTCAAAGACCCTGTTCTGGAGATGGTGGAGAACTTTTTCAATAAAGCCATGCATATTGCCGAAGATGACTATGAAGCGCAGCAAAAACTAAATGATGAGATTGCAAAGTATTATTCATCTCTCAATAGTGAAGAACAGACAAAGTTTGCAAACTATTTGATGCAGATGCAGAATGTTGCTGATGAACAGCTTCAAGTGGAGTGTGAGGATACAGATGGCGTAAATGATACCGGTTATGTCGTAGATGACGTGAATCCGTTCTAAACCATGTCACATGGGGGATATATGCCCGTTTTTTGAATATTTTAAGATTTATATTTGTTTTAGTAAAAAAATGTTCTACATTTGCGACATGATAAACTTTTAAATACTTATAACAATGAAAAAGATTTTTGGTACATTGGCAATTGCACTCTGTCTTGTTGTTATGGCTTCATGTGGTGGTGACAAACAGAAGAAGGAGAAGGAGAAGGCGAATGCAGATCCTGTAAAGGCAAAGGTTGAGTATTTTATCAACAAAGCCGAAACAATTACTGATGATGACTACGCTGCTCAGCAAGCATGGTTTACCGAGGTTGGTGTATATGTTGAAGGTTTGAGTGAAGCGGATCAAGAGAAGTTTGCAGAGTATTTTGAAAAAATGATGGCTGCAGAATCTGAAGACCCTGAGGATATTGAAGAATATGCCGATGATATGTACGAGCAGGCCGAGGAGTACGCCGGTGATATGTATGAGCAGGCCGAGGAGTACGCCGGTGATATGTACGAGCAGGCCGAGGAGTACGCCGGTGATATGTATGAGCAGGCCGAGGAGTACGCCGGTGATATGTATGAGCAGGCCGAGGAGTACGCCGGTGATATGTATGAGCAGGCCGAGGACTATGCCGAGGATTTGTACCGAGATGCTGAAAGAATGGCCGAGGATCTGTACAACGGAGCACTTGACGGTTACGATTGGTGATTATCCTACATAAGATGATATAGGCCGGCATGAGCCCGGCCTATATTTTTATATTTAAAAGGAGAATAATAGAAAAAGGTCTTGCAACGCAAGACCTTTTTGTTTTGGGGTGGCTGATCGGATTCGAACCGACGACATTCAGAACCACAATCTGACGCTCTAACCAGCTGAACTACAGCCACCATGTTGCTTTCTGTTTTTCGAAAGCGATGCAAAGGTATGAACAATTCTGATAATATCCAAATAATAACAAATATTTTTGATGATAAATGCAAAAGTTTTTTCAAATTACGGCAAGGATTGGATATTTTCTTACCTTTGCGGCGCAACCGCACCATTATATTATAAATACTTTTTGTGAAGTTACATATATTCAACCCCGAGAATGACTTGGCGCTGGCCGATGGCGGTTTCAGCTATTGTCCCCCACCTGCAGCCATGTGCATAGCCGGTGAACTTGCATCGCTGCAACTGTGGTACGCCGGTGTGGATGATGCTGTTCTGCTGCCAAATAGCCAACACTTGACATTCAGGGATGAAATGTCGGTACTTTTTAAGTTTCCGGTTGCATATACTGCATCCATGCAAGAGTTGGTGAGCACACTTTCGCCTTGGGGATGGAGCGCACAGATGCGTCATCGACTAAAGGCTATGGGCTTTGACAATGCCTTGTTGCCAAGTGATGAGGATGTCGCCGAGATGCGCCGTCTCTCCAGTCGTGTGCTTACAATAGAGATACTCACGGCATTGCGCGATGCCGGAATTGACACGCCGCCGTTACCTCAGTATATATGCAATATTGATGAACTCATAGCTTTTGTCAACAGCCATAGCAGATGCGTGGTAAAGGCTCCGTGGTCCGGTAGTGGAAAGGGTATAATGTGGGGTATTGGCAGTGCCGAGGAGCCGATTGTTAACTTCTGCAAGGGTGTCATAAGACGTCAAGGTGGTGTCGTGTGCGAGCACTTTCTCAATGCTAAGACCGAGTTTGCAATGGAATTCCTTGCCGGTGAGAGTGGTGTGGAGTTTGTGGGATATTCGTTGTTTACAGCCGAGAATGGCGCCTACACGGGTAACCTTCTTGCATGCAATGAGGAGATTGAAGAACTATTGTCGCAATATGTATCACTCGAATTACTCGCTACTGTAAAAACCGAACTCAGCGTCATTATGCAACAGGTGCTGGCGGGAAGTGGCTATCGGGGCTATTTCGGTGTGGACATGATGGTCTATGATAACGGTTGCGGTTGTCGTCTAAATCCCTGTATGGAAGTGAATCTACGTATGAACATGGGTGTCGTTTCACGGCTTTTTTATGATCGTTTTGTACATCCAGAAAAGCATGGTATGTACAAAGTCCGCTTCTTCAAACTGCCGGGGGAGGCATACCGTTCGCATCTTGAGATGAAAGAGAGATACCCTTTGACGGTTGAGAACGGCTGGATTGTCGGGGGGTATATGAATCTTGTTCCTGTTACATCGGATAATAGATACATTGCTTATGTGATAATAGGCAAGGATTTTTGTTGATATGTTCGTTTTTTAGTAAATTAGCGGTAGGTTAAATAAACGATGCTATTATGAATAATAAAATAGAGGATAGAGTTAGAAAATTGCGTTCTTTCATGCAGAGTGAGAACCTTGATGCATTCATTGTTGTGAGCAGCGATCCACATAGCAGTGAATATGTTGCCGATTGCTGGAAGTCACGCGAATGGATTTCGGGTTTCGACGGCTCGGCAGGAACAGTCGTGGTTACAGCTGGCAAGGCTCTCTTGTGGACCGATTCGCGCTACTGGCTTGCAGCTGAGAAATCGCTTACCGGTACTTGTTTCGAACTGATGAAGGACGGCGCTGCCGATACTCCCTCTATAACGGCATGGCTGTGCGCAAACCTGCCTGATGGAGCAAGGGTTGGCGTGGATGGCACAGTATGTTCCATTGCCGAGACCAAGGCCTGGAATAGCGAACTTTCGGCTGCCGGCATAATGCTTGCCGCTGTAAACGATCCATTTGCTCTCATTTGGGACGGACGTCCACAACTGCCAATGGGAATGGTTGAGATTTTGCCATTGGAGCATGCCGGTGAAAGTGTCAAGGAAAAACTTTCACGCTTGCGTGCCCAACTTGCATCACACGGAGCCCGCGGCGTGCTGCTTACAATGCTCGACGAGGTTGCATGGATGACAAATCTGCGCGGATGCGATGTCGATTATAACCCAGTGTTTGTTGCATATATGCTTGTCACAGAAAATAGCGCAACACTCTTCGTGCCAAATGAAAAGATAACTCCGGCTGTTAAAAAGTATCTTTCAGGCGAGGGTATCGGCTTGGCTCAGTATGATGATGTGTGGAGTGCGTTGCGAGAGTACGAGTGCGAATCGTTGCTTATGCAGCCAAACCGTTGCAACAGGGCTGTGCTTGAGAACCTGAACACTGCATGCTATCCTCTCTTTGAAAATTCGCCGGTGGCAATGATGAAGGCAGTGAAGAACCAGGTTGAGATTGCCGGTTTCAAGAGAGCTATGCTCAGCGAGGGCATTGCAATGGTGAAGTTACTCCGTTGGTTGAAACCTGCTGTTGAGCAGGGTGGTGTAACCGAGCTCGATGTAGATAACAAACTGACCGAGTTTCGTAGCATTGATGATAATTTCCGTGGTCTTAGCTTTGCCACAATCGCAGCATACGGTGCAAATGCCGCAATAGTACACTATGAACCAACACTCGCCGAAAATGCCACACTCGAGCCACACGGTTTCTTGTTACTTGATTGTGGCGGACAATATCTTGGCGGTACCACAGATATTACCCGTACAATTCCGCTTGGCGAGTTGACCGATGAGGAGCGCGAGGATTATACACGCGTACTCAAGGGACACATCTCTCTTGCAATGGCAAAGTTCCCCAAAGGAACTTGCGGAACACAACTCGATGTGCTTGCCCGTCAATGGCTCTGGAGTGCCGGCGCGAACTACCTGCATGGTACAGGACACGGTGTCGGTCACTTCCTTAATGTACACGAAGGCCCTCACCAGATAAGGATGAACAATATGCCGGCTCATATCTTGCCGGGCATGACCGTGACCAATGAGCCGGGTCTTTACAAGGCCGGACGTCACGGAATAAGAATCGAGAATACCATGCTTGTGCAGCATTACTGCGAGAGTGAGTTCGGTACATTCTATGAACTTGTGCCGCTTACATTGTGCCCCATCGATACAACTCCGGTGGTGCCAGAAATTCTTGGTTCCGAGGCTATCGCTTATCTTAATGCCTATAATGCAATGGTGTGCGAGACACTCTCGCCATATCTCAATGAGGATGACCGCCGCTTCCTCGAAGAGGTCACTGCACCGCTGTAAAGTATTTATCCCCATGAAGAAACTGCTGCCATTGCTCTTGCTGCCTCTTTTTCTCTCCTGCGTCACACAGGAGAGGGTAGAGCGTGCCATTTTCATTGCGCATGCCGGCGGAGCAATTGACAGTTGTATATACACTAACTCACGCGAGGCTCTTGAACTTGCTTCAAAGAACGGATATCGTTTTATAGAGTTTGATTTACAGTTTACAAGTGACAGTATTTTGGTTGCAGCACATTCTTGGAACGAATTCAACCAGATGACCGACAGTGCACATCTTGGTGATGCCGCACCTTCATATAAAGATTTCACCTCACGAAGGATATATGGACGTTACACCCCGCTCAGTGCAATTGAGATAAACGATTTCTTTGAATTCAATGACAGCCTGTTTCTTGTTACTGACAAGGTGTCAACTCCAGAGCTCCTTCACCGCTATTTTCCAAATTTGAAAGAGAGAATGGTAGTAGAGGCCTTTTCATACGAAGATTATATTCAACTAAAAGCTGAGGGCTATTACCGCGTGCTCTATTCTTGCATGGCAAGTGATGTTTATGCCACGCTACTGAAGAACCTCCTTTTCAACCGTCTTTTACCGGGAGGGAGAATAGAGTGGATGGCTGTTCACACAAGCGCTTTTAATGTTCCGTTTTTCAAATTCATCAACAAGGTGCGCAGGTTTAATATAGCACTCTTCACTGTCGATGCCCTTGACAGTATCCCCGGCAAATACTCCCAAAGGTCAAAGATGATTTACACCAATTATATGCTGCCATAATCTTCGTTATATTCTTCCATTATAACAGTATAGTTGTCCATTATCACCACTATATTTGCGTTTGTGTCTTGTCTTTTTGTAAATTTGTTCCAAAATCAAAAGACAATGAAAAATATAAACGATATAACGCACGCGCAACTGTTCACTTTGAACAAACTTACGCAGCCTACAGAACCGCTTCGTTTCCGTAATCTGGTTCTTGCCCTGTGCAACAAAGGCGAACTCACTTTTGAACAGAACTACACATCGTGCACTCTCAAGCAGAACGATTTTTGGATAATAACCCCTTTCGATATTGTTTCGTTAGAAAATGCAAGTGACGATTTTGACTGCACCTTTCTCATATTGCCGTCCGAATCTTTCTCGCCAATCTTCAAGGATGTTAAGATGCTCAATTTCAAATTTATCAAGCACAAGCCGATAATTAACCTTAAGGGCGAGTATCTTGAACTGTTCAAGCAGATTCTTTCGACATTATGGAAAGTGAAGGATTTGGTCAGCGAAGAGGAGTTCGGCAAAATTGCAAGCTTGCAGATTTCTGCTCTCACTGTGGTTCAGCAAAGTTATTACGATAAATACGTTACAGTGGGAAATGGCGGTTATGAATTCCTGCCACGCAAGAAAGAACTGTTCCACAATTTCATCAACGAGCTGGTGGAGTCGCATTCTGTTTCGCGCGAGGTTCTCTTCTATGCCAATGAATTGAGTGTGAGTAGCGGCTACTTGAACGAGATTTGCAATGAGGTGTCGGGACACTCGGCAAAGGCAATCATTGATTCCGCCGTTACCGCAAGGCTCAAGTATGAACTCTCTTATACTTCAAAGAGTGTGCAGGAACTTGCCGAGGAGTACAACTTTCCAAGTCAGTCGTACTTTACACGTTACTATAAACGAATGACGGGGCTAACTCCAAGCGAATTCCGCAAGGAGAGAGCGATGAAATAAAATCACTTTTTGGGCACCCTCATCATTTTGTCATTCTATATTTGCAATGTCATTCGCTCGTTCATTTCATAGCGACCCGCACGGCATGATTTTCATCCATGCTTCGTGCGACCAGCCGCTAATGAACTCGCCGATAACAAAACTAAGTTTTGTCATTTTTCGGGCACAGCCCTCAACAACACGTCCGATGCGAAGTGAGGAATCTCTACAGAAGCTCGCGAACAATGTCATCATGAGCGTTAGCGAAGGATCTCTAAAACAACGGAAAATCTCCCGCAGGCATATCAAGAGATACTTCACTGCACTTTGCTCCGTTCAGTATGACTAGTGCGTTTGTTGTCATATTCCACAGCTGCTCTTAACCTTAATTTGTTCACTTATATTTTCTTCAAGTCGTTATACACCTACTTTTCATTGCGTGAAAAGTAGCAAAAGCGCCCGGCACACGGAAAAATGTGATTAAGCGAGTGAAACGCCAAGCTTGCTTGAGTGTTTTGCAACGAGCGATAACATCTTATTAAAAGTCCAGTCGGTTGCAAGTTGACAATACCGCCTTTTCGCATCCCGTGCGCGCACGACTAACTGCTGGCGGTATTGTCGATTTGCAGAGCAAATTCAGGAATTGCTGTGCAATATCCTTCAGTCGAAAAGGGTGCTAAAGCACACTCCTTTGGGGAGCTAAAGCTCCCGTCGTCGCAAACATTGCTCGCACGCAATGGCGCCGCTTGAACTAACCTTTTGCTTTACGGCGCTCCGGAACTTGTGCGGTATGGTGTTATAAAGAAAAATATAACACCCCGCACTGCAAACAGTCCTCGCTTATTTCCGTAAACCCAAAGAGTTCAAGCTGTGATTTTTAACGGTGCCGGTTTTATTTGATATTACCATTGTACGCGAATTAAGCCGTTATTGCATATAAAAACTGTTCCCCACGCATTTGCGTGGGGAACAATCCGTTTCTTGTAGGGGCAGACCGGTGTGTCTGCCCCTGTATTGTACAATTACTTCACCAAAACTTTCTTACCGTTGATGATGTAAATACCGCTTGACGGGTTCTCAACTCCTCGGCCGTTAAGGTCGTAGATAGTTTTCACCTTTCCGTTCTCACCTTTCACCTCGTCTATTCCGGTGAAATCCTTCTCTACAATATTCACAAAATCTTTCCAACCCTCAGTTGATGCGTATGTCTCCTTTGTACCGACAGGTACATAAAGGGTACAAACAGTCTTGTCTATCTTGTTGAACACGTATGAGTTGATAGCAAATAGACTTTCGGCAGGAATTAAAGAGGTTATGCTTGTAAGGCCGATGCAATCAGAGAACGCGGAAGAACCAATGCTTGTAACGCTGTTAGGTATTTTAATGCTTGTAAGCCCGGTGCAACTTTCGAACGTTTCCTCTCCAATGCTTGTAACGCTGTTGGGGATTTCAACGCTTGTAAGTCCGGAGCAACGATAGAACGCACCACCTCCAATGCTTGTAACGCTGTTAGGGATTTCAATGCTTTTAAGCCCGGAGCAATATCTGAACGCTTCCTCTCCAATGCTTGTAACGCTGTTGGGGATTTCAACGCTTGTAAGGCCGGAGCAACGATAGAACGCAGAACTTCCAATGCTTGTAACGCTGTTGGGGATTGTAATGCTTGTAAGGCCGGAGCATTCATAGAACGCATAATTTCCAATGCTTGTAACGCTGTTAGGGATTACAAGGCTTGTAAGTCTCCAGCAATTATAGAACGCATAATTTCCAATGCTTGTTACGCTGTTTGGTATTGTAATGCTTGTAAGCCCAGTGCAATTATTGAACGCATAATCACCGATACTTGTAACGCTGTTCGGGATTTCAATACTTTTAAGGTCGTAGCAATTATAGAACGCCCAAGTTCCAATGCTTGTTACGCTGTTAGGAATTGTAATGCTTGTAAGCCCGGTGCAAAAACTGAACGCATGTGTTCCAATGCTTGTAACGCTGTTGGGGATTTCAATGCTTGTAAGCCCGGTGCAACCAGAGAACGCGGAAGAACCAATGCTTGTAACGCTGTTACCAATTAGAACGCTTGTAAGGCCGGAGCAACCACAGAATGCCCCCCCTCCAATACTTTTTACTCCATCAATAATATCAATGTTTGTAACACCATCGCAATTGTAGAAAGCATAATCCTTCACCTCTGCAACCTCGGCAGGGATAGAAAGTTCGGTCAACAATTCACCATTCAAATACAAGTTCTTTGCATAGTACAATGGATTGGCATATGCACTGCCAAAATCAATACCACACCAAGCAACAAGGTCACTTATGTGAACTTCTTTAAGCCCGGTGCAACTTTCGAACGCTTCCTCTCCAATGCTTGTAACGCTGTTGGGGATTTCAACGCTTGTAAGGCCGGAGCAACGATAGAACGCCCAAGTTCCAATGCTTGTAACGCTGTTGGGGATTACAAGGCTTGTAAGTCTCCAGCAATTATAGAACGCATGTGTTCCAATGCTTGTTACGCTGTTAGGGATTGTAATGCTTGTAAGCCCGTCGCATCCTTTGAACGCACCACCCACAATACCCAAAGTACCATCCATTATAGTAATTGATGTGTTTGAAGGCATTGTTCCTTTATATTTATAAAGCACTTTTCCTGCATATACTACACCATTAGGTTTGTAATCATACCAAGCAGTACCACTGAACGCAGAACCTCCAATGCTTGTTACGCTGTTAGGGATTGTAATGCTTGTAAGCCCGGTACAACCACTGAACGCTGAATTCCCAATGCTTGTAACGCTGTTGGGGATTGTAATGCTTGTAAGCCCGGTGCAATCTACGAACGCACGAAATCCAATGCTTGTAACGCTGTAGGTTGTACCATTGTAAGTGACACTTTCCGGGATTACCACACTTCCGGTGTATTCGTCACCATAAGAAGAATCAGTAACCTCGACAGTCTTGTTCTCCTCGGACAAAATGTTGTAATAAATACCACCCGCCTCAAAGTCGTGGGCTGTTGCCACTGTAGTTGCGCATAACATTAACAAGACTGTGAATAGGTGTTTGATTGTTTTCATATAGATAATAATTGTGTTTGTCTATTATTTTAAAATACAAATTTAGCAATAATCGTTAATTGGAACAATATATTGTTGTATTATGTGAAAATATGTATATTCTTCGCTATGCCCGAAATTCTCCTTTACATTATTTTGAGATTTTTTCGGGCAAGCCCTCAACAACACGTCTCCCATACGGTCGATATGACACCTGCGAAGAGCTATGTTTGCTGTGCGCCAGAATAGCTTGCAAAAAGAGTATGGCGGTTGTTTCTTTATCCGCACAATCTTTGTATCTTCGCACATTATGCGCGAGGATACTTTTTTATATAACGAATTCGGCAGCTATCTGCGTGGCATCTTTGGCTGCAAGGTACAAAAGATTACCATTGACGCAGGCTTTACCTGTCCCAACCGCGACGGCAAGGTGGGAGTGGGCGGTTGCACCTATTGCAACAACCAGACATTCAATCCTGCTTATTGCCACCGTCACCGTTCTGTTGTCGAGCAGATGCAGGAGGGCATCTCATTCTTTGAGCATAAATACCCCGAGATGAAATACCTTGCCTATTTCCAGGCATATACAAATACATACGAGTCGCTTGATGTTCTCAAAAAACGCTACAGTGAAGCTTTAGCCGTTGATGGCTGTGTGGGCATAGTCATTGGCACACGCCCCGATTGCATGCCCGAAGAATTGCTGAGGTATCTCGCAGAGTTGAGCAAAACTACATTTGTTCTTGTAGAGTATGGTATTGAGAGTACAAGTGATGCTACACTCATGCGCATTAACCGTGGCCATGACTATGCTTGCGCTGTGGATGCAGTGGTACGTACTGCAAACGCCGGTATCCCTGTTGGAGCGCACATTATTCTGGGTTTGCCTGGCGAGCATCGCGAGGATCTGATGCAACAGGCAACCGAACTCTCACGCTTGCCGCTTACTACATTGAAACTTCATCAGTTACAGATTGTAAAGGGGACCCGTATGGCTCTGGAGTATATGGAAGCTCCTGCCGATTTCCATCTTTTTGCAATGGAGGATTATATTGAGACAGTTGTGGATTACATTGAACGCCTTAATCCGAATCTGGTACTTGAGCGTTTTGCATCGCAGTCGCCAAAGGAACTGCTTATTGCCCCCGATTGGGGTATAAAGAACCACGAACTGGTGGACAAGGTGAAGGCGCGTATGAGACAACGGGGGACATGGCAAGGGAGATTGTATAAAGAATAGAGGAGAAAATCTTAGATTTTCTCCTCTATATGCTTGAGTATGCCTTCAATATCATCCGGGTGGTACCAGGTTATTTCCTCATCCTTCTGATACCATGTTACTTGCTTGCGTGAGTATATACGCGTGTTCTGCTTTATCTTTTCAATGGCAAAATCGAGTGTCCACTCGCCGTCGAGGTATTTGAATATCTCCTTGTAGCCTACAGTGTTCAATGAGTTATGCTCCTTGAGGTGTACGAACTGCTTTACCTCCTCGACAAGTCCCTGCTCAATCATCATATCGACGCGGCGGTTGATGCGCTCGTACAACTCTTCGCGGCTGCGGCGCAGTCCAATCTTTATTATGTTGAACGGGCGCTGCTTCTTTGTGCGGGTGCGGAACGAACTGTACTTCTTACCTGTCATGTAGCATATCTCCAGCGCGTGCATCACACGTTTGGGGTTCTTGATGTCCGCCTCGTTGTAGTATTCGGGGTCGAGCAGACGCAACTCTGCTGCAAGGCTTTCCAATCCCTCCTTGTTGTATTTGTCAATGACCATTGCACGTGTCTCCTCGTCAACAGTGGGGATGTCGTCAATTCCGTAGCATACGGCATCAATGTACATCATTGAACCACCGGTGAGCAGCATCGTGGGGTGGTGGGGGAACTCACTCTCGAGCAACTCCAATACATTGGTCTCGTAGCGTGCAGCGCTATAATAGTCGCCAGGTTCAAGCTGCCCCACAAAATAGTGTTTGTGCAGGCCAAGTTCCTCTTTTGTGGGCATTGCAGTACCTATCTCCATGCCACGGTACATCTGACGCGAATCGGCCGAGATGATGGGGCATCCAAAATGCTCGGCAACGGCAAAACTTGTAGCAGTCTTGCCAACTGCGGTAGGACCAATAAGTACAACAAGATTATTCATTGTTATTTTGGATTCAGTTTATCACATTATAACTCCTCACCTCTTATGAGGTGAGGAGTTATATATTATATTCAGATTATGTTTTTAATAGATGTCGTCGATAGAACTGATGTCTGCAATGTCGCCAATACCGTAACCATCAGGGTCTAGGTCATCCTCGTCATAGCTGTCGCTGCCGTAGAAATCCTCGTTGAATTCATCAGAGTCGCCTGTTGCAATAGGTGATTTCTTCATCAGTTCGTCAAAATTGAGAGTCTGCTCGGGAGCATTGCCGGTTGATTTTACACAAACAGCCTTGTCAATGTCCTTGCCGAACTCAATCTTGCTAAGTTCCATGTAGAATACACGGTCGCCAAGTGGGTCGAATACATAGACAAGTCTCTGCTTCTCGTCCTCAATGACATCGCCAATTACAGTCTCTGCCATAATATTGTTCTCGTCCTCGGACATTCCACCCATATCCTCACGTGTAATCTCCACAAGTTTCACCCAATTGTCGTTGCAGATGAAGAATGATGTCATCTGGTCGTCGGGGTAGTTCACAGATTCGAGAATGGCGTTGTGAAGGTCAAGGAATGTGGCATCTGAATCAATTTCAATGTCTCTTCTGAAGTCCTCAACCTCATCGGATAATAGTCTGAACTTATATACCATAGTTGTACTTTATTTTTTAATAATACCTCTTTCCGACTTCTTTTCCACAAAATCCAATATCTCAAGGACTTCGGGAGTCATCGGCATTGTTTCCTTAATCTTTGCAAGACCTGCAGACACAGTTCCCTCATAGAGCAGACGGTATGTCTCGTGAATGTTTCTGATAGCCTCGTTCGAGAAACCGCGGCGACGCAAGCCTACAATGTTTTCGCCACAGTAGTGCAAAGGATCACGCGCTGCAATGACGTATGGAGGAATATCCATGCTGACTTTGCTACCGCCCTGTACCATGATGTGACAACCCAAATGGCTGAACTGGTGTACAAGTGTACATGCACTGAGTATTGCAAAATCATCAATGACAACCTCTCCGGCAATCTTTGAAGAGTTGCCCAGGATACAGTTGTTGCCAACTACGCTGTCGTGTCCCACATGGCAGTTCTCCATCAATAGATTATTGTTGCCAACAACTGTCTTGCCTTTTGATGCAGTGCCGCGATTAAGAGTAACGTTTTCACGTATAGTATTGTTGTCGCCAATCACAAGTGTGGTATCCTCGCCAACAAACTTCAGATCCTGTGGAATACCGCCGATAACAGCACCATGGAACACACGGTTGTTGTTGCCCATTCTGGTTCCGCTCAAAACAGATGCGTGCGCCATGATGTGGCAGTTGTTGCCAATTACGACATTGTCCTCAATATATACAAATGGCTCAATGGTGCAATTCTCTCCAATTTTTGCACCGGGATGTATGTGTGATAGTGGACTGATCATGATTCTATATGCTTTTTATTATTCCTTATTCTTTGTTATTTGTCCTGTAAAGAGAGCCTCGGCAACCAGTTTTTCGCCAACAAATACATATCCTTTCATCACTGACAGGCTGTGGCGGAGTGGTGCAACCTGCTCAACCTTGAATACAAGGGTATCGCCTGGAACCACTTTCTTGTGGAATGTAATCTTGTCAATCTTTACAAAGTATGTCGAGTATTTCTTTGGGTCATCAACCTGGCTCAATACAAAGAGGGCGCCAACCTGTGACATTGCCTCGACAAGCAGCACACCCGGCATGATTGGCTCATCTGGGAAGTGACCTGCAAAATAAGGCTCGTTCATTGATACATTCTTTGTACCAACGATGAAGTCTGAGCCTATCTCGGTAATCTTGTCAACGAACAGCATTGGGATGCGGTGGGGTAGCAGGTTCTTTATCTGCTTGATGTCCATAACCGGTTCGCGGTTCGGGTCATATACCGGTGCCTGAATCTGATGCTCGCGTATCACCTTGCGCATAGCGCGTGCGAACTTGTTGTTGATTGTGTGTCCGGGACATGTCGCAATGATGCGTCCCTGCAGTGGCTTGCCAATGAGGGCAAGGTCACCAATGATGTCAAGTAGCTTGTGGCGTGCCGGCTCATTATTCCACACAAGTGGCTTGTGGTTCAGGTAACCGAGTTTCTTTGCATCCATGCGTGGAACACCAAGAATGTCAGTGAGCTGGTCATATTTATCCTGAGGCATTTCGCGCTCGTAGATTACAATTGCATTGTCAAGGTCACCGCCCTTGACAAGACCAAGGTTCAGCAACGCTTCCAATTCGCGTACGAATACGAATGTACGGCTAGATGCAATCTCGTCCTTGAAGTCATCCATGTCCTCCAATGTCGCATACTGATTAAAGAGCAGGTCGCTGTCATAATGTACAAGGACATTAAGACTGAACTTCTCGTCGGGCAGGATAATGATTGAGCTGCCGGTCTTGTCGTCCCTGATCTCAATTTTTGACTTTATTACAAAGACATCCTTCTCGGCATTCTGTTCCTTTACTCCCACTCGCTCAATGTTTTCGACATAATGTATGGCGCTACCATCGAGAATAGGGAACTCTGGGCCGTTGACCTGCATAAGGCAGTTGTCGATACCTAATGCAAAGAGGGCTGCCATGGCATGCTCTACTGTGCTGACACGTGCCTCGCCTCTTGTGAGTACTGTGCCACGTGTTGTCTCTGTCACATTCTCGGCAATTGCATCAATTATCGGCTCGCCGGGAAGGTCTATGCGTTGTATCTTGTATCCATAATTCTCAGGGGCTGGGTTGAAGGTCACTGTCAGGCTCAAGCCTGTGTGCAACCCCTTGCCGTAGAGGGAAAAACTTCCGTTCAGTGTCTTCTGCTTGTTCATAGAACTGTGTTTTTATTTGTTTTTCAAAGCTTCAAGTTCCTTTGTAAGTTCCTTGATTTTCTTATCCATAGCTGGCAACCTCTTCATGTATGCCGACAAACGGATATACTCCTTGGCGTTTATTGCCGGAGAACCAAGTACAGTCTCTCCACCTTTGAGACTACCGATTGTTCCACACTGTGGGCCAACAGTTGTACGGTCGCCGATGGAGCAGTGTCCCGAAATTCCGGCCTGTCCTCCAAAGATACACCATTGTCCAACCTTCGTAGAACCGGCAACTCCCACCTGTGCAGCCATTGCGGTGTGGCTTCCAATCTCGTCATTGTGTGCAATCTGTACAAGGTTGTCGAGTTTTACGCCACTGTGAATGGTCGTTGTTCCCATTGTAGCGCGGTCAATACAGGTATTTGCACCAATCTCTACATTGTCCTCAATTACAACAATACCGGTCTGTGGAATCTTGTTATAGCCCTCGGCTGTAGGTGCAAAACCAAAACCGTCGGCGCCAATGACGCATCCACTGTGCAGAATGCAGTCGTTGCCAATGCGGCAGTCGTGGTAAACGGTGACGTGCGCATAGAGGAGGCAGTTGTTGCCCACCTTGGCGCCGTCGCCAATTGAAACGCCGTCCAGAATGTGACAGTTGTCTCCAATCTCACAATTCTCACCAATGACAACAAAAGGAGCAATGTAGCAGTTCTCGCCAATTTTTGCACTTTCTGCAATTGATGCGAGCGAACTGATGCCCTGTTTCTTTGGCTTGCTTGCCTCGTACATCATCATGAGTGTTGCAAGGCTCTGGTATGCATTATCTACCTTGATGAGTGTAGCCTTAATCTCACCGCTTGGCTCAAAGTCGCGGTTTACAAGAACAACCGATGATTTTGTACTATATATATAATCGGTATATTTGGGGTTTGCCAGAAACGACAAAGCACCGGGTGTACCTTCTTCAATCTTGGCAAAGGTAAATACCTCGGCATTTTCATTGCCCACAACCTCACCGTTAATGAACGATGCTATCTGTTTTGCAGTGAATTTCATGTTTGTGTGCCTCTTGTTTTAGATAATGTTTTTCAGTTTGAGCTCTTTCTCCATCTGCTGCTGGTAATCATGTGCCTTCTCTGCTGCAACTGCTGCAAAATTCTCGCTGTTGTCGGCAAAGATGATTGCACGGCTTGCATTTACAAGGAGACCACAGTCGTCGTTCATGCCATACTTGCACACCTCCTCGAGTGAACCACCCTGAGCACCAACGCCCGGAACAAGCAAGAAGTGTGTTGGAACAATGTTACGCACATTCTCGAAAGACTTGCCCTGTGTCGCACCAACAACATACATCATGTTCTCGTCGCTACCCCAGTTCTTTGATGTAGCAAGAACCTTCTCGAACAGCATTGTACCATTCTCGTCCTTTGTCAACTGGAAGTCGTGTGAGCCCGGGTTTGATGTAAGAGCAAGAACAATTACCCAGCTGCCCTCGTATGCAAGGAATGGCTTTACACTGTCCTCGCCCATGTATGGAGCAACAGTGATAGAGTCAACCTTCATCTCCTCAAAGAAAGAACGCGCATAGAGCGATGATGTATTGCCAATATCGCCACGCTTAGCATCAGCGACGATGAAGATTTCGGGGTAGTTCTCCTTAATATAATTTACAGTCTTCTCAAAACTGATCCAACCCTTTACGCCACCGGCCTCGTAGAATGCGAGGTTTGGCTTGTAGGCAACAGTGTATTGTGCTGTAGCATCAATGATTGCCTTGTTGAATTCGAACACTGGGTCGTCGCAACCAAGCAGATGTGCCGGCAATTTCTTGATGTCACTGTCGAGACCAACGCACAAGAATGAACGTTTCTCCTTGATTTGTCTGATAAGTTCCTGTCTGTTCATAGTGTATTTGTTTTAATTATTATAATTCCTGTTCCTTCATTCTCTCTGCATTCTCGGCAATGATCAGGTGGTCAATGCAATCCTGAATGTCACCGTTTACAAACGCGTTCAAGTTATATATTGTATAATTTATTCGGTGGTCGGTGATGCGTCCCTGTGGATAGTTGTAGGTACGTATCTTTGCCGAACGGTCACCGGTTGATACCATTGTCTTGCGCTTGCTCGCAATATCGTCGGCATAACGTTGGTGTTCGCGGTCATAAATCATAGTACGCAGGCGTGCGAGGGCACGTTCCTTGTTCTTGGGTTGGTCGCGTGTCTCGGTACACTCGATGAGAATCTCCTCGACCTGGTTTGTCTCAGGATTGAGCCACGGATAACGCAGACGCACGCCCGATTCAACCTTGTTCACATTCTGTCCACCGGCACCGCTTGAGCGGAAGGTGTCCCACTTTATTGCGCTCTCGGTGATTTCAACATCAAAAGCCTCGGCCTCGGGCAATACAGCCACCGATGCGGCCGATGTGTGGACACGACCCTGTGTCTCGGTTGCCGGTACACGCTGCACGCGGTGTACTCCCGATTCATATTTCAATGTACCGTAAACCTTTTCGCCGGTAACAGTGCAGATAATCTCCTTGTAACCGCCAGATGTTCCCTCGCTACAGCTTGACACCTCCATTCTCCACCCCTTGCTCTCGCAATACTTCGTGTACATGCGGAAAAGGTCGCCTGCAAATATCGCAGCTTCGTCACCACCAGTTCCGCCACGGATTTCAAGAATCGCGTTCTTGTCATCCTGTGGGTCGGCAGGGATAAGCAACAGTTTTATCTTCTCCTCGGTCGCTGGAATCTCCTTCTCGCAAATGTCAATCTCCTCACGTGCCATCTCGCGCAACTCCTGGTCGCTCTCATTGGCAAGCAGATCCTTTGCCTCGGAAAGGGTAGTGAGCAGGTTGATGTAACGCTTGCGCGCATCAAGTATCTGCTCCAGTTCGCGGTATTCCTTGTTGAGTCTTACATAACGCTTCATGTCGGCAACGACAGAAGGATCGGTAATCAGTGTCGATACCTCCTGAAACCTTGCCTCAAGGTCATTAAGTTTGCTCAGCAATGAATTATTCTCCATCGTTTTCTATAATTGATGCCTTACACCCCAATGGATGCAAGGCATATAATCAGTATTTGAATGTTCCGTATGGACTCTCAATAATCAACTCGTTGTGGTCACATTCCTCTACGCGGCCAATAATCTGTGCATCGACACCAAAGCTATTGCTGATGGCGATAACCTCCTCGGCGTGCTCAGGCTTAATATAGACCTCGAGTCTGTGACCCATGTTGAACACCTTGTACATCTCGGCCCAGTCTGTTCCGCTCTGCTCCTTGATTGCCTTGAACAGTGGTGGAATGGGGAAGAGGTTGTCCTTGATGACTCTCTTGTTCTCTACAAAGTGCATTACCTTTGTCTGTGCACCGCCAGAGCAGTGAACCATACCGTGGATTTCGGGGCGCAGAGCGTCGAGCATCTTCTTCACGATTGGCGCGTATGTCCTTGTTGGTGACAGTACAAGCTTGCCTGCGTCAAGTGGTGAGCCCTCAACCTCGTCAGTTAGTTTCAAGCCGCCCGAGTAGGTTAGTTCGGCAGGAACCCCCTTGTCATAGCTCTCAGGGTATTTCTCGGCAAGATACTTGCTGAATACATCGTGACGTGCCGATGTCAGACCATTGCTGCCCATGCCACCGTTGTACTCCTTCTCGTATGTAGCCTGGCCGTATGACGCCAGACCTACAATAACGTCGCCGGCTGCAATATTTGCGTTGTCAATAACATCGCTGCGCTTCATGCGGCATGTAACTGTGCTGTCAACGATGATGGTGCGTACGAGGTCGCCTACATCGGCAGTCTCGCCACCGGTTGCATATACGCCCACGCCCATCTCACGGAGCTCAGCGAGCAACTCGTCTGTCCCGTTGATGATTGCCGAGATAACTTCTCCCGGTACAAGTAGTTTGTTGCGGCCAATGGTAGATGAAACAAGAATGTTGTCGGTTGCACCCACGCACAGCAGGTCATCAATGTTCATGATAAGCGCATCCTGTGCAATGCCTTTCCACACACCAAGGTCGCCAGTCTCTTTCCAGTAGAGATAGGCGAGTGATGATTTTGTACCCGCGCCGTCGGCGTGCATGATGTTGCAGTATTCGGGGTCGCCGCCCAGAATATCTGGGATAATCTTGCAGAAGGCCTTGGGGTAGAGTCCTTTGTCAATGTTCTTGATTGCGTTGTGAACATCCTCTTTCGACGCAGAAACTCCGCGCATCATATATCTTTGGTTGCTCATTTTGTATAAAATTTTAATGCATTATTTGTGCAAAGATAATATATAGCGCGCGAGTAAGCAAATAAAAACCGAATAATATTACATGTGTCTCAGGCGCTACTTTGAGGCGTGTTTCGTGCTGTTTTCGGGTTTGTGTAAAAATGAAAAATAACATGTGAATTTTGACATTTTGTCATTTGTAACAAAACTTGCATTCTTGGTTTACTCTTTTTGGCGAATGGTTGTGCTTTGTTTTACAAATGAGAGTATGTGGCGGCTTTAGAGTGTGATTTTGCTTATTTATGGAAGGTGTTTTGATGTTTTTGAAATTTTAAACACATAATATATCTGTTTATTACTGCTTTTTATATATATTTGCCGATATTTCTTGGGAAAGTGCGCATTTTTGCAAACGACAACATTCATTGAACGGCTCTTTGCTTGACAAATGACATGCCGCGGTGTGGAAAATGCTGTTCCGGCGGGAATTTATGCCATTCTGCTTTTGGCTTTTTAGGGGAGCAGGGTATTTTGGCGTGGGGTGTTGCCACCCCAAAACTATGGGAATATTTATTAACTTTTTAATTTTTTATTTATGTTTAACGGACATCCTAAAGGTTTGTGGGCTTTGGCCCTTGCCAACACCGGTGAGCGTTTCGGCTACTACACCATGTTGGCTGTGTTTGCATTGTTCTTGAGAGAGAACTTTGGACTGGAGTCGGGTGCTGCAGGTGCTATCTACAGTACATTCCTCGGCTTGGTTTATTTTATGCCACTTATCGGTGGTCTCATGGCCGACAAGTTCGGTTTCGGCAAGATGGTAACAATTGGTATATCGATTATGTTTATCGGATACCTGTTCCTCTCTTTGCCATTGGGTGGAGATACCATTGCTATGGTTGTAATGATTGCATCGTTACTTCTCATCAGTCTTGGTACAGGTCTTTTCAAAGGTAACCTTCAGGTTATGGTAGGTAACCTCTATGATGACCCTAAATACTCTACAAAGCGCGATTCTGGTTTTTCACTCTTCTACATGGCTATCAACATCGGTGCTCTTTTTGCACCAACAGCAGCCGTTGCCATCAAGGAGTATGCTGAAACATCACTCGGCTATTCTTCAAACGACGCATACCACTTCTCTTTTGCAGTAGCATGTGCTTCGCTTGTTGCTTCAATCCTTGTTTATAGAGCATTCCGCTCTACATTCCGTCACGTTGAGGGTGGTGCAAAACAGGGTGCTGCAAAGAATGCAAATGTAGCTCAGGAGGAACTCTCTAAGTCAGAGACAAAGCAGCGCGTCATTGCATTGTGCCTTGTATTTGCTGTGGTTATCTTCTTCTGGATGGCATTCCACCAGAACGGTCTGACATTGACTTATTTTGCCGATGAGTTTGTAACACCTACTACATCGGGTATCCAGAGTTTGCCATTTGATGTTTGGAACTTGGTACTTATCATTGTTGCTGTATATGCGACATTCTCAATCTTCCAGAGCAAGACAGCCAAGGCAAAACTTATTTCGGGTTCAGTAGGTACTGCTGTTTTGGCGTTCCTCGCATATCGTGCCGCAAATGTAGGTAACGAGATAATTGATGTTTCTGCTCCTATCTTCCAGCAGTTCAACCCATTCTATGTAGTAGCTTTGACTCCTGTAAGCATGGCAATCTTCAGTGCGTTGGCAGCTAAGGGTAAGGAGCCTTCTGCTCCACGCAAGATCGCATACGGTATGATTGTTGCTGCTGTAGGTTTTGCTATCATGCTTGTTGGTTCAAGAGGATTGAATACTCCAACAGACCAGCAGCGTGCTATTGCAATTGACAAAGCCGAGGCTTTCTCTGCTGAATGCTACGCGTATGCCCCCCAGGTTGTAAAGGAAGGTGGCAAATACATCCTTGTTGGTACTGACAAAAAAGAAATTACAGACGACGTAATCAAGGAGTTTATTGCTTCAGAGTCTGCTACCGAGAAATCACGTGGCGAGAATCTTAAGAAGACCAAGGACTTCATGGGTAAGTTGAATGCTAAGACCGGTCCTGTTTTTGCAGATGTTTATAATGCCAATGCAACAGTTGTCAATGCGGAAGTAACAGATCATGAAGCTGCAAAAGCTGTAACAGCAGCAAATGACACTCTTAGAGCTATTAAGGAGGATACCAAGCCATTGACATTTACATCGGCATATTGGCTGATCCTTACATATCTCATCCTTACATTTGCAGAGTTGTTGCTTTCTCCAATGGGTATCTCATTTGTGAGCAAAGTGGCACCTCCAAAGTTGAAGGGTATGATGATGGGTGGCTGGTTCGTAGCTACTGCAATCGGTAACCTCCTTGTATCTGTAGGTGGTTTCTTGTGGGCTGGTATTCCTTTGACATACGTTTGGGGTGTATTCATTGTATTGTGCTTGCTCTCGGCATTGTTCATGTTTGCAATGATGAAACGCCTTGAGAAGGTTGCAAAGTAACTTTATAGATTATATACTTACAAGAGCCGCATGATTCCATGCGGCTCTTGTTGTTGTATGGCTGTATTGTCGCGGTCTTCGCTATGCTCAGAGTCTGAGCGTAGCGAAGAATCCCGTGAACTTTAGAGGCTACCTTTGCAATGATAATCCATTGGTATAGTTCGCGTTTTTTGCGCACACAATGGTAGTTTTGGATTAGCTTCTTTAAATTTTAAAATCTCTTAATAAGAGATTGACAAGCAACAGAAATTCAGACATATAATATGGATTCACATTATGTTACTAAATAAAAGGTAATGAAATATGTTAATATGGTTACATTTGCCAGAAGTATTTGTTTTTTATATTTTTAACAAAAAAACGTCCTTTTGCTTTGAATATTAGAAAAAATGCCACACATTTGCACTATAATACATCTCTTATTAAGAGATTGTAATTTTAGACACTTATTTAATTATTAACCTTAAATTATTTAATTATGGATTTTAAATTGTTAAAGCCCGATTTTAATGCATTGGGTAAAACAGAATGGGCAAAGCCACAGATTGACACTAAGAACATCTTTGCTCTTGCAGGTACTATCGCTGCGGCATTGATGGTTGTTTTCGTTTTCTGCCCTTGGTTTGGAGTGGAAGCCGGAAGTCTTACAAGATCTTTGGCTAGTGAAATGGGTGAAAGTGCTGATAATACAGTTACTCGCCTTGGTATCACTTTGTGGTATGGTATCATTGGCTTGATTGCTGCAGTTGCTGCACTCGTTGGTAACTTGTACAACCAAAAGCCTTTGGCTTTCTGGGGTGGTGTACTTGGTGCGTTGATGGGCTTGCTTGGCTTGTTCATGTATGCTTCTCTTACAAAAGATGGTGAAACAGTTGAAGCTGATATGATTAAGTTGGCTGTGAGTACAGGAGTTATGGATACTATCCGCTGGGGTGCAACTCTGTTCTTTATTTCATCTTTAGTTGCTGCGGCTACCGCTTTTGCCAATGTAATGGGACTCAAGAAGTAAAAAAACATTCTATTTAAAAAATAAAAGGCAACCGAGCTCGGTTGCCTTTTATTGTATTACAGCAGGATATGCTGTTTTTTTTGGCAGTGTTTAATTACTTCTTAGAAATCATCTTAGGTACGAAGAGCATAGCAACGCACAATGCAATGATGAGGTATGCACCTAAAGCCATCTCGGGCTTAAACATCTCCAATTTCTCAGAACCGGCTACCTGAATACCCACGATGAGGAAAATTGCTGCTGTAGCAATTGAAATAACTGCATTTGCCAATGCTGCTATCTTACCCTGCTTGAAAAGCTGTATTGCAATGTTCACAACGAGCAGGATAACTGCGATGATGATGAATGTACCTGCGTTTGAACCCTCCTGGATACCCTTTGCAACAACCTCGTCACCACCAGAAAATGTATTCCATGCTGTTACGTTCTCACCCATCTTGCCTGCAAGAGGATGAACGATTGGGGTTACTTTAACAAAGTCCAAAACGAATGTGCAGAGAAGTGCCAATGCACTGATTGCAGCCGATACGATACCAAATTTGTTTGTCTTCATGGTTTTGTTCTTTTTTTAAGTTTATAAATGTCTATTTTGAAAAATCTGTCGCAAAGGTGTGGACTATTTTGGATATAACAAAAAATAATTGCACAAATTTTGACTTTTGTGCAATTATTTTATTATCCTTGTTCTAAACTGACGCTTAGAAGTTGTTTTTCTTCATGGTATCAATCTCGTTCTTTAGTCTTGCAATCTCCATCTCCAACTTCTGTTTTTCGAGCTGTGTAATCTTTGCTTTCAACTCGTCCATCTCTGTTGTTGTGGTAGTAGCAGGATTGACCGGTTCGGCTTTGGGCTTTTCAACTGTTGGCTGCTCAATTGGAGTTTCTGTTGTTTTGGAGGCATACATCTGTTCATCGGCTTTCAAAGTTGTGTTGTCTGTGGCTGATTGCTCGCTCTTTTCTTTATATTGAGCAATTTTCGCCTTAAGTAGGTCTATCTCGGTAGTAGAGTCTTTGCGTGCAGCAGATTGGCTTGATCTTGCTTCTGCCTCACGAACCTGTGCCTCGGCTTTATTTATAAGGTTGTCAAACTCTTCGTCTTTTTCATCTTCAAACCACTGTGGTACAAATATGAGTGCCAATGCCGAAAGGCCGCTGACCCACACACCTGAACCAAGATATTCTTTAAAGAAGTCAAGTTGCTCACTGCCGTAATCCTCTGATTTTACTACGATTACGAACAGAATCATGAATCCAATGCCGGCAGCACCAACAAATGAAGAGAAACCTTTGCTGCCACTTGCAAGCTGGACAAGTATGTTCAGACCAATAAGTCCTATATAGATGAAGAAAAGTGTTGACAACCAAGAGTTGTCCAATTCCATTTCTTTAACATTCTGGAAGAACTTTAATGTTGAAACCGACTCGCCTCCTCCTTCCAAGAAGGGCATAAAGAATGAGATGATGAGAACTGCACTTATCAGTGCCGATACAATTCCGTGTTTGTTTTTCATAATTTGTATTTATTATTTATTTTGTAATTTCTCAAGTTCTGCCAATTTGGCTTTCAAGGCTTCTATCTCTTTTTCCTTCTGGGTCTTGAAATCGGTTTCGGATCCTGGCTCATTTGTGTTACAATTGTATGACTCAATCATTGAGGGTAGAATGAGCAATGCGAAAAGCAGAATTATAATCAAGTAGAAACCTATGCCGTATTTGCCATCCTCGAAGAATGTTGTGTCATCCAGTAGTACGTGCATAGCAATCAAAGCTATAAAGCCTATTATTGCAAGAATTGCCGAGAGACCTCTGTTGCTACGGTGTGCCTGTACAAATATATTGGCTGCATGCGCCATCATGTATGCAATAAAGAGGTATCCCAATAATTTGAATTTTGTATCTGCATCATCTTGAATCAACATTGAACCAATAAATGAGAGTGGGACGCTGCCATCGCCATCCTTGGCGGCCAGGTAGGGGAGGAACGTACAAAGTATCAATAGAAAACTGATTGCAGCTTGTGCGTATGCTATTGCTTTTTGTTTAGGTATTTCCATAATATATGTGTAATTTGAATGTTTTGTATTTAGTGAAATAATCTAATTTAAGAGTTGCTTTCGTTTTTTAGAATCTCCTTGAGTTTTGCAATCTCGTTCATTAAATTCTCTTTTTCTTGTCTCTCCTTTTCAATCTTTTCCTTCTCTATTCTCTCTTTTTCAAGTCTTTCCTGTTCTATTCTCTCCCTCTCTTGTCTCTCTTTCTCAAGCCTTTCTTTCTCAAGTCTTTCTTTCTCTCTCTTTTGCTGTTCTATCTGCTCGGCTTGGGCTTTCAAACGGCGATACTCATCTTCGAGCTGTTCTTTCTCGAGTTTCTCTTTTGCAAGCTTTTGCTTTGCCTCTTCTTCGGCCTTCAGCATAGCCTGTATCGCTTTCAGTTTCTCAGCCTCGGCTTTCAATGCCTCCAGTTCGCTGTCTTCTACTGGTTCTTCGGTCATAGCTTCAACAGTCACTGCCGGAGCAACTGCTACCTCTTGCACCACCTCGGCTACAACTGCATCAGCGGTCTTTCTTTCGGTTTCTGCAACCGTTTGTGTGTGCTCTTTTTTCTCGCTTTCTGCTTGCTCAAAAAGTTCATTGACATCTTCGTTTGTTGCAGTTTCCTCGGATAACTCCTGGTTTGTAATGAGTTTATGTACAATCTGTGCTGCAATCAAAATTAGCAAAAGGTAGAATCCCCATTGGTAATTCAGTTTGTTGCCAAGGTCATTTTCGGTTTCCTTGACTTGGTTATGGAGCAGAATAAATGAAATTCCACCTACAACTCCGGCAACTAACGATATGAATCTGTTGCCTTTATGAGACTGCACAAAGATGTTGGCCAGTTGCAACATGAAGAATAGAACAAACAGGTAGCCTATGTATGTCTTTTTGTCGGCAACAAGAAATGTGGTGAATTCCAACATCGCAGATGTCGTCTTTTCGAAATGGTAGTAGTCGTTGCCATAAGTTACTTCTATAAATGGCAAGAATGTGCAGAAGATAATCAGGAAGCTGATTATCACTTGGGTGTAGCCCGCTTTGTTGTTTTTGGTAAATTCCATGGTTTTCAAATATTTTATTAGTGATGTCATTTCATTACTATGAATGGTTAAGAAATGTTCCCGTTGTTTCCCAACATCTCCTTAAGTCTGGCAATCTCTTTTCTCAATTCCTCTTTTTCAATGCGTTCACGTTCCAGTCTTTCTCTCTCTATTCGTTCTCGTTCCATCTGTTCAGCTTTGGCTCTCAGTTGACGAAGCTCTTCTTCAAGCGACTCTTTTTCTGTTTTCTCTCTCGCTTCCTGTAGTTTTATCGTGTTAATTTTTCAAAAATAGGCCTAATAATTAAAATAAACAAACTTATGTAAAAAAAAGTAACTAATGCTGTTTTCATTTGCCAACAACTCAAAAAAAATGTTATAAAACTTGCTTTTAGAATTTAAATTCATAAATTTGTGCACAAACGCGTTATGTTTGTAACCGATGGCGAGTTGAATTTTATTCCACATGATTTATGTAGAACTTCCAGAGGAAAAGAACCGCCGTTTGCCGTTTTATCTGGCTATGGAGGAGTATGTTGCACGGGAATTTCCTGCGCATGAGTACTTTTTCATCTGGCAGGTTGAGCCTACGGTCATCTTCGGGCGCAACCAACTTGTTGAGAGCGAGGTGGATGTCGCCTATTGCAAGGCCAACGGCATCCAGTTCTATCGTCGCAAGAGTGGCGGTGGCTGTGTCTTTGCCGACCGCAGTAACCTGATGCTCTCTTATATCACCCCCGATACCAATGTCAATTTTACCTTCAACCGTTACATGCTGATGGTCGAGGATGCCCTGCAGCGTCTTGGCGTGGAGGCAAAGACCACCGGCCGTAACGATATTCTTGTTGATGGCAAGAAAGTCTCGGGCAATGCATTCTACAAACTGCCCGGCCGTAGCATTGTGCACGGCACTATGCTCTATGACACCAATCTCGAATATATGGTGAATGCCACAACCCCGTCCGATGCCAAACTGCGCAGCAAGGGGGTGGAGTCCGTGAGGCAGCATGTCACCACGCTGAACAAGCATATCTCAATTTCAATCGACGAACTAAAATCCCACTTGAAAGCCGTGCTCTGCGACAGTGAGGTCGTGCTCACCACTGCCGATGTGGCTGCCATTGAAGAGATGGAACAGGAGTACCTGAGCGATGTATTCATCTACGGTAACAACCCTGCTGCTACATTGGTGAAGGAAGAGCGAATTGAGGGTGTGGGCGAGTTTCGCGTGTCGCTCGAGGTGAAGGCCGGCCGCATACGCTCGGTCTCCCTGTCGGGCGATTTCTTCATCATTGGCGACATTGACTCCATGCTGCTGGCAAGGCTAAAGGGGGTGGAGCGCACTGCACAGGCAATTGAGGAGGCACTCTCCGGGGTTGATGTGCCGTCGGTGATAATGAACCTGCAAAAGGAACAACTTATAAACCTTATAATATAACTGACCTATGGAGAATAAAAGAACTTGTCTTTATGACAAACACGCTGCATTGGGAGCGTTGATCAGCCCTTTCGGTGGCTTTGACATGCCAATCCAGTATAGCAATATCGTTGACGAACATAATGCTGTGCGCCAGGCTTGCGGTGTATTCGATGTGTCGCACATGGGCGAAGTGCTTGTTACAGGCCCCGAGAGCGAGAAGTTCGTGAACCACATCTTTACCAACGACATTACAGATGCTCCCGACGGAAAGATATATTATGGCATGATGTGTCACCCCACAGGTGGTGTCGTTGATGACCTGCTTGTCTATAAAATGGCTCATCAGCGTTATTTTCTTGTAATAAATGCATCGAACATTGACAAGGATGTGGCATGGATAACAGAGCATGCCAAGGAGTTTGATGTTACAGTGGAGCACCAGAGTGACATATATGGCGAGGTTGCCGTTCAGGGCCCGAAGACCGAGGAGATAATTGAGCGCGTGCTTGGCATTCCATGTCAGGAACTGGCGTTCTACACTTGCAAGGAATTGGAGTATAATGGCGAAACAATTATCATAAGCCGCACAGGTTATACCGGCGAGGATGGTTTTGAGCTCTATGGCTCACATGCCTTCACAAATGAGGTGTGGGACAAGTTGCTCGCAAGTGGTGAGGTGAAGCCATGTGGCTTGGGTTGCCGCGATACATTGCGTTTTGAGGTTGGCTTGCCACTCTATGGCGACGAACTTACCGATGAGATTACTCCGCTCGAGGCCGGTCTTGGCATCTTTGTGAAACTGGAAAAGGATTTTATTGGCAAGGAGGCTCTTGCTGCGCAGAAGGCCGAGGGACTTAAACGCAAGATAGTGGGCATAGAACTCAAAGACAAGGCTATTCCACGCCATGGCTATGAGGTAGAGGCCGACGGCAAGGTTGTGGGTGTTGTCACAACAGGCTATAACTCTATTTCTACCGGCAAGAGCGTCTGCATGGCAATGGTGGACATTGATTATGCAAAACTTGATACCGAGGTTGCAGTGCGCATTCGCAAGAAGGTGTTCCCCGGCGTGGTGACAAAGAAACGCTTTTATGACAAGAACTACAAGAAGTGAAGATAACAATTTACGAATCCCCCTCCCTGCTTTGCAGTACTCCCCCCTAAAAGGTGGGAGAGCATAGTATGAAACTCCGCCACTCCTTTGGAGGGGAGGTGTCGCAAGTAAAACGAGCGACGGTGGGAAGGTTGAATAAAAAACTTAATAACTAACCAATAAAACAAATTTATTATGAGTACAATTCTTGAAGGACTCCGTTATGCCGAGTCACACGAGTATGTAAAGATTGAGGGTGAATATGGCTATGTAGGTATTACAGACTACGCACAGCACGAGCTTGGCAATGTGGTATATGTCGATATGCCCGATGTTGACGATGAGGTGGCTGCAGGCGAGGACTTTGGCGCAGTTGAGAGCGTGAAGGCTGCCAGCGACCTTATCTCACCCGTGAGCGGTGTTGTTGTAGAGGTTAACGAGGCTTTGAATGACAGCCCAGAACTCGTGAACAGCGACCCATACGCAAATTGGATTATTAAGGTGAAACTTGCCGACCCTGCAGAGGCTGATGCGTTGATGGATGCGGAGGCGTATAAAGTGATGATTGGCGAATAATTGTCGCTACTGACAAAAAGGCGGATTTATGCGTTATGCTCATGCTCGAAATCCTCATTTACTTCAAGTAAACTGCGGTTTCTCACATATCGCATGCCTTTAACTCCCTCCTTTTTGACAGCACCGAATTTGAAATGCATTTCATTGTAAATTCATTATGAAATATTTCCCTCATACCCAACAGGATATTGAGCAGATGCTTGAGGTTGCCGGGCTGAAGTCCATGGACGACCTCTATGGCGAGATTCCGCAGCAGCTGCTCTTTGACCGCGAGTTTGCGCTTCCCGAGGCTATGTCCGAGGTTGAGGTGCGGCGGTTTTTTGAGGCGCTGGGCAAGAAGAATGCAAGCCTTGCATGCTTTGCCGGTGCCGGTGTCGAGGATCACTATTCGCCATCTGTGATAGCACCGATACTCTCGCGTGGCGAATTCCTTACAGCATACACTCCTTATCAGCCCGAGATTTCGCAGGGTACATTGCAGTATATCTTCGAGTACCAGTCAATGATTTGCGAGCTCACTGGAATGGATGTTACAAATGCCTCGATGTATGACGGCACAACAGCCACTGCCGAGGCCATGATGATGTGTGTTGCAATTGCAAAGAAACGCAACAAGGTACTTGTTTCGGCAACAATGAATCCGAGAGTGAAGCGCGTGGTGGAGACTTATGCCAAGTACCAGGGTGTCATCGTTGAGACTATTGCCGAAAAGGATGGTGTTACCGACCTTGCCGACCTTGAAGCAAAACTACAGGGCGATGATGTTGCAGGCGTAATCCTTGCACAGCCAAACTTCTATGGTATTGTCGAGGACTATACCGGTGTTGCCGACATGTGTCACGCAAAGAAGACCATGCTTGTGATGAACTGCAAGCCATCGAGCCTTGCGGTGCTGAAGACACCGGCAGAGTGGGGCGCAGATATTGCCTGCGGCGATGCCCAGTCGCTTGGCATCCCAATGTGCTACGGCGGTCCATACGTGGGTTTCCTTGCCTGCACCAATGCCAACATACGCAAGTTGCCTGGCCGCATTGTGGGCGCTACAACCGATGTCGATGGCAAGCGCGCATTTGTGCTTACATTACAGGCGCGCGAGCAGCACATCCGCCGCGAGAAGGCAAACAGCAACATCTGCTCCAACCAGTCGCTCATGGCTCTCTATGTGACAATCTACATGTCAGTGATGGGACACAAGGGCTTGAAGGAGGCTTGCGAACTCTCATACGGCGGCGCGCATTACCTTGCCGACAGGCTTGTAGCAACAGGCAAATGCGCACTGGCTTACGAGAAACCGTTCTTCAATGAATTCGTGGTGCGTACGGCTGTCCCTGCCGAGAAGGTGCTCGATGCGCTGTGTGCCAACGGTATTCTTGGCGGTGTGCGTGTAGCCGATGACATGTTGCTTGTGTGTGTTACCGAGCAGCGTACAAAGGAGGAGATGGACAAGTTCGTTGAAATAGTGAATAACATTTAATTGGAGGATATACCATGATACGCAATTATGACAAATTGATTTTCGAGCTCTCGAAAGAGGGCAGAACGGGATATTCCCTTCCGAAGAATGTTTTCAAGGAGAACTATTGTCCTTGCTGCTTGCCCGATAACCTTAAACGCGAGAGCAAACCCCTGCTTCCCGAGGTTACAGAGTTTGATGTGGTGCGTCATTATACCAACCTGTCGAACAAGAATTTTGGTGTCGATACTGGTTTCTACCCCTTGGGCAGCTGTACAATGAAGTACAATCCTCGCCTTAACGAGGAAATCAGCGCGTTGCCTTCATTCGCTGGGCTACACCCCGATGCTCCTGTTGAAGCTGCACAGGGTGCTCTTGAGGTCTATTACAACCTTGCCGAGTCGCTTGCCGAGATCAGTGGCCTTGCAGCGTTTACGCTTAATCCATACGCCGGTGCACACGGTGAGTTGACAGGATTGATGATTATGCGCTCATATCACCAGCAGCGTGGCGACACAAAGCGAACAAAGGTCATTGTTCCCGACAGTGCTCATGGTACCAACCCTGCAAGTGCTGCAGTATGTGGCCTTGAGATTGTTGAGGTTAAGTCAACAGCCAACGGAACAGTCGATGTAGAGGACTTGAAACCTTTGCTCGATGACACCGTTGCCGGCATCATGATGACCAACCCTAACACACTTGGTATATTCGAGACCGAAATCCCTGAGATTGCACGCCTGGTGCATGAGTGTGGCGGTTTGCTCTACTACGATGGAGCGAACCTGAATGCCGTGCTTGGCAAGTGCCGCCCCGGTGACATGGGATTCGACATCATGCATATAAACCTTCACAAGACATTCTCTACACCTCACGGTGGCGGTGGCCCCGGTGACGGCCCTGTAGGCGTGCGTGCCGGTCTTGAGGCATTGCTGCCCAACCCACAGGTGAAGAAGGATGCCGACGGTGTGTTCTATCTTGACACCGATGAGAAGTCGGCAGGCTATGTTTCCAATTTCCTTGGCAACTTTGGCGTGCTGTTGCGTGCCTATACCTATATCCTCACTCTCGGCCGCGAGAATGTGAAGATGGTAGGTCCACTTGCAGTGCTCAATGCAAACTATGTCAAGGAGTCACTGAAGAACGAATACTACCTGCCAATTGAGGGTGTATGCAAGCACGAGTTTGTGTTCGACGGCCTTGCCGACAAATCGACTGGCGTTACAACGCTCGACATTGCCAAGCGACTGCTCGACTACGGTTATCATGCACCTACAATCTACTTCCCCTTGCTGTTCCATCAGAGCATAATGATTGAACCAACAGAGACCGAAAGCAAGGAGACACTGGATGAGTTCATTGCAGTGATGAAGAAGGTTGCTGCCGAGGCAATAGAGAACCCCGATGTGGTAAAGAACGCTCCGCACAGCACACCTGTGCGCCGTCTCGACGAGACAACAGCCGCTCGCTCACCCAAGACAACCTATAAGCAGCTGCTTGGTTGATAATAATAATGAATTTGCAAGAGGAGGCAAGGAGAAATCTTTGCCTCCTCTTGTTGTGTCTTAGTATTTTATATTTCTATTTCGAAGAAACAAAATTCTCATTTTGAGCATTGGTGTTAGCAAAATATTGCTTATTATGGTTCAGTAGCAAAAAGATGTGGATAATCCGGTTTACTTTAAATTTGGAATATAGCTTATTGACGTATTGAATTAACTCACATTTTAATTTCGCTGTAATTGCTTCCTCTCGCTTTGTGTGTGTAAACAAATTTACCCGCACTCGCTTACTCACAATTTTTAACCTTGTTCTGTTATCTTATATTCATTCTGTAGTCTTGCTTTCTGTACTTTTTTGAAAAAAGTACCAAAAACGGGGCAGTCGTGTACAGCATTCGGCGCTTCCTTTGTTCACAAATTGCATCAGTATTAGCTGCTGCAATATTCTTCAGTCGGTTCACACCTCGCCGCTCGCTGCTTGTCGCAATACTTGGGGCGGCAAGAACTCGCTACGCTCAAACATCATGCCGCCTGTTTCCAAGCATTGCTCGGCTACTCGCTGTGCCTCCCAACGCTAAGTCGGAGGCCAAGCGGTAGGAAGACAAGCAAGTTGTTCAACTCCTTGGCTCACAGAACGACATGGCTACGATCCGACTTTCCACACCTCGCCGCTCGCTCCTTGTCGCAATACTTGGGGCGGCAAGTACTCGCTACGCTCAAACATCATGCCGCCTGTTTCCAAGCATTGCTCGGCTACTCGCTGTGCCTCCCAACGCTGCCCTTCCGCCGTTGGCGGGGAATTACCTTTGCAATGAAGATTTATTGACATACATCGTGGACTTTGACGCGTAACTTGAAGAAAATACAAGTAAACGATTAAGGTTGAGGACTGATGTAGAATAAGACCATAAGCGTATTGATATCCACACTAAATTTCTACTGAGCCCTTATTATGCACTGTCGGTATGTAACTTGCTGAAAAACATTGGGAAATTTTCTTATTTCGCTTTTTTGCACTATTTTTACTAACGTGAAAATAGGCTGCACTCGCTGTGAAATATCCAAGTAAACTTGATATTATTTCGCTCGTTTGCACTATCTTTGCAGTGTCGGTAGGGAGAAAGCTACCGATGTAAATAAAGCATTTTGTTTTAAGTCCGAACTGAAATTCGCCAAAATTTTAAATGAGGGACTGAAGCAACCAATGCTCATTCTGTGTTTGTATGTAGGTGGTGCGCATTTTGCGCACTGCCCACATATATATTCACGGCGTGGGAATATTGTTTCTTCTATGTTCATCTCATTAAGGCGTTTGGCGATGCCTCAGTTCATGGACGTAAGGCACAAGTCTCACGTCTTTTTTTATTGCATTGCTCCAAGCTCATTCTTGTAGGAGTATGGCAATACCCAAAAAGCGTAAGACTGTAAATTACGGATTTTATTAACCTTAATTTATAGTTTTTATGAAACACAATTATTTAAAACATCTGTTCACGGCACTGCTGTTGCTGTGTACAACATTTGCAAACGCCCACGACTTTGAGGTGGGCGGTATCTATTACAACATTCTGTCCGAGGAGGATAAGACGGTTGAAGTTACTTACAAAGGAAGTTACTATTCTCAGTATTACGACGAATACAGTGGCTCAGTGAATATTACTGCAAGCGTTACTTATAATGGAACTACCTACAGCGTTACAAGCATTGGAGATGATGCGTTCAGTGGCTGCTCTAGGCTTACAAGCATTGTAATCCCTAACAGCGTAACAAGCATTGGACATCGTGCGTTCTCTAGTTGCACCAGAATTACAAGCGTAACAATCCCTAACAGCGTAACAAGCGTTGGATATTATGCGTTCTCTAGTTGCATCAGCCTTACAAGCGTAACAATCCCTAACAGCGTAACAAATATTGGATATTCTGCATTCTCTGGTTGCTACAAACTTACAAGCGTTACAATCCCAAACAGCGTAACAAGTATTGATTATTATGCGTTCGCTGGTTGCTACGGCCTTACAAGCATTCTTGTTGCAGAAGATAATTCAGTTTATGATAGTAGAAATAAAAGTAATGCGATTATTGAGACAGCTACAAATACTCTTATTGTAGGTTGCAAAAACACGGAAATTCCAAACAGTGTAACTAGTATTGGAGGTGGTGCATTCGAGAATTGCTCCGGCCTTACAAGTGTTGAAATCCCCAATAGCGTAACAAGCATTGGAAATTCTGCGTTCAAGGGATGCACAGGGCTTACAAGTATTACTATCCCTAACAGCGTTACAAGCATTGGAGGTTTTGCGTTCTCTGGTTGCTCCGGCCTTACAAGCATTGTAATCCCTAACAGCGTTACAAGCATTGGAGGTTCTACGTTCGAAGGTACTGCTTGGTACAATAACCTGCCCAATGGTGTTGTCTACGCTGGCAGTGTACTTTATAAATACAAAGGGACAATGCCTGTAAATACATCAATAGTTATTAAAGACGGTACAACAGATATTGTTCAAGGTGCGTTCGAGGGATGCACTGGTCTTACAAGCATTGTAATCCCTAACAGCGTTACAAGCATTGGATATTATGCGTTCCGTGACTGCTCTGGACTTACAAGCATTGTAATCCCTAACAGCGTAACAAGCATTGAATTTATGACGTTCTGTGGTTGTACCGGCCTTACAAGCATTGAAATACCCAACAGCATTACAAGTATTGATTATGATGCGTTCGCTGGCACTGCTTGGTTTGAAAATCAACCAGATGGCTTAGTATATGCCGGAAAGGTGCTTTATAAATACAAAGGGACAATGCCTGTAAATACATCAATTACTATAAAGGATGGAACTTTGGGTATTACGGGTAGTGCATTCGAGGAATGCTACGGGCTTACCAGTATTGTAATCCCTAACAGCGTTACAAGCATTGGAAATAATGCGTTCTATAATTGCTCCTGCCTTACAAGCATTGAAATACCCAACAGCGTTACAAGCATTGGAAAACATGCGTTCTATAACTGCTACGGTCTTACAAGTGTAACAATCCCTAACAGCGTTACAAGCATTGGAGATTATGCGTTCGCTTATTGCTCCGGCCTTACAAGCATTACTTCTCTAATCCCTGCTGAGAATTTGTTTGCTATTTGGGGTACACAATTCGGTTATGTCGATAAAAATACTTGTACTCTTTATGTTCCTTATGGTGCAAAAGAAACATACGCTGCTACGGAGGGATGGAATGAACTTACAAATATTGTAGAAATTGTTCCTTCCTATGTTGCTATCACCATCAACCAGTACGGTAGTGCGACCTATTGCTCACCTTATGCTCTTGACTTTAGTGAGGTAGAGGGCTTGAAGGCATATAGCGCGATAGGTTTTAATTCAGGAACTCAGGTAGTAACTCTCGCTAGGGTAATGACAACACCAACAGAGGCTGGTATCTTTGTGAAGGGTGAACCAGGTGAGTATATTGTGCCAACTATTGAAGAGTGTAATGAGCATACATTGAATTTGCTTGTGGGCACTTTGGAGCAGACAACTGTAAACAGCACAGAGGGCGAAATGAGCAACTATAAGTTCACTGTTGCAGAGCTTGATGAAGCACCAATGTTCTATCCATTTGAAGATAATACTACATTCAGTGCCGGCAAGGCATATTTGCAGATACCGACAGCGTGGTTGCCTGTGACAGCGCAGAAGTCGCTGAGCGTCCGCTTCGATGATGGCGAGACAACAGACATTGATGAACTGAAAGGTGAGAGCGGAGAGGTGAAAACTATCTATGATTTGCAGGGTCGTGTGGTTGAGAACCCAACAAGCGGTATTTACATCATTGATGGTAAAAAAGTAGTAATCAAGTAAATAGTGAAAATATGAAAAAGGAATATAAAATCCCGGTAGTAACAGCTGTTCAGCTTGAGACTGCACCAATAATGACTACGGCATCTGCCGAGCAGGGCAGTGCCAATGTGGGTAACAGGCCTGTGGGTGGTAATACCCCCGACTTGGCAGGTGAAAGTCGTGGACAGTGGGGAAATTTGTGGTAAAACTGCGAAAACAGAAACGAGAGTCATTTGTGGTGACTCTCGTTCTTTTCTTATCTCAGATACATGTTGTTCATCTTCTCGAACTCGATTGTCGTTTCGCGGTCGTGGCCTGGATAGACAACTGTCTCCGGGGGTAGGGTGAGCAGTCTTTCGCGTATTGCGTATATCAAGGCACGGTGGTTGCTGTCGGGGAAATCGGTGCGGCCTATGCTGCCACGGAACAGTGCGTCGCCACTGAAGAGCATGTTTGCCTGTGGCAAGTAATAGGCAAGGCTGCCGGGTGAGTGTCCCGGAACTGCAATAGCAACAATGCGGCTGTTGCCGAAGAGAATTTCATCGCCGTCGTTGAGCACACGGCCAAGTGGGGGGACATCCTCGTTGTATGTCACGCCAAAGCGCGCTACACGCTCCTTGATGTTCTCGGCCCATGGCCAGTCGGCATCGTTGGCGCTGGCTTTTACACCGAATGTCTCCTCGATGAATGCATTGCCGAATATATGGTCGAAATGCAGATGGGTGTTGAGGTGGTGCTTCAATGTCAGGCCGTTGTCCTCAATGAACTGCCTTATCTGCTCACGCTCCTGTGGAAACCATGCTCCACAGTCAATGAGAACCGCCTCCTTGGTGTCGTCCCAAAGAAGATAGCAGTTCACCTGTATGGGGTTTACTATAAATTTCTTGAGTTGCATAAAAGTCTTTTTAATTTTTCGTCGTTTGTAAATGGAATAAAAAGATGTAGCTCAAGGCTTGCGCAGATCGTAAAACCGCAGTTTACTAAGCGTAAATGAGGATTTTGCGAGCAAGCATAACGCAGAGATACGCTTTTTAGTCCATTTACACCTGTACGTACACAACTTTTTTGTCTTTATAATACTCCTCGCTAAAATAAGTGCTTATGTCAATTATCTCACGGCTGTTCTTGAACTGCTGTGTCTCGGCAGTCATGTCGCCGCCCTTGAGGCAGATGATACCGTTGGGCAGGGCGTTGAACTGCTCGTTGGAGATGTTCTTGCGGCAGATCTTCACGAGGTCGGGCAACTGCATGACTGCACGGCTGACGACAAAACTGTACTTGTCCTTGATTTCCTCGGCACGACTGTGGCTTGTGCGCACATTTTCAAGTCCAATTGCCTGTGCTATCTCGCCGGCAACACGAACCTTCTTGCCAATGCTATCAACAAGGTGGAACTGCACCTCGGGGAACATGATTGCAAGGGGAATACCGGGGAAACCGCCACCGCAGCCCATGTCCATTATCTTTGTACCGGGCTTGAAAGTGATGTACTTCGCAATCGCAAGTGAGTGCAGTACATGGTGGAGGTAGAGGTTCTCGATATCCTTGCGCGAGATGACATTTATCTTGCTGTTCCAGTCGTAGTAGAGGTCGTAGAGTGCAGCGAACTGCTCTTTCTGCTTGTCGCTGAGGTGTGGGAAATACTTTGTTATGCTTTCCATTATTTCATTATATCTTTTAATGTTTTGTAATCGAGTGTCAATGCAATGTCACCGAGTGCATAGGGCGCAATCTCGTAACGGTTGTAGAGGAATGTCACGCCGTCGTTGCCCAGAATAAAGTTCTGCGAGATGAACATGTCCGAGTCGAAATAGAGGTAGCCTTTCTCGCGCAGTTCCTCAATTGTGGATGCTTGGGCATGGCGCCTGAGTTCTTCTACAAGCATTGCTGTCAAGGTTTCTTCGCAACCCTCCTTGAAAATGTCATAGAATGCAACTTCGTGTCCTGTCTTTGGATCGAAGTTAAGGATGTTGTGATAGGTGTTGGGGTGGGCACCGCCGTAGTACTCCTCGCGGCTCACGGTGTAATTTATGTATCCTTTATAACCCAATGTTGCATTGCCGGTGATGTCGCAATACTGCTGCATGAGTCCCGGTGGCAAGCCTTCTTCTTTGAGGTTGTAGTAGTCATCGCGCAACCAGTCGAAATTCTTTTTCTGTGCGGCAATGAAACTGTCACATGATTCGCGCAGGGTATGTGGGCTGTTGAAAATACCTACTGCCAATGCGCTGTCGAGCATTGCAGTGGCTTCATCATGGCCAAGGTCAATGGCTGGCAGGTTGATGTCAATGGTCAGTGTGGGGGCATTCTCCTTTACATGGGCAAAGGTGTATTCCTCGTGAATGTTGATAGTGTCAATCTTGATTTCCTTCTCTTTGCGTGGCTCTTCCTGCAGGTTGCCGGTGTCTGTTGGCGCCTTCTTGCCGTCGGTACAGGAAAAAAGGAGAAATAATGTTGAATAAAATATAATTGTAGCGCACTTTTTCATATTGCTGTTGTTTATATTCCACAGGAGAACCAAAGGTAGTGCTTTTGGGATAAAACAGCAAGAAAGTGGCCGATGTTTTTTCTTTTGGCAATGTTATTCTCTTTTGCTGTAGCGCCCGGGAGGGACTTTGGACCTGCAAGTGTTAACCGCTAAATTATGTTTTTATGAAAGTATGCAATTTTTTGGCCTTTACCGGTGGCATGCTGGCCGGTGGCCTGGTGATGATGTTGTTTGCCCCAAAGAAGGGCGAGGATATGCGCAAGGATATCAAGGATAGGCTTGGTGACTTGAAGAAACATTTTGACCATGCCGGTTGCTGCGGCAAGGAGGGATGTGACTGCAAGGTCGAGGAAAAGGTTGTCGTTGAGGAATAGAACGCAGTTCTGAAGGATAGGATGTATGGGATTTAGAGCCGATATTGGGAATATTTCAAAGGATGCTCTTGAGTTTTTAAAGAGGAGCGTGGATGGTTGCAAATTACGCATTGTAGAGAATCTGTCATTGTTGCTTGGCGATGTGATTTGCGGTTTTGTACTGTTCATGCTCCTCTTTGTGGCATACCTGGCACTGATGGTAGCAATCGTTATTCTGCTGTTGCCTCACATTGGGCTGCCGTTGTCTATTGTTGTGGCCGCATTGCTAATGTTGCTGACGGCAATGATAGTCTACATGCTGCGTGAGCGTCTTTTTGTTGATGGGATTGTGAGACATTTGTCAAGGATATTTTTTGAAAAGAGTACAGATGATGACAAGAAGGGGTAATAGTTGCCACGACATTGGTTCGTTGCGCGAACTGCGCAGCCTGCAGCGTGCCAACGAAATGGCTAAAGAGGCTGCAGCCGAGCGTGTGAAGAGTGGTGCTGCCGGTGTGCTTTCGTTGAGCGGACTGCTTGTTTCGCTTGCACAGCACTATGCGCCTGCAGGCATTAGTCGCATAATTGGAATGTTGTTTCCATTTTCAAAGCAATGAAATGGTGTTTGTTGATTAGAAACTGTTTTTATTTCTAAAGAATATTATCATATCAAAGCCTGTTGTTTCGCCGTTTTTTATAGTTTTGTGATAGAACTATGAAAATACATCAAGCCAATGGGATTTGCATTTCATATACGTATAGCAACATATGATGATATTCCTGCATTGATGCGCCTTTTTGAGAGCGCAAAAGCAATCATGCGTGCAAGTGGAAACTTGCACCAGTGGGGTGTGGGGTATCCGTCGGTCGATGTTGTGAGGCATGATATTGAACAGGGGGTGTGTTATGTGGCAACTGATGGCGTAGATGGAGAAATTGAGGCAACCATGGCTTTTATTCAGGGACCAGATCCCACTTATTCATATATCGAGGGTGGGGCGTGGCTGAACGATGAGCCTTATCATGTAATCCATCGCATTGCTGTTGCAAAGCCCGGCAAGGGCTATGCCCGCCATCTGCTGGACTGGGCTTTCTTGCATACAGACACCATACGCATTGACACGCATCGCGACAATGTAATCATGTATCACATTCTGCAAAAATATGGATTTCAACGCTGTGGAGTAATATATCTTGCAAACGGTGATGCGCGCGATGCATATCAGCTTAGTAAGCTGAAAAGTGAAAGCGGAGAACGGAAAACTACGTGTTGGTGACAATCACACGCTTCTACCTTTAACCACACTGTCGTGTGCTTTAAACTCGGCCTCACTCGTTGCGTGTGTGAGCAGGCTTCAACCCTCTCGTTTGTACAAGTTTTCACCTTTCACCTTTCAGTTTTCAGTTTCAATTGTTATTTTTGCGGTAAATAGCGAAAATAACAATTATGTCAGGCAGGGACGATATAGATTTTGGAACGACGAATATCTCGAGGCTTTTTACAAAGATGTTCATACCCACGTTGTTGGGAATGGTGAGCTGGTCGCTGTTGACAGTGGTCGACGGCATTTTTGTAGGTCACGGAGTGGGCAGCAACGGCATTGCTGCCATTAATATATGCTATCCGATATTCCTTGTGCTCACTGGCTTTGCTTTGATGGTGGGAACAGGCGCTTCGGTTGTGGCATCAATCCACATGTCGCAGAACAATGAGAAGGCGGCACGCATAAATGTGACGCAGGCTATATGGTTCTCGACATTCGTGGCCATTGGTATAATGATATTCACGTTGCTTGCCCCAGAGCTGATTTCCTACATGCTTGGCGCGTCGGAAACGCTTATGTCTTTGGTAAGGGATTATATGATCTATCTCATCCCATCGGGCATAATGCTTATGTGGTCCATCGTAGGTCTGTTTGTCATTCGCCTGGATGGTTCCCCAAAATACGCAATGTGGTGCAATGTGGTGCCGGCTTTGCTGAATATCGTTCTTGACTGGCTCTTTATCTTCCCACTTGGAATGGGTGTGAAGGGTGCTGCAATAGCATCGTCAATAAGCACTGTTGTTGGTGGTATTATGGCATTCGTATATCTTGTAAAGTATGCCCGCACGTTGAAGATGAGTGGGGTAAAGATGTCGCTCAACAGCCTGACACTCTCACTCCGTAATATTGTCTATCAATGCAAGATAGGTTTCTCGGCCTTGCTTGGCGAGGTTACAATAGCATTGTTGTTGTTTGCCGGCAATTTCGTGTTCATGAAACATCTGGGTGATGCCGGTGTGGGTGCATACGGTGTTGCCTGCTATTATACGCCCTTTGTGTTCATGTTCGGCAATTCAATAGCGCAGTCTGTGCAGCCGATAGTGAGCTACAACTATGGACTTGAACGATGGGACAGGGTGAAAAAGACTCTATCGATATCTGTGCGTGCAGCAGTGCTCAGCTCGCTTGTATCTATTATTGCATTCACTCTTTTCCCTCAACACCTGGTGCATCTGTTCATTGCTGAGAATGACCCGGCAGCACAGATTGCAATCGATGGCTTCCCCTATTTTGCAACAGGCTTCCTGTTCTTTATCTTGAACTTGGTGGCGATAGGTTTCCTGCAGAGCATAAAGAGAGTCGCTCCGGCAACTATATTCGCTCTGCTGCGTGGAGTAGTCTTCCTGTTCCCGGCCTTCTTTCTTTTGCCTGATGTTCTCGGTACTAAAGGCATGTGGCTGGCATTGCCGTTGTCTGAGATTGCGACATTTGCTGCAATTGCACTCTATTTTCTTATAAACAGGGCCCGCAAGGGGATTTTTTCTTAATATTTTTTAAACCTCTGCCATTATTTGGCAGAGGTTTATTGTATATTTGCAGTAAATCGCGAATTTCTAAAAAATGAAGCTATGGACAACGATAGGGGACAAGGATTGATTGGTAAATATGTTTGGGTCATCAGGACTATTTACCAGCACAGGAAACTTTCATTCAAGGAACTGAATGATTTGTGGATCAATGATGATGACATCAGTATGGGCCTGGAACTTCCTAAACGCACATTTGATAATTGGAGGTATGCAATTGGGGATATTTTCAAGCTTGATATTGTAAACGAGCAAAGGGGGAAGTACCGATATTACATAGAGAACGAAGAGGATATAACCGGTAATGGTCTTTCATCGTGGCTTTACAGCACACTAAGCATTGCGAATACACTTTCCGGCAGCCAAAGTATAAAAGAACGTATTCTGCTTGAAAACATACCATCGGGGCAGGAGTATCTGCAATCGATTATCGATGCAATGAAAGCAAACCTACAGCTGAATATCACTTATAGGAGTTATTGGAGTGACGAAGAGTGCTGTTTTGATGTAATGCCCTATTGTGTAAAGCTATTCAAGCAGCGCTGGTATATGGTTGCGAAAAGCACTCACGCTTATTACAATGACAAGCCGCCGATGATTTATTCGCTCGATAGAATATTGCAGCTTACGGTAAAGCAAGAAACATTTGAAATGCCCAAGGATTGGAATGCCGAAGAGTTCTTTGATGGCTGCTTTGGAGTTTGCCGCAGTTTAGATGTTGAGGTCGTGAAATTGAAAGTGTCGGCACTGCAGGCCAATTACATACGCGACTTGAAACTGCATGATACCCAAGAAGAGATTGAACGCAACAGCAATTACAGTATTTTTACTTACTGCATACGCCCGGAGTATGATTTTCAGCAGGAACTGCTACGCCATGGCGAGGATGTTGAAGTTCTTGAACCGCAGTGGTTGCGCGAGGAAATTGCCGGGAAGATTGAAAGGATGCAGGAAATATATGAATAAATGATTGATGACAATTATAACACTAAAATATAATAAATATGAAAGATGCACCAAATTGGCTTAGTCACAAGCCTGTCATTACAGTAGACTATGAGGAAAAAGATGCGAATGCGGGTGATGCAAAATATATTACTATTGGAAAATCAAGTTGGAATTTTGAGGATTTTTCTACCAAAATATGGCGATGGTCCGATAGCGCACAACGTTGGTCAAGACAAAGTGAAGAGATACCTTTATGGAGAGTCTTGGATGTTGCAACAATGTTGGTTGCAGTAATAAATAATAAACAGAGCCATTTAGATGAATTTGTTCAGGATCCTGAAGCTTTGGACGCATTAAAGTGCTATGTAAACGATAATATGGAGATGCTAGCTCCAAGATTAAAAGAATTGTCCAATGTGTTGAATGTACAATATCAGCCTAAACAAAGAACAAATATTCCAAATATATTTTCATATGCTACATCTGAATTGAGTCAGGATGCGATAATTGCATGGTTGTTACAATGGAGTAATCCTGTTTATAAAAATGAAGATACGAATTTGCATGCAGTTGCTCAAGAATTTCTTCAAATGCTTCTTGGTGAAACAGTTGATGTAAAAACTATAGAAGTCGGCAGGCAATGGCAAAACATAGATGTTTATGCCCAGATAAATGATGATATGTTTTTAGTTATTGAAGATAAGACAAATACATCAATTCATGACGAACAACTTGAACGTTACAAAGCAATTGTGACGGAGGAATATAAAGGTAAACGAAATAAATTGTTTTTTGTTTATATAAAAACCGGAAATGAACCTTTGTCAACGCTCAAGGAAATAAAGAAAAAGGGGTACAATACAATTTCAAGAATAGATATAATAAATTGTTTGTCTCATTATAATGGGGATAATTGCCTAGTGAATGGTTATATTGAATATTTGAATGATATTGAAGAGTGTACACAGAATTTTCGCAAATCTCCAGTAATGGAATGGGATAGTTATGCATGGCAAGGGTTTTATAAAGAATTGGAGAAGGAACTTGATTTCTCTTACTGGGATTATGTAGCAAACCCAGCAGGTGGATTTTGGGGTGCAGGATGGTATAACAAAGATATTCCTGATGGAAAAATCTATTTGCAGTTTGAAGAAAGTAAATTTTGCTTTAAAATTTGGTGAGTTTATATGACTTTACCCTAAAAAGAGTGGCGCGAATATAATGTCAACTCAGCAACCATTAGGATTGGTTATGCGTTTATATTTGTAGAAACTTTGGGATTTGTAACAATAAAAATGAAAATACCACGTTCTATTAACAAAGTTTAGAAGAATAGAATGGGGGTTAATAGCAAATAAAATGTCACGGCAAATTTGGGACATTTTGCCGTGACACACTTAAAAGAAGAGAGGTTTACTTCTTTTTCTTTTCTCTTTGCGACAATGCACTACCTGCTACACTCTTTGAAGTGTTGCTATATCTGTCGTCTCTGAGAATCTTTGATGCTTGTGAAGCAACTTTCGGTGAAGTAACTTTCTTTGCCATATTTATCTCCTTTCTGCTCTATGGCAACATATTTCAAGTTGCCGTTCTACAATAGAATAAATCTCGTATCGTATAGGTGCGAGGTTTATTCGTTAATACTCACTTATCTTCAGTATATCGAGGGGAAGAATCTATAAAAGCCCGCCACATATTTTCATGGATTTGTTGGCTTGTGGCACCAATAGGTAGAACACCTATTAAAGATATTGCAATATCTGTGCCAACCTCCATCATCTGCCAAGATGTCTTAAAAACACGATTTTACAATCAACAACTTGTGACATAAAGTCAGCCAGAGTTTTTAAGTCCATATATAATGACGCGTAAAAGATAATATTTATGGACAATACAAGGCTAACAATAGCGTGCAAAGAAAGCCGAGAAGGTGGTTATGAAATTGATGTAACCTTTGAAAGAGATTCACGCATCAAGTTCAGAGAAGCATTTATTTCGTTGGATAGACCTATGCCACCATACCTTATTGAAGAAAGTGGTATAAATGGCGTAGGTGCTGTAAAATCAGCAACGACAAGCATTCTATCTCATATCAAGAATGTCTTCGGTAAGAGTATGAAAACCGATAGCCGTATTTTTACCGACAGAGAAATAGATTCAATGTTTGAGTTCAAAGAACTCTACACAATACGAAGATTTGCGGAAATTGCGGGTGTTAAGTTTGATGAAAGCAAATTCACGAATCGTAAAGAGTTTCAAGAGTATTTTCAAAAGTGGCTCAAGGAGGACAAGAAATGAATCACAAAATCAAAGACATTCACTCACGAGAGGAATTAGAGGATTTTATTCAGAAAACTGTTGGTAAAGAAGCAATTCCAGAATTAGTGGAGGAAATTCTATCACTCCCATCAGGAGAAATTATAAGTTTTGTTTGTCGTCAATATGACCCAGTTCTTGGTCATAGGCAACAATCAATCCGTGTTTTCCACAATTCGGACAATTAAAGTCTATAATCTCATTGTGACTACCATTTGAAGTGACATAAGAGATTTTTCCGCAGTGATTGCATTTAACCTGTATTTGGTACGGCATATTTTACTAATTTGAGTTTATAGTGCAAAAAATACAAAGAAATTCTGTACCTTTGCATCGTCTTTCGGGACAATGTTTGGAAATAATAGAGAAAGTGCCTCATTTCTTGTGAAATCGCCAATTTAAACAAAGAATACACGAGGTACGGAGCAGCTCATATCTGTGGGCTGTCTATCCGTGCGTGTATTCAGGTGTTTGGCGATACCTACAAGGATGCAAGGAAGGCAGTCCACTTTCTTTTTACTAATAAACATTGTAAAACATCTCCAATCGTCTGCCCACGGAGAACCTTGTAAAACTCGCCATTATGAGAAAAGTTTTAGTTTCGTTCTGTCTCATCTTTTGTATGAGCGCATTATCTTCATTCTCTCAAAATGTCATTTCTTTGGGAGATAAGTTGCTAACAGCAAACAATATTGGGAAAGCATCTCAAATTCTTAAAAGCGGTGGAATGGTTATAGAACCAGCAGAAGAGATATTTGGAATTGACCCCGATTTAAGAATTACAGCATCTAATGGGAGTAATGCTCAAATACCCATTATGTGTACAGTACACGCTATTAGCAAAACAGATAGACGCATACAACTCATCAGTTTTGTCTATAAAGGAGATGCAAGCAAACTTAAATCCAACCTATCTAATTTGGGATATAAATTTGTAGATGAATTTGATTATAATGACTATGGATATATTTTGCGTTGCAAGCGTTATTTGAAAGGTGATAAAATTTGTGTTATATCAACTCCTACAAATGGAGAAAAAGTATCAACGATAGATTTTGCTTTAAGAGGTCAATGATACAATAAACGGAAGAAATCTATATAGGATGCTACACATCTTCCATACAGCATTAGATTGGTGGCTATTTCTTGCCACCTTTCTTTTTAACATCGTAAGACAATACCTGTTTCATCACAGCATTAAAATCCACTTTGTCGCCAATAGGCTTTTTGAGTTTTTCTATTGGTTGGTCAAGGATAGGAATATAATGCTTGTCTTTTTTATTTGTCTTCATTATGCCGCAATTTGTTTCTGTGTTACACGAATATTTGAGTTTGATATCATAGTTTCAAACCTTTGAGCATTAGAAACTTTGCGACTATTATAACGAGTACAAAACTCGTCAAAGTATCTTTGTAAATACTTACGACCAACACGATTGTAAATTCCGTTAATTGGTCGCTTACAAAAATTGCCCCAAAATCCTTCAATACTATTGGTGTAGGCATTGCCATTAACATACAAGCCCTTTCCGTGGTCAACCATTTCAGTATGGTACATTCTGCGTACCTTATCATAACCACACCACTCATCAGTATATAGCGTGGCGGTGCGTTTTACAGTCCTAATTATAGGCGGTGTTAGGGAATTGACGGAAGTGTCCTTTACGACTTTACAAACCACATTTCCACCACGCTCAAGCATACCCATAACTGGAACTTTATCAATGAATGCTCTACCTTGGCAATTCTTTACCTTTTTGTTTGAGTGGCGATTCTTGTTCTTGCCACCGACAAATGTTTCATCTAATTCCACTTCGCCACTGAGTTGTACTCTATGTACGCCACGATGAAATGTCCTGCGTATTTTATGCAAGAGGAACCACGCCGTCTTTAATGTAACATCTATGTCGGCTGAAAGTTGGGTGGCAGATATTCCTTTCTTGTGATTGCTCATAAGGTAAATAGCAAGAAACCATTTACGCAAAGGAATCTTGGTATTTTCAAAGATTGTACCGATACGGACATTGAAATTCTTACCAGTGTTTTTACAACGGTAATAGCCATCGCCACGCTTATACACTTTGGAACTTGCATCGTATGGCGATACAACGCCATTGGGCCATAAGACTTTTTCAAGATAAGCGATACATGTTTCCTCATTTGGGAATGCTGTGTAAAAGTCATAAAGCGATTCAAATGCTCCAAAGTTTATATCTTTCATGAGCCAAACATTAATGTTTGCTTACATAAACTTTGGTGAGAAAAATTGCTTGGCAAATTAAGATACGGAAGGATGAAGAACAATCACATTTATTTAGGCTTTTTGTAATACATTGCAATATACTCTTTCCGTATTTTTATGAAAGGAAACTGGAGTGAGGTCATTCATTTACCAACACTCATAGTGTTGAACAGTCACCCAAGTTTGTAGAATACTATCGTATTCACGAGTGACTTTAACAAGAAGTTCTCTTTTACTTTTCATTAGGTTACTCATTTTTGTTTAGGATTGTGAGAAATGGCTCCTATGAAATAGTGTACTCCAGTTTCCTTTTTACAAAGTTACAGAAATAAAGGACACGACACTGGGAACTAAATTCATTGTGTTTTAGTGATATACCTTTTTGTAGAGAGTTCCAAAGGCATATCGTCCATTGATTATCGTGAGATAAGTTTTCACTTTAACCAATTCAAACTTGGATTTATCCTTTGTTTCTTTTGTAAACACCTCCTTTCTTCATAGAGCATTGGAAAGAAATTCAGGGTTTAAAAAGAGGGTGTCGTGTCCTTGTTACAAAGTTATAAAATATAGACATAGAGTTTCAAATGTTTCTGTAGTCTTGATAATCAACACCTCCTTTCTCTTTGTACATGGTGGAAAGAAATTTGGGGAGATTTACAAGAATGACTCTATGTCTTTTATATAAAACAGAGTAGAACTTGAAGTCAATTAACTATAATCTAATGCGTTTGATGATGGCTCCATATAACCAACGGCCATTGGATTGGAACCAACCTTTGTAGATGATTTGTTCAATATACATAAATTGTTCAAATTTGACTCCATTGTTCTGCTCTGTTTATTTTGTTTCATAGTTTTTATAAAAAGATAGAGTTAGATGAGAGGTGTTTAGGTTGCTATGCGTTTATAGACAGAAACAACCTGCCAACCTTGGGCGGTGTACAGGAAGTAACTGCCGATGAATATTTCCCTGAATTCATCCATATCGTATTCTTATCTTGCTGCTCATCAAAAAAGCAGATGATTGGGAACAATTTTAATTCAAGAAGATGCGTTTATATAAAGCCACTACTCGCCAACCCCGACTGGTTAGTTCGTAGTAACTTTTTACGAAAACATCTTTGTATATTCTCATTGCTTTGGTTTTTGATATTCCATTTCATCTGCTTCTCTATCTTTTTCATACATAATAACCAGCAAGGTTATTCTATATACAAAGAAAACCACCTAAAATCTGTGGAGATTAGGTGGCTTGAGAGAGTAAATAATTGATTGGCAAGAAGTTGTAATCAAATGTTAAAAATCTATAACGAGTGGGGTAAACTCATATAAACTTACCTAAAATTTACTATGATGGTTGTAGGAATAGAACTGAGGTCAGAAACGAATGTTTTGAAAAGATATTGGCTATTGCAAATCAAAAAGGCTATGATGAAATAACTAGACCTCAAAGATTTGGAGCAGGGTACTATATGACAATTGCTGTTGTGGATTCTGAATATCTGTTTGGAAACGGCTTGGTGAATATAAAGGAACTCGTATGTAAATTAAAGAAATATCAAGGTGTAATTGATGAGTATCTTAATAACTGAATTAAGAACCATTATTCTTTCGACCTCTGCCACTGATTGGCAGAGGTCTTTTCTTATTTTGTACGGGATTAATTTATGCAGTATGGATATTTTGAAAGTACAAGGAAAAACAACTGAAGATTTGAAAGCAATGCTTCTTGTCATATATGATTGCAAGTCGCCTTTTGCTATTAGAATCTCAAAAAGAAAATGTAAAAGAATTCTTGCGTCATATACGCATCATAATTCTACAATAAATATCTATGACTTGAAAGGTGTGGCCGACGCTGTAGAGGTTGCGATACACGAATATGCGCACCATATAAACAGGACAGAGTGGTGGAATGGCGCCGCGCCTATGTCAAAATTTGAAACATCCCACGGGTATCGGTTCTGGTTTGTTTACAGCAGATTGCTGGAACTTGCTAACGAGAAAGGATATGCTGTTAAGCCACATTATTATGGCAGAGCAGGGATTTTATTCAAAAAGGAAATTTTAAAAATATAGGAATGAAATTATGAAAGAGAGTATGACTACAATTTTTCCCGATGTACTGATTATTGGTGTAAGCGGTGGCAGTGGTAACATCATTAGTGACCTTGTGGGTTGGGGTATAGGTATTGATACCGCAGTTGTTGATAATACTGAACAACCCGATATTGATGCATTATTAAATGAGGAAATACGAACGGTATTTATTGTAACTTGTCTTGGTGGTGAATATGGCTCAGCCGTTGCACCACAGATTGCTGCCGAATGCAGGAAAAGAAAACTAAGGACTATCGGTGTTGCTACATTGCCGTTTGAGTTTGAGGGCGCAGTGAAGGCGCAGCGTGCGAAAGATGCAGTAAATGAACTTGCAAAGAATTGTGATTCCCTAAACCTTGTACATAATGAAATAATGTTGAAGGGCAATCAAGGCATTGCTGTTAATGAAGCATTTAAGGATGTCAACATACGCTTTTTTGAGATAATCACCAAAGAACTTTATTCAATACCTGTATGGTTTTTTAGTATGAGTAGAGGATATCTCCTCAAGTATTGGTTTAAAAGGTGGTTCGGATGGTTACATAAAAATGATGGGGCTTTGGTTTGTAAATCTTTCAAAGAGAATGATTGTAAAATAAACAGGTTGTGCATTGATATTGTGGAGCGGAAAGCCAAGAAGATTATGGGAAAAGACTGGTTCTGTCACCTTGGAGACCACATAAAGTTTATAGCTTTGTGTAATACTATAATACATGAACTTATTGAAGAAGGTGGTTCGTTTTTGTTGTGTGATAAAATTGTGAGTGATGTACTGACCATCAGTCGAATATCGCAGATTCAAAGTTGGCTGCAATACTATGAAGAAGTAGATTATAGCAAAATAGACGAACTTGAAAATGCACATAAGGCAAGTGCCAGAATATGTGAAAGAAGAAGAGAACTGCTCTCTTCATTGGATTGTAGCCACAAGTAACCGTTTGTGCTGTCTGTTGAATCTTTATAAGGTGCTTTCTTGCCGTAATTCGCGAAAATTTTGTTATCTTCGCGAAAGATTTCTAAATTGGGAATAAAATAAGTTGATAATATAGGTGTTGACCCACGGTTTGTTTTTTTCGCGAACCTGTCATATCGACCGTAGTGGAGATATCTCAATCCATGTTTTAGAGATTCTTCGACTTCGCTCAGAATGACACGACAAGGGCAATTGGTATAATATTGTATTAAATAATAACTAAAATAGATTTATGGCTACAGTTGACGACAAGAAAATTATCTTTTCGATGGTGGATCTGAGCAAGACCATCAAACAGACAAACAAGCAGATTCTAAAGAACATCTACCTCTCGTTCTTCTATGGTGCAAAGATTGGTATCGTGGGTATGAACGGTGCGGGTAAATCAACTTTGATGAAGATTATCGCGGGCATTGACAATGACTATCAGGGCAATGTGGTGTGGTCACCCGGCTATTCAGTAGGTTACCTTCCACAGGAACCACACTTGCAGGATGGCAAGACTGTAATGGAGTGCGTGAAAGAGGGTGTACAGTCTATCGTTGATGCCCTTGCCGAATATGAGGAGATCAATATGAAGTTCGGTTTGCCTGAGTATTACGAGGACGCAGATAAGATGAACGAACTCTTTGCCCGTCAGGCAGAGTTGCAGGATATTATTGATGCCACAGATGCTTGGAACCTTGAGAGCAAGCTCGAGCGTGCTATGGCTGCACTCCGTTGCCCGGCTCCCGATGAACTCGTTGACCACCTCTCCGGTGGTGAGCGCCGCCGTGTGGCTCTTTGCCGTCTGTTGCTTTCAAAGCCAGATGTGCTCCTCCTCGATGAGCCTACCAACCACTTGGATGCCGAGAGTATCGACTGGCTCGAGCAACACCTGAACCAGTATGAGGGTACTGTAATTGCCGTTACCCACGACCGTTACTTCCTTGACGATGTTGCAGGCTGGATTCTTGAGCTTGACCGTGGTGAGGGAATTCCCTGGCAGGGTAACTACTCTTCATGGCTCGACCAGAAGACAAAGCGCATGGAGCAGGAGGAGAAGAGTGCAAGCAAGCGTCGCAAGACTCTTGAGCGCGAGCTCGAGTGGGTGCGCATGTCGCCAAAGGCTCGCCAGGCAAAGGGTAAGGCGCGTCTTAACTCTTACGAGCGCATGCTCAACGAGGACCAGAAGGAGCGCGAGGAGAAACTCGAGATATTCATCCCCAACGGTCCACGCCTTGGCAACAAGGTTATCAATGCCGAGAACATCGGTAAGTCATTCGGCAGCAAGCATCTTTTCAGCAACCTAAACTTCATGTTGCCACCTAACGGCATTGTGGGTGTCATTGGCCCTAACGGTGCCGGTAAGACAACTCTTTTCCGCATGATTATGGGTCTTGAGACTGCCGACGAGGGTACATTTGAGGTAGGCGAGACAGTAAAGATTGCATATGTTGACCAGAACCACAAAGATATTGTTGCCGACAAATCCGTTTATGAGGTTATGAGCCAGGGTAACGAGCTCATGCGCCTTGGTGGCAAGGAGGTCAATGTGCGTGCATACCTTTCACGCTTCAACTTTACCGGTGCCGACCAGGAGAAGAAGTGTGGCGTCCTTTCAGGTGGTGAGCGTAACCGTCTTCACCTTGCTATGGCTCTTAAAGAGGGTGGTAATGTACTCCTCCTCGACGAGCCTACCAACGACATCGACGTGAACACACTCCGTGCGCTTGAGGAGGGTCTTGAGAACTTCGCAGGTTGTGCCGTTGTAATCAGCCACGACCGTTGGTTCCTCGACCGTATCTGTACACATATTATCGCATTCGAGGGTGACGGCAATGTGTTCAGCTTCGAGGGCTCATACTCTGACTACGAGGAGAATAAGATGCGTCGTTTGGGTATTGAGGAACCGAAGAAGGTTAGATATCGTAAGTTGATGGAAGACTAAGGTTTTATTGTTTAAAAAGGCGCTAACTGTGTTACGCTTGTTTCTGTAGTTAGTCATTTAGGTTCACTAAACTCCTGACTACAGAAACTACGCAAGCCTTGTTATCTCACTTTTTAAACTAATAAAACATTCATGGCTTTGTTGGCTGCGTTATGCTTATTGTGGCGGCAGGTCATTTAGGGTTACTAAACTCCCTACCACCACAATTTCGCAAGCCTTGTCATTGAACCTTTTATACAACAAAGATGGTAGTTGTTGACAGGGAAAGCCTTGTTATCTCACTTTTTAAACTGATAAAATTGCTGTCATTTCGACATGGCGAAGCATGGAGAAATCTCATAAAGGATTAACATTACTTTTATATGTGTGTAGTATCTCCTGAAATAATCGATTCCATTGTAAAGGAACTTGAGATAGATGACATCCGTTCGGCGTCAATCCGTCAGATTGGGGCAGTGGTGCGTGCTGCAGAGGCGCGTACAGGAACGGAGTTTATCCATTTTGAGATGGGTATTCCTGGCTTGCCTCCAGCCGAGGTGGGTGTGCGTGCCGAGTGTGAGGCTCTGCAGCGTGGGGTAGCATCGGTCTATCCGATAATAGATGGAATACCGGAACTGAAGAACGAAGCGTCGCGGTTTGTTAAGGCATTTATAGACACCGATATAAACCCAAATGGTTGCATTCCTACTGTAGGTTCAATGCAGGCTTCCTTTGCGTCACTTATGCTCGCTTCGCAGCTTGATCCAAAGCGCGACACTGTGCTGTATATTGATCCGGGATTCCCCGTGCAGAAGATGCAGGCGCAGGTTATTGGGGTTAAGATTGCATCGTTTGATATTGCGGAATATCGTGGCGATAAACTTGAGGAGAAACTTGAAAGTTATCTTGCAGAGGGGAATATCTGTGCTGTGCTCTATTCTTCGCCCAACAACCCCACATGGATGTGCCTGAAGGATGAGGAACTTGAGATTGTCGGTCGTCTTGCAACAAAACACGATGTGGTGGTGATTGAGGACTTGGCATACATGACAATGGATTTCCGCCGTGACATGAGCCGCTCGTTTGAACCACCGTTCCAGCCGAGCGTGTCAAAATATACCGACAATTACATTCTGCTAATAAGCGCCTCAAAGATATTCAGCTATGCAGGGCAGCGCATTGCCGTTGCGTGCATTTCCGATGCATTGTACAACCGTGCTTACGATTCGCTTAGGCAACGTTATGGCATAGCGCGTTTTGGTGCTGCTTTCGCATATATATTCCTCTATTCGTTCTCGTCGGGCGTGTCGCACTCGGCACAATGCGCATTGGCAGCAATGTTCAAGGCTGCATGTGATGGCGAATATGACTTTGTAGGCGATATAAAGGAGTATGCTCAGCGCACGGCGCGCATAAAGGAGATACTGCTGCGTAATGGATTCAGCGTTGTCTATGACAAGGATGTCGATGAACCGGTGAGTGATGGTTTCTTCTTTACTATCGGTTATAAGGATATGGATGGCGGTGAACTGCTCAAGGAGTTGCTCTATTATGGTGTAAGTGGTATTGACCTTGCAACGACAGGAGGCACGCGTAAGGGTATCAGGGCATGCTCGTCAAACATAAAGCCACACCATTATGCAATGCTTGAAGAGAGATTGCGTAAGTTTAATGAAAATCATTGATTTATATATTATGAAAAAACTATTGTTTGCTATGCTTTGTCTCTTTGCGTTCTCATTGAATGCACAGGAGATTTCCATTATCCCCAAACCTGCCGAAATGCAGATAGAAGAGGGTGAGTTTTCTTTCAATGGGAAGGTCGTACTGTGTTATCCCAAAATAAAGGATGGCGGCATTGATGCTGTCGTGGACAATTTTGTCAGGGAGATAAAGAAAACAACCGGTGTAAAGCTTGTCAAAGATAGGCTGAAGGATGGTCTGTTCCTTGGTTTACATGTGGAAGAATCCGCAAAGAAGGGAGATGCGCACATTGTGTTGTATGTCGATGAATATATGCTCAAAGAGGCTTATAGGCTATCTGTTACCCCGAAAAGAATAAACATCGCAGCATCAACACCAGCCGGCTTCTTCTATGCGTTCCAGACACTAAAGCAGCTTATGCCGCGCAATGTGATGGCCGGAGTGCCTGATGATAGTGTTGAGGAGTGGAGAGTCCCTTGTGTCTTTATTGTTGATGAACCACGTTTCTCTTGGCGTGGATTCATGCTCGACGAGGGTCGTCACTTCTATGGCAAGGAGGAAATTAAGAAAATCATAGATGTGATGGCTGCCTACAAGATGAACCGTTTCCACTGGCATTTGACCGAGGACCAGGGCTGGCGCATTGAGATAAAGAAATATCCCAAACTTACCGAGGTCGGTGCTTGGCGCGACAGCAAGGTGTGCGCCTGGGGCGATGTTAAACCCGACGGCATACGCTATGGCGGTTACTACACTCATGAGGATATTAAGGAGGTGGTAGAGTATGCAAAGGAGCGTTTTGTGGAGATTATCCCCGAAGTTGATATTCCCGGCCATTCACAGGCTGCTGTGGCTTCTTACCCCGAATTCCTGGCTTGTGACCCCGAGAATAAACACGATGTGTGGTTGTGGCAGGGTGTGTCGAGCGATGTGATAAATGTCGCAAATCCGCTTGCCGTGCAGTTCGCCAAGGATGTTATTGACGAACTCACAGAGTTGTTCCCATTCGGCTACATACACCTTGGCGGCGACGAGTGCCCCACATATAAATGGGAGCGCAATAGCGATTGTCAGGCACTGCTGAAGGAGATTGGTTCGGAGAACTACCGCGATCTGCAGATACATTTCTATAAGCAGTTGCTCGACCACGTAGCGCAAAAACCGGCTGACAAGCAGCGCAAACTTGTCTTCTGGAACGAGGTGCTACACGGCAATACAGAGCCTCTAGGCAAGGATATAACCATTATGGCATGGATTGGTGCCGATGGCGCTGCAAAGGATGCTGCAATGCGTGGTATGAATACAATCCTGTCACCACAGATTCCTTACTACATCAATCGTCGTCAGTCAAAGCTTGAGACAGAACCTATGTCACAGGGTTATGGTGATGAAACCGTTGAGCGCGTGTATAACTACAAACCTATGAATAACATACCGGAGGAACTGCAATCCAAATATCTTGGTGTGCAGGCTAATTTCTGGACAGAGTGGGTCGTGGAACCATCGGTAGTGGAGTACCTTATGTTGCCGCGCCTGGCAGCCGTTGCCGAGGCCGGCTGGACTCCTGCCGAACAACGCAATTATGACGATTTTATCAATCGTCTGCAGGGTGAAGCCAAATATTATCAACTGAAAGGCGTCGATTACGGAAAGCATGTTTTCAAGTAAAACAAGGAGTTGAAAATAATTTACATGACAGCAACGAAATCGTTGCTGTCATTTTTTTTGCATATTATGTAATATTGTATTGTATAATATGATATTAAATTTCGTTTGTTGAATCTATTTATAATTTGTTTATGTAGGCATAATTATTCTTTTGGGGGTTGAAAAATCCTTGCAGTCTCTGTAAAATCATGCCGGGATTGCGTCTCGTAAAAAAAAGGTGGTGGCAACATGGGCTTTCCTGTCAATGCGCAGTTTTTGCAAATTCTTGTTATTATATATATAATAAATCTCGTTTTTATTTTGTATCTTCGCACCTAAATTTGCCGTCAGAGGGTTTTTCACGGTATTCATTCATGGAAAAAACAGTTTAACATATATGGAGAAAATCAGAAATTTTTGCATTATCGCACACATCGACCACGGTAAATCGACCTTGGCCGACCGTCTGCTTGAAACAACAAAAACCATAAACATTACCGAGGGACAGATGCTCGACAACATGGACCTCGAAAAGGAGCGTGGTATCACCATCAAGAGCCATGCGATACAGATGGAGTACATGTACAAGGGCGAGAAATACATTCTCAACCTCATTGACACTCCGGGACATGTCGATTTTTCGTACGAAGTTTCGCGTTCTATCGCAGCCTGCGAGGGTGCGCTGCTTGTAGTGGATGCTACACAAGGTGTACAGGCACAGACTATCTCTAACCTCTACATGGCTGTAGATCATGGTTTGGAGATTATTCCCGTGGTGAACAAGTGTGACATGATAAACGCCATGCCCGAGGAGGTAAAGGACGAGATTGTAGACCTTATCGGTTGCGACAGGGATGACATTATCGAGGCTTCGGGAAAGACCGGACTTGGTGTCGAGGATATCCTTGCAGCGGTAGTAGAGCGCATCCCTGCACCGGTGGGCGACGAGGAGGCTCCATTGCAGGCACTTATCTTTGACTCTGTGTTCAACTCGTTCCGTGGTATCATTGCATATTTCAAGATTACAAACGGTGTTCTGCGCAAGGGCGACAAGGTTAAGTTCTTCAATACCGGAAAGGAGTACGATGCCGACGAAATCGGTGTCCTGAAGATGGATTTGTGTCCACGCCAGGAGTTGCGTACAGGTGATGTGGGTTACATCATTTCGGGTATCAAGACTTCGCGCGAGGTAAAGGTCGGTGATACAATCACCCACATTGCACGCCCATGTACAGCTGCTATCGACGGTTTCGAGGAGGTGAAGCCAATGGTCTTTGCCGGTGTATATCCGATTGATGCCGAGGATTACGAGGACTTGCGTGCTTCGCTCGAGAAACTACAGCTCAACGATGCATCGTTGACTTTCTCGCCCGAGTCATCAGCGGCTCTGGGATTTGGTTTCCGATGCGGATTCCTCGGTCTCCTTCACATGGAGATTGTTCAGGAGCGCCTTGACCGCGAGTTCGACATGAGTGTCATTACTACCGTGCCAAACGTATCGTACATGGTATATGACAAGCAGGGCGAGGCAAAGGAGGTTCACAACCCCGGTGGCATGCCCGACCCGACACTCATTGACCACATTGAGGAGCCATATATTAACGCGAGCATCATTACCCGTGCCGAGTACATCGGCCCAATCATGACGCTATGTCTTGCAAAGCGCGGAGAATTGCTCAAACAGGAGTTCATTACAGGTAACCGTGTTGATATCCGCTTCCTGTTGCCGCTTGGCGAGATTGTCATCGACTTCTATGACAAGCTCAAGAGTATTTCAAAGGGTTATGCGTCGTTCGACTATCATCCTGCAGGTTTCAGGACATCAAAGCTCATCAAGCTCGACATCCTGCTCAATGGTGAACCAGTGGATGCGCTCTCGACACTTACACACGTTGACAATGCCTATGGCCTTGGCCGTCAGATGTGCGAGAAACTGCGCGACCTGATTCCAAGACAGCAGTTCGATATTGCCCTTCAGGCAGCAATCGGTACAAAGATCATTGCCCGTGAGACAATCAAGCAGGTGCGTAAGGATGTGACTGCGAAGTGTTACGGTGGTGACGTTTCGCGTAAGCGCAAGTTGCTTGAGAAACAGAAGAAAGGTAAGAAGCGTATGAAGCAGATTGGTAACGTTGAGGTGCCACAGAAGGCTTTCCTCGCGGTACTCAAGCTCGACTAATTGATGAATGATAAAACAGTTGCATTTGCATGCAACATTTGGATTTGAAACGATATTTTAGAGAATATGGGAATATTCAGTTTTTTTACAAGAGAAAAGAAAGAGGTTCTTGATCAGGGACTTTCAAAGACTAAACAGAGTGTATTCAGCAAGATTGCCCGTGCCATTGCCGGCAAGAGCGAGATTGATGATGAGGTGCTCGACAACCTCGAGGAGGTTCTCGTTACATCTGATGTCGGTGTCGAGACAACTCTGAAAATCATTGACCGCGTGCAGAAACGTGCTGCACGCGACAAGTTCATGAACACAAACGAGCTCAACAAGTTGCTCAAGGACGAGATTGCACAGTTGCTCATGGAGAACAACACCGAGGATGGTGGTACATTCGACATTCCAACGACTCCCGGCAACCCACATGTAATCATGGTGGTTGGTGTGAACGGTGTTGGAAAGACTACAACTATCGGTAAGCTTGCACACCAGTACAAGAAGGCCGGAAAGAAGGTGTATCTTGGTGCTGCCGATACATTCCGTGCAGCTGCAGTAGAGCAGCTTGTGGAGTGGGGACACCGTGCCGATGTTCCTGTCATCAAGCAGGGCATGGGTGCCGACCCTGCATCTGTTGCATTTGACACCTTGTCATCGGCTGTCGCAAATGGTGCCGATGTGGTAATCATTGACACAGCCGGCCGTCTGCACAACAAGGTTGGTTTGATGAACGAGCTCACCAAGATCAAGAATGTGATGAAGAAAGTCGTGCCTACAGCACCAAACGATGTGATGCTTGTGCTTGACGGTTCAACAGGACAGAATGCCTTTGAGCAGGCAAAGCAGTTCACCAAAGCTACCGAGGTTACTTCACTCGCCATCACAAAGCTCGACGGTACAGCAAAGGGTGGTGTGGTAATCGGTATCAGCGACCAGTTCAAGATTCCGGTGAAGTACATCGGCTTGGGCGAGGGTATTGACCACTTGCAGATTTTCAACCGCGAGGAGTTTGTAGATTCATTATTTGGATAAGAAACTGTTTGAATTTATTTCCTTGAAATTTTTATAGAACTTTTTTAGAGTGTTTTTTCATTTTTAAAAGGCGCATAGTGACTATGTAACTGTGAAAAATGGAAAAACAGGCAAAAAAGGGCATAAAAAGACAAGCACCTTTTGCGGATAATGTAAATAATATTTTTGAAAGAAATTTAAACAGTTTCTAATGATGAAAAAGAACCGTGTAGATGTCATCACAATGGGATGTTCAAAGAATCTTGTCGATTCGGAGCTCCTCATGCGCCAGCTCCAGGAGTGCGGTTACGAGGTTACACACGACACTGAGGAGCCTTGTGGCGAAATTGCGGTAATCAACACCTGTGGTTTCATTGGCGATGCGAAGCAGGAGTCAATCAATATGATTCTTGAATTCTGCCAGCGCAAGGAAGAGGGTGACCTGAAGAAACTCTATGTCATGGGCTGTCTCTCGGAGCGTTATCTCAACGAGTTGCGCGAGGAGATTACTCAGGTAGATAAGTTCTATGGCAAGTTCAACTGGACAGAACTGCTTGCCGACCTCAAACAGCAGTATCACGAGGAACTGGCTCAGGAACGCGTGCTGACAACACCGGGACACTATGCGTATATAAAGATTTCGGAGGGCTGCAGCCGCCATTGTGCATATTGCGCCATACCCATTATCACCGGCGCACACAAATCGCGCCCTATGGAGGATATTGTGGCCGAGGTGCGCTCTTTGGTGGCAAAAGGTGTGAAGGAGTTCCAGATAATTGCACAGGAACTCACATTCTACGGTGTCGATCTCTACAAGAAGCAGAGCATTGCTGAGTTGGTGGAGAAAATATCGGACATTGAGGGTGTCGAGTGGATCCGCTTGCACTATGCCTACCCGAGCAATTTCCCATACAACCTGTTGCGCGTGATGCGTGAGAGGGACAATGTGTGCAAGTACCTTGACATTGCCCTGCAGCATGTAAGCACAAAGGTTCTCAAGAAGATGCAGCGTAATGTCACCAAGGAGGATACATACGCGCTCGTACAGAGATTCCGTGACGAGGTGCCCGGTATATGCCTGCGCACAACAATGATGGTTGGTTTCCCCGGCGAGGGCGAGAAGGAGTTCGAGGAACTTGTAGAGTTTGTGAAGTGGGCGAAATTCGACCGTCTCGGAGCATTTGCCTACTGCGAGGAGGAGGGCACATACGCCGCGCAGAACTACCGCGACAGTATCTCGAAGAAAAAGAAACAGGAGCGTCTCGACCGTCTCATGGAGATACAGCAGCGTATCTCTACACGCCTGAACGACGCCAAGACAGGCAATGTGTACAAGACTATAATTGACAGGGTAGAGGGCGACTACTACATCGGCCGTACCGAGTTCGACTCGCCCGATGTGGATACCGAGGTGCTCATACATGTCAATGAAGGCAAGCTGGAGATTGGCAAGTTCTACAATGTGCGCATAACAGACGCGACCGAGTTTGACCTGATGGGAACTGTTGAGAAATGATTGCAAATTTTACGCTGAAGTAAAAACGATATGAACAACAAGGAATTTATTAGCAAATTGGCAAAGAAGTGCGGTGTGCAGGTCGCTGATGCAAATGCGAATGTGGACGCATTGGTAGGTCTCATGACCGAATGCCTCAAGGAGAATGACCAGCTGAATATTTCAGGTTTTGGCATTCTTGAAGTGAAGATGCGTAATGAAAGACTATCGGTAAATCCCAAGACTGGACAACGTTTTTTGGTTCCCCCCAAAATTGTACCGGCATTCAAGCCAAGTAATAAATTGAAAGATAAATTCAAATAAGGAGATATAGCTTATGGATGCAAAAATGAACCAATCGGATTTGATTGCGCTTTTGGCAAAAGGGAGCAATATCTCCATGGCCAAGGCAGAACTGTTTACAAAGAACTTTTTCGAGCTTATAATCGAGGGCTTGGACCAGGACGGCATTGTCAAGATAAATGGGCTTGGTACATTCAAGGTGACCGAGGTGGCAAGCCGTGGCAGTGTGAATGTGAACACCGGCGAAAAAATAGAGATAAAGGGACACAAGAAACTTGTGTTCATCCCTGCCGATGCTTTGAAGGACAGCGTGAACCAGCCATTTGCAATGTTCGAGCCTGTAGAAGTTGACGAGACATACCAGCCCGACGCAACAGCGGCAGATGCTGACAACGAGGAGACCGATGAACCGGCCGAAGTGGCTGCTGCGACACAAATCGCAGAGGAACCTGTAATAGAGGAGCAGACGGTTGAGACTCCTGGGGTTGAAGAGCAGCCTGTCGAGGAACCCATTGAAGAGCCTGTTGCCGTTTGCGAGCCTGAGGCAGAGATGGTTGCGGAAACAGTATCTGAACCAGAGGTGAGTGCCGAAAACAAAGAGATTGTTACAGAGGAGCAGAAAGGCACAAGCGAAGCCCAGCAGGAAACAGTTGCTGTTGTTGAGACAGTGGAAGAACCTGTGGTGGTACAGGAGAAACCGACAGAGCCGGTTATGGTGCGCGTGCCGCAGAAGAAACAGAAGCAGAAAGACTCAACTGTTGCCAAAAAGAGGAAGCCAGTGTGGCTTTATACTTTGATTGCCGCAGTGGTGGTTGTTGCCGCATATTTCGGTTACACAGCAATGTCGGCAGACAAGGGTAAGAAGAACGAGACAGCCGCAATAGAGGAGACTAAGCCTACAACTGTTACAGAACTGCTGCAGGAACCTGTCGCAGTGACAGAGACTGTAGATGTTGTAGAGACTGCAAGTGAGACTGTTGTAAATGAGGACACTGTTGTTGTGGCAAATGATAATGTCATTACCGAAGCCTTGAATGTGGTAGAAGAGACTCCATTTGAAGAGGCGCCTTATGTATTCACCCTTGTTGATGAACTTGCGTCAATGAGATTGAAGGACATCTCGCTTGCCGATACTACACTCTATGTTGCCCAAGGCGATTACTGCGTGCACACTGTTGCTGCCGACGAGACCTTGACAAAGATTGCAAGGCTATATTACGGTGACAAGAAATTGTGGCCATACATTGTTAAATATAATAATATGGACAAACCCGACGCGTTGCGTAATGGAATGGAGATACACATTCCTCGCCTGAAGCCGAAAAAATAACACAGTTAAGTTAAAGTTTGTTTAACTATAACAATGGTTAAGTCATTTTTAATGTATTTAACACGGAGTGAGATATATTGGATATAATTTTGTCCTAAAACAGATATAAATATACAAAAAACATAGTTATGAATTCAACAGTTGACATTCGTGAATTAAATGATTTGATTGAGAAGCAGAGTGGCTTTGTTACTAACCTGCAGACCGGTATGAGCCAGGTAATTGTTGGACAGAAACACCTGATTGAGTCACTGCTGATTGGTTTGCTCTCTGATGGTCACATCCTTCTTGAGGGTCTTCCCGGTCTGGCAAAAACACTCGCAATCAAGACATTGTCTGACCTGATTGATGCCGATTTCAGTCGCATCCAGTTCACTCCCGACCTTCTCCCTGCCGATGTTGTGGGTACAATGGTATATAGCCAGAAGGATGAAGAGTTCAAGGTGAAGAAAGGTCCTGTCTTTGCAAACTTTGTACTTGCCGATGAGATTAACCGTGCCCCAGCAAAGGTGCAGAGTGCACTGCTCGAGGCTATGCAGGAGCGTCAGGTGACAATTGGCAAGGATACATTCAAGTTGCCACAGCCTTTCCTTGTAATGGCAACACAGAACCCGATAGAGCAGGAGGGTACCTATCCGCTCCCCGAGGCACAGGTTGACCGTTTCATGCTCAAGGTTGTGATTGGCTATCCTGAACTTGCCGAGGAGAAACGCATCATACGACAGAATATCACAGGCGAGAAGATTGAGGTAAAACCATTGCTGACTCCCGAGGAGATTGTGGAGGCACGCAAGGTAGTACGCATGGTATATCTCGACGAGAAAATTGAGCAGTATATTGCCGATATTGTATTCGCGACACGATTCCCCGAAAGATATGGCATGAAGGAGGTAAAGGATTATATTTCATTCGGAGCATCACCCCGTGCTTCAATCAACCTTGCCCTTGCAGCTCGCGCATACGCATTCATCAAGCGTAGAGGATATGTCATCCCCGAGGATGTACGTGCCGTTGCACACGATGTGCTTCGCCACCGCATTGGCTTGAGCTATGAGGCCGAGGCTAACAACCTTACATCGGATGAGATTGTAAGCCTTGTATTGAATAGTGTAGAGGTACCCTGATTAAGAAACAGTTCTTAGGATATGGAGACAAGTGAACTCATAAAAAAGGTTCGCAAGATTGAGATAAAGACACGCGGTCTTTCGCACAACATCTTTGCAGGACAGTACCATTCGGCGTTCAAAGGTCGTGGTATGTCCTTCAGCGAGGTGCGCGACTACCATTATGGCGACGATGTACGTGACATTGACTGGAATGTGACTGCACGCTTCAACAAACCATACATAAAGGTATTTGAAGAGGAACGCGAGTTGACGGTGATGCTTCTCGTTGACCTGTCGAACAGTCTTGACTTTGGAACTGCAGTTACCACAAAGCACGATATGCTTGTGGAGATTGCGGCAACAATTGCATTTGCTGCAATACAGAATAATGACAAGATTGGCGTGATATTCTTTACCGACAAGATTGAAAAGTTCATACCTCCACAAAAGGGTCGCAAGCATATACTTTACATAATAAGGGAATTGCTGAATTTTGAGCCCACGAGCAAGAAAACCGACATAAAGGTTCCGCTGGAGTTCATAATAAATGCCATAAAGAAAAGATGCACGGCGTTCATGTTGAGTGACTTTATTGGCAAAGGTGATTACAAGGATGCAATGACTATTGCCAACCGAAAGCATGACCTGGTTGCAATACAGGTATATGACCGTCGTCTGGCCGAGCTGCCCGATGTGGGTCTGATAAAAGTGCGTGATGCAGAGAGTGACGAGGAGATGTACATAGATACATCTTCAAAGAAAGTGCGAGCTGCACAGTACCAGTGGTGGCAAGAGCAGCAGGTTGCCCTGAGAGAGGCTTTGCAGAAAGGTCGTGTTGATTCGGTTTCAGTCCGGACGGATCAGGATTATGTCAAAGCTTTGTTGGCTCTCTTTGCCAAGCGTAGTTGATACAAAGCTTGTTATAGCATTATAAACAGATGAAAAAAAGATTATCATACATAATTGCCGTTCTTCTTTCCTTTGCAGCAGAGTCTGCAATGTCGCAGAATGTTCATTTCAATGCCTATTTTGACTCGGTGCACATAGACGCCAAGGAGATGCGCATTGGTGAGCAAGCTAAACTTACGCTTGAACTGGGTATAGACCCGGGCTACGATGTCGAGTTCCTTATACCTGACTCACTAACTGACAATGTAGAGGTTCTTGACAAGAAAGACTACAGGAAAACAGATGCCGACGGAAGGGAAATCTACAAAAGCGTGTGTACCATAACATCGTTTATTGATGCGCTTCATGTAGTTCCACCCATATATGCAAAGGTGAATGAGAACGACAGTTCCTATTATTCAAACATTACATACCTGTTGGTGAATTCAGTCCCTATTGATACCACGAATCTTAAAAACATAAAGGGATTCAAATCCGTATGGGATGTCAGACTCACTTGGGAAGATTACCGTGATACGGTTTATCTGATATTCCTGCTCATTGTTTTTGCAACGCTCCTAGCGTGGATAATTGTGCGTTATGTCAAGAACAGGCCAATAATACGCATCGTCAGAATCAAGCCACAGAAACCCTCGCATTTCACAGCTCTGCAGAAGATTGAGGAGATAAAGAGTGACACTGCGCTACGTGGCGAAGAGAGTGCGAAGGACTATTATACAAGACTGACAGACACACTGCGCGAGTACATGTATAACAGATACAAGTTCAATGCAACGGACATGACAACTGCCGAGATTATTGAAAATCTCCTGCGTTTCAATGACAAGGAGGCAATACGCGAGATCAAGGAGTTGCTGGAAGTTGCCGATCTTGTGAAGTTTGCAAAGATGCAGCCTACCCAATATGAGAACGACAGTAACTTGCGCAATGCCGTTGATTTTGTCAACGCAACGAAGAATGTTGAGGAGGAGAATCGCAAACCTGTTGAAAAGCGAGTAGTGAACGAACGCTCAGTGACGCAGAAACGTTGGCTCATAGCTGCTATAATTGCTGTTGCAGCTATTCTGATAGCTGTCATAACATTGTTGGTAATTGATCTCGATTATTTACTCGGATAAAAACAAGGATTATGCAATTTACGAATTATATATATCTACTACTCCTAATACCGCTTATAGCTTATATTGTGTGGTATGTTTGGAAAGGACGGAAAATGTCGCCTTCAATAAAGGTATCTACAACAATGCCGTTCACCAAGAACCTGAAAAGTTACAGGAACTATCTGATATATCTTCCATTTGCATTGAGAGTAATAGCTCTTACAATGCTCATTCTGGTGCTCATGCGTCCTGTCAAGTCAAACAAATGGAGCGAGGAGAATGTCGAGGGTATTGACATAATGCTTGCAATGGACATCTCCACAAGTATGTCGGCGTATGACATACGTCCCAGCAGAATTGAAGTTGCAAAGGAGGTGGCTACACAGTTCGTTTCGGGGCGCAGCAGCGACAACATCGGTCTGACCCTTTTTGCCGGCGAGAGTTTTACACAGTGTCCGTTGACTACAGACTATAGAACAGTTCTTAGGCTTATAGATAAATCGGGCATTGAATATGCTGCAAACGGGACACTGAAGGACGGTACTGCCATTGGTATGGGTATTGCCAATGCCGTGTCGCGCCTGAAGGACAGCAAGGCAAAGTCCAAGGTTATTATATTGCTCACAGACGGCTCGAACAACAGCGGAGAGATTACTCCTGAGGACGCGGCCGGATATGCAGAGAAGTTCGGTATTAGGATATATACAATCGGTTTCAGGACAAACAATGAGCGTGTGCAGACACCTTTTGGAATTATGGACAACTCCGAGTTCGATGAGAAGACGCTTCGCGCGATTGCATCGGTAACAGGTGGAGAATACTTTGCATCGTCAAGCAAGGAGAGCCTGCAGAATATTTATGATGAGATTAACAGGCTTGAACGTACAAAACTGCAGGTAAGACATTATGGTACCAAGGAGGAGAAATTCATGATTTTTGCCCTCATTGCCCTTGCAGCGATTGTACTTGAGATATTGTTACGTAACACACTGTTAAAGAAAATACCTTAATAAAGTATTGTAGAGATGAAGTTTGCGAATCCCGAATATTTATATCTTCTGCTGATTGTTCCACTGTTGGTAGTGATTTACCAATATGGCTGTCATATAAGGAAAAGGAACATCAGACGTTACGGCGATCCCCAATTGGTGAAGCGTCTCATTCCGGCACATGCCTCATTACGTTCCGGCATTGTCTTCTGGGTGTCATTGTTGGCAGCAGTGATGATGGTTTTGTCAATTGCGCGCCCTCGTTACGGAAAAGGAAAGACAACCATCACCACCAAGGGTGTGGAGTTGGTTGTTGCATTGGATGTCTCTAACTCAATGTTGGCAAAAGATGTTGAGCCAAACCGTCTGGAGGAGGCCAAAAGACTTATTAAACACCTGGCAAACCAACTTAAAGGCAATAAGGTCGCACTTATTCTCTTTGCTGGTAAAGCCTATGTACAGTTACCCATGACAGATGACCTGGTGTCGGCCGAAATGTTCATTGACAACGTTTCGACAAAACTGATAGAAACACAAGGTACAGATATTGCAGCTGCCATAAACTTGGCATCAATGAGTTTTACCCAGAACGAGAAGATTGGCAAGGCTATTGTTGTGATTACCGATGGCGAGGGACACGAAGGTGGTGCCGAAGAGGCTGCAAAAAGAGCGTCGGAGAGTGGACAGAAGGTTTTTATATTAGGTATTGGAACCACAACCGGAAAACCGATACAACTTGAAGACGGCACTGTCCTGCGCGACCGTGATGGCAATATTGTGGTTACAAAACTGAATGAAGAGATGGCCATGAATATTGCCACGGCCGGAAATGGTGAATATCTGCATGTTGACAACACCAACAAGGCGCAGAAAATTCTCTCGGACAGGCTTGCGAAGATGAATCAGGATGAGATAAAAACGGACATATACAATTCATACGAGGAACTATTCATGTATCCCACAGTACTGGCTTTCATATTATTGTTGTTGGATATTATAATCCTTGCTTACATGGACTTGAAGAGACGTAATGACTGATAAAACAATAAGGAATTGATAATATAGACATGGATTTTGACAAAAGAAAATACATATACATTGCCATAGCGACAGTTCTGGTTGCATTGGTGGTATATACTACATATACGCTGATAAGGTATGGACATCCTACCGAGAAGAGCCAGAAAGAGTATATTATTGAGGCTAACGAGTTGCACAAGGACAGTTTGTACGAACAGGCTGTGGAACCATATATGAAAGCATTGGAATATAATGAGCAGCAAAGTCTTGTCAACTATAACACTGCATTGAACTCATTAAAGATGAACTATAAGGAACTGCAGAAGGTCTTTAATGGCGAAGTGCAGAAGTTTGACACTCTTGCCATGGGCGATGCCATTTCAAAACTCATTGTAGCAGGAGAAACCGAGACCGATAAAGGCCGATATTCTCAGGTGTGCTATAATATGGGTATATTTTCGCACATGACAAATAATCTTGAACAGGCGGCCGAGGCTTATAAAGAGGCGTTGCGCAAGAACCCTGCCGATGAGGATGCACGTTATAACCTTGCTGTTATATTGTATCAGATGAAGCAGAATCAACAAGAGCAACAGCAGAATCAAGAGGACAAGGAGCAAGAACAAAAAGAGAAAGAAAAACAACAACAGCAGCAACAACAGCCACAAGACGAAGGAAAAGAGCAGCAGGAACAGCAGAATCAACAGAATCAACAGCAAGAGCAAGACAAGCAGGACGAGGAACGCGAGAAGATTGAACAGATGCTTAAGGCTTTGATGCAGGATGAAAAGGAAATAAGGAAAAAGCTTGAAGATGTCGAGGGTGAAAGGATTAACCTCGGGATAGAGAAGAACTGGTAACCCCAAAACAAAAAAGTATAAACAGATAGTCAATATATATATAAATGAAAAGGATATTATTATCTACATTATTTATTCTAACGACAATTTCTGCGGTATTTGCCGACGAAATTTCATTTGTTGCGTCTGCTCCAAAATCAGTAGTTGCAGGCAGTCGCTTCAAACTTACATACGAGGTCAACTCAAAGACCGACAGCCAGCCAACAATCTCAGAAGTCGATGGTCTTAGAATACTGACAGGTCCACATTCCTCATTCTTTACACAGACCTCAAATGTCAATGGCCGCAAGACCACTTCGCAGACTATTACATACACCTACACTGTTGCAATTGACAAAGAGGGTGAAACAACGATACCTGGTGCATCGGTTATGGTGGGTGGCAAGAAATACACTTCGAACCCGGTTACAATAAAGGTTCTGCCCGAGGGACAAACACCTGCATCATCGCAGGGCGCAAGCTCAACGACCGACATTACAAACGACAGGCTGTTTATTCAGGCATCGGTAAACAAGACCAAGGTCCATGAGCAGGAGGCTTTGTTGCTGACATATAAAGTATATACCGATGTGAACCTTACAAATCTTGACAACCCGGTTCCAAATCTTAAGGGATTCAATATTCAGGAGATTGAACTCTCCCCACAACGACCATTTGAACTAGAACATTACAACGGCCGTAACTATAACACACTTGTTTGGCGTCAATTTGTGTTGTTTCCACAAGAAACCGGCAAGTTGGAAATACCGGCAATGGATTATGAAGCGGTTGTCGCTGTGCAAACCCGTCAGACAATGGATCCATTTGAGATGATGTTCAATGGCGGTTCCACCTATGTCGAGGTAAGAAAGAAACTCAAATCGAACAAGATTGTGATTGATGTCGAGAAACTCCCAGCCGGGAAACCTGTCGGCTTCTCAGGTGCCGTAGGTCACTTTACGGTCAATAGCACCATCAACACCGAAAAGCTGAAATCGAACGAGGAGTTCACCTTGAAGGTAACAGTAAAGGGTGATGGCAATATGAAACTGATGGGCGACCCCGTTGTTGATTTTCCTTCAGAGTTTGAGGTATATGATCCAATCATAACCAACAACTTCAGGCTTACCACAAAGGGCTTTGCCGGGGAAAGAGTGTATGAATATGTCGTTACACCACGTACTGCCGGCACATATACAATACCTGCAACAAAATTCGTCTATTTTGATACAGCTACTGACCAGTACAAGTCTGTCGAAAGCGAAAGCTACAGCATTGAGGTTGAGAAGGGTACATCCCAGACAGCAATATCCGGTAATTATATAGTTAAGGAGGACGGCAAGATAATATCAAATGATATACGCTATATCAGATTGGACAACAACAGGAATTCCGATGGAAGATTCTATGCATCGTCTCTATATTATCTCCTGTATGCAATTCCATGTATCATATATGTAGTTGCTGCTGTTGTTTATCGCCGACACATTAAGGAGAATTCAAATCTGACACTTGTAAAGACAAAGAAAGCCAATTCTGTTGCCGGACGTCGTCTCAAGAATGCCAAGGTTCTGCTGCGCGAGAACCGCAAGAATGAGTTCTATGACGAGGTGTTGAAAGCTGTTTGGGGATACATGAGTGACAAACTGAACATTCCTCTCTCAAAGTTGTCCAAGGAGAACATCTCGAGCGAATTGACAAGAAGGGAATGTGACGGAACTGTTGTCGATGATTTGATGATGCTGTTGAATGATTGTGAATTCGCACGTTATGCTCCTGGTGATGCCGGTGCGACAATGGAGAAAGTCTATAAGTTGGCACTTGATGTCATAGGTAAAATGGAGAACTCAATCAAGAAATAATATATTGTATTGATTATGAAAGGATTTATATATATATGCCTGCTGGTTGCCATGCCTTTTGCAGCCATGGCACAGAATACAAAGAAGCAGGGCGATGATGCGTATGCTTATGCCGAATCTATCAAGAATGACAATGATGCCCGATATGCAAAATATACCGAGGCCATAAATATCTATGAAACCGTAATTGCAGAGCAGGGTGGAAGCCTGCCGCTCTATTACAACCTTGGAAATGCCTATTTCCGCATAAATGAACTTGGCAAGGCTATCCTTAACTATGAGCGTGCACTAAGAATTGATGCCAATGACAAGGATGCGAAATTCAATCTACAGATTGCCCAGAGCAATATTGCAGACAAGATTCCACAGGATGAAGTGCCCTTTTATAAAAATTGGTGGAATAGTTTTGCCAGTCTCTTTTCAAAGGACGCATGGGGTGTCATAGGTGTAATTACATTTATTGGCATGCTTGTAGCACTGTTCTTCATGTTCTTCAGGAACCATTCTCGCGTAACATCACTAGGCATAGCAATTCCATGTTTTGTCATAACTGTGCTTGCAAACCTTTCGGCTTATAGCCTTGACAGCAGTGACGGCTTGGCCGAGGCTATTGTTATGGACGAGATGGTGATTATCAGAAGTTCGCCCAATGACTCAGGTACAGAACTTACGGAGATACATGAAGGCTTGAAGGTCAACGTTGTGGATGAAGTCAAGGATTGGGTTAAGATAGAAGCCGACAACGGAAATAGAGTCGTAGGGTGGGTGAAAGTCATCTCGCTTGAACGGATTTGAACACGCTGACATTCAAACAGCAACACGCACACACAATACACACAACACAAAATGGACATAAGCACAATATCAGAACTTGACAAGGACCTTCTGCTCACATTAAACGGCAGCGACTCTATCTTTTGGGATGGATGCATGAAGGTATATACAACAATGTGGATATGGATACCTCTTATCCTGATGTTGGTCTATGTACTTGTAAAGAACAATACCCTGAAGAACTTCTTTACATTGTTGCTGTTTATTGGAGTTGTTGTGGGATTGACAGATACCATATCCTCAGGAATATGTAAACCATTCTTTGAGCGATGGCGCCCTACAAATGATCCATTGCTCATGTACATTGTTGATGTTACCGATGATATACGAGGTGGTGACTATGGCTTTACATCAAGCCATGCTGCAAACTCGTTTGGCATTGCAACGTTCCTGATATTGCTCATAAAGAACAAGGCGTTGACAATTTCGCTTATTATCTGGGCTTCGATGAATGCCTTTACACGTATTTATTTGGGTGTTCATTATCCCGGCGACATCATTGCAGGAACCTTCACCGGAATTACAGTCGGGTGGTGTGTTCATAAGCTATACATTTTTGTGCAGAAACGGCAGAGAAGCAATGCGCATCGCGATTGGATTTCGGACCAATACACAAGAACCGGCTATCTTGTTGGGGACGTATATCTGATGCTTGTGGCAATGTATGCTACATTCGTGGCAATACCGATGATTTCGTTTTTTGCTTATGCATATTAAAATAGTCAAGGCAACCCTAGGGTTGCCTTGACTATTTTAATACTTGTGTTATTTTCTTATTCTTCGCTGTCTGCTGTGTGCAAAATAAGCGTCGTTGCGCCAAGAGTGATTATCGCGCCGTCCTCAACAAGCAGACGCTCACGGTTGCCCAGGATGCGGTTCATCACGAAAGTACCGGTCACGCTCTGGTTGTCGCGCACAGTATAAGTCAAGTAGCCCGAATAGTCACGCTTTACATTGATTATGCAATGACGGCGATCCATGCTGGGGTCGCTTGTCTCAATGGGATTTGAAATCACAGTTCCCTTGTTGTAGCGGCCAAACATGTTGTCACCCTCGTGAAGGGGAATTACCTGCTTGTAGCAGAAAGCGTTCTCAATGACAACAATGTGCCCGAAATCCTCGGTTTCAATATCCTCGTCGTTTTCGCCTATTCTTACGGTGAAACTCTTGCGGCAGTGCTCGCACTCAAAAACCAACGACTGTCCCTCCTTGTAGCCGCTTGCATCGAAATCTATGGCATGGTCACATTTTGGGCATATAATCTTGCTCATAATAAAATCTTATAAAGGAATTTAAAACCTGTTCTTAATGCACATAGATCCAAGCATCGGGGAATGTCTGCTGTATGCGCTCCAACGCCAAGTTTGCATCATCGGCGTTGTCATAGGTCTCAATTGCAATGCGATGTCTCCTGTCACCCTCGACAACAGTGTAGTCGGCCTTCATCTTTCTTGACAACTCGGTAATTGCAAGCTGTGCATTCTTGGCATTGGGTGTACTTGCAACAATTATTGAATGTTTCTCATTGCTTGCAGGCATTTCACTAACTGCAGGTTCGGCAACGGTAACTTCATTTGTGTTAATTGCAGGAGTAACAGTCTCTGCAACAGGGGCAATTTCGCAATCATATACCTCTTGGGCAACAACTGTTACAGTCTCAACTGTCTTTGCTGCAGGCTTTGAAACATTTTCAGTTGACACAAAACCGGCAATCGACATCTGGTTGTCGCTGTTGTAGATCTTCTTGCCGAAAGGAACAAGCACAAATGCAAGTATAATGACTGCAGCAACAGCCGAAATGTATTTCTTTACATTGCTGCGCTTGATGACAATATCTTTCTTCTTGAGCTCGCTAAGTGGAGCAATTGCCAAAGGCTCAAAACCATAATTGTATGGGTCATCAATACCATTCTCATTGGGTGCAAAATAGATCTTGCCCTCAATGTCCATGGTAAATGTACCTAATTCGCCAAAGCAAACGGCGCCGGTTGCCGAAAGGTTCGAACGCAGTGTGTCAATGTCCTTTGAGAGGGAAGTGGCTGCCTCTTCGTATGACAACTTGCCGCTGTTCATATACTCCGACAACAACAATGCATCATCGACAACAACCTGTGGGTTGAAGCCGAGTGAACGATGCGGTGGCATGAAAATCTTCTCTGCAGCATTGTAGCAAGCAGGAACCTTGTGTGCAAGGAAAGCACCCACACCTGGCAAAATAACACAATTGTGATGTGCTATGAGTCTTGTTATGTTCTTAACTAATTTTTCCACGAAGCAAATTTAATAAAAAAAAACATTGTGGCAATGAAAAACAAATTATAATTTACACGTTAAAAGGTGAAAGTGTCTTACATGTTACCTTTTCTTCGGTTCCATATGGATTCCGATGTGTGTGCCGGTTTCGAACTCATTCTAGTTCCTACAGTTGCGAAATTATGTAAAAGCTATAAAATATAACAAGCAATTGAGTATTATATTTTTAAAAAGATATTATTGCCAATTTTTTTCATCGTTCAAACCGTTGTGGGGTTAAAAACCGACTTTTATTCTTGCGGTATTCGCTTGCCGGCACACCTGTTATCCTCTTGAAATATTTCCCAAAAACTGATTGGGAAGGAAAATTCAAATTATCACTGATTTGCTGGATTGACATGCTTGTTGAAAGCAATAATGCCTTGCTTTCTGTTATGACATACTCCTCAATTATATCCAAAGCAGTTCTTCCTGTGATATCCTTGACAACTTGAGAGAGGTGTTTTGCGGTCACACATAGTCTATCAGCGTAAAAACGCACTTCTCTTTCTCTTTTGAAATTCGCATTCAGCACATTCAAAAAAGAGGTATAAATTTCAATTTGTCTATCAGTTCCTTTGAGATTGTTAGATACTTGGTGCTTTGTGTACGAATATCCATAGAACATAGCAAGTGTAAGATGTCGCGCCGCTTCAATCTTGAAATCGGAAAGAGGTGATTTTGCAATATTCCGCAGCAATTCGTAATATTGGTTGAAAACATAGATATCATTTTCATCACCAAGTATCGGATTTCCTAATAATGAAGCAATTATCCCTTGCGACTTGCTTGCAAGGTTTTCAAACATATTGTCCGTGAAGAACCGGGACATTGCAATGGCTCTGTTTCTCAAATCATTTGAGTAGCTTACCAGTTCACACGTCTGTCCTGTCATTACAACAACCGCTGCCGGTGCTTTAATATGGTATTGTTGCATGTTGATATTGAACACAACCTCGCCTTGGTCATATATGATGGTTATTGATTCTTCAATTTTGAATGGATGACCAATGTATCTGCTTGCTCTTTCCGCACCGGCATCACCAATCAATATGACATCATCACCAATCCGGTATTCATTTATAGTTGTATTTATCATCATTTATTTCGGGTATTTGTTACAAATATAACAATTTTTCTATGTGGAAAAACTTGTTTTACACAAATATTCGGAAATTTATACCAATGTAAAGGAAAAATCTCAAACTTACCCTATCTTTTAATATTTACCTTTGCAATGGAAAACAGGCAAATAATTAAAAATAGGTATCAGTATGACAAAGTACAGATTGAAGACTAAAAAGAGTGGTAAAAACAATGGTGCTCTAAAGGAAACCTACAGGGAGATAGAAAGTGGGGTGGCAGAAAGCAACAGAACTATTGGGAATGCGGTTGTCGATACATACAAGAGCATTGAAAACGGTACCGTTGGTGCATACAAGGCCATAGAAAATGGAGTGGTGAACACATACAAAAAAATTGAGAACGGTGTGGTAAACACTTATAAAAAGATAGAAAAGAAATTTGTAGACAAATTCCTTGAAGAAGTACCCGAAGAGGAATAAATGGAAAAGTCCCCCTCAATCCCTGACGTTGATATCTTATTGTATAAACATTCTGTTATTCTGCATTTTTTGAACTAAATTTGCAGGGTAATAGAAATTAGGATAAAGATGTCACAGACTCCACGCAAGATAGAACTCCTTGCTCCGGCAAAGGATTATGAAACCGGTATTGCTGCAATAAACCATGGTGCCGATGCGGTGTACATTGGCGCTGCGCGTTTTGGTGCTCGACAGGCTGCCGGCAATTCGGTAGAGGATATTGCTCGCCTGGTCGATTATGCCCACATCTTTGGCGTGAAGGTCTATGTGACGCTGAACACCATAATATATGACGAGGAGGTACCTGAGGTAGAGCAACTTGTAAAGGAACTCTACGATGCCGGCGTGGATGCGCTTATTGTACAGGACATGGGACTCCCGGGAATGGACATTCCACCCATTCCACTGCATGCAAGCACGCAGATGGATAACCGCACCGTGGAGAAGGTGAAGTTCCTCTCTGCAATTGGTTTTCCCCGTGTGGTGCTTGCGCGTGAGCTGACACTGGAGCAGATAAGGGAGATACACACAGCGGTACCACAGACCGAACTTGAGGTCTTTGTGCATGGTGCGCTGTGCGTGAGCTACAGCGGCCAGTGCTATGCCTCGCAGCATTGCTATGGGCGCAGTGCCAACCGTGGTGCTTGTGCACAGTTCTGCCGTCTGGAATTCGATTTGCAGGATGCCGATGGCAAGATTATTGACAGTGGCCGACACCTCTTGTCGCTCAAGGACATGAACCGTTCGGCCTCCATTGAGGAGATGCTCGATGCCGGCGTTACATCGTTCAAGATTGAAGGACGCTTGAAGGATGCTTCATATGTAAAGAATATAACAGCCTATTACCGCGAAAGACTTGATGCTGTGTTTGCAAAGCGCAAGGAGTATGTACGCGCATCGGATGGTAAATGCTATCCATTATTCACACCTGCACCCGAAAAAAGCTTCAACCGTGGTTTTACCGATTATATGTTGCATGGTTCAAAGGATGGCATAACCTCTTTCGAGAGCCCCAAGTCAAAAGGTGAATACATTGGCCGTGTCAAGTTCGTGTCTCGCAACTATTTCACGGTTGTAGGTGGTGAATTCAACAACGGCGACGGTGCATGCTTTGTAGGGCAGAATGGCAAGCTGCAGGGTTTCCGCATAAACAAGGTCGAGGGTAATAGGATATATCCGCAGACAATGCCACGCATTGAGAGCGGCGATGAACTGTACCGTAACTACGACTGCGACTTTGAGCGCCAGCTCTCGCGCCCCGATTCTCCGCGCCGCATTGCCGTTTCGTTGCGTTTCAGCGACAGTGCGTTCGGGTTCAGCCTGCAAGCTACCGATGAGAGTGGAGTGGAGCATTGCATTGAGATGCCGTTCAAGAAAGAGGTTGCGCGTTCATCGCAGCGCGACAACATCATAACCCAGCTTGGCAAGTGGGGAAACACACCGTTTGAGGTTACAGCAGTTGATGTGGAACTCTCAAACGATTGGTTCGTACCATCGTCATTATTATCAGAGATGCGCCGCACCTTGTGCGATTTGTTGCTGAAAGAGAGGCGTGCTGCTGTTGTGCGCACCGACATGAGATTGAAGGAGGGTGATGTGGCGTATGTTGCAACTGCGCTCGACTATAAAGGCAATGTTTCGAACAGTTATGCAAGGAAATTCTATAACCTGCACAAGGTTACCGATGTGCAGCCGGCATTTGAACTCGAGGGCAAGGATGGTGCAACGGTGATGTTCTGCAAGCATTGCATAAAGTACAGTTTCGGTTGGTGCAGCAAGAACGGCAAGCCATCGCCATATAAGGAACCTTTCTACATTGTCTCGGGCGACGGCCGCAAGTTCCGCCTTGCATTCGATTGCAAGGAGTGTATAATGAGGGTGGTTGCTGAGTAATAGCTGATTTATTACTTGTCATTGGTTGGCTGTCTCTTGTTTCCTAAGAGTGAAATCAAATTTCAAGCCACCACCAGGACGGTTTGTTGCTGCAATAGTGCCACCATGGAACTGAACTGCATGTTTTACAATCGCAAGTCCAAGACCTGTGCCACCCATGCGGCGTGAACGCCCCTTGTCTACGCGGTAGAATCTCTCGAACAGGCGTGACAATTGTTTCTCTTCAACACCGCAACCGTCATCTTCAAAACATATTTCATATTCCGGATATCGTGTCGTTCTTAATTGAACAGCATGATCTTTTTATCCCATAACAGCTTCTAAACAACTTCTTAACTCATCTCTAACAACTTTGTAATATTTATGAAACTTACTCCCGATACTTTTGCCATAGAAAAAGTTGCACGGGAGGTGCTTCTGTTTTGAGTGAAGGCTAGCATATCTCAAAAGTTTGCATACCCCTTTGCATAGATGAAATCAAATGAACTAAACTATGAAAATGAATTTTGTTTTGGCAAGTCTGTTGACTTGTATCGGTATCACTGCCCAGGCGCAGGATACGAATGTTGAAGAACCTAAAGGAAAGGCAATTGTACAGGTGTTCGGTAATTTCCACACCGGTTTTGGAGAGAACAACAATGACCTTGGATTTGAATTGGAACGAAGCTACTTGGGCTATGAGTACAAATTCGGCAATGGTCTTTCAGTAAAAGGTGTTATGGATATTGGCAAGTCTAATAGTGTCGAAGATTATCAACGTATAGCCTACATTAAGAATGCGATAGTATCCTGGAAAAAAGGAAACTTGACCTTGAATGGAGGCCTTATCTCGACCACACAGTTCAATTTCCAGGAAAAATTTTGGGGTTATCGTTACATCATGAAATCCTTCCAGGACCAGTACAAGTTTGGAAACAGTGCCGATTTGGGTCTTTCTGCTTCTTACAAATTTGCAGATTGGGTATCATTGGATGCTATCATAGTCAATGGTGAGGGGTATAAGAAAATTCAGAAGAACTGCGGCTTGAACTATGGAATGGGTGCGACATTCACACCGGTAGATGGCTTTCAGATACGTTTGTACGGAGGCTTTAACGACAGCGGTGAAGAGGGCAAGGCCGGAACAGTGAATATGGCTGGTTTTATTGGCTACAAGTGCAAGAATTTCACTCTGGGAGCAGAGTATAACCATATGCTCAACGCTTCACACAAAGCAGGTTGCGACCAGTTCGGTTATTCGGTGTTCGGTTCTGTTAACTTGGCAAAGTATGCCGATGTCTATGCCCGTTTTGATGACCTCTACTCAAACAATAACTGGAATATTACAAAGGATGAGAGAACTGCCATTCTTGGTGCGCAGTTCAAATTGGGCAAATACGTGAAGATCGCTCCCAATGTGAGAGTGAAGCTGCCCAAGGCTGATGGTGCCAATAACGGTTACAGCGCATACATAAATTGCTACTTTGGACTTTAAATTTTAATTCAATAAAATAGAAGAAACTGTTTGAAATCTATTTTGCATTTTGTTTGATATGTTTTTTACAAGAAATTCAAACAGTTTCTCAATATAATTGTAACTATGAAAAAGATATTTTCTTCAATAATGACACTTGTACTTGCTGTTGCAACAGTGTCTTGTGGTGATAATGATAAAAAAGGTCAGGAACTTTCGGGAGCAGGTGCTACATTTCCCGTACCTTTATACAATGTGATATTCGAGAAGTTTGCCGAGACTAATGGCAGTGTAGTGGCATATGGTGGAATAGGTTCAGGTGGCGGTGTACGAAACTTACGCGATAAGATTGTGGATTTTGCAGCAAGTGATGCATATCTTACTGATAAGGAGATGGCAAATATGAGTCCAGTTGTTCATGTACCTACATGTCTGGGTGCTGTTGTCCTGGCGTATAATCTTGAAGGGATAAAGGAACTGAAACTCTCTGGTGAGGTTATTGCTGATATTTTTGCCGGTAATATAAAAATGTGGAACGATGAACGATTGGTCAAGCTCAATCCTGGTGTCAACCTTCCTGCCGAGGCTATTATCCCTGTATTCCGCTCGGACGGCTCGGGTACCACATTCGTATTTACAGACTACTTGGCAAAGGTGAGTCCTATGTGGAAAGAGAAGTACGGTGCCGGCAAGTCTGTAAACTTCCCTTCGGGACAGGCTGCAAAGGGCAACCCAGGTGTTGCAGGCGTAATCAAGCAGACAAAGAACACGATTGGTTATCTTGGCTCGGAGTATGCATTTGCGCAGAAGGTTCCATACGCAAGAATTCAGAACCAGCGTGGTGAGTTTGTTGAACCTACTGCAGCAAGTATTTCTGCTGCTGCGTCGGGTGAGATTCCGGCGGATACCCGTTGCTCAATTACAAATTCCGATGCTGTCAGTGCCTATCCAATCTCAACCTTCACATGGATGATCATCTACAAGGAACAGAATTACTCCGACCGCAGCAAGGAAAAGGCTATAGCAACACTTGAACTTATGAAATATATTCTCTCGGACGATGCACAGAACATTACATCTGAAGTTCACTATGCTCCGCTTCCTGTAAAGGCAAAAGAACTGACCCTGGAGAACCTGAAGAGTGTTACCTACAACGGAGTGGCAGTATTGCAATAAGCCGGTTTTATGAGTGATAAAATATATAGAATAATATTGTTCATATCGGCATTGGTTATGCCGATAATATGCGGGGGCGTTGTTTACGCCCTCGTTACTGATGCTTACGGTGCTTTTGAACATTTCGGATTCCTGAATTTTCTCACCTCGTCCGATTGGAGTTACACCGAGGGGGCGGAGTCGTACGGAGCATTGCCATTCATCACAGGTACACTAATGACCACATTGCTGGCTCTGTTGTTCTGTATTCCATTTTCGTTGCCTGTCGCTCTTTTTATCGGTGAATATTTCAAGGGTGGCAAAATGGCAGGAATTCTGGGCACCGTAATAGATCTGTTGGCTGGTATCCCTTCGATAATATATGGTCTGTGGGGCTTTTATACACTACGTCCTATTATCATGGACTTGAATATTTCACCGCAAGGTTCGGGAGTACTCACTGCGTCATTGGTACTGGCCATAATGATAGTGCCCTATGCTGCATCGTTGAGCGCAGAATTTATTAAGATGGTCCCAAATGATTTGAAAGAGGGTGCGTACAGCTTGGGTGCTACTCGTGCCGAGGTTATCGGTAAGGTGGTATTCCCTGTTGCAGGTTCAGGCATATTTTCATCCTATGTGTTAGCGATAGGTCGCGCATTGGGCGAGACAATGACCGTAACGATGCTCATCGGCAATACAAATAATATTCCCGATTCTATTACCTCTACAGGTAACTCAATGGCATCAATAATTGCCAACCAGTTCGGTGAGGCCGATGGATTGCGTCTGTCGTCATTGATAGCCATTGGACTTATTTTGTTCCTTATTACTGCCATCATTAACATGATTGGCAAGATAATGATTAAACGCGCGAGAATTGCTTGATTTATGATGAAACTGAATACTAGAAAAAGATTGGCCAAAGATAAGGTCATGTTATGGGGTGTATGTCTGTTTGCAGCGCTCACTGCAGTGCCGTTGCTTGCGATTCTGGGTGAGGTGCTGATGCGGGGATTTGACCAGCTGTCATGGTCTTTCTTTACCGAACCTACACCTACCGCATATAAAGCTATGAAAGCGGTTGAGGCAGGGGAGCCAATACCTGGTGGTATAGCTAACGGTATTATTGGTACTTTAATTATGTTAGGTATGGCCATAGCGGTTGCAGTACCGACCGGAATTCTATGTGGGGCATACCTTGCCGAAAACAGCAAGAGTTGTTTTGCCCGTTGTGTAAGTTACATTACTGACCTGTTGCAGGGAACTCCGTCTGTCATTATCGGAATCATAACCTATGTATGGGTCGTTGTTCCAATGAAGGGGTATTCTGCCATTGCCGGTAGTGTAGCTCTCTGCATTATGATGCTTCCGCTCATTATTCGCTCTACCGAGGAGACGCTGAAAATTCTGCCGTCATCATTGAAAGAGGCCGGATTGGCTCTTGGTGGCAACAAGGCGAGAGTAATGCTTAAAGTACAGTTGCCCACAGCCTTCGGTGGTATATTCACCGGTGTATTGCTTGCAATCTCCCGTGTCATCGGCGAAACCGCCCCTCTGATGTTTACGGCTCTCGGCTGTTCTCTTATCCGTTGGTCTGTTGATAAACCTATCTCTGCTGTCCCTCTGCTCATCTGGGAGTTCTTTAATGACCCGAATCTCCAGGATTTGATTTGGGGAGCATCACTCTTCCTTTTATTATTTGTTCTTACATTGAATCTTACAGCTAAATATATTGCAAAGAAATGGAAACAGTAAAACCTATATTAGAGTTCAAAAATACTTGTGTATCATATACTAAGCAGACGATGGCAGTGAAGTATGTGTCGGCGATCATCGAACGCAATACAATTACAGCTATAATGGGGCCTTCCGGTTGTGGAAAATCGACTCTCCTACGTGCTGCGAACCTCATGCACAGCCTCTATCCAAACATCAGGGTAGATGGGGAAATTCTGCTGAATGGCGAAAATATACTCTCAATGCACCCTATTGATGTGCGTCGACGGGTAGGTATGGTATTTCAACGCCCTACGCCTTTCCCAACAATGAGCATATATGACAATGTTCTATCGGGATATGCACTTAATGGCATCAGACTCTCGAAAGCTGAAAAGGATGCGACCGTTGAGCGTTGTCTAAGGAGCGTCGCTTTATGGGATGAGGTAAAGGATGTGCTCAACAAGAAAGGAACATTCCTTTCGGTCGGTCAGCAGCAACGTTTGTGTATAGCGCGTGCATTGGCAATGAAACCTGACGTTCTGCTGATGGATGAACCTACATCGGCTCTTGATCCAATAGCAACAAAGCATATTGAAGAACTACTGTTGGAATTGAAGAAAGAGGTCACAATACTTATCGTTACCCATAATATGGGACAGGCGAGGCGCATCTCCTCAAAATCAATGTTCATGTATCTGGGTGAACTCGTAGAGTGTGGTGACACGGAGACTATGTTCTCTGCTCCTGCTGATGAACGCACCAGGGCTTACCTGACAGGAGAGATGGGATAGAGGATGCTCATTGATAAAAAGTCACGCCTTAGGGGAACGGCGTGACTTTCTTTTTCAGACAAACGCTTTTGTCCGCCGGGTTCCGACCTTCGCAGGCAGGAATTCCGTTTTTGAATCTATTACTATGAAAAACACATATATATAACAGTTCAAAAAAGCGTTTGGTTTTAAGTATTGTGTTAAAAAAGATTAAAAACAATATCTTATTTTCCACAAATCTCCTTGTAATCGCAATACTCGCACTTCTTGGTGTCGGTAGCAGGGACAAATGGCTTGTCAATATCGAATATCTCGGCAAGCAGGGGTTTCATTCTGCTCATGTACTCGGTTTCAAGCACTGATATGTCTTCAACAGGTTTCTTCTCCATTTTAACAACATACTCTGCTCGCGAGGCGTCATCCTTGTGATGTACGTACAACAACTGTGGCGAGATTTTTCTTGCGTCGGGCGAGGTTATTTTCTTCACCCAATCACATCCATTGTATGAACTGTCCATGAGTGCATTCCTCAGTGCAATAGAGTAGAGGAATGCCTGCAAGTGATAGCCTGCTGCCTTTTTCTTGTGGGCAAAAATATCATCGAGCGACATATTGCCGTCTTCTTTTTCGCCACCACCGGTCTTGTAGTCGGCAACATTGACAGTCTCTCCCTTGCTATCGACACGGTCGATAATACCTCCGAGCCTTACGCTGATTTCATTGCCACCACTCACGAAACAGCATGGCATCTCAATTTTCGCCTCACTGCCTACATACTGGAATGGTGCATATGCGGCATCCATCTTCACAAGACGCAACAGGAAATGGTGCATTACACCACGCTTGATGTATTGCTCACCATTATACACCGGAGTGTTGTTCTTGAAGAACTCGGTCTTGAAGGCATTGTCTATGAATTCGTAAAGCAAACCGGGATTGTCTATGTAATGCTGTAGAGCCGATGCTGTCACCATGGTAGTGTTGGCTTTTGTAATTATCTTCTCGTACAGGTTCTCGGCGGCCTTGTGGAACACTGTTCCGAAGTCGTTGTCCTTGAAATCCTCATCAACCTCCTCAAGTGGTTTCATCTTCATCACATAGTAATAGAAGAAACGCAGCCCGCAGTCGATGTACTTGTTTATTGCCGATGGTGTCAATGTGCCGGCCTTGTCGTTGAAGGCGGTGTCGAACCTGCTGCGTAGTATCTCAATCATCTCCTGGTTCTTTGGCTGTTCCTTTACTTCGATTGGGGTGGTGCTCTGCTGTGAGCTGAGTGCTATGCGCTCAATGTCGTAGAGCCGGTTGCCAAGCAGCTGCAGGATGTAACGCGAGCACTCGCCGCGTGTCTTGCTGTCGGACGAACTGTTATAGACAAGTGTCACCTTCTCGGCTCTTTGCAAGAGACGGTAGAAGTAATAGGAATAGATTGAGTCACGGTGCTCGCTCAATGTCAGCCCGAATGCCTTGCGCAAGTTGTAGGGAATGTATGACCCCTCGCCGCTGTTCTTTGGCAGGTTGCCCTCGTTCACTCCAAGCAGTATGACATTCTTGAAATCGAGGTTGCGGGTCTCGAGCAATCCCATTATCTGCAATCCCACAACGGGCTCGCCATGGAATGGAAGTCGCTGCGACGAAAGCATTCTGACAAGCAGCTTGCCGATTGTGGCTTGTTGCATATCAAGATCGTCGCTCTCAAGCAGGTGCACAAGCCGCTGGCATTGGGTATATACTTTCATGATTGCCTCTACAAAAAGCTGATCATAGAGTGTGGCTTCCTCTTTGTTGTTCTGTGAGAGGGCAATGCCGTAAATGATGCGGCTCATCTCTTCGAGCCACTCCTTGTTGTCGGCCTTGCGGGTGAACAGCGATGCAAGGAATTCATCCTGGTGCAGCACTTGATCACTTGGGAAGAATATCTTCTCGCTGATGAGTTTATTGCGCAAGTCGAGACTCTTTGGACTTCCCTGCACTACATAAGGATGCTTGAGAACCTCGCACACAAATGACATTGCAAAGCTTTGTTGTTTCTCACTCCAGCCACGTGTCTGCAAGTCAACCAACTGTTTTACAAGGCCGAACACCGGGGTATGGGTTATTGGGAATCCCATTGTCACATTCATCTGGTTTATGGTGTGTCCGTTGGCTTTTTCGGGTATTGTGTGGAGCGTGGGCTCGAGCATGGTTTCATCGCAGAGCACAATTGCGGTATCAACAGCGTTTTCGGTCAGGTTATCGCCCAGCCATGTTGATACATAACGCACAGAACTGCTGTCATTGACAGTCTCGACAACTGTAACCTTCTTGTCGGTGCGCAGGTTGTTGAACATCTCCTTGTCAAAGACACCGGGGAACTTGGCAATATTCTTGCGCATGAAGTAACCGGCTTCCTGGGTATGATCATTGATGTAGAAATTGTCATAGTCCCAATAGAAGAGAGCCTTACCCTGTTTATTTATGTAGTCGAACATACGGGTCTCGACCTCGTTGAGTGCACTGAAACCGACAAATATGTAATTGTTATAGTTCAGTACAATCTCCTTGCCGCTTTCAATGACATCGCGGTAGAGCATACCTTCGTAGGCTATCCCGGACTGGCGGAGTGTCTCCCTGAAATTGTTATAGACGGTGAACAGTCGTTCCCAAATCTTCTGGAACTTGCCTTCAATCCTGCCGTTTGCCTCGGGTTTGAAGTTCTCGAAGAAACGTGAAATGGACTTTACTTGCTGCTCATCAAGGGTGTCCTTTGCTGTGCCAATCTCACGCAGTTCCTTTATGTTGGCAAACAGTTGCCTGGCATTTGCAAGGTGCTTGTCAACGTCGTCAAAGTCCTTTATAAGCATCTCGCCCCAATAGTAGAAACTATCGAGCGACTCGGCACTTTTCTCGCACTCTGTAGCACTTTCACCACACATTGAGTCAAGATATACCTTGTAGAGCTTGCTCACAAGCAGAATGGGGTCACCAACTGCAAGGTCACTGTTCTCCTGGAACAAATCTTCCACGCTCATATATCTGGGACTCCACAACGGGGCGTTATTGTTACATTCGAGCAGGTAGCTGTTGAAGAACAGCCCGGCTCTCTTGTTGGGGAACACAATGGCTACATCCTCGAGATGACCATTGAACCTTTTATAGACATCGTTGGCAACGAGTTTTAGAAATGGTGTCATATTTTATTATATCTCCTTTATTTCATTCTTATATACATACCACAGATAGCCTCTCACATTCTTGTAGCCAATTTCCCTAAGCAAATCCATGTAGTGTCTTACCTGAGTATCGTGTTCATCCCTTTCGCGCGCAAACTTGTAATCTACTACAATTGCAGTATGTCCCTTTATCATTACGCGGTCGGGGCGACGGCTCTTCTCCTTCTCATTGGCAACCAGTATGGCACGTTCGTTGAAGAGTTTGTAGGTTCCATTGAACCACTCCTGAGCCTTGGGGTTGTCAAGAGCCCTTTGCATGATTCCCTTTATCTTGTCATACTGTTTTTCGGTAGCAATGAGTCCTTTGAGCAAGAGGGTCTTTTTGAGCGCATTCTCAAGGTCGCTCTTTTTCTCAATTTCGGAAAGCACAAGGTGCATGAGCTCACCCTCGAGAATATAATCCTCCTGCTGCTTGCTGCTCTCAGGCGCCAAGAAACGGGCAAGTTCACGCGACTGGCGGAACTCGATCCTGCTGTCATAGTAACTGAAAGGCTGGATCTCCACGCGAGGTTTCTCCTCAAATGGATTGTCGGCCTTCTTCTCGTCCTTCTTGCTCTTATCCTCGCTTGGCACAATGCTTCCATAGCGCAGCACGCCCTCGCTATCATCATAGACACAACCATCAATCGCAAGGGTCGGGGTTACCTTGTTAAGCAGGTCTGATACTTTGTTAGCCCTTTTTGCCGTGTTGTCACTGAACATTATGAGATTGCTCTTCGCACGGGTGGTGGCAACATAAAGGATATTCAGATTGTCAACAATCTGATAGAGGTACTCCTTGTAATAGTCGTCCTTGTATATGGACTCTCCTGTCTCCTTCTTGCAGTCAATGGGTAGCAGGCTGATGGTGTTGTATGGAGCCTGGTTGGGCTTGCACCATAGAAGGCTTCGCCAGTCGCCGGTAAGTGTCCAGTCACAGAAGGGGCAGATTACGGTGTGGAACTCCAGACCCTTTGACTTGTGTATTGTCATTACACGCACACTATTTACGCTCTCGGCTGGAACGCACTTGTCCTTGAGACCTTCGTCCCATGCAGATAGGAACTTATTGAGGTCGGCATGGCGGCCGTTAATGTATTGCGATGCGTGGTCAAGGAAGGCATAGACGTATGCCTCCTCGTCGCTTGAATCGCCTACATTGAGAAGGGCAAAGAGCTGCTCGAGAAGTTCATACACCGGCAATCCTTTCAGGCGCTCGAGCTGCTCGCTTAGCCCTGCAGGGACAAGGGTGGTGACATCCTCGCCAACTGCAGCCTCGCCACCGCCTGAAGTTACTTTGTTATATAGTTTTACAAGGTTTGCAATGTTCACCTTGTCCTCTGGGGTTGCAATGTAGCGCAATGCTGCAATTACAAGCTTTACGTATTGCGATGAAGAGAGTTTGTATGCCTCGTCCGAGACTATCTTCACATTGGGGAACTCCTTGTTGAAGGCATCGACAACAAGGTCAATCTTCTTCTCTTTCGTACGAAGCAATATCGCAATGTCGCGCGGTGCGACATTCTCTTCATCAATAAGCCTGTGCAGGGTTGACATCAACTCCTTTATCGCAAGGTCATTGAACTTGTCTTCGGGCTGTACCTTCTTCAGCAGACGCACCTCGGCATATCCTTGCCATGGTTTCTCCTTCTTCCCGGGCTGTGGCTGTGGAATAGCCTGTTCTACATCCTCGTATGCAGCCCTGATAGCCTTAATTCCATCTTTACCTACAGAGTCCTCGTATGTTGTAGCAATGCTATCGACCGAAGCACGGAAAAGAGCGTTATTGAAGGTAACAATGCGGCGGTCACTACGGTAGTTGGTTGATTTGTATGTAGTACCGTCAATTGTGACATCCTGATTGGCGAAAGTTATCTGGTCATCGCGAAAATCTTTACCGATATTGTTCATAATCTTCCAGTCGCTGTTGCGCCAACGGTAGATAGACTGCTTTACATCGCCTACAATGAGGTTGAAGTTGCCGCGTGCAAGCACCTCCTCGAGCAACACCTGGAAACAGCTCCATTGAAGTTGCGATGTGTCCTGGAATTCATCAATGAAAATGTGGTCAATCTCCGTGCCTATCTTCTCAAATATGAATGTCGCGCTCTTGTCGAGCATGGTGCTTAGCAAGTGTGTGGTCTCGGCTAGCATGAAGCGGTTCTCACGTGTATTCTCCTCCTTGAGAGTGCTTGCAATGTTGTTGAGCATTGCAAGCTGGTGATAATGCTCGAGCGAGAGTTTGCTGTTTACATACTGTTTGGCAAGCGGTAGGGCATCGTTTATCAATTTGGCTATTTTATCCACATTGGGGCATGTGCCTGATATTTTTGCAGGGGTTGAAGCCAGTGCAGCCTTTTTGGGTGGCCACTCGACAATTTCGCCGTCACTCATCTTCTTGAATGTACCCCAAATACCATTTTCGTTACCAATAAAATCTGTTGCCATATAGCCCTGAGCCAGCCTGAAAAACTCGTCTCCGATAAACTTTGACTTTGCCTCAATGGCTTTCTTCTCGGCGCTGACATCGTTGTAGAATTTCTTCAGCAACATGCCATTGTCGCGTTCCATCTCTTCGCGCAACGCCTCGCCACGCTGCTGGTACTCCTCGCGCAGAATGTTCTTGGCAAAATCCTTTATCTCCCTGTCGATTTTCCATTTTGCACCGCTACTCATCTTATCCTCAATGTACCTTACTACCTGAGCAATCTGCTCGGTATCGGGTTCTAGTTTCTTGATGTATGCGTCAACGGCATCCTCGAGCAGTTCCTCACCGTCGAGTGAAATTTCCATGTCGCCGTTGAGGTCAAGTTCCTTGGCAAGGCTGCGAAGGACAGATTGGAAGAATGCATCGATTGTCTGTATGCGGAAATGGCCATAGTCGTGCAGGATATTATCAAGTGCCTTTCCGGCTTTCTCCTGTATCTGTTCATCACTGTATTGTGGCAACTGCTGCTTGATTTTTGCAGTATAGTCGGCAGCACTTTCCAGGCCGTTGGCCACGCCATAAAGTTTACCCAATATACGCTCCTTCATCTCGCCGGTGGCTTTGTTTGTAAAGGTCACGGCAAGAATCCTGCGATAGGATTCGGGGTTGGCAATCAGCAGTTTAATGTATTCAAGTGCAAGAGTAAATGTCTTGCCGGAACCGGCTGACGCCCTATAGATATTAAGATTCTCACTCATTGTATTATTTTTCCTATTTTCTATTATCGGTTATTTCTATTCGGCTTCTTCCAGGTGATAGACGCACCACATTTACCTTTGCTGGAATTTGCTCCAACATTTCTGTAAGGTGTGATATGACGCCTATCTTGAGTCCACGACTCTGTAGCTTTTCAAGCATCATCAACGCTGTCTGCAAGGTATTCTTGTCTAGTGCTCCGAATCCTTCATCTATAAAGAGTGATTCAATTCTCATGCGGTTCGAGGATAGTGATGACAATGCAAGCGACAATGCAAGCGACACAATGAATGTCTCGCCACCGGAAAGAGAGTGGGCAGAACGGCTCTCGGCCATCATGTCAAGGTCAATGACTTTTATACCCAAACTACCATCGCCAATTCGTGCGAGTTTATAACGCTTGGTCATGTCGGCCAAGTGCGTGTTTGCCACATTCAGCAGAATCTCAAGTGTGTATTCCTGAGCCGCTCTCATAAGTTTGTCGCCGGTAGCTGAGCCAAACAAGCTGTCGAGGTCATCCCAATGACTTTTCTGCTCTATTTTATAATTGTACTCTTCGCTGTATTGTGCAAACGCCTCACGGTTCTTTTCGTCCTTGAGCAACAATGCGTTTATCTCTGTCAGCCGGTTGTTTAGTTCCTTCAATTCAGTTTCAAGAATTGAAAGTTCTCCGTCGATGAAAATGGCATCTTCATCTTCGGCAGGCTTGATTGTTGCTTTATTATGGTCGGCAAGAACTTGTCTGCGTTCACCGACGGTAGCCTCGGCTGTTGTCACAGCCTTTTCAACCATGTCAATGTTGCTGCGCATTGATGCAACGGCCTGGTGGCTTATCTGCAGCAGAGTATCAAGTGTCTCCATCTCCATGTGGTCATCACGTGTAGAGAGAAACTCATTGACTTTTGTCAATAACATTCCAAGCTTTACCGTATCGTCGGTAAGTTGTTGTTGCTTACCCGAAATTTCTCCCTTCAATTTGTTGAGTTCGGAATCGACTACTGCCTTACTCTTTGTTGCATCGACAAATCGTTTGTTGGCATTGGCTATGGCATCGTTGTAATATTGCTGTAACTCATTTGCACTCTTCCAACTGCCTAAAATTGAAGCGAGGTGACGGTTGCGTTTCTCCATATCTTCTTCGAGCAACTGCATCCTCTCCTTTTTTTTCTGCAGGTCCTTTTCAAGCTCTTCGGCATGTGTACTATAAGCCTGTTTGTTATTTGTACATATCGTGAGCTCGTTTGTTATTGTTTCCAGACGGCTCTTATAGCTGTTCCAATTCGTAGAGAGGGTAGTGAGCATTGCTGCCGCATTGCTCTCCTGAAGCAACTCTGCAGCATCCTTCACCCCCGACATATAAGAAAGGTTCGCACTCCTTGACTGTGCTATTGAAGCATTGTGTATCTCAATTGTTGAACGTAGTTTCTCTATCTCGGTTCGGCAGTTCGCAGTGTCTGTTTCCAGTTGTTCAATGAGACGGCGGTTCTCTTCCTTTGCTTTCTCAAGTTCCTTTTCCTCGAGCAAATTGGCGGCTATCACTACCGCCGCATGGCTCTTGCTGCCACACACAGGGCATGGTTCCCCGGCTACAAGTCTTTTACGAAGGGCAGCTATTTCGCTTGACATTGTATGTTTGAGCGCCTCCTCGCTCTTGCGTGCAGCAAGAAGATGCTTCTCGTGCACAACAAGCAATTCCTTATATTGGGAAAGGGATTTTTCCTTTGCCTGCACCATTTTCATCTCTTCACAGATTGAGGTGAGATTGAGAATGATACTTGGAATCATTGGTATGGTGTTAGAGTAGTGTGCATGCCTTTCAAGCCATGTACTCTTTTCATTCTGTTCTGCAAGCAAGGCTGTCAATTGCTTGTCGCAAGCTGTGATGTTTGCAATATATTTGTTGTATGCATCACCGCAACGTTTTACTTCGGAAGCGAGTTCGTCATGCAGTTTTTTGTCGCTTATCTGCTGCTTCTCAAGCTGCGACGCCTCCATTATATAAGGCTGTGCTTTCAGGTATTCAACATTTATTTTCTCCTGGTTAGCTGTAGCCTCTTCAACAGCCATGACAGCCTTGCTATAATCGGAATTCTTCTCTTCCAACAGTTTTTCCAGCAATTGGAGCTGTTGCCTGTTGTTGATATTCAGTTGCTTTGTTTCGCGCAGCGACATATACTCGTCACGTATTGGCTGAACGCTGTCAATTAGTTCAAGTTTCTCCTTTTCGGGCTTTGCCTGAGCATGTTTCGCTTTGGCATCAGACAGTTGCTTCTCGGCAAGTTCTATTTGTTTGTTGATTAAGGCAAGGCGTGTGAGCCAATCCTGCTTTACTTTCAACACCTCTATTCGCTTGCTCTTCTGTTTCTGCTCCTCATTGAGTTGATTTAGCTTCTCCTTATAAGACGCTATATCCTCCTCACTCAATAACTGCAATGCCTTGCGTTTTGCTTCAAGCAGTTCTATTTCCTGTGCAGCCTCTTTACGTTTTGCAAATATGGCGGCTGAGATACGGCAGTATATACCGGTATCTGTCAAGGTGGTAAGCATCTTGGCCTTTTCGTTCTCGTTTGCCTTCAGGAATGCCGAGAATTTACCCTGTGCAAGCAGGACTGCACGGGTGAACTGCTCGTACTCGAGCCCTACAAGAGCCGGAATCGCAAATTCGTGCTCTTTCATCTGGAGTGCGCGATGCTCGCCGGTAGCAAGGTTCGTGAGGTCCAGTATCTCTTTCTGCAAATTGCCACCAGGTTTATTGTGTGCCCTGAAAACACTCCAGCGGACACGGTATTCATTACCGTCAACAGCAAGAAAATCGACCTCGGCATAACCTTTGCCTTTACCCTTACGCAAAATGGTTCTTATATCGTCAACCTTTATTTTATGTTCAATGTCATCACCTCTTTCTATGTTGTCGAGACGTGGCGACCGGCGATACAATGCTATGCACATGGCATCGAGTATGGTTGTCTTTCCGGCACCGGTGTTTCCGGTTATTGCAAATATGCCGACAGAACGCAACGGCTCTGTGCGGAAATCGACCTCGAACTCACCATCCAACGAGGCAAGATTACATCCCCTGATTGCCAATATTTTCATTGAGCACCTCCTTTATTACTTCGTTCAACTTCTCCAGCAGATGAGCCGGCATTGCTTCGCCATTATTTTTCTTCTTGTATATGTTCTGCATAATCTCAACAGGAGCCTTACTCTTGAAATCGTCATAGGTCATTGGTGCGCTCTCTCCTCCACACTGTGAGGCGGCACTCATGGCTACAACTCTTGCCAAACGCACCGACTTTCCTTCAAGTGCCTCCTCAATCTGTTGACGCAGGGTTGGATCGACAGCTTTTACAAGTACTTTAATTTCAAGGTATGGCGAGTTGTCATTTATCTCGCCACAGGGAAGTCCGGCTACTGCGTTGACAATTCCATCGGTTGAAGCGGCTGTAATGCTTCTCATCTTTGCCGGAACATCAAAATACACCAATTCAATATCGCATTTATTGCCGTCAAGAACAACCTGCGTTACACTTTGTGTATTATTGCTTTCGGCAAATGACATTGGCAACGGAGCACCAGAATAACGTACGTTTTCGCGACCAGGTGTATGTTGCATCCTGTGCAGATGACCAAGGGCTGTATAAGCAATGCCATCGTTGACGAATTTTGCATTGACACCCTCTTCACCGCCAATTATTGCATACTCCGATGAATCATCGACCGAAACCATAGCACCGGATGCCTGCAGATGCCCCATCGCAATCACAGGCGAGTAACCCTTTTCCTTTGCCCTGCGATAAAGCTCGTTATAGAGTAACGCCACTCCGGCGCTGTAATTCTCAGCTACCGGAACATCGTTAAGACGCAGATAAGGCACAGCCAAGCAACAGCCACCACACTTCAAGGGGACAATCATCCTGTCATAATCAATTTCGCCATCCTTGTAATGTACAACGCCCGACACAGTTGTATTGAAAATTCCGAGCAACGAATTGGGCGCTTCAAGACGAGCTGCCGAATCGTGGTTGCCGGCAGTGATTATAACCTGCAGTTCCTTGTTCTCACCTGTTATTCTTGTGAGGAAACTGTAGAACATCCTCTGCGCCTCGGCCGAAGGGTTAGGGCTGTCGAACACATCTCCAGCAATGAGCAGGAGGTCTATATTTCTTTCCTTGACGACATTGCTCAACCAATTGAGAAATACCCTGTGTTCGCAGTATCTCTCATATCCAAAAAAGGTTTGTCCAAGATGCCAATCTGCCGTATGGATTATTTTCATGGGTAATTTTATAATATTCTGCTAATATACATTTATTTTACTGTACATGGAAGTTTTCTTTAGTAAAACATTTGAGTTTTATTCATCTTTTTGTTCGCACTTTAGAATGTTTTATAGTACCTTTGCATCTGATTTTGATTTGACCGGCCTGTGAGCCGGATTTGTTGAACAGTTAAACATATTTGACTATGTCTAAATATTTAGTTGAAGACACACGCAAGGTGACAACACAGCGTTTTGCCGAGATGAAACGCAAAGGCGAGAAGATTGCCATGCTCACAGCATACGATTATACAACAGCTTCAATTCTTGATGCAGCGGGTATCGACGCTCTGTTGGTTGGTGATTCTGCATCTAATGTTATGGCCGGCAATGCCACAACACTTCCAATCACGGTAGATGAGATGATTTACTATGCAAAAGGCGTGGTACGTGGCGTAAAACGTGCATTGGTTGTAGTGGATATGCCATTCGGCTCGTACCAGGTAAATGCCGATGAAGCAGCGAAGAACGCAATACGCATAATGAAGGAGACAAATGCCGATGCTGTAAAGATGGAAGGTGGCGAGGAGATTCTACCGGCTGTACGCAGAATCCTTGATGCAGGTGTCCCAATCATGGCACATTTGGGTCTGACGCCACAGAGTATCAACAAGTTCGGCACATACGGCGTGCGTGCAAAGGACGAGGCTGAGGCTGCAAAGCTGCTGGCCGACGCAAAAATGCTTGCAGATGCCGGGTGTTTCGCACTTGTACTTGAGAAGATTCCTGCAACACTTGCCGAGGAGGTTGCAAAGAGCATTGACATCCCTGTCATTGGCATTGGCGCCGGCGTGAATGTGGATGGTCAGGTTCTCGTCTATGCCGACATGCTTGGCATGACAGCCGATTTCAAGCCAAAATTCCTGCGTCGTTACGCCGACCTGCACACCATTATCACCGACGCGGTAGGAAGCTATGTAAGCGATGTGAAGGCTTGCGACTTCCCCAATGAAAAGGAGCAGTATTGATATAAAAACCACTCACCCTTAGGTAGTGGCTAAAAAGCATGTTTGGACATTTACTAAATTTGCTTTTTAGTCACTACCTTTTTTATTCCCAGGCTTTCCTTTCCTGCGCGACACCTATTATAATATCATACAAAGGATTGTTACTCTTGTCAATAGAAGAGGAGGGTATATGCGCTATCAATTCATTAAGTTCTTCTGATGTAAAAAAGTCATTATAAACAACAAGCATGTACAGCCCAAGCAGGTTCGTTATGTTGCCCTGTATGGTTTTGCGCAGATAGCCGACAAGGTTTTCCTGTAGGTTGAACCCCTCAACACCCAGCTGTGCAAACTCGCTGTCACTTATTGTATCAGAATAATAGAACTCTTCTATCTCCTCGAGTCTGCTGATGTAATGACGAATGGAATCATCTATTTCATTGCTAAGGTCGTTCAACGGAGTACCTGTGACACTACATTGAGTACTGTCTATAAGAATGTTCATTTTTCCATTTTCCAAAAAGAACATTGAGCAGACATCACAGTCATCGCCTTTATAGCAAATATATGCGATCTTGCAGTTATTGACATGGCCATCAAAGGCAAACTGCCCATTCTCTACATGACTTTGCGAAACCTGTTCAAGAAGAATACCGTTTGATGAAAAAGCAAGTATTATACTATCTACGCCATTACAGTTCTCCACGTGCCCGACGATAGAGTAGTTTTCTTTCTTTTCAGTACATGAAAAGAATAGAAAAGTTATGAGCGTAAATATAAACAGTCCCTTCATAAAGTGTTCAGATAATATACAAAAAACAAGTCACCGAACGTATTGTTCAGTGACTTGTAGAAAATATTCTTATATGTTTATCAGCAGATGTAGTGTGAACTGATAGACTGGTTCTCAAGTACGCACTTGATAGCCTCGGCAAAACCACCGGCAACAGACAACTGCTTAACCTTTGGACAGCCCTTTGTGTAAGGAATGCTGTTTGTGAATACGATTTCAGTCATCTTTGACTCACGTACGCGCTCTGAAGCGTTACCTGACATGATGCAGTGTGATGCAATTGCGCGAACTGACTTCGCACCGTTCTCCATCATAAGGTCGGCAGCCTTTGAAATTGTACCGGCTGTGTCAACGATGTCATCTACCAATACAACGTTCTTGCCCTGAACATCACCGATAATCTGCATTGTATCAACTACGTTTGCCTTTGCACGTGTCTTGTGGCAGAGTACGAGGGGTACACCAAGACACTTAGCGTATGCGCTTGCACGCTTTGAACCACCAACGTCAGGAGTAGCGATTACGAGATCCTCGAGGTTGAGTGACTGGATATATGGTACGAATACCATTGAAGCGTAGAGGTGGTCAACTGGAATGTCGAAGAAGCCCTGGATCTGGTCTGCGTGCAAGTCCATTGTGATAATGCGGCTAACACCGGCAACGCTCAAAAGGTTTGCAACGAGCTTTGCACCGATTGAAACACGTGGCTTGTCCTTGCGGTCCTGACGTGCCCATCCGAAATATGGCATAACAGCTACAATGCTGCTTGCCGATGCACGCTTTGCTGCGTCAATCATAAGCAACAGCTCCATAAGATTGTCAGAGTTAGGGAATGTAGATTGTACGAGGAATACATCCTTTCCGCGGATTGACTCTTCGAAAGACACGGCAAACTCACCATCGGCGAAGTAAGTAGTGTTCATCTGTCCGAGTTCGCAACCCAATTCCTTGCAAATCTCTTCTGCGAGGTAGCGTGACTTTGTACCTGCAAATACCATATAAGGAGTTTTGTTCATAATAAAGTAGTTATTAGTTATGTTATTATTTTTTTGTCTTGTCTTATAGTTTGTCAACAACCTTTTTCACACGTTTGAAGCGGTCAACAAGCTCAGTGTAGTCGGTAGAACGACAAGAATCGAAATTGTCCCAAATCAACTCGTCAAGGATAACACCACCAAAGCCATATTTGGTCAGTTTCTTAAGGTTGTCCTCGTCGATGTTACCAAACGCCCAAGTGTTCTTGTTGATCATCTTCTTGCCAATCTCATTGAGTTCGGCACTTTGGTGAAAAGTGCGGCCCAATGGACCAAAACAGACAATGTCGTACACCTTGCGAAGCTCCTTCAGGTGGCTCAAATTGCTGGCATAGCCAACAACCTTGCCCTTCTCGTTACCCATGGGAGGGTTTGAACCCAATGGGAACAGGGTGCCGGCAAGCTTGTACTCCTGCATGAGTCTGTTATTGCATGAATATATTTTTTTGTGATATTTCTTTGGAATGAGATTCAAAAGACGCTCCATGAATTGAGGATGGGCATACTCCTTGTAAAGGAACAGATAATCCAATCCCTCGTCGAAGAGACGGGTGATTATCTTGTCTTCCTCAACGAAAAACGTCGGTTTTGTGGCAACAGCAAGTTTCATACTTACTTATATATTGATATTTAGAAACTATTTAAATTTCTTATAAAATAGATGCCAAAGCTGTTAATATTATCTTTCGGCTTGTTTTAGTTTGTTTTTGGCATCTTTTATACCATTCTCAAACAATCTCGAAATAAATTTTAAACAGTTTCTTTGTCCTACTTGAGTGCAAATTTAATAAAAATTAAAATAATGTATGCAATTTATGACATACAATTATTAAAATAATAACCATAATTTTCGGTGCCATTCCCAAAACTATTCCAAGGTGAACTTTTCTGCTTCTCCGTTTCTTAAATTCAGAACAAACAGCCATTGAGCGATGTTTTCTTTACATAACCAATAAAGCGAAAATTTATGGCACGTGAAAGTATTTTGATTTTGAGACAGAGAATTGACCTGCCGGCATTGATTGGGCAACTTAATGCAGCTTTGAGCGAGGAGTGGCTTGCCTTTTACCAGTATTGGATTGGGTCACAGATTATTGAAGGGGCAATGCGTTCCGATGTACAGCGTGAGTTCGAGGAGCATGCAATGGAAGAATTTGCGCATGCAAAGATGATTGCCGACCGTATCATACAATTGGAAGGTACTCCCGTACTCGACCCGTCACAATGGAGCGCACTTGCACGTTGCAAATATGCCGCACCGCTCAATTGCGATGTGCTGAGCGTCTTGAAGCAGAATATAGCTGCAGAGCGTTGCGCCATAATACGCTATGAGGAGATTGCAACCTACTGTAACAATGTCGATTATACGACCTGTGATATTGCCAAACGCATTATGGCCGAGGAGGAGGAACATGAACAGGACTTGCAAGACCTACAGCGCGATGTCGAATGGATTGTAAAGGAGATGAGTGTCAAATGTTGAGACATACAAAAAGCAGGATGCGCGCATCCTTCTTTTTGTATGTCTGATTTTCATTTCAGTTTCTTTGAGAATGTATAGAAGAACAATGTCAGCACAACATCAAAAACTATATTTAGTATATTTGAGGCTATTGAAACATATATTTGGAATTTATCTTTTATATAGTCCCAATGTTCACTGTAAGATTCTATATTCTTGACTAAGAAATAAAACATCACCAAAGCTAAAAGCGCAGTCAAGTAACTGGCATACAAAGAGAGTTTCTTCAGGTTCATAATTGTTCAATTTAAGCTTTATCTATTTTTAGAAAGAGGCTATTATCTATTCTTCGTCCAAGTAACGCTTGGCAAGCGCACCGAATTCCTCTATGCGGCGGTCGCGCAGGAATGGCCACCATTGGCGCACTGTCTCGCTGCGTTTCATGCTCACCTCAATCACCTCGCACTGTTCCTGCTCTCCGAAGTCGGCTATGAACTCACCCTGTGGGCCGGCAATGAAGCTGTGTCCCCAGAACTGGATGCCACCCGTCATTCCCGATGGGTCGGGTTCATGACCGCAACGGTTCACCGCAATTACAGGCAAGCCGTTTGCTACAGCGTGACCACGTTGTACTGTCTGCCAAGCACCAATCTGGCAAGCCTTCTCCTCGGGAGTGTCGCTGCTTTCCCAGCCGATTGCCGTGGGGTAGATGAGCAGGTCGGCACCGCGAAGTGCCATGAGGCGTGCGCCCTCAGGGTACCACTGATCCCAACACACCTGTACCCCCAGTGTACCTATAGAAGTCTTTATAGGGCGGAAGCCTATGTCACCTGGTGTGAAGTAGAACTTCTCATAGTAGGCCGGGTCATCGGGGATATGCATCTTGCGGTATTTGCCGGCCATGCTGCCATCGCTGTCGAAAACGACAGCAGTGTTGTGGTAGAGTCCCTTTGCACGAGCCTCGAAAAGTGATGTAACGAGCACTACGCCACACTCGGCTGCCAACTTGCCATAGAATTCGGTCGATGGACCGGGGATTGGCTCGGCGTAAGAGAAATTCTCGGTCGATTCAACCTGGCAAAAGTAGAGCGAGTTGTGCAACTCCTGCAACACTACCAACTGCGCGCCTTTTGCCGCAACTTCGCGTACGCAGGCAGCCAATTTATTCTTGTTCGCTTCAACATCGGTACCGATACTTTGCTGTATTATTCCTACTTTAATGGTGTCCATATCAAGTCTTTAAATTTTATTTTCCTTTAGGATACTGCATTGTGACACAATGCAATGAGCCATGTTGCTTAATCAATGCGCGGCAATCAATGCCTACGATTTCCAATCCCGTGAATGCGGCCTTCAACACCTCAGCGGCTTGCTTGTCATTCTCGGGCTGTGCGTATGTGGGGTAGAGCACAGCTCCGTTGATGACAAGGAAATTGGCGTATGTAGCAGGTAGGCGCTCGCCCTCCTCATCAAAAATGGGAGAGGGTGATGGCAATGCAAGCATGCGGTATGGCTCGCCGTCGGCTGTGCGCAATGCTGCAATCTGTTTTTCCATCTCGCAGAGGTCTGCGTACTGCTCGTCATTCTTGTCGCAGCACTGCATGTATACAATGGTATTGTTTGGAGCAAGGCGTGCGACTGTATCAACATGTCCGTCGGTATCATCACCAATCAGATTACCGTAGTCGAGCCACAGCACACGTTTTGCGTGAAGCATGTTGAGCAGACATTTTTCAATCTCCTTCTTCTCCATTGGCTGGTTACGGTGTGGAGCAAGCAGGCATTGGCTGGTTGTAAGTATAGTACCCTTGCCGTCGCTCTCAATTGAGCCGCCTTCAAGGACAAATGATGTACAGTCCTCATACTCACCCTTCACAATGCCGGCATCGTACATCTTGCCATTGATAGCATTGTCGAGAGTGGCCTCGAACTTGCGCCCCCAGCCATTGAAGCAGAAATCCACATAGTGTGGGACATTGCTGCCAAGTAGGGTGATGAAGCCATGGTCGCGTGCCCATGTGTCATTGGTGTCACATTCGAAAAATGTGATGTTTGATGTGCTGACATTGTTCTTTTTTAATATTGCGCGTACCTTTTCCACGTCGGGGGCAACAATGAGCAGATGCTCGCGCGAACTTATTGCTGCAGCGAGTTCTACATAGCAGGCTTCTACCTCCTGGAGCATATAGTTCCAATCTGTGTTCTCATGTGGCCAAGTGAGCTGTACCATCTGCTGGCTGTGCCACTCGGCTGGCATATATAACTGTTGTTTTGGCTGTTCCATTACTGTACCTTGCGTTTACGGTCAAAGAAAGGGTTCTTTGAGCTTGCGCTCACTGGGATACCGATGATGTAGTTGCACTCGGGCATCCAGCCAAGCTTGAGGGCTGCATATCCTACAGAATACATCACGCGTGTGTCAAGGCGCAGGTCGGCAGCTGTTGCACATGCAGAACCTACTGCAATTCCCACATCAATGGTGTTCATTGCGCATGGCACACCGGGAGTACGTTCGCTACAGGTGGGGAAGCCGCAATAGCCGCAATTGAGGCACATTGCCTCCTCGCGTGAGCCTATGAGTACAACAGCCTCGGCCGACTGTATATTATCGGCATCGCGCATGAGACCGCCACGGCCCATCTCCTCACCAATCTTGTGAAGTGTCTCGCTCAATGTCATGATCTCCTCGCCGGTAATCATCATAACCTCAATGATGTCAACGCCTTTTGCCTTTGGTGCTGTGCGGGCTGCTGTCATCATCTGCTTTGCGCATTCAATAACATGTTCGTTACGAACATCTCTTTCGTTGTATATCATAATCTATCTGTTGTTTTAGTCATCCTGTTTATTCTGCGAAGATAGTGAATATATTTGTATTAAAAAGCGCGGAGTGGATAAAAATAATACGAATCAAATAATGTTAAATGTTTTAAATGTTAATTCCATTTGTTTACCTTTGCACCTAAATTAAATAAACAAACCTTAATTATTTTTATATGAAACGTTTAATTTCAATGTTGGTTGCAACCATAGTTGCACTGACTTCATTCGCGCAGACGGTGCTGCCTGTCGACCCGAATGTAAGGATTGGCAAGCTTGAAAATGGGCTTACCTATTACATCCGCCACAATGACCAGCCGGCACAGCGTGCCGAGTTCTACCTGGCCACCAATGTCGGTGCTTTTCAGGAAGAGGACGACCAGGATGGTCTTGCGCATTTTCTGGAGCACATGTGCTTCAACGGTACAAAGAACTTCCCCGACAAGCAGTTGCTTGAGTACCTGCAGAGCATTGGTGCCGAGTTCGGAATAAATATCAATGCCTCTACAGGTTTTGAGCAGACACAGTACATGCTCAACAATATCCCCATTATCCGTGAGGGTATCATTGACTCCTGTCTGCTTGTGTTGCATGACTATGCACATTATGTGACATGTGACCCAAAAGAGATTGATGCCGAGCGTGGTGTAATCCTTGAAGAGCGTCGTTCACGCCGCGATGCAAACTGGAGAATGTTTGAGCGCACGATGCCATACTACTTCGGTGACACACAGATGGCGCGTCGCACCCTTATCGGCGGCGAAGAGCAGCTCAAGACTTTCAAGTATGAGAGCCTTACAAACTTCTATCGTAAATGGTATCACCCCGATATGCAGGCAGTTGTAGTTGTCGGTGACTTCGATGTTGACATGATGGAGCAGAAAATCAAGGATACTTTCAGTTCTATTCCTGCACCGGAGACTCCGACTGTAAAACCGGTTATCCCGATACCTGGTAACGAAGAACCTATTGTTGCTGTGATTACTGACCCCGAGGCTACAAAGTCTTCAATTGAACTTCTGTGGAAGAGCGATGCCCTGCCAAAAGAGTATGCATCGACCGATGTCGCTTTTACCATTGATATTATCAGAAGTGTCATCAGTGATGCTTTTGCAGAGCGCATGGAGGCAATCACCGCATCCTCATCAGCACCATTCCTCGACGGAGGCCTGGGTGTTGGTTCATTGGTTGAGGGTACCGATGCTGTAATGGCCAATGTTACATTCAGAGACGGAGAGTACAAGGAGGCGCTTGCTGCTTTCTATACCGAGATTGAAAGAATCAAGCGTTATGGTATTACAGAGGGTGAGCTCGAGCGTGCAAAGATGGAACTCATCAGCAGTGCCGAGAGAGGAGTTGAAGCGGAGCCTACACGAAAGAATCCGGCTCATGTATATCCTATCCTTAACCACTTCTTCCATAACAACTATATGCTTGAGCCCAAAACGGAGCTGCAACTTGTGCAGACAGTATGTGGCCAGATGCCAAGTTTTGTCATCCAGCAGATTCTCCAGCAGTTGATTACAGACGAGAATTTTGTGGTGATATATTCTGCCCCTGAGCGCGAAGGTCTTGTACACCCCGCTGAGACTGAATTACTTGCTGTTATTGAGCAGGTGAAGGCGAGTGATATTGAGGCACCGGTAGAGGAGAGTGCAAACGAACCATTGCTTGATGCCGATGCCATAAAGGCCGGTAAGATAAAGAAGGAGAAAGAGGGTGTTTACGGTTCACTCGAATGGACACTGAAAAACGGCGTGAAAGTTGTTTATTTGCCAACTACATACAAGAATGATGAGGTAATGGTATCGCTTGTGATGAACGGTGGCCGTTCTCTCATAGAGACAGCGGAACTTCCTTCTTTCGAGGAGAATATATGGTCTGTGTACAAACAGAACCGTGGTCTTTCAAAATTCAGCGGTGTACAGCTCAAGAAACAACTTGCCGGAAAGAATGTGCGTCTTGACCTCAGTATAGAGAAGACACGCCATGGCATTGACTTTGTGGCTACTCCAAAGGATCTTGAGCTTGCAATGCAGATGCTCTATCTGAATATTGTTGATCCGCGCTACGATGAAGAAGAGTACAATGTAGGCCTGAACCAGATAAAGGCGATACTTCCAAATCTTGAGAATCTACCACAGCTGCAGATGCAGAGATATCTGTATGAAGCACTCTACGGCGGTAATGAGCGTGCGTTCATCATCAGTTCCGATGTTGTTGAGAAAGCAAATATTAAGGATGTCGAGAAGGTAGGTAAACGTCTTTTCGGCAATGTTGCCGGTGCAACTGTGTATATTGTCGGAAATGTTGATGCCGAGACTTTGAAGCCACTTGTTGCAAAATATATCGCTTCATTGCCAGGCGGCAAGAAGGGTGGCAAGTTTATTGACCGCAAGGATGACATTGTGGACGGCAAAATTGTAAAGGATGTCGTAATTCCAATGGAAACTCCAAAGAGCACCGTAATCCAGGTCTATACAGCAGATATTCCATATAGCGTTGAAAACGACGTTTTGCTGAATATTGCAAAGCTTTATCTTGATATGGTGTATGTTGAGACACTACGCGAGAGCGAGGGCGGAACATACGGCGCCGGCGTAATGAACACAACCATACGCGAGCCAAAGGAGATGGCATTGCTTCAGGTTGCATTCGAGACAAACCCCGAGAGTGCAGAGAAACTTTCAAATCTTGCAGTTGAGGGTGTGCAAAAGCTCATTGGCGAGGGTATACCGGCTGATAAATTCGACATGATTATCCAGAACATCAAGAAGAATATACCTCAGGATAGAATCAGTAACTCTTATTGGTTGAATGTACTGCAGAATTATGCCGAGTTTGGCGATATGTATGACAGCGAATATGAGAAGGCTGTCAACGAAGCAACACCCGAGGCTGTTGTAGAACTCATGAAGAGATTGATTGATGCAGGCAACTTCATACAGTTGACAATGTCTCCTAAAGAATAATTCCAATAACGATGCTCAAGAAGAGACTACTTGTCCAAAACGACAGGCGGTCTCTTTTTTTGTGTTTGCTTTTCAACCTCTATTGTATATTTTTTGTAACTTTGCGTGGAAATTCAAATACCCCTTATGAAAAAGGCACTATACACTTCAATTCTTGCAGTTCTGGCACTTACTACATCGTGCCGAAGCAGTTTTACACAAGTTGAGCGCAACGATTATGAACGCTCCGACTCGGCTCTTGTACATTATCTCAAGAGCGAAGGCATACCATACACAAGCAACAACAGCGTTGAGATTCTCAATGGTGCGCACGCCAAGTTCGAGGCAATGTTCAATGACATAAAAGCAGCCAAGCACCATATCCACCTTGAATATTTCAATTTCCGCAATGACTCAATAAACAAGGTACTTGTTGACCTGCTTGAGCAAAAGGCAAAGGAAGGGGTTGAGATACGTGCCATGTTCGACTCTTTCGGAAACGCGTCAAATGACCGTCCGTTGAAGAAGAAAGATCTGAAAGCAATGCGTGAGAAAGGCATAGAGATTGTAAAGGTTGCTCCATTGAAATTCCCTTGGGTTGACTACTTCGCTTCGCGCGACCACCGCAAGATTGTTGTAATTGACGGCAAGATTGGATACATTGGCGGCATAAATGTTGCCGACTATTACCTGAATGGTATTGAGGGAGTAGGCGAGTGGCGCGATATGCACTCCAAAGTAGAGGGTCAAGCAGTGAATGAACTGCAAAAGATATTCCTTGACATGTGGTATGCCGAGACAAAGGAGCACATTGATGGTGAGGCTTATTACCCACAGCACAACGACGAATCCGGTGCCGATATTGCAGTTGTGGACCGCTGGCCCGGAAGGACACCTTCACGCATACGCGACGTATATGCAAATGCAATATATGCCGCCAAAGACAGCATAATCCTTATCAACCCATATTTTGTACCGATGCCAGGAGTGCGCAAGGCCCTGGAAAATGCACTTGACGAGGGAGTGAAGGTGACACTTGTACTTTCAGAAAAGGGTGACATCCCAATGATACCCGACGGCGTGTGGAGGGTCTCATATCAGTTAATGAAACGTGGTGCGGAAGTATATATGTACACCGAAGGATTTAACCACGCAAAGGTAATGTGTGTCGATGGCCTTTACTGCACCATAGGTTCGGCAAACCTGAACAGCCGCAGCCTTATCTATGATTACGAATCCAATATTTTCATCTTTGGAAAAGAGGATACCGAAGAACTGTACAGATACATCGACCTTGACCGACAGAAGAGTTATCGTGTAACAAAGGAGATTTACAAGAAACGTTGCTGGTGGAACCGCTTCTGTGGTTGGTTAGTGACACTTGTAACACCGCTTGTATAAGCAGACACAGAGCAATTACCCTACACCCAAGTCACAGTTCTCGATGAGTACTTCGGCTTGGGTGTCGTTTTTTAATGAAGGATAAAGTTCCTTCACGAACCACTCGCAGAGTTCATCGTCTCTTTTGACCGGAGTACTATTGTTGCAGAAAAGATTCACGCTGAAATATTCGAATTTCTCACGGGCAATGGCAATGTCATTAACGATTCTCTCCTTTGTGTCACCGGTGCAGCAACACAATAGGCAAACGCCCTTGAAATACTTTGCAACGTCGTTTGGAGTAACAGTTGCCGGTACACCTTTTTTCCAAATGGCGCGCAATTGTGGATCAAAACTTTCAATACCACAGCGGAACTTTACGGTTGCAGGAGCAAACTGTTTAGCAAAGTCGGCGAGCTTGTGTCTATACATATAATGCGCCTCAAACCAGAGAGTCTTTATCTCCTTTGACTTGACAACATGCTTTATCATCTCTATTGTATAATTGTCAAGTTCCATTGCCGAACCCGAATTGATAATATCCAACACTCCATAGACACCCGTCACCAGCTTCAGAACTTTCTTGTTTACCTCAAACGGAGATTGACTCGCATCGCTGTGATAGTCACAGAAGGTACATTTTGCCCAGCTGCAGCCTGTTCCTTGCAACAAGAGGAACTCCCTGGGAAACTTTTCAGTGATTAAAGAGTAGCGTTTCAAATTATTTCCTCCTTATATATTGTTTGATAGCGTGTACCGCAGCATATGCCATTGGTGTACCAAAGAGAACCTCTATTGACAGTTTTGAGAAGTACTGAAAGAGAATCATCATTACCAGTTCGTCTGTATCCACTGTACCGGCAAAAGCGATAATTACAAAAGCCAGAGAGTCTATAATATGCGCTACGACCGAACTGCCGATAGTTCGCATCCACAGATGACGTCCACGGGTCTTCTGTTTGATTTTCTCCATGAGTCGTGCATTCAGCAGCTCGCCGAAGAAGAAACCGGCAAGAGAAGCCAAGACAATACGTGGCACGTATGTAAATAAAGTATTGTAGGCCGTCTCACTCTCGACAAGATAATCGGGCGACGGCAACCAGACTCCAACTTGGGTGCAGATTACAAGCAGAATGTTACATAGCAATGTGAGCCATATGACCTTGCGTGCAGTACGGTATCCCCAAACCTCAGTGAGCACATCGCCAAGCATATAAGCAAATGGAAATGTTATTGTACCAGCGTCAAAATAGAACAAATCAAAGAGACCTATGACTTTTACGGCCATAATATTTGACACAAGATAAAGCGTAACGAATAGCGCTGTAACAACCATGAGAGCAGAATTCTGGTTGTCTTTTCGGTTTTTGAAAGGGTTTTCCGAGACCTTGTCCATAATTTAAATATTTTTTGTTCTTAAAAGCCACAAAAAAAGGAGTTCATCAGAACTCCTTGGTGACCTCGACAGGATTCAAACCTGTAACCTTCTGATCCGTAGTCAGATGCTCTATTCAGTTGAGCTACGAGGCCATTTTTTGTTGCCAACCGTGTTGTTTTCGTTTGACAGTGCAAAGGTACTGCTTTTTTTTATACCTGCAAACATTTCCGATATTTTTTTCAAAAAAAAACGCATTTTTTTGTTTTTCCTACTCCAGGAATCTTTCATTGAACATAAACCACCCCAAAGAAATGCCAAAATTCACACGCTTGTTGTTTGAACTATAATAATTTACGAATGCGCTGACCGCAATATTCGAAAATTGCGCTGCAACAGTCACATCTGCTATATATTGAAAGTCATTAAAACGTTGTTTGCTGTAATATGCGGTACCGTCACTACTTTCGCATATCTTGCGATAGGGGGCAAAGGCATAGAACCCAGGGCGAATCTGCAAGAAATTGTATATCTTGAATATCGGTACCACACCACCTGCCACATATTGATTGGCACGGAACTTGGGGTCATAGTTGAAAATACTGCTCATTGTGGGGGTGAAGGCCGATGCCTGCATCATTGTCGCTTGATAGGTCTTTGACAGTCTTCTTGTAGAATAGAAAAGCTGCAAATAGGTTCCTAGTGAGAAATAATCATTGAAAGAGAAGTGGTCACGACGGGTATAACTAACCTGCAACCAGGATTGGTTCAGTGTGTTGCTATATACATTGGTAAGTCCTTGGTACTCCTCCTTTCCTATCACAAACTGAGCTATAAGCGCCTCGTACATACCTTTGGTAGGAAATACCTTTGCATTGAGAGTGTTTCCCTCGAACCTTATTGAACCGCTGAACAAGGTGAGGTCATTTCGGTCAAAAACCGGGTTATTCAGGTTGATTATATTATTAGGGATATACTCATCCTTTATACTTGCCACACCAATACCAATCTCAGCCTTTCTGCGGTTGAGAAACGGAAGCATCACCTTCATTTTTGCATATACTTCACGTTGGAAGTTAAGAGCTACAGAGTTCTCGTTCGAGAACAGATAGTTCATGTTATAGTAACCGATAGTGGAGTATGAACCAAGGAATTTGAGTGATACGGGCAGAGTGGTGTGGAAGTCGATACGACCCGAGAGTTGTACATTATTGTACACCTTACCCAATTGTCCGTCAAGGATGAACTCTTTAGAGTGGTTTTTCAAAGTACGGTAGTGCAGACCGAAATATATCTGGTTGGAGATACTCGTTGAGACAGCAGCACCCATCTTCAGTGTGAAGTGAGGATTAAGGGTTACATCAAGATGCAGAGCGAACGCACTGTCCTGTTCGTTATACACGGCATGAGGTATAATGTCTTCTATCATTTCACCTGACAACAGTCCATAGTATCCCTTCCTGCACTCTTCGAGCGTAAAACGTTCATCATCTTTCTGGAACTCACCAATGATACTCTTTGCCTGATCCTTGTTGACACCATGTACAACAACTTCATTGAATACGAGCTCCGGCACCCGTTTCTTGAAAGCCTCGCGCTTTTCGGCAAGCAATTCGCGGTCCTCACGGCGTCTGACACGCTGTTTTAGGGAGTCGGCATAAAGGCAGGCATTCTTGTATCCGGCTTCAGTAACCATATCTATCTTTTGAAAATCAAGAAGACCTACACCTTTTACCTGCATATTGATAAGGACACCCTTTTCTTCGGGTATTGAATAGTCCGTGCGTCCCATTATCAAATTCTCGGCTTGACTCATGACATCACGTGCGTCCGGCGTGTTGGGAGCATTATTCAATGCACTACCTATGATGAAGTCCGGGGCAAACTCCTCCTCCATTACATCACGCGGGAAATTGTTATAGAGACCGCCGTCATATAACAGGACACTATCCATCTTTATTGGCTTAAAGAAGAAAGGGTAACTCATAGAGGCACGCACGGCATCGCCCAAATCACCCTCGGAGAATATGACCTGTTTCTTATTGTATGCATCGGCAGCCACACAGCGGAAAGGCACCATCAGATTGTCAAAATCATTACGACACGCAGCGGTATATGCGGCAAAGGACTCCATAAAACCAAGATTCATTGGTGCCGATTTTACAATGTGCGCCGACGGCATAACGATGTGGAGTGAATCCTTTATGTCAAAATGCAGGTTTACGAGGTCTGGAACATCCTTATTCTTCTTGAAATAGAACATATACTGCTGATCCATAGTGCCGGTGTACCACCGTTGAAAATCATCGGTCTTCATAATCTCAATCATCTCATCGGGGGTATAACCCATGGAGTAGAGCGCTGCAACAATCGCACCCATTGATGTTCCGGCTACATAATCAATGGGAATATTGTTCTCTTCGAGCATCTTGATTACGCCAATGTGCGCCAATCCGCGCGCTCCGCCTCCGCTCATGACAAGCCCCACCTTCTGTGCGTTCAGCGCTGAAGGTAATATGGCAAGAAAAAGAAAACACAGCAGTATCCGTTTCATCGTTAAAGGCGAAGAATTGTCAATACACAAAAATAGTCATTAATTTTATAAAACAATGTACTTTATAAAGAGTTTGGTTTCCTTTTTGACGATTTATCTATTTAAAGGAAAAACAGCGTACACTTTCGGGGTGCACGCTGCCTGTTCCTTATTCAAAAACCAACTCTCCGAACTGTTCCGGTCTATGGAAACTTGGTTCCTCCCATTCAATGGGGCTCCATGAGAGGAAATGCGGAGTGGGGAGTTCGTCACCACATTTATAGAAGTTAGCACCCATGCGCTTTCCGTCAAATGTCTTTACATTGCTGCGGAACAAGGCTGTTGCAGGAATAATTTCAACAACATTCCATGAATGTTCGCCTTCGCGCAGGTCAAATGGTGCTGTTCCCAATGATGGAGTGCGTTCAACGCTATTGAGCACCTCTTTGCCAGCCGGCTCTTTTGTGGCATCAGCAGGATGCCATGCCAAAAGCAGTTTTCCGGTGCAGGTACACTCAAAATTGTAATAGTCAAGATTCCCCTCAGGTGATACAAAGAACTCAACGCAAGGGTCAGTCCATGTACGACCCTGATCCTCGGTTACAGCAGCCTTGATGTCATTCTCGGTAACAAAAAATTTTATATATAGGCGTACACCATCATGGAACAACTTGAAACCGGCATTGGGAGTGTATGGAAATTCTGCCGGCCAGTTGCAGCAATCAATGGAGTGCAGGGGGAGAGTATCGAATATATTGTCCAATCCGTCGGTTGGAATAATCTTGGGAACTGTTATCGTTTTCATAATTTTCAATTGTTTATAGGTTTCTTTGCGAAGATATACCAAAAACGGCAAGATTGTTCTGCTGTTTCCTGTTTTTTAACAATTATTATGCGTGTTCGTTAAATACGATAGCTATTATCGTAAAAAATGATAAATAAATGGTGCAAAAATGAATTATCGGTTGTAATTTTGCACAAAATTACGGAAATTGTAATATTCATTAAATAACAAATCATTATGTTTAAAAATTTCCCGGGATACAAGATTCTTGAGAAGATTCAAAAGAATAAGTCCCACAAGAGAATGAGGAAACTTCCTCTCAATGCAATCAAATTGATTTTCATCGTTGCAATTACAGCCATTATTGCATTGATGCCTACAGAATCATTCGGCATTGACGGTTTGACTGTCGTTCACCAGCGCATCATTGCACTGTTTGTCTTTGCAGCGCTCATGTGGCTCACCGAGACTTTGCCGTCATGGGTAACTTCAATGATCGTGGTAACTGTCATGCTTATGACTGTCTCCACCAGTGCTGTCAGCCCACTCAGAACAGAGGAGACCACAAAGGCTGAGTCTTTGGAGATTGCATACGCTAAGTACAACAACGACGTAAAGAAGACTTGGAAAGAGAGAGGTGAGAAACTGGCGGTTCGTGACTCTTTGTTCATGGCTAATGCCGACACAATCTTGATTAACAAGGCTGTCGCAGAGTATGAGACTGCAAATGCCAAGTATGCAGCTGCTTGCGAAAAGGTAGAAAGAACTAAAGTACAGCAGGAGGTTTACAAAATTGAGAAAGAGGGTAAACTCTTGAAGGAGGAGAAGAAATTCACTCCATACGTTCCTTTCAAGGATATTCTGGGATGTTTTGCAAACCCAACCATCATGCTATTCATCGGTGGTTTTGTGCTTGCAATAGGTTTGACAAAGGTTAAGCTCGACGTTGCTCTCGCACGCGTGCTGTTGAAGCCTTTCGGAACAAACTCAAACATTGTGTTGCTCGGTTTCATCCTTGTGACAGCGATATTCTCGGCATTCGTGAGCAACACAGCTACAGCAGCCATGATGCTTGCCTTCCTTACTCCGGTACTCAAATCCCTCCCCGCAGACGGTAAGGGTCGTATCGCGCTTGCACTTGCAATTCCTGTTGGTGCAAACCTCGGTGGTATGATTACCCCAATCGGTACACCTCCAAACATGATTGCCCTTGATTACCTCTCAACACAGGGCATGGGTATCAGCTTTGTTGATTGGACAATCAGAATGGCTCCATTCGTAATCATTCTCCTTGTTATTTCATGGATGCTGTTGCGTTTCATGTTCCCATTCAAGCAGAAGCACATCAAGATTGAGATTGACGGTGACATCAAATGGAACTACCACACATGGGCTGTAATCGTTGCTTTTGCTGTGACTATCTTCATGTGGATGTTCGGTACAGACCTTTGGGGCGTTGACACCAACGTAGTAGCCATGATTCCAATTGCAATATTCTGCGCAACAGGTATCCTTACACGCCGTGACCTTGAGGAAATCAACTGGAGCGTGCTCTGGATGGTTGCCGGTGGTTTCGCACTTGGTGTAGCACTCAACTATAAGGTTACAGACCCTGACACAGGCGTTGTAATCTACAACAGTTTGAGCAACATCGTTGTGAACTCAGTTCCATTCGGCGAATTCTCTCCATTGATGGTTATGGTTCTTGCAGGTCTCATCTGCTTCGCATTCTCAAACTTCATCTCTCACTCGGCAGCAACATCATTGCTTGTCCCAGTGCTTGGTGTAGTAGCAGGTGGTCTTGGTACAGCACTCGACAGCTTCGGTGGTCCACAGGCTATGTTGGTTGGTATTGCCATTGCATCTTCTGTATCAATGATCCTGCCTATCAGTACACCTCCTAACGCCATTGCACACTCAACCGGATTCATACAGCAGAAGGATATGATGAAGGTTGGTATCCTTATTGGCTTGATTGGTCTTGTACTCGGATACGCAATGTTGATTTTCATCGGTTTCTAACCAAGAAACAACTTTTAGATATTTCTGCTCCACATAATTCGTTATGTGGAGCAGTTTTCTTATATTCGCGCCGTAAATGAAAAATAACAGAGGCAATGGAACTGCGACAACTTAAATATTTTGTAAAGAGTGCAGAGTACCTAAACTTCTCGGTTGCTGCAAAACACCTTTATATAACACAGAGTACTTTGTCACAGCAGATAAAGCAACTTGAATTTGAACTTGGCTTCGAACTGTTCCTGCGTAACAGCAGACATATATCGCTCACAGAGGCAGGCGAGGAGTTCCTGCCGTTTGCGCGCAAGACAATACAGGATGCCGAGGACGGTGTGCAGCGACTCTATGACCTGCAGCATGTAAAGACCGGCACACTGAAAATAGGTGTCACATACAGCCTGAGCTCAGTGCTCACAGAGGGAATCATACATTTCATGAGATCCTTCCCGGGAATTAAACTGGAAATCATATACAAGACCGTTGATGAGTTGCTTGAACTGTTACGAGAAAGGAAGGTTGATTTTATATTGTCATACAAGCCATTATGCAAAGCACCGGATATAGAATCAATGCATCTGTTCAACAGCGCTCTTGCTCTTGTTGTATCAAAGGAACATCCGTTGGCCGAACGAAGCAGAATCAAGTTACAAGAACTTGAAGGAGTGTCTTTATTGTTGCCTTCAAAGGGATTGCAGGCGCGCACAATGCTTGACATGCTCACAGAAAGAACCAGGGTAGAACTCTCATCAAACCTTGAACTAAATGAAACAAATATCCTGTTGCAAATGGTTGCAACAGGACATCATGCCACAATACTTTCCGTGTCGGCAGTGTTCGAGAAGCCACGCTTCAAGGCAATACAGCTCGACGAACCCGGAAATATACTCGAAGCCTCACTTCTTTGCCTTGCAGGCGCATACCAGAAGACAGCAGCCAAGGAGTTTATCAACATTCTCCTTGAGACCAACGCTGTAAAACGCAGAGTGATGAATATGTTTGAGCAAGAGTAGTATTACTCCTCTATCTCAATAATTGGAAGTGGCTCTACTTTACGTGGAGTCATTTCTCCTTTTATATATACCTTTGTCATCTCGGTCTTTGCATTACTATGGATTGTAACGCTTGTCCTGAACTTACGCGGAGCGCTCTTTTCGCCATTGAAGATAACAATGATTGAATCCTGCGCTCCAGGCTTTATTGCATGAGTAGGAAATTCCTTGCCTGTGCAACGACAGCTTGTAAATATCTGATTTATATACAAATCGGAATCACCTGTGTTGGTGAAAACAAAAGCACACCTCTGTATTGGAGTTTCCTCACCGAACTTTCCAAGGTCTATGGTTGTCCTCTCGAATTTTATATCTGCGCGTTTAGGGTCGTCGGCCTTTGCAGCAAAGGCTGGCAACAGACAGAGTAACAAGAATGCTATTTTTTTCATATGTCGTGTATTTTATCCGTTTCTTACATTCGATCAACATCTCTTCACCTGCTTCACTCCCTTCACGCTCTCAATCTTTGCCATGAGCTTGTTGAGTTTGGCATTGCCTCCAACAAGCAGTGTCAGTGTTCCTGAGAAAAGTGTATCATTTGACTCAATGTTTATGCCTCGCATCATCACATCCTTTTCCTGGGATATAACCGACGTAATGTTTGTCACAACGCCGATATTATCATTGCCCACAATGCGAAGAGTAACAGGGTAGAGCGCACCGGTGTTGTCTATGTCGGTCCAGCGTGCCTCAATGACGCGATATGGGTAACGTTCCTTCAGTTCCCTTGCGTTGCTGCAATCCTTGCGATGAATTGAAATGCCACCATTTATAGTTACAAAACCAAATACATCGTCACCGAATATTGGAGAACAGCATTTTGCAAGTTTGTAGTCAACACCTTTTAGGTTACGCTCAATTATGAGCACATCGCCCACGCCCCCTTGATCCTTTGCGCTGAATGAGAAGTCACCAGCACTGCGCACAGGTTCGTTGTTCTCGCTCTCGGGGTTGAGCAATGCCTGGTATCTCTTTATAACATCGGCAATATCGATTACACCGTCTGCTACATTCTGATAGAAATCGCTCAGACGTTTGAATCCCATCTTCCTTACAAGATGATCCATGATACCCTCGTCAATATCTATCTTGTGATTCTTTAGTTTTCGTGCAATGGTCTCACGCCCCATGTCGGCCTGGCGCGATTCCATATCCTTCAGAGACTGACGTATCTTGGTACGTGCACGGCCAGTCTGGGCGATGTTAAGCCAAGCCTGCTTGGGTGACTGGCTGTTCGAGGTAATAATCTCAACTTGGTCGCCATTGTTGAGTACATGACGGATGGGAACATTTCGACCATTCACCAATGCTCCGGTACAACGACAGCCTAAATTGGTATGAATACCGAAAGCGAAATCAAGCACTGTTGCACCCTTTGACAAGCGGTAGAGGTCGCCCTTGGGGGAGAAGATAAAAATCTCGTCCTTGTAGAGCTCCATCTTGAACTTGTTATCTGTGGCATTCTCCTCGTTAAGGTTCTGCAATGTATCACGGATTGAGGCAAGCAGATTATCCAGTCCCTTTTCGCTTTTCACACCCTTGTAACGCCAGTGAGCTGCCAGACCATGCTCGGCAACGGCATCCATGCGCTCGGTACGTATCTGCACTTCAACCCAACGTCCTTCGGGTCCCATCACAGTGGTGTGCAGCGACTCGTAACCGTTGCTCTTTGGTACTGACAACCAGTCGCGCAGACGGTGGGGGTTGGGAGTGTACATGTCGGCAACAATAGAATAGACCTGCCAACATTCACTCTTTTCGTTCTGTGGCTCGCTGTCAATGATGATTCTTATGGCAAAGAGGTCATAGACCTGTTCAAACGGTCTCTGTTGTTTCTTCATCTTCTGCCATATCGAGTTTATTGACTTTGTGCGTCCTTTGATACGGAACTTCAGGTGAGGCATTGCCTTCAACTGCCGTTCAATAGGCTTTATAAAAGAAGCTATGTAATCTTCACGCGATGCAGCCGTCTCTTCGAGCTTGTGGCTGAGTTCGGCATATATCTCGCTCTCGGTATAACGGAGCGCGAAATCCTCCATCTCTGATTTCAGTTTATAAAAACCGAGTTTGTGTGCAAGTGGAATATAGAGTTTTGATGCTTCACGCGCCACCATTCTGCGTGCATCGCTCTCTGTTGAGTCGAACAGCAAGCGTAACATTACAAGACGACTCGAAATCATTATGAGCATTACGCGCATGTCATTCGTGAACGACAACAGCAAGTTCCTGAAGTTCTCGCTCTCTATTGTTGGACTCTTTGCATAGAGACTGTTTATCTGCGCAAGGTTTGTGAGAATGTTTGCCACATTCTCGCCAAAATGTTCCTTGGCTTCCTCAAGGCTCACCGTACCGGCCTGAACACAACGGTTGAGCATGATGCATATCATTATCTCGCGTTGGAAACCTATCTCCTGTCCCACAAGGTGTGCAGTGAGCAAATCAATTACAATAGGGTTAAAACCAAAATTGTCACGTACAACGCCACCATTCTGTGCAGTCTGGTATATTTTTTCCTTAATAAAACGGTAATCGGAAACGGTAAAACCACTTTCAATACTGCCACGCAGCGATTTGAAGGTTGTAATGACCCTCTCACGCTCGGCCGGTGTAAATTTCAAAATCTCCTCCATAATCATCAGACTTCCTGGTTTATTTTGCGAAGATAGTTTTTTTCTTCATAAATTTTGTCATTTATGGAAATAATTCATACATTCGCTGAATAGAAACTAACTTAAACTAACATAATTATGATCAGCAAGGCAGATCAAGCACATCTTGAGAAAAAAGGTATTTCGGCCGAACAGGTTGCCGAACAGTTAAGGACATTCAAGACTGGTTTCCCGTTCCTTAAACTGGAACAGGCTGCAACTGTAGAGAAGGGAGTGCTGGCCCCGACAGAGCAGGAGAGGGAGAACTACTTGAAGGTATGGGACAACTACTGTGCAAGTGGCAATGCCATTCTGAAATTTGTCCCCGCATCGGGTGCGGCAAGCCGCATGTTCAAGGACTTGTTTACTTTCCTCAGTGCCGACTATGATGTTCCCACAACAACATTCGAGAAGATGTTCTTTGATAACATTGAAAAATTCGCATTCTATGGCGACCTCAACGCAATGTGTATCAACAACAAGAAATTCTCAATCAAAGAGCTTGTTGAGAAAGGACAGTACAAGGATGTGGTATTCAACCTACTTGATTTTACCGGTATGAACTACGGTTCACTGCCAAAGGGTCTGCTCAAGTTCCACACATACGATGATGCGGCACGCACATCGGCCGAGGAGCATTTTGTCGAGGGCGCGCTCTATGCCGGCACAAATGGGGTTGTAAAACTGCATTTTACAGTTTCGCCCAACCACAAACCTCTTTTTGAAGAGTTGGTTGCCGAGAGAAAGGCATATTACGAGGAACTTTTCAAGGTCAAGTACGAGATCTCGTTCTCGGAGCAGAAGCAGAGTACCGATACCATTGCCGTGAATGCCGACAACACACCTTTCCGCGAGAACGGAACTTTGGTATTCCGTCCAGGTGGCCATGGCGCGCTCATCGAGAACCTCAACGACATAGATGCTGATGTAATCTTCATAAAGAACATTGACAATGTCGTGCCCGACCGCCTGAAGCCCGACACTGTAACATACAAGAAACTGCTTGCCGGTATCCTCGTAGATACACAAGAGAAAGTATTTGAATATATGCGTCTTATTGACAGTGGCAAATATACCAACGAGCAGGTTGAGGAGATGATACGCTTCCTGCAGCAGAGACTCATGTGCCGCAACAATGACATAAAACACATGGAGGATTGCGAACTGGTGCTCTATCTGCGCAAGAAGTTCAACCGCCCAATGCGTGTATGCGGTATGGTAAAGAATGTGGGCGAGCCTGGTGGCGGTCCATTCCTTGCATACAACAGCGACGGTACAGTATCGTTGCAGATTCTTGAAAGCTCGCAGATAGACATGGCTAATCCCGATGCCAAGGCAATGTTCGAGAACGGAACACACTTTAACCCGGTTGACCTTGTGTGCGCCGTGAAAAACTACAAGGGCGAGAAATTTAACTTGCCAAAGTATGTGGATAAGAACACCGGTTTCATTTCGCACAAGTCAAAGAACGGCCGCGAACTCAAGGCTATGGAGCTTCCCGGTCTGTGGAACGGAGCCATGAGCGACTGGAACACAATCTTCGTTGAAGTACCGCTCATCACCTTCAACCCCGTTAAGACCGTAAATGACCTGTTGCGCGATGTGCATCAATAATAATTACTTGTCATACAATTCAATAAACTCAAAACTGTTACCTACGACATCAAGGTAACGCATGAATTCTTCCACCCCGATGACGACTGTTGCATGGTTGTCATTGGGGTGAAAACTTAATGTGGTTTCATCCTTCAGGTTCCGGTCCATGAACAGGTGTACATGGTTCTCGGTATCGTTTATGAGACCGAATGGTGATACTGAACCCGGTTGAAGACCAAGGTATTTCTCCATGCGTTGTGGAGAGGCAAACGAGAGTTTTCCCTGGTGCAGACGTTTCTCAAGGTCGTGTATGTCAAGGTCACGCTCGCAGTCGAGCACTACAAGATAGTGGCGGTTGCCCTTGTGGTTGCGGAAAAACAGGTTCTTGCAATGCTTCGAGCCGTCCTGCTTCCAATGTTGACGTGCTATTTCAATAGTAGGTGCCTCGGGGTGAGTGTACCAGGTGTATTCGAAACCGTTCTTGTTAAGGTAATCCAATACTTTATTTATGCGCTCATTTTCCATAATTACAACATCCTCTCAATATAATCACACAAGACATCTACATTATCAGGTATTGTAGCCCAACTTGTGCAAAAACGTACAATATCGCGCTCAGCATCATATTTGCCCCAGAACTCCGGCACAAACTCCTCACCCAATATTGCCTGTTGCTCCTTTGTCAAGAGAGGGAACTGCATGTTTGTGTGCGAGTCTATCCACATCTCAATGCCTTTGCTCTCAAAAGCTTTGCGTATCTTCGCTGCCATCTCATTGGCATGCCTTGCGAGTTGGAAGTAGAGGCAGTCGTTGCCATCCTTCAGCAGTTGCTCGAACTGGATACCGAGCAGACGGCCCTTTGCAAGCATACCGCCGTGCTGTTTGATTGCATAACGGAAACTGCGGTGCATCTCTTCTCCCTTAAAGACTACAGCCTCGCCAAAGAGTGCCCCAACCTTTGTTCCACCAATGTAAAAGACATCACAGAGGCGAGCCAGATCGGCAAGGGTAATGTCGCAGTTCTGGGCGCAGAGTCCATATCCCAGTCGTGCGCCATCAACAAAGAGATAGAGGCCATGCTGGTGGCAGAACTCTGAGATTGCTGTCAGTTCGGCCTTACTGTATATTAGACCGTTTTCGGCAGGACATGAGAGATAGACCATGCCCGGTTGCACGGTGTGTTCATGCGAGTGGTCGTTCCAATGGTTGTTGTAGCACTCGGTTATCTGCTCGAGCGACAAGCGTCCATCTGTGCTTGGCAGGGCAATGACCTTGTGTCCGGTAGCCTCGGGAGCACCGGTCTCGTGCACATTGATGTGTCCACTATCGGCTGAGATGACGCCCTGATAACTGTGGAGCAGGGCATCGATGACGGTTACATTGGCTTGTGTTCCGCCAACGAGGAACTGCACTCCAAGGGTGCTGTCGCCACAATGTTCTCTTATTATGTCGCGCGCCCTGTCACAATAGCTGTCGCATCCATAACCTACATGTTGCTCAAAATTTGTATTAGCAAGTGCCTTGAGTATTGAAGGGTGAGCACCCTCTATGTAATCGGAATCAAATCGTATCATTGTTCAAAATATTTTCTGTTTGCAAAAATAGTAAAAACTCTCAACTCACAAGACTACCAGTCGCATTTAAGTGCAGTAGCAACAGCTGTCTGGTATTTCTCAATTGTAGTGGCCTTCAGGATTGGCTTGCGCAGGCGTTTGGGCAGGGTGGGGAGCAGATATTCCCAGTAGGGTTTCATCTTGCTCAGGAATTGGGTGTTGCCCTGCAGGCGTGGCATGAGTTCGCGCAATATAGCATCGTGCATCTGCTGTACCAGGTGACATTGTTCACGTTCATCAAGTTCACGACCGTCGCGGTATTCAATGCCAAGAGCAGGGTTAGCAATCAAGCCACGACCGAGCATCACCCCCTTGAGCTCCGGGAACTGCTTTTCAATGCGATGAATATCGGCCAAGGTGTACAGGTCGCCATTATATATAATAGGATGCTTGCATGCATCATAGAACGCAGCAAACGCATCAACATCAACCGGTTTCTTATATTGTTCAATTCCCAAACGGGGATGCATGGTTATGTGCCTCAAAGGTGCGTCATTAAGTATTGGCATCAACTCCTTCCACTCCTCCTTGCTGTTGCAGCCAAGACGCATTTTAACAGAGAAAGAGAGCTGGGGATGCTTGGCAACCTCGGCCATTAGAGCGGAAACCAGTTCAGGGTAGGAGAGCAGGCCTGCCCCATGACGTTTACGTATTTGTAAAGGAAACGAGCAACCCATATTTATATCTACACGGGTGTAGCCCTCATTAGCTATAAGCTCGAGCAAAGGATACATTTCATCCGGTGTGGCAGCAATAACCTGTGGCACAAGGTTCTTCGCAGTGTTGTTCTTGCGCTCAACATCACGAATATCCTTGCTGCGTATCTCACCATGCTCATAACGCAGGAACGGTGTGTAATAGCCATCTATGCCACCAAAAACCTCACTATGGACATTGCGCCAGACAGCTTCGGTAAATCCCTGCAAAGGTGCTGAATATATTTTCATATATATTATTTGTTAATCTTGTACAAATATACATTTTTTTGCTATTTTTGAGGTACCCCTCGAATAGTATTTTTGTGATATGGCACTGATATAAATAAATTACTATTAATATGAAACGATTTTTATTAGCCACATTGTGCTGCATGTTGTTTGCCGCAACGACACATGCACAAAGCCTGTTTGAAAAGGCTGAGGCTGCATTTGACAGCGGAAAGTATAAAAAAGCAATGAAACTGTACAAGCAGTGTACCGAGGAGGGCGACAGCATTGCGCCTAACCGTGTGGGATATATGTACAGCAACGGTTTGGGAGTTGAAAAAGACAATGAAACTGCTTTTGAATACTATTTGTTGTCGGCAACAAAAGGATATCCCAAAGCGCAACTTAATGTCGGAGCCGCATATCTATTTGGAGAGGGTGTTGAGGCAGACGAGAGCAAAGCCATTGAGTGGTGCACTAAATCTGCAGAGCAAGGTAATAGTAAAGCATTTACCTATTTGGCGAACATCCATTTTCTCAGAAACACAAAAGAGGACACAAAAAAGGCTATTGCCTACTATGAGAAAGCAATAGAGATGGGAGAAACTGACGCTATGCTGCTTCTTGCCCAAACATATGATTTGGAAGGCGATATGGAACAAGCTGTAAAGTGGTACACCATCGCTGCAGAAAACGGACAGGCAATAGCTCAGGTTGAATTGGGCGGAATGTATATGATTGGTGAGTACATTCCGCAGGACTTTGCAAAAGCATTCAACCTATTCTCGCTAGCTGCCGAACAAGGAGATGCAAGTGGTATATTCTATCTTGGTGTGATGTACGAATTTGGTATAAACGCCGAAGGTGTAATTGCTGAACCGGATATTGCCAAGGCTATGGAGAACTATAGGATTGCTGCTGAAGGAGGATATGACAAGGCACAGCTTATGATGGCAGAAAAAGCTTTGAATGCTGACAAACCGAACCCCGAAGAAGCTGCAAAATTGCTTACACTAGCCGCCGAGCAAAGTAACACCATAGCCATGAGAAAATTGGCGTTGTTATATTTAAGAGAAGACTTCTTCCCTGCTGACTACAAGAAAGCATTTGATCTACTTTCAAAAGCGTTGGAACTGGGCGATGTTGAAGCAGCCTTTGATCTTGGCATAATGTATGAGTATGGCGAAGGCATGGATATTGATTTGGAAAAGGCTGCAGAATGTTATATAATTGCCGGCGAGAATGGAAACATGGATGCCCAAATTAAATTAGGTGAAATGTACACTGCAGGCAATGGAGTAGAGCAGAATGAGCAGGAAGCCATCAGATGGTTAAAGATGGCGGCAGAACAAGGAAACACCAAGGCTATGCTTTTAATTGCCACAATACACGAATATTCCAAAGGGGCAGAGCAGAGCGACTTTTTGGCAATGAAGTGGTATATGAAAGCTGCAGAACTTGGAGATGCCAAAGCGCAGTATTTTGTTGCAGCCCGTTATCAGAGCGGAAAGATTGTTGAACAGAATTATGAAGAAGCTGTAAAATGGTTCAAGGCATCGGCCGAAAACGGAATTGCTGGTTCATACTACTCACTTTTCCTGCATTATCTTGAATTACAGGAAGATGTTGAGGAGGCATTTGAGTGGTTGGTAAAAGGCGCAGACGCCGGCAGTGCAGATTGCATCTATACTTTGGCACGCTATTATTTTGAGACAGAAGAATATGACAAGGCTGTCGAATTATATAAAAAAGGATGTGAAATGGGAGAACTCCGCTCTTGTGTAGAACTTGCCAAATTACATTATTATGGTGCCATTGTTGAGCAGGACAAGGTAAAAGCCTTTGAACTTCTTGAATATGCGACAAGTGAAGGTCATGGCGAGGGAGCATATACTCTGGCAAAATTTCTTCTTATCGAGAACAGGAATAAAGATGATATAGAGAAGGCATTGAATATATTGAACATATTAGCCAAGAATGACCATACACAGGCACAGCATGCATTGGGAATTATATACCTTTTTGAAGACTATGTTGAACAGGACCATGCACTTGGAGTAGAATTGTTGAGGAAAGCGGCAGAGAAGGATTATATTGACGCCCAGATGGCTCTGGCACAGTGCTATGAAGATGGAATAGGTGTAAAGAAGAACAGATATGATGCAATATTCTGGTACAGGAAAGCTGCTGCGCAGGGATCGGAGGAGGCGCAGGAAAGGGCAACAGACCTTGAAGATTTCTGATTACCACAACAAATAAAGCAAAAACTGCAATCCTAATATAATAGGTTGCAGTTTTTGCTTTAATATAGATAATTCACTGGAGCCTGCATAAACAAGAATTGCAAATTCAGAACTGAGTTATAAGAATCAATGATTCTTTTAGAGTTTTTCATAACAGAAAACACACATAGACGAATAAACATTCCAAGCCCGACATGAGAATCTCCATACATCGCCAATAGTAATGCGAACATTTTCAAATACTACAATTTGCAAGAACTATAACCAGATTCTCCTTTAATGCCTTTATTTCCTTAATTCCCAAAAATCCCGACAATTCTCAAAGGTAGTGCAAAATTCCAAAACTATATTAAACATAATATTTATTATCATGCAATAGTACCGATTGAGCGGAATAGTGGCTTTAGAGCAGACTTTTATTGAATTCCTTGTTATATTTTATACTTACAAATAAAAAGATGTCAAAGAATTCAACTATTTTTGCATTCTGAAATTTTAATTTAAAAATCATTATGCCTGAATTATCAGAAAGAGCCGTTCTTATGCCATCGTCACCAATCCGCAAATTGGCACCGTTTGCCAATGATGCAAAGGCACGTGGTTTGAAGGTTTATCATTTGAATATTGGTCAGCCCGACTTAAACTCCCCAGATATTGCTCTCGAAGCAATAAAGAAATTTGACCAGAAGATACTTGAATATAGTCCAAGTGACGGTTTTCTCTCTCTGAGAGAAAAACTTGTGGAATACTATGACCAGTACCAGATTAAACTGAAACCGGACGATATTATTGTCACTTCCGGTGGTTCTGAGGCTGTATTGTTTGCATTTCTTACCTGCTTGAATCCTGGCGATGAAATTATTGTTCCAGAGCCTGCTTATGCCAACTACATGGCTTTTGCCATTTCGGCAGGTGCAGTTATCCGCCCAATCCGTTCTACAATTGACGAGTCGTTTGCATTGCCTCCAATGGAACGTTTTGAAGAGCTGATAAATGAGCGTACACGTGGTATTCTCATTTGCAACCCCAACAACCCTACCGGTTATCTCTACACCCGCAATGAGATGAACCGTATTCGTGACCTTGTCAAGAAGCACAATCTATTCCTTTTCAGTGACGAGGTTTACCGTGAATTCATCTACACAGGTTCACCATATATCTCGGCATGCCACCTTGAGGGAATTGAAGATAATGTAGTACTTATCGATTCTGTATCAAAGCGTTACTCGGAGTGCGGTATCAGAATTGGTGCATTGATCACCAAGAACAAGGCTGTGCGCCAGGCGGTCATGAAGTTCTGCCAGGCACGCCTTAGCCCCCCATTGCTTGGCCAGGTAATAGCCGAGGCTTCCATTGACGCTCCGCGTTCATACACCATCAACACATACGAGCAGTATATCGAACGCAGAAACTGCCTGGTTGATGAACTGAACAAGTTGCCAGGGGTTTACTCCCCTATCCCAATGGGTGCATTCTACACTGTTGCACGCCTGCCAATTGATGACAGCGACAAGTTCTGCCAGTGGTGCCTGACCGACTTCAACTACGAGGGCGAGACCATCATGATGGCTCCGGCATCGGGTTTCTATAGCGAAGAGGGATATGGCAAGAATGAGGTGCGTATTGCATATGCCATTGACAAGGCCGACCTGAAGCGTGCCATCTTCCTTCTGGGCAAGGCGCTTGAACAGTACCCCGGACGAGTAGAACCTTAAAACTATATATAATGATATAAAAAAACACTGGTTGCCATTTTGCAACCAGTGTTTTTTTATATTGTGCAAGGTTTACTTATCACTCTTCTCCCATCAAAGATTCCTGGAGTTTCTCGAGCTCCTTTACCTTAGCTGAGTTGTTAAGGTTATAGTAACAGTTGATGAGGTATGTCAACCACAACTCTGTCTTGTCGGGGCAATTAGCGCGGAGTCTCTCCAACATTGGAACAGCCTGGTTGTAATAACCATTGAGAATTTCCTTGTCCTTGGCAAGCTGCTTCTTGTCATTAAGCTTTGTTGAACGGCTTGAATCATAGAGATATGCCTTCTGCATGTAGCAACGTGCAAGGTTTGAAAGTGCATTCTCGTAGTTTGGATCAACCTCAAGTGTCTTGATATACCACTCGATTGCTGTATCCAAATCCTCTTTCTGGTGAGGGATGTATGCCTTCAAATATACATACAATGGATTATTGGGGTCTGTTGCAATAAGCTCATCTGCCAATGTACTGAGTTTGTCCTGCTCGTTATGACTGTCATAGTACTGGATAAGTGACTGGCTGAAATAAGCATCATCAGGGAAACGTACTGTACCCTCCTTGCAGAGATCCAACCATGCTACTGTATCGCCAAGCTCTATTGTAGCAACAGTCTTGTAACGGAAAGCAGTAGGAGCCATCTGCTCATTTGCAAATGCCATATCTACATGTGTGAGAACCATCTCATAGTTCTGCAACTGCATACCACAAAGAGACATGTTGTATGCTGCTACAGGAACATTTACAGTATCCTTTTGCATAACCTCAAGTTTGTACAACTTGTCTGCTGTATCAATGAACATCTTGAAGAGATCATAAGCCTTCTCATAATCCTCGTTGCCATAGTAATATGCACCGGCATTGTAGAACTGACCATACTGCTGCATGTATGACATTTTCAAGAACTCGGCGTAACGTGGCTTTACACGACCTTTTGCATCGGGAAGCATATCGCACTGCTCACACATTTCAAGATCCTTACCCAAATCGTAGGTATATGTATAAAGTTTTTCTTCATCGTATGCAGCACCCTCAACACGTTTGTTGTTCTCGTTAGCAATCACGGCCTGCTTTGCACTGGCACTTACATACCATACGTACGCATCCTTGTTTACCAATTCATTTTTCAATACCGGTTTCAATGCGTTGCTTGCACCAACGGGGTCTGTATTAAGATTCAACTCGGCGTCGCTTACAACACCCATAAGAGCCTTAATCTGTCTTTTCTGCTGTTTAAGTTCCTCTTTTGTTAGTTCCTGTCCAAACGCAAATGATGCGCCAAGAACCATTGCTAAAGATAATACCAATTTTTTCATATCAATCTCGTTTAATAATTATGTGTTAGTTATTGATTGTCTGTGTTCTCAACCTCTACAGAAGTTTCAACATCGGGTGTAACCTCAGTTGCATCAACATCCTGCACCTCCTCCTCGGCTTCACGTGTAACCTTGCATACTGAACCGATGCAATCATTCTTCTTGCCAAGGTTAATGATGCGTACACCCTGAGTTGCACGACCCTGAACAGGTATCTGATCAACAGATGTGCGAATGGTGATACCAGACTTGTTGATAATCATGAGGTCGTTCTCGTTGTTGACATCCATTATGGCAACAAGTTGACCAGTCTTCTCAGTTACCTGCAGAGTCTTTACACCCTTACAGCCACGGCTTACAGTCGGATAGTCATCGGTAGCCGAACGTTTACCATAACCCTGTTCTGAGAGAACAAGCAAACTGTGCTCTGCCTCGTCATTCTTTGGCAAGACTACCATGCCCACAACCTCGTCGTTCTCGTCAATGTCCATACCCTTGACACCTGTAGCTGTACGACCCATTGCACGTACGGTGCTTTCATTGAAACGGACAGCCTTACCGCCACGGTTGGCAAGGATGATGTCACTGTCGCCATTAGTGAGAGCAACCGAGATTACCTTGTCGTCCTCGCGAATTGTAATGGCTATGATACCGTTTGTACGTGGACGTGAATACTGCTCGAGACTGGTCTTCTTGATGATACCGTTCTTTGTACAGAATACAATGTTATGGCTCTCAATGAAGTTCTTGTCGGCAAGTGTAGTAACACGCACGAATGCATTCACTGCATCATCGGCATCGATGTTGAGCATGTTCTGTATTGCGCGTCCCTTAGAGTTCTTGTTACCCTCGGGAATCTCATAGACCTTGAGCCAGTAGCACTTTCCGCGCTGTGTGAAGAACAGCATTGTGTTGTGCATTGTAGCTGTGTAGATATATTCAATGAAGTCGCTGTCGCGTGTATCGCTTCCCTTTGAGCCTACACCGCCACGGTTCTGGCTGCGGTACTCGGTAAGAGGAGTACGCTTGATGTAACCAAGGTGTGATATAGTGATGACCATCTCATCATCGGCATAGAAGTCCTCGGGGTTGAAGTCGCTTGATGCGCTGTAGTCGATCTTACAACGGCGCTCGTCACCGAATTTCTCCTTAACCTCGTAAAGCTCATCCTTGATAACCTGCTTACAGAGTTCATCATCGGTGAGAATTGCATTGTAGTACTCGATCTTACGCATCAATTCATCGAACTCAGCATGGAGCTTATCCTGCTGTATGCCGGTGAGCTGACCAAGACGCATCTCCACGATTGCTGCAGCCTGTACCTCGCTGAGGTTGAAACGTTCCATAAGGGCAACACGGGCGTCGGCAGGAGACTTTGCAGCCTTGATAAGGCGTACAACCTCGTCTATGTTATCCGAAGCTATGATCAAGCCCTCAACAATGTGAGCGCGCTCCTCGGCCTTGCGAAGCTCGTACTTCGTACGGCGGATAACAACTTCGTGACGGTGATCGACAAAGTTGCTGATGCAATCCTTGAGTGTGAGCAACTGTGGACGACCTTTTACAAGGGCAATACAGTTCACGCTGAACGATGTCTGCAAAGAACTCATCTTGTAGAGCTTGTTCAGGATTACATTTGCATTGGCATCGCGCTTCACATCGATAACAATGCGCATACCGGACTGGTCAGACTCATCGTTGATATTCGAGATACCGTCAATCTTCTTCTCGTTGACCATTGAGGCGATGTCCTTGATAAGCTCTTCCTTGTTCACATTGTAAGGAATTGCGGTAACAACGATCTTCTCGTGTGTACCCGACTCAATCTCGGCAACAGCACGCATTATCACGCGACCACGACCGGTCTCGTAGGCATCACGCACACCGTTTAGTCCAAAAATATCGCATCCTGTAGGGAAATCGGGAGCCTTTACATACTGCATCAAGCCATCGGTGTCAATATCAGGATTATCAATGTATGCAACGCAGGCATCAAGAACCTCGCTTAGGTTGTGTGTCGGTATGTTTGTAGCCATACCGACAGCAATACCCGACGAACCGTTTACAAGAAGGTTGGGGATGCGGGTCGGCATAACTGTCGGTTCAAAGAACTCGTCGTTATAGTTAGGCTGGAAATCTACAGTCTCCTTGTAGAGATCCTGAGCAAGTTCCTCGCCAATCTTGTGCAAGCGTGCCTCGGTATAACGCATCGCAGCAGGCGAGTCACCGTCAATAGAACCGAAGTTACCCTGGCCGTCGATGAGCGGATAGCGCATAACCCAATCCTGAGCCATGCGGACAAGAGCGCCGTAAACCGATGAGTCACCGTGTGGGTGGTACTTACCAAGTACATCACCGACAGTACGCGCCGATTTCTTGTATGGCTTGTCCGATGTATTGCCAAGTTCCATCATACCGTAAAGGATACGACGATGTACAGGCTTCAATCCATCGCGGACATCGGGCAAAGCACGAGCCACTATCACCGACATTGAATAGTCAATGTAGGACGATTTCATCTCCTCTTCGACATTGACCTTAATAATTCTGTCGTTTTCAATCATTTAAGTTAGTATTATAAAATTAATGTTATTATTTCCCTGTTTTTATACCTTATAATATATAAAGACATTGCTAAATTAGTTAATTTTGCCGAAACTTACAACAGTTTTAAGTTTTATTAAGCCATTAAACCGCCATAATCCCGTTTTTAAGAGCAAAAGCGCTTAAAACGGCTATAAATGGGCAATAACAGTATCTGCGAGATTCCATTTTTTGCCACTAACCCGAACCGGGCTACAGAATTTTGGATTTTCACGCCCATTGTCCGTAAGAGCCTTGGGCAACCGCACATGCGAAATAATTGGGCATTGGCAAAAGCGGTTAAAATAAAATTCACTATCTTCGCAGGCGGATAGAGAATAGCGTCCACAACAACAAAAAAAACGATTTACAAAAATATATTTTATATGCGAGTTGACATTATTACAACATTCCCTGAGATGATGGAGAGCTTCTTCAACTCATCAATCATGGGGCGTGCACAACGCAACGGATATGCCGAAATTTGTTTACATAATTTACGAGATTATACAACAGACAAGCATCGCAAGACCGACGATTATCCATTTGGCGGATGCGCAGGTCTTGTAATGAAAATAGAACCAATTGACAATTGTATCAAACACCTGAAGAGCCAAAGAAACTACGATGAGGTCATTTATACAACCCCCGACGGCAAGGTTTTTGACCAACCAATGGCAAATTCACTCTCAATGAAGGAAAATCTCATCTTTTTGTGCGGCCATTACAAGGGAATTGACCACCGTATTCGCGAACACTTGATTACCAAGGAGATAAGTATTGGAGACTACGTTCTAACTGGTGGCGAATTGGCAGTTGAAGTGATATGTGATGCGGTCATTCGCCTGATTCCGGGCGTAATTTCGGACGAAACTTCGGCTCTGAGCGACTCTTTCCAGGACAATTTGCTCGCAGCACCGGTTTACACTCGCCCCGCAGAGTACAACGGATGGAAAGTTCCAGATGTCCTTCTCTCGGGACACGAAGCAAAGATACGCCAATGGGAGTTTGAACAGTCACTCGAGCGTACCAAACTCCTGCGCCCCGACCTGCTCAAGTAAAATAAAAATTATTTATACAATTACATTTGTATATACAATATTAAAACAGCATAACATTTGTATTTAAGCAACAGTATATAGCATAAAATAAAATGACTCTAACCTATGGGTTGGAGTCATTTTTATATATACATAAATTCTTGCCTTATACCTCAAGCGCTCCTATAAGTTCCTGAACTGAACTCATCTTGTGACGTACAAGGTAATCCTGGATATAGTCAACAATTTCGCCCGTAACAGCAGGATTCATGAAGTTGGCAGTACCAATCTCCACCGCACTGGCACCGGCAAGCAGGAACTCTATCGCATCGGCGCCGGTTGTAATGCCACCAATACCCACAACTGGAATCTTCACGGCCTTGGCAACCTGCCAAACCATGCGCAGGGCAATTGGTTTCACCGCAGGACCACTCATGCCACCGGTGATTGTAGAGAGCAGAGGACGGCGTTTCTCGGAGTCAATTGCCATACCAAGCAAGGTGTTGATGAGCGACACACTGTCGGCACCGGCACCCTCAACCGCACGGGCAATCTCAGTAATGTCTGTGACATTTGGAGAGAGCTTCACGATCAAGGTCTTTGGATAGGCCTTGCGGACAGCCGAAACAACCTCGGCAGCCGATGCAGGCATCACACCAAAGGCCATACCGCCCTGCTTCACATTAGGACAAGAGATATTCAGCTCTATTGCCGGAATCTTATCAAGCGCAGCCACCTTCTCGGCACATGCCACATAATCCTCGATGCAGGCACCTGATACATTCACAATGACATTTGTATCAAGATCCTTCAACTGTGGGTAGATATTCTGCGCAAAGTAATCAACACCCTTGTTCTGCAAGCCGACAGCGTTGAGCATGCCCATTGGAGTCTCTGCACTGCGCGGATAGGCGTTGCCTTCGCGATGATTGAGGGTTGTACCTTTTACTATAAAGCCACCCAACTTGTTCAAGTCAACGAAATCGGCAAATTCAAGACCATAGCCGAATGTTCCCGATGCGGTTAGAACCGGATTCTTAAGTTCCATACCGCCTATTTTTACATCAGTCTTTACCATTTAAGTTCATCTATTGAAAAAACCGGACCATCTGTACACACACACTTGTGACCCTCTTTAGTATCCTCTACACAGCAGAGGCAAGCTCCAAGGCCACACGCCATCTTATTCTCGAGAGAAACCTCGCAGGCGATATTGTTTTCACGCGCATAGCGTGCCACAGCCATCATCATTGGCTTGGGACCGCAAGTATAGATATAGTCATACTTCTCGACAAGCAACGAGTGGTTGGTCACATAACCCTTCTCGCCAAGCGAACCATCCTCGGTTGTATATTCAACCCTGCCAAGCGCCTCATAAGCCTCGCGACGGTAAAGATCCTTGGCCGAACGGGCACCTATGAGAATTGTAAACTCATTGCCACTCTTGGCAAGCTCCTGAGCCAGATAGTACAGCGGAGCAGAACCTACACCACCACCTACAAGCAAGTATTTCTTACCGGAAACAACAGGCATTGTAAAGCCGTTACCAAGTGGAAGCAAAGTATTCACCTTGTCACCCACCTTGAGCGAGCCAAGCCATTTTGTTCCATCACCTACAACCTGGACCAAGAAACCTATCTCATTCTTCTCAGCATCAAAGCTATGCACCGAGATAGGACGGCGCAGCATCACGCTAGGTGTATTATCTATACGCAGTTCGGCAAATTGTCCCGGACGAACATCGGGGAAAGGAGCCTCGCCCGCCATGACCAACAGAACGCAGTTGGCATTGACCTGCTGTATCTCCTTAATCACTAAATCGACAAGAACTTTTTTCATATCGAAAATGTTGAAGATTATTTATAATGTATATTTATGTCCATTTGTGCGAAGATAGTATAATTTTATTCCACTTACAAACAAATAAAAAAAATGTTGGAGCGCACTCCAACATTTCCAGTTCATCTATTTTCCGGTACAAGCGTTTCGTATGTCCCGTCGCTGTAATATATGCGTACCTCCTTAATCTTCTTCTCGGGCTGCAATGCAGCCATCTGAACCAAACGGTTCGCTGGAGCACGCCTTGAACGCGCTTCTGGCACACTCTTTTCTTTTACAACCTGTTGCGCGGTAGCTCTGCGAGACTTAGGCTCTTCTTGTACCACCGGCTCAACAACGGGAGCAAAGAGACCACCCTCAAGTTGCTGTGGTTTTTGCCATGCAGTCTCTACAACTGAAGAAAACATATCACCATCAGAAGCAGAAACCACATCTGGCATTACCTGACGGACAGGTTCCTCGCCCACACCGGTCATCAACCATTTCATATCAACTCCAGGAAAGGCTTCATAGACTTTCAGCATCACCTCAAGACTTGGCTTGTTACGTCCGCTTATAATATGCGAAACCGATGCGCGCTGAATACCCGTCCTCTCAGCAAACTGCGAAGGCGACAAATCATAGCATTTCATCAGTAATTCAATCCTCTCGCGCTCATTCATAATCGTATGCAATATTTATCAGTTACAAATGTTTCAATCATTACACCAACAAAGATATTACAAAAATACCAAACAAGCAAATCTATTTTTTACATACAATAAAACATACAATTTACATTGTTAAAACATTTGTAAACAAAACAAAATGACAACAGAAATTTCTCTATCAACCAGAAAGTCGGAACACTTCATGCAAGAGCAACAACATGGGAAAAGAGCCCACAACTATAATTTACTTTAATATCAAAGTATAAATTATTGGTTTTTCGCAATATAACACCTACAAGCGCCCCCAAATATACAATTAACATACCTATATATGGCAAAAAGTAAAAACAATTAAACCAAAACAACAAACATAATCATAAAACACATTGATTTTAAACACATTATACAACAATTTTATAAAATGCATAAATTTTGTATATAGTTATTAACCTGTTGATAATCGACTGTTGACAACAAACCTGAAACAGCTTGACATAAGCCACAATCTTGCAATATTTGTATATTAACATTGTAACAATCTCAACAAACACCCCACTCTATTTTATCGAAACTTTATCACATTTACATTTGTTGCATATATTTAAAACAAGATTTTATATTTGTGTTTACAAACATTTCAAATAAATATACATTTACACTTTGTTGAATGCACCAAAACAAAGCATTGACACACTATAATTGAAAGAATTTAAAAAAATCGGACACTTAATGTGTTTCGTTTGGAATATTGAAATCTCAGCAGCTTTAAAACAACAGATTCTATTGTAACACAAGCATTTATATACAAAATAAATGGATGACAAAAAGATTGAAATAGAAAAACAGCCTAAAACACAATACAGAATCTTCGCTACAGGTCTAAAACCTACAGAACTCCCCTTTCGCACTGGCCTTGGAAAAGCAGCAAAGAGGCATAAGCCTCAAAAAAGCATCATCAGCCTTAAAACTCCACATGCCAAACAATACTTGATACTAAAACTACTACCAATTTATAGATATGTCGCATTCATCTTGCCCCGGCCTAAACTTCTTGAACACTTTTAAACCTGGCAACACGATATTTAAAAAAAATAGAATGAGAACGATTGAATAGAACAAAAAATGCCTGCTCCAAAAAGGAACAGGCATTCGATATGAATTGCGCCATCAAAAAACCGGCGCTGAACAATAATTATTCAATTACTATCTTCTGTGTACCACTGGCTGTTACAACGACGTACACGCCCTTTGAAAGCACTGGCATGCCGGCCTTATCGCCGCCATAGACTTTTACACCAGAGATTCCATAGACCTCACACCAGTCGCCATCGGCAACAATCTCGTCAATACCTGTTGGCAAAAGCGCAACCTCAACATAATCAGAGAAAGGTGATTCCATCTCGCCATTGGTCGCCTTGACTCTGTAAAGATATACAGCACCCTCTTCAAGATTCTTGAACTCATAACTTGTAGCCGTAGTCGTGACAGTTGAAACAAGTTCCTTTTTGAAAGATGTCCCCTGAGAAACATTCAAATTGTCAATCTTTACACGCTTGTTACCTGTTGACATCTCAGTATGCAATGTAACGTAGAAATAGCCATCTACATCAGCAGAGAATGTTATTTTTTCGCCAGTACCTGTAATATCAAAATCCTCGTAAGCAACAAGTTCTGCATTCTCATCACGATACTCGATAGAAAGAACGACACCGGTATCTTTTGTATTGTGGAGCGATGCATCGATTGTCGTTAAAACATTGCCCGATGCCTCAATCCATGGAGCATACAAGTAGCCCGGGTTCTTTGACGTACCTATGCACAGAGCTCCGGTCTCGCTATAAACATTCTCGCAATCCCAATCGTTTGATGACATATAGCCATTAATTGTCGTATAATCCAAAAGCAGGTTACCGGCTGTACAATTCATAAAATCCTCATTCAACAACACCGTCTTATCACCGGAACCATCCGATGCAGCTGACTGCTTATAGAGTTCAACTGTATATTCAGCCGCATCCTCAACGGCAGCCCAGTTAGCGACAAACGAGTTGCTTGTGACATCAATTGCCGGCAGCACCACCGGAACATCCAAAGAGGCTGTATGCATGAAGTTAAATGAAATAACATCATTCTGATACTTGATATCTGTAATCGGTTTGTTCATGTAACCGCCTGCATAAACCTTTGCAGCCGGGATTGAGGTATTTGTAAGTTCTGTATTGCCACTTGTTCCCGGCCAAACATCACCTTTAAGACTGGCAGTAAACTCAGCATTTGTCACCTCACCATACACATCCAACTTGTTATCGGCAGGTATCAATGTATATCGTGGGTGATTCTTCGTAGTGTTGATGGTATTGTTGTCCCAAGCCGACTTGAGATAATCGACATGAATGACAAGCATACCGCTACCGAACAGATATTTGTCCCAACCCTCCTGTTTGCGGTTTTCAAGGATATAATACTCATTGTTATTGGCATCGTTCACCACCTTGTAGCCGACACCGCCCTGAGTAAGCGGAAGCATTGAATAAGTATCCTTTGAGCTTATCTCCACCAGTTCTCTCCATCCGCACATATCTCTCTGGTATGCACTATAGCCTACAGGAACATAACCCTCGGCAGCATAGTTGCCCTGGTCCATTACATCCCAGTAGTCCATTCCCCAATTACCGCTCTCGTATGTGGTATCATAGATATCGTGCAAACCAAGGCAGTGTGAAAACTCATGACATATAAGACCGATACCAGCCATCGTCTTGCCAATGCCCATCTTTAACTCATAGCTCTCATTATATACAAGCTCACCGCTGCAGGCGTAAGTATCACACTTCACGCCATCAACAGTAATACTACCGGCCTCTGCACTCAACTGCCATTGGTGAGGCCAGATAGTATTTGCATCGGCACCGTATGACTCCGAGTATCCGGCATAGATACAATAGATAAATTCAACCTCGCTGTCTTTATTGTTGTCACAGATAGCAAAATCAAACCCAGCAGCATTAGCCTTTTGGATTCCCTCTTTGACCATATAAGTAGCTCTCAGGTCATTGTCATTGGTGTCATTGCCACCATAGTATGACATGTTGTTGTCAAGTGTAACAATGTCGGTCACAATGAAGTTCGGGCGGAACTTGCCATCAGACTGCGCCACGAAATAGTCGCGTGCACTGCCAATGCTGTTGGCAATGGTGTTCTCATATACATAATCCTTTGTATTAAGAATATTGTTGAAATCCTCCTTTGTATATGTAAACTTGGTATCCTTGAATTGCACCAACAACACAGCGATGTTCACATCACCCTCGGGGACAATCTGCGAACCAGCCTTCTGCACCGCAGCCTTGTATGCCATTGAGCGCACACTGCTTGCCTTGGAAATATCGGCTCTCATTGCCGAAAGGTCAATGGTTGCGAGCAAATTCTTCTCGGCAGCGCTACGTTTTGCACTATTATGGGCAAGGCACTTTGTCGATACAAAACCTCCATTATCAAAAGTCGCGTAGTAGAAATTTCCGTCAGCATCCTTTATAAGTGGCATCCCGTCGGCTGTTGCATAATAGTGCAACGCCTCGTCACCGGCGAGAAGTACCGTCAGTTCGGTTCCGTCCGACTGCTTCACGGTAAAAGGTTTGCGATAGGCAGGCGCAGCAAAGCCCGCAAGCATCACGAAAGCCACCACCAAAACCAATAAAAATCGTTTCATGTTTTTCATCATTATATTTGCTTTATATACAAAGTATATATTTTTGCAAATTTAATATTTTTTCTTTTACAAGACGTATGCGGGGAGCAAAATTCAACGAAAACACGAAACAATATCACATGCATCAGCCGGGCTTCGCCTCCCCCTCCTTTTTATCCCTCACACCTACCAGATATATACTGACACCAATTAGTAGCAATGACAAAAGAATAACTGGTTCAAACTTATCGGCACCTGTAATAAAGGAGACCAGTGAAGCGACAATAAGAGTCACATATCCATATATGGCAACCACCGTGCTGCTCAAATATTTAAGCCCCACAGGAATGAGGAAATAGGTAATCACCGTAGGGAATATGAGCACGAATGCAAGCACCAGCAGGGGCACTGCCTTGATACTACCCTCGAACATGGGAGCCGAAAAACCCACAATGCCCGACATCACAAGCGCCGCAACCGCTCCCGAAGAGAATGTGTAGCGCAATATCGTAATCCTTGAGAGGTGCCCCACCATCCTTGCCGAAAAGACAAGATACACTGCAGAGATAATTGAAGCTGCAATAGATAACAAATTGCCAAGCAATGGTTTATCAGCGACATCAGCATCGGGTTCCGAAAGGATGCAGAGCATTGCCCCGGCAAAACCAACCGAGATGCCAAGCAACTTGCGCGCATCAATACTCTCATGGAAAATCACTGCCGATGCTATCACGACCCAAAGCGGTTGCATGGCATTGAATATGGCAAAACTAACAGGTGTGGTATGACTAAGACTCACAGCATAGAGCGACATATAGCCAAATATCCCGAAACCGCCAAGCATAAAAAGCTTAAGCCTGTCGCCCCACACAACCGTCTCAGGCTTTGCAAATATACTCACAAGCCAAAATATTACCGCGCCAAAGACGAGGCGCAGGGTCACACACCCTATCGGGGCTATCCACAACGGCAACAGATAACCCATTGCATTCACATTCAAACCACTCAACACCCTAGCTGTAAAGAGTGACAAAGAACCTTTAGCGTAATTATTCATGACTCTCACTTCCGCTATTCCTGAATTTTCTCATCAACAATAAAATAAGCAAAGCCACAAAACCCACCACTGCATTCAATGCAAACGGGAAGCGTTCGCCCTTCACACCCAACAACTCCTGCACCCAATCAACGATGAACGGTGCAATTACTATTGCCACATAATTCATTGACATGAGCAATGCAAGCGCGTATGTAGCGCGTTGCGGTGATGCTGCCGATGCAGCCTTGTCATATATATAAGGCTGTGCCATGCCGTAACCGAAACCCGTTGCCACGCAACCGATTATCACAAACAGCAACGAACTGTTATAGAACACATCTAGCAGCCCGAGCGCAATGAGCAGCAACGCCCATGTCAGGATTTTGCGCCCCAACAGGTTGACTATGCGGTTTATGAACAGTCCCGGCAACATCATTGCAACAAAGAATACCGAAGTCACCACACCGGCTACACCACTGTCATACCCATACTCTCCAAGCAGGAATGGCAAGTTGATGCTCACCACCATAACAAGATATGTAATGAGCAGATAATAGAGCATACATTTTACAAGTGGCGGATATTTGACCGAACCGCCACCCTGTATAGCATCACTACCCTGTTGAACGATAGACTTTTCGCCACGTTTGATTGCCGGGACAAGAAGTATAGAAACCACAGGCAGCAGATAGACCAGGAAAGGCAGACGCCATTGGATATCGGCAAGCCAGCCGGCAACAGCTGTTGCAACAACAAGAGTAATATTGGTTATCGCCGACACATATCCATACTGCCTGCTGCGCGCCTTGCCGCTGAAGAACATCGACACCAGCGAAGTGGAGAAAGGAATTATTATGCCGGCACCCACACCAAGCATCCCACTCACTGCAATCAGCTGCCCTATCGTGCCCGATACAAAATATAAAGCACCACTTAAAAGAAACAACCATAAACCAATGTACAACAACTTGATATATCCAACCCTGTCACTTATATAACCGGCAAACAGGATGAACGGAATTATAAGCAACGATGGCAATGTAGTGAGCATTTGCAGGTCAAGGTCCGTAGCCTTCGGAAATACCATGGCAAGTTTTTCAAGTATCGGCGAAACGGCAAGCCCCGGCAACGATGTCAGCGCCGCCACCGACCATATACCAAGCAATGCCCAAACTGTTATATATCCCTTACCGGTATCAATACCGGCTACACCAAAGATTGTACTTTTTGCATTCCCATCATTTTTCATAATCAAAACTCCTTTTTAAAAGACATATCCATAACAATGGCAACAGCATAAATGTTGTAACCTTAAAAAAATTAAAACCACGAACCATAGCATCACAATCAATGTTTGCAGAATATAACGGCTGAAAAGCAACTGAATTATAAACCTTAAAGATTAAAGAAAATGAAACAGGAAAATTGCAAGACAACGATGTGTGCACCGGTATTCGGTTCAGAAGAGATGTTAAAAAGTGCTCCTTGCGACAAGATACCGCAGCACCCCACCACCCCCGAAATTGCCTATAGAATGGTTAAGGACGAGACTATAGCCCAGACACAGCCACGCTTGAACATGGCAACATTCGTTACAACATACATGGATCCGTACGCCACCAAGCTGATGAACGACGCCATAGATATCAACTACATTGACGAGACCGAATATCCGCGTGTGGCTGTAATGTGCGCCAAGTGCATCAACATCATCGCAAACCTGTGGAACAGTCCCGAGCAGGCCAAATGGAAGGCCGGCGCACTGGGCATAGGTTCGAGTGAAGCCTGCATGCTTGGTGGCGTGGCAGCTTGGCAGCGCTGGAAGAAACGCCGTATAGCCCAAGGCAAGCCATGTGACAAACCTAACTTTGTCATCTCGGCAGCCTACCAGGTGGTATGGGAGAAGTTTGCCCAGCTTTGGCAGATTGAGATGCGCACCGTACCCTTGAGCAGCGAGAAACTCACACTTGACCCCAAGGACGCAATTGCAATGTGCGACGAGAACACAATCTGCGTGGTTCCCATCATGGGTGTCACTTGGACAGGACTCAATGACGATGTCAAAGCCCTCAACGATGCACTCGACGAGTACAACAAGAAGACCGGTTACGAGATTCCAATCCATGTCGATGCAGCATCGGGCGGTTTCATAATGCCGTTCATCAATCCCGGACTCGAATGGGACTTCCGCCTCAAATGGGTACTCTCCATCAGCACCAGCGGTCACAAATACGGACTTGTATATCCGGGACTTGGCTGGGTTGTATGGAAAGACAAGAAATTCCTGCCCGACAGCATGTCATTCAGCGTGAATTACCTTGGTGCCGATGTGACACAGGTGGGCCTTAACTTCTCGCGCCCTGCTGCACAGATACTTGGACAGTACTACCAGTTCATCCGTCTTGGCTATGAAGGCTACAAGGAGATACAACACAACTCAATGGAAGTTGCCAAATACCTGCATGCCGAGATTGGCAAGATGAAGCCATTCCAGAACTACAGCAGCGAGGTTTGTAACCCGCTATTCATTTGGGAGATGAAGAAAGAGCACGCGAAGCAGTGCAAGTGGACTCTGTACGATCTGCAGGACAAATTGCGCCAGAACGGCTGGATGGTACCGGCGTACACCTTGCCAAAGACACTGGAAACAACCATAGTGATGCGCATTGTAGTGCGTCAGGGATTCAGCCGCGACATGGCCGACCAGTTGCTTGGCGACATACAGGCTGCAGTGGCCGACCTTGAGAAGCTGCAATACCCCACACCGTCGCGTCTCAGCATCGAGAGCAACATAAAGGTGAAGGGTACAGTATACACCCACACGGGCAAGTAAGAATCAACCAAAGAAACAGAATAGTTATGGACAGGGATAGAAGGATAACACGCGAGGAACTGAGAACAGCCCTCTATGAAGCTTACAGGCGTTTCAAAGGAAACACCGACGGCAAGAATGCCGACTACATACCCTACCTTGCCAATGTAGACAGCAACCTTTTTGGCATCGCTGTCTGCCTGAAGGACGGCGAGGTGCTCACAGTGGGCGACTGCAACTACCGGTTCGGCATTGAGTCGATATCCAAGGTGGCAACAGCACTGCTGGTGCTCAAGGAGTACGGACCCGAAACAATCATCGACATGATTGGTGCAGACGCAACCGGAATGCCGTTCAACTCAATACTCGCCATACTGCTCGAGAACGAGCACCCTTCTACCCCTTTGGTAAATGCAGGGGCTATATCTGCCGTGAGCATGGTTCGCCCGGTTGGAAACAGCCGCGGGAAGTGGGAGTCGATCATGCAGAATATCACCGAACTGTGCGGCAGCGCACCGGAACTCATTGACGAGCTTTACAAGTCCGAGAGCGTGAGCAACCACAACAACCGCGCCATAGCGTGGCTGCTGAAGAGTTATGACCGCATATACGACGATCCCGAGATGTCACTCGACCTCTACACCCGTCAATGCTCACTTGGAGTGACCGCCACACAGTTATCTACCATGGCAGCAACCATCGCCTTCGGCGGATATAACCCTGTGACAAAAAGGAGAGTCTTCCCTGCCGTGTTGAGCGAGAAGACAACATCCATGATTGCAACCGTGGGAATGTATGAATACACGGGCGACTGGATGTTCAGGACAGGAATACCTGCAAAATCAGGCGTGGGCGGCGGTATCATCGGTGTACTTCCCGGCATCTTTGGTATTGCCGCGTTCGCGCCGCCAATTGACAAGGCCGGCAACTCCGTGAAGGCACAACTTGCCATCAGCTACATAATGGAAGAGCTGCGGCTCCACATCTTCAACGGAGAAAGGAGCGTGATGGTAGAGCACAAACCCGCTCCTGTATAAATAATAAAAGGATAGTTGTTAGAGTATTACTACAACAACTATCCCTATTTTGTAAAGGAATGGATAAAAAGATGAAGTTCAAGGCTTGCGAAGACCTAAAAACCGCAACCGACGCTGCATGCGAGAGCAAAGAGTGCTTGCATTCTATACCGAGCTGCGAGGAGGAAAAGCCACATCTGTGGGTTAATTTACTAATCGTAAATGCCATTGCGTGCGAGCAATGTTTGCGACGACGGGAAAATTCGCGCAAACGAAAGTAGAGGGCAAATTTATTTGCACTATGCTGAGTGCAACCGAATTTGGATGAAATCAACTTTAGTTCCCCAAAGGAGTGCCGTTAGGCTTTTAGGGCAAGCGTAACGCAGGAATTCGCTTTTTAGCCATTTCTTTTTTCAATCAATATACTTAACCTTACCCATATCCCTTGGCTTCGCCTCGGGCTTCTCACCCTCGGGATAACCCATTGAAATACATAAAGATAGTTCATAGCCCTCGCTGAAACCAAGCTTTGACAGCACCTGTTCGTTACCCTCGGCCATCAATATATAACGCACAGGGCTACCCAGGCAAACAGTGCCTACACCAAGAGCATTTGCTGAGAGCATTATATTCTCAGCCATCAAGCCACAATCGTATGCCGAGAAATCATAACCCTTGTCACGGGCAATGAACACCCACACAGGAGCATTATAGAAACAACCCGCAGCACGCTCGCCGCCGACTGTTGCCATCAAAGCCTTAATCTCATTCTGCAACTCGGGATTCTCCACCACGCGCACCTCCCACGACTGCTTGTTCTGTCCGTTCGGTGCATTGATGCCACACTCCATAATCCGGTTCAGAACCTCGCGAGGCACAGCCTGCTGTTTGTAATTCCTTATACTGCGACGCGACATTATATTTTCAATGGCCGCATTCTTTTTGCATTCACTCTTTTCCATACACTCATTTTTTTCACACTTGGCATCACAGTCACCACACTTATTTTCTTTCTTGTCGGCCGAAGCACCGCCGCACGCTACAGCTGCCACCAATGACAAGCTGCAAACAAATGTCTTGAAAAATCTCATAGGCATCAATATGTTTTTTTCGATTACATTGCGAAGATAATAAGCTTTTACTTTTATACACAAAAAGAGGAGAGTTTTTTATGGCTCATCTGTAAAAGTTGGGGGAGTTATCGCTCTCGCTCGTCATTGTATTCACGGCAGTCTCCAACCTTAATCGTTCACTTGTATTTTCTTCAACTCTTTCTATACGTTCTTTTCATAACTGAAAAGAACCAAAAGGTTCCGTCACCGGCTTTAGGCCTTTTGAGATTGACAACACCGCCTTTCTCGCATCCCGTGCGGTGCAAACTGCGCCTGCACTACGCACGACTAACTGCTGGCGGTATTGTCGATTTGTAGAGCAAATTCACGAGTCGCAAGCGACATCCCTCGGTTGGCTGTGGCGCTGTGGCGCACTCCTTTGGGGAGCTAAAGCTCCCGTCGTCGCAAACATTGCTGGCCCGCAATGGTGCCAACAAATCCTTTCATTCTGTTTTTGGGTGGTGCGGAATTAAACTTGTTTAATCGACAACGCTTGTAGCAATAGGTCGCGCAAAGCGCGGGTTGCGCACAACAAGCGTTGTCAACTATGATTTTGTTTGCCACTTGTTGACAGCGCGCGCTGACCGTGACCCGCACGGCACAAACTGTGCCTGTGCTACGTGCGACCATTCACTGCGCGTACTGTCGATTTTAGAGAAAATTCCAAAAACAGAATGGGATTTGTCTGTGATTTTGATGGTGACGGTTTCTATTTGGTTTGCTGGTGAGCCCCGTTTTTGGTTACCTGGACAAAAAGTAGGATAATTAGAGTTGAAAAAACTCTTAGTGGACAAAAAGTAGGATGATTTCCTCAGCATAGCGCGCTATGCTGAGGAAATTCGCGTCTAATAATGTCTCATAATATATTCATCCAGCAGT
>JAZOUB010000044.1:0-8514 GCA_045657945.1 Bacteroidaceae bacterium | reverse complement strand
GGCACTGTCATCGTTCCTTGTATCTTGTGGAGATAGCAAGAATGACCCATACAATGGTCATGAATATGTTGACCTCGGTTTGCCAAGCGGTATAAAATGGGCAACCTGCAATGTAGGTGCAACAAAACCTGAAGAATTCGGTGGTTATTATGCCTGGGGCGAAACCGAGGAGAAGAGCAACTACGATTTGAGCACCTACAAATGGTGTAAAGGCGATAATGATAACATGACCAAGTATTGCACCGATAGCGATTATGGCAGAGTGGATAACAAAACTGTCCTTGAACCTCAAGACGACGTAGCCCATGTAAAATGGGGTGGCACCTGGCGCATGCCCACTACAGATGAACAGCGTGAACTGCTTAACGAGTGTAGCTGGGAGTGGACAGAACTCAATGGCGTACCCGGTTACACCGTCACCGGTCCCAACGGCACCAGCATCTTCCTCCCCGCTGCGGGCTATCGCCGCGGTACGGAAGTCGGCTACAGAGGTAGTTACGGTTACTACTGGTCGTCATCGCTTTACAGCGATTTCAGCTACTTCGCTTTCAACTTGAAGTTCAATTGCGGCTATCACGTCTGGTTCGACGGCAGCCGCTACGGCGGTCAATCCGTTCGCCCCGTTTCAAAGTAATTTGCTAACAGCATGCCCCCAGGCATGCTCCCCAATTTATTTTTCAAAAGATAAACATTGCGTTTGTTTTGTCGCGTATTTTTAATAAGTTTGCAGTACCGGCGTTTGCCGGTGGTGCAAACTTATTTGGTTAATCCAATAAACATAATTCTTATGTACGACTTGGCTATTATTGGCGGTGGTCCCGCCGGTTATGTGGCTGCAGAGAGAGCCGGTGCAGCCGGGCTTGCTGTAGTTTTGTTTGAAAAACGCGAACTTGGTGGTGTGTGCCTTAACGAGGGCTGCATACCTACAAAGACGCTGCTTTACAGTGCAAAGATGTATGACCACGCTACTGGTGGCAAGAAGTATGGCATCACGGCCGGCGAGGTGTCCTACGAGTACAAGAAGATTATGGACCGCAAGACAAAGGTTGTGCGCAAGCTTGTCGGTGGTATAAAGATGAAACTCGAGGCTTGCAATGTTGCGGTGGTGCGTGGCGAGGCCATGATTGAGCGTGGCGATGAGCAGGGTGTCGTTGTGGGTTGCGAGGGTCAGTCTTACGAGGCAAAGAGGCTGCTCATCTGCACGGGAAGCGAGGCTTTTGTGCCGCCAATCCCGGGTGTTGAGGGCAATGCAGCCGTGGTGACAAACCGCGAGATGCTTGCACTTGCCGAGGCACCGTCGAGCCTTGTCGTTATTGGCGGTGGTGTCATCGGCATGGAGTTCGCAAGCTATTGCAACAGTCTTGGCATTCCGGTGACGGTAATTGAGATGTTGCCCGAGATTCTTGGCGGAATGGACAAGGAGGTGAGCGAGATGTTGCGTGGCATATATGCAAAGCGCGGCGTGAAGTTCTGCCTGCAATGCAAGGTTACTGCTGTCGATGGTAATACAGTTCATTATACCGATGCCGAGGGCAACGCACAACAGTGCGAGGGCGACAAGATTCTTGTGAGCGTGGGTCGCAGGCCGGTGTTGAAAGGTTATGGACTCGAGAACTTGGCTGTTGATGTGGAGCGTGGAATAAAGGTGAATGGTGTGATGCAGACATCACTCCCCAATGTATATGCTGCAGGTGATGTCACCGGTTTCTCATTGTTGGCGCACACTGCTAGTCGCGAGGCCGAGGTTGCCGTGAACCACATATTGGGCTTTGAGGACTGTATGGAGTACAATGCCATTCCGGGTATCGTTTATACAAACCCCGAGGTTGCCGGTGTAGGTCTTACCGAGGAGCAGGCCGTGAATGCCGGTATTGAATACCACCTGCATAAGTTGCCGATGACCTATTCGGGTCGTTTTGTTGCCGAGAACGAGGGTGTGACAGGCCTTTGCAAGGTGCTTGTTACTCCCGATGACAAGGTGCTTGGCGTGCACATGCTTGGCAACTCGTCGAGCGAGTTCATCTGCGCTGCCTGCATGGCAATTACCAACGGACTGTCGGTTGAGCAGCTGCGTCGCACGGTGTTCCCGCATCCAACGGTGAGCGAAATATTTAAAGAGGCTGTGATGTGATGACTTGATTTGGCGTTAAAGAAGATAAAATTGAACATTTTTTTAGGATAGTTCAATAAAAAGCGGTTATTTTGCTTAATAAATGATTTTTTAAGATGGATGATATAAAAGTTAAGCCCGCCAGTGGCAAATTGGGTGTTATGTGCGTTGGTTTGGGTGCCGTTACAACGACAACCATCATTGGTGTACTTATGTCACGCAAGGGCTTGTCGAAGCCTGTAGGCTCGTTTGCATGCGAGGGTATAATGCGTGTGGGTAAAGGCCGCGACAAGTGCTACAAGGAGGTTGGGGACATTGTTCCATTGGCAACCCTTGATGATATCGTATTCGGTGCATGGGATCTCTACGAGGACGATGCATACGATGCTGCCGTGAAGGCGAATGTGCTCAAGCCACAGGATGTTGAGCCTGTAAAGGATGAGCTCAAGGCCATTAAACCATACAAGGCATTGTTTGACAAGAACTATGCAAGCAACATCGACGGTCCTAATGTGAAGACCGGCGGCGGCCGTTGGGAACTCACCGAGCAGTTGCGCGAGGATATACGCAATTTCAAGAAGGATAACGGTTGCGACAGGGTAGTGGTGATTTGGATTGCCAGCACCGAGAAATTCATCCCACGCAACGACGAGGTTCACGGCAGCGTGAAGGCTTTTGAGGAGGCAATGAAGAACAACGATGTCGCCAACATTGCTCCAAGTATGTGCTATGCATATGCGGCCATGCGCGAGGGCTGCCCATTTGTTATGGGTGCTCCCAACCTGTGTGTGGATATTCCTGCAATGTGGGAACTTGCCGAGGAGACCGGCATGCCAATCACAGGCAAGGATTTCAAGAGCGGCCAGACAATGATGAAGACTGTGCTTGCTCCTGCATTCTTCACCCGTCAGCTTGGTGTTACAGGCTGGTTCTCTACCAATATCCTTGGAAACCGCGACGGTGTAGTGCTTGACAACCCCGAGAATTTTGAGACAAAACGCCGTAGCAAGACCTCGGCACTCGAGAATATTCTTGACAGTGATGTATACCCCGATTTGTACAGCGATATGTACCATAAGGTTCGCATCAACTACTATCCGCCACGTGGCGACGAGAAGGAGAGCTGGGACAATATCGACATCTTTGGCTGGATGGGTTATCCAATGACAATAAAGGTGAACTTCCTGTGCCGTGACTCAATTCTGGCGGCTCCATTGGTGCTCGACCTCATCCTCTTCAGCGACCTTGCACTGCGTGCCGGCGAGAGTGGTATACAGGAGTTCATGTCGTTCTACTGCAAGGCGCCGATGCACAAGGATGGCGAGAAACCTGTACATGACCTCTTCAAGCAGTTTGCAATGCTCAAGAACAAGATTCGCGAACTGGGTGGCTATGAGGCCGACCAGGAGTTGGATTGACACGTAAAGACAATGTTGTCCCACTTACAAGGGCAACAATATGTATAATGTATGAAAATATGCAACGAAAGTTGCATATTTTTTTATTTGTTTTGCAAAAAATGGTGTAATATAATAGAGTTATTGTTTAAATATACCTATATTTGCAACCCTAAAGTATAAATATACAATTTATGAAAGTAAAGAATTCGCGTCTTGATGCCATCCGCCTCATTTTGTCCACACAAGAGATCGGTTCCCAGGAGGAACTTTTGAATGTGCTTGCACAGGAGGGCTTCAAACTGACACAGGCAACCCTGTCGCGCGACCTGCACCAATTGCGTGTTGTGAAGACAGTCGGTCTGCAGGGGCGTTACAGATATGTGATGACACGCCCGCACCACCAGCGCCACGATTCAAAGTCCGAGGAGATACGCCCAATAACAACAGCACAGGAGATAAACGGTTTCCTGTCGATAAAGTTCTCGGGCAACATTGCTGTGATACGCACCAAGCCAAGCTATGCAGGTACATTGGCCTATCACATTGACAACAATGATTTCCCCGAGATTCTGGGAACTATAGCCGGTGACGACACTGTGATGCTGATAATTGCCGAGGATGCGACAAGAGGCGCAGTGTTGAGAGCGTTGAGGAGTATTATACCTAATCTTTAAACAGTAAAGGCAGAGATGGAGAACGAAGTTTATAACGACGGTATAGAGATTATAGTTGCGAATGCTTCGCACGAGAAGTATGTCGATGAGATATTGGAAACCATAAGTGCTGCAGCAAAGGTGCGCGGTACCGGTATCGCAAAGCGTACACATGAGTATGTGGCGCAGAAGATGAAGGAGGGAAAGGCAATTATTGCGCTAGCCGGTGATGAGTTTGCCGGCTTTTGCTACATTGAGAGCTGGGGTAACAAGCAGTATGTTGCCAATTCGGGTCTTATCGTGAAGGACAAGTTCCGCGGTCACGGTCTGGCACGACGCATCAAGCAGAAGGCTTTTGAGCTCTCGCGCACAATGTGGCCCGATGCAAAGCTCTTTGGTCTTACAAGCGGTGGCGCAGTGATGAAAATCAACACCGAACTGGGATATGTGCCGGTACCATTCTCGGAACTGACCGATGACGAGGCCTTCTGGAAAGGCTGCCAGGGTTGCGTGAACCACGATGTGCTCATGCGCACCGAGCGCCGTTACTGCATCTGCACTGCGATGCTCTATGACCCAGCGAAACATGGAAAGAAGTAATAACAGATAAAAACAAGACAATATATAATGGAGAAGAAAAAGGTAGTTGTTGCTTTCAGCGGCGGTTTGGATACTTCATTCACAGTAATGTATCTTGCCAAGGAGAAGGGTTACGATGTTTATGCTGCTTGTGCCAACACAGGCGGTTTCAGCCCCGAACAGCTGAAACAGAACGAGGAGAATGCCTACAAGTTGGGCGCAAAGGAATATGTGACACTCGATGTAACACAGGAATACTATGAGAAGAGCCTGCGTTATATGATATATGGCAATGTGCTCCGCAACGGAACATATCCTATCTCTGTGTCATCGGAGAGAATTTTCCAGGCATTGGCAATTGCACGCTATGCCAATGAAATTGGTGCAGACGCCATTGCACACGGTTCTACAGGTGCCGGAAATGACCAGATCCGTTTCGACATGACCTTCCTGGTTTGTGCTCCCGGTGTAGAGATCATCACCTTGACCCGTGACATGACACTGACACGCGAGTACGAGGTGAATTACCTTAACGAGCATGGTTTCAGTGCCGACTTTGCAAAACTCAAATATTCTTATAATGTGGGTCTTTGGGGTACATCGATCTGTGGCGGAGAAATCCTTGACTCTACACAGGGCCTGCCCGATAGCGCATACCTCAAGCAGGTAGAGAAGCAGGGCGAGGAGGAACTTCGTCTCACATTCGAGAATGGCGAGCTCAAGGCTGTCAACGGCGAGGAGTTCGGTGACCCAATCAAGGCAATACAGAAAGTAGAGGAGATTGGCGCACCATACGGAATTGGCCGCGATATGCATGTGGGCGATACTATCATCGGTATCAAGGGTCGTGTAGGCTTCGAGGCTGCAGCTCCAATGCTCATCATCGCTGCGCACAAGTTCCTTGAGAAATATACCCTGAGCAAGTGGCAGCAGTACTGGAAGGATCAGGTTGCCAACTGGTATGGCATGTTCCTGCACGAGAGCCAGTACCTTGAGCCTGTAATGCGCGACATTGAGGCAATGCTCGAGAGCTCACAGCGCAATGTTACAGGTACGGCAATCCTCAAGCTCATGCCAAAGCACTTTGAGACTGTAGGCGTTGATTCGCCCAACGACCTTGTAAAGAATAAGCTCGGAGAGTATGGCGAGGTGCAGAAGGGCTGGACAGCCGAGGATGCAAAGGGTTTCATCAAGGTTACATCTACACCTTTGCGTGCTTATTATGCGAGTCATCCCGACGAGAAAATTTAAGAAATGACCTGGGTGTTGTGGCGTTACGCTTGTTTGAGCAAGTCGTGCGCTGCATCTTTTAATTCATTTTCATGAATCCACTCTCTCATGAATCCTTAAAAGTTGATTATTAAACAAGTTTGATATATCTTTGTAACATAGTCAGATAGTTTTTTTGAACAGTTACTTTATTATATATGATAAAAGTTGGAATTATTGGTGGTGCGGGATATACCGCAGGTGAGCTTATCCGTCTGTTGTTATTGCACCCCGAGGTTGAGATAAAGTTCATTCACAGCAGCAGTAACGCCGGCAATAACATCACCGATGTACATGGTGGCCTGCTTGGCGAGACAGACTTGGTGTTTACCGACGAGATGCCTTTTGAAGAGATAGACCTTCTCTTCTTCTGCACAGCCCATGGTGACACTCGCAAGTTCCTCGACAGCCATGCTGTGCCCGATGAACTGAAGATTATCGACCTCTCAATGGACTACCGCATAAAGAGCAACGACCATGATTTTATATATGGTTTGCCCGAGCTGAACCGTCGAAACACCTGCAAGAGCCGTTATGTGGCAAACCCGGGTTGTTTCGCAACATGTATCGAGCTCGGTCTTCTGCCATTGGCAAAGGAGCATCTGCTCAAAGGTGATGTCTCTGTCAATGCCATCACGGGCAGCACGGGCGCAGGCGTGAAGCCATCGGCTACATCACACTTCAGCTGGAGAGACAACAATATCAGTATCTACAAGCCATTTGAGCACCAGCATCTTGCCGAGATTATGCAGAGCCTTCACCAGTTGCAACCCGACTATTCAGGCAGCATCGACTTTATACCTTATCGTGGCTGTTTTCCACGTGGAATATTCGCTACATTGGTGGTGAAGTGTGATCTCGACATTGAGACTCTCTACAAACTGTATGAGAACTACTATGAGCGCGACTCGTTTACACATGTGGTAAAGCGTCCTGTCGATCTCAAGCAGGTAGTGAACACAAACAAGTGTCTGCTGCACCTTGAGAAGCACGGCGACAAGTTGCTCATTACATCGGTAATCGACAACCTGCTCAAGGGTGCAAGCGGAACTGCGGTACACAATATGAACCTGCTCTTCGGTCTTGCCGAGACTGTGGGTCTTCAGCTCAAGCCATCGGCATTCTAACCTGTAATTGATTAGGATATGAACTTATACGATGTATATCCCCTTTTCGATGTGAACATTGTCAAGGGCGAAGGTTGCAGAGTGTGGGACGACAAGGGAAACGAGTACCTTGACCTCTACGGTGGACATGCTGTAATTTCCATCGGTCACGCGCATCCCAAATATGTGGAGATGATAAGCAACCAGGTTGCAACATTGGGTTTCTACTCAAATTCTGTCATCAATACCCTGCAACAACGTGTCGCCTGCAAGCTGGGAAAGATAAGCGGTTACGAGGATTACAACCTCTTCTTTATAAACTCCGGAGCCGAGGCTAACGAGAATGCTCTCAAACTCTCTTCATTCAAGAATGGGAAACATCGTGTAATCGCCTTTAAAAAGGCTTTCCACGGCCGTACATCACTTGCCGTTGAGGTAACCGACAATCCAAAGATAATAGCTCCCATCAACGCCAACGGACACACGACCTATGTTGCCATGGGCGACATTGAGGCTGTACGTGCCGAGATTGAGAAGGGCGACGTGACAGCTGTCATCATCGAAGGCATACAGGGTGTAGGTGGTGTGCAGATTCCGTCGGAGCTGTTCCTGCAACAGCTGCAACAGTTGTGCAACAGCACAGGTACAACTCTTATCCTTGACGAAATACAGAGTGGTTGTGGACGCAGTGGAAAATTCTTTGCCCACCAGTGGGCAGGTGTAAAACCCGATATTATTACTCAGGCTAAGGGAATCGGTAACGGCTTTCCTGTTGGCGTGGTGCTCATCAGTCCCAAATTCGAGGCTGTATATGGCGAGCTTGGAACTACCTTCGGCGGTAATCATTTGGCTTGTGCGGCCGTTGAGGCTGTGCTTGATGTAATGGAGGCCGATAACCTGCTCGACAATGTAAACAAGGTGGGCGATTATCTCCTTGAAGAATTGAAGAAAATTGATGGCATCAAGGAGGTGCGCGGACGCGGACTTATGATTGGCATCGAGTTCGACGAACCTGTAAAGGACATCCGTCGTAAATTGCTCTTCGAAGAGCATGTATTCACCGGCGTGAGCGGAACAAATATCATACGCCTGCTGCCCCCTCTCACTCTCACAATGGAACAGGCAGCTCACTTTATTGACAAGTTCAAGAAAGTGCTTGAGGAAAAGTGAAATGTGAAATCGGAAAGGTGAAAGCAGAAATGTGAAAACCGGAAACTATAAATAATAATTGCGTAAACAAAGAGGCCGGGTCAAAATGAAGTGAACCCCAAAGTTTGGACAAAAAACTTTGGGGTTTATTTTATGCGTAAGAAACACGATTATTCAGCATTGCTTAAATATATGCATATGCTTGAAGATGGTTATTCCATCAATTACATTTGTGTAAAATATGGAAT
>JAZOUB010000043.1:0-20580 GCA_045657945.1 Bacteroidaceae bacterium | reverse complement strand
TGTTTATGGATGAAATGGGGATAAAGTTCAATGCTGTTGAAAATCCCATTGACTTTGAAGCAACAGAGTGGAGTACTCTTTTCAACCTATATGCAGGTATAGCGCAGACAGAGAACAACAAGATTTCTCGTAGAACTCGTGATGGTATAAGGGAAACGCTTCTCAAAGGCAAGTGTGCAAACAAAGCCCCACGAGGTTATAAGAATATCCGTACAAGCAAGCACGATACCCATATTGAGATTGATGAAACAGTTGCTCCGCTCATAAGGAAACTGTTTACAGAGGTTGCCAAAGGTATTGAAACGCCTAACTATATCCGTAGGAAATATGCGAAAAATTTTTCCGAAAGTTCGTATTTTGCGATGTTGAGAAATCCTTTCTACATAGGTAAGATAAGAGTTCCCGCATATAAGGATGAACCCGAAAAGTTGGTCGATGGCGTACACGAACCTCTAATTGATGAGTCTATATATAATAAGGTACAAGATGTTCTTGATGGCAAGAGGCGTAAAGCGCCTAAATTATCCAAACCTCAAGACCCGATGCTGTTCTTGCGTAAATTCCTTATTTGCCCTATCTGTGGGCATTGCCTCACGGGTGCTACAAGCAAGGGTAATGGTGGCAAGTACACCTATTATTTTTGTTGTAATGATAGTAAACACATAAGGGTAAGAGCAGAAAGGGTAAACGATACTTTTGTTCATTACTTGTCTGTTTTGAAACCTTATGACACTGTTCTTGACCTCTATAAGGAGATTTTGAACGATATAAGGAAAGAGGATAGAGTGGAGCAGACAAGGCGTACAGAACGCCTTAAAAGCGAATTGAGTACTGTTATCAAGCGTATGGATAGTGTTCAAGACAAATATATTGATGGAGAACTCGACAAGGTGTCTTATAATAGACTGATGGAGAGGTATTCCAATGAAGCAGAAAACCTAAAAGAGCGTATCGCTCTTGTGGAAACCCCTAACAATGTCAAGGTCGAACCAAAGTTGGGGTATGCTATCTCCTTGATAAGTAATATAGATAGGTTTATTCTAGATGCTCCCGTTTCGCTTAAAATAAAGTTGCTTGGTTCGATGTTTCCTCAAAAAATAGAGTTTGACGGAAATAAATATCGAACCAATGAATATAACAAGGTGCTTGATTTAATATATCAGCAAACCAATGAGTTACGGGTGGGTGAAAAAGAAAACGGAGAGAGTTTTTCAACTTTCTCCGTTTCAGTACCCAGACCCGGGATCGAACCGGGATGGGTTGCCCCACTGGTGTTTGAGACCAGCGCGTCTACCGATTCCGCCATCTGGGCAATTGTTGCTTCTCAATTGCGAGTGCAAAGGTAATGCTTTTTTTTATTCGTGCAAAGGGAAATGCATTTTTTTTGAAAAAAAGTTGCAAATGCTTGCCTATTACAGCGAAAAGAAGTAATTTTGCAAGCCGATTATTATCAACCCATACTATGGGTGAGCGATGCTTTAGGTCTCTGAGTTATATCAAAGACGCAATCTAGCCAATTGGTCGGGGGTATAGCGTGAAGAGGGTATCTGCTTGATTTCTAATTCCGTAAGGGATCTTGCAGAGGAGTGTCGGAACGATGGAATTATTAACTTTTTAAATGAATTAAAGTGGATACTTTAAGCTACAAAACAATTTCAGTAAACAAGGCAGCTGCTCAGAAAGAGTGGGTTGTTATTGATGCTACAGACCAGGTTCTTGGTCGTCTTGGTACAAAGGTTGCCAAGTTGTTGAGAGGTAAGTATAAACCAAGCTTCACACCTAACGCTGATTGTGGTGACAACGTTATCATCATCAACGCTAACAAGGTTAGAATGACTGGTAACAAGTGGAATGACCGCATCTATATGAGATTCTCAGGTTATCCTGGTGGTCAGAAGCAGTTCAGCCCAGCTTATGTTGCTGCTGGTTACAAGGGTTACGAGCGCCTTATCAAGCATGTTGTAAAGGGTATGCTCCCTAAGAACCGTCTTGGTGTTCACCTTTTGAACAACCTTTACATTTTTGATGGTCCAGAGCACAACCACGCTGCTCAGACTCCTAAAACAATTGATATTAACTCTTATAAATAAGAAAGCAGATGGAAATGGTAAATGCATTAGGTCGCCGCAAGAGCGCTGTTGCCCGTATTTTCGTAACTGAGGGTACTGGTAAGATTACTATCAACAAGAAGGATCTGCAGGTTTATTTCCCATCAAGCATTCTTCAGTATGTGGTTAAGCAGCCACTCGCTGCTTTGAATGTTGTTGAGAAATATGACATCAAAGTTAACTTGAACGGTGGTGGTTTCACTGGCCAGTCACAGGCATTGCGTCTTGCAATCGCTCGTGCTTTGGTTAAGATCAACGCTGAGGACAAGAAGGCTTTGCGTGTAGAAGGCTTCCTTACTCGCGATGCTCGTGAGGTTGAGCGTAAGAAACCAGGTCAGCCAAAGGCACGTCGTAGATTCCAGTTCAGTAAACGTTAATATTCGGTCTCGAAATATATTACGTTTAGTATCTAAACCACTCGGGACTTCATTTTTCCAATGGTGGACTACCCGGGAGGTTGGTTAAAGAATTTAATTAAAAAGAAGGTAAACGATTTAAAAATTTAAACAAAATGTCTAGAATTACATTTGAAACTTTGATTGAGGCCGGTGCACACTTCGGTCACTTGAAACGTAAGTGGAATCCCGCAATGGCTCCTTATATCTTCATGGAGCGCAATGGTATCCACATCATCGATTTGCACAAGACTGCAGCTATGACTGAGACAGCTGCCGAGGCTTTGAAGCAGATTGCTAAGGGCGGCAAGAAGATCCTTTTTGTTTCTACAAAGAAGCAGCTCAAGGAGATCGTTGCTGAGAAGGCACAGTCTGTAGGCATGCCTTACGTTATCGAGCGTTGGCCAGGTGGTATGTTGACAAACTTCCCTACAATCCGCAAGGCTGTGAAGAAGATGGCAACAATCGACAAGCTCACAACAGACGGTACATACTCTAACCTCTCTAAGCGTGAGATCCTCCAGATCTCTCGTCAGCGTGCTAAGCTCGAGAAGAACCTCGGTTCTATCGCAGACTTGACTCGTCTTCCTTCGGCAATCTTCGTTGTTGACGTAATGAAGGAGCACATCGCTGTTCACGAGGCTAACCGTCTTGGTATCCCTGTATTCGCAATCGTTGATACAAACTCTAATCCTAACGATATCGATTTCGTAATCCCAGCTAACGACGATGCAACAAAGTCAGTAGAGGTTATCCTCGACGCTTGCTGCGCTGCTATCGCTGAGGGTCTCGAGGAGCGTAAGGTTGAGAAGGTTGACACAGAGGAGAACGAGGAGAACGCTGAGGCAAAGAAGGCTCCACGCCGTCGCACAACACGTGCACGCGCTGCTAAGGCTGAGGAGGCTGCTGAGTAATTCTCACTTATTCATTAACTTTTAAAATTCAAAAATACTATGGCTGTAACAATGGCTGATATTGCCAAGCTCCGCTCAATGACAGGAGCTGGTATGATGGACTGCAAGAACGCTTTGACCGAGGGTGAGGGCGATTTTGACAAGGCTATCGAGATTATCCGTAAGAAGGGTCAGTTGGTGGCTGCTAAGCGTAGCGACCGCGAGGCTTCTGAGGGTTGTGTACTCGTTAAGGCTGAGAATGGCTTCGCTGCCATCATCGCTTTGAAGTGCGAGACCGACTTCGTTGCTCAGGGTGCTGACTTTGTTAAGTTGACACAGGACATCCTTGATGCTGCAGTAGCTGCTAAGTGTGCTACTCTTGAGGAGGTTCAGGCTCTTCCAATGGGTGAGGGTACTGTTCAGGACGCTATCGTAGCTCGTTCAGGTATCACTGGCGAGAAGATGGAGCTCGATGGTTACAAGACTCTCGTTGCTGAGAATGTTTACACATACAACCACCAGAAGAAGAATATGCTCTGTACAATGGTAGCATTGTCACAGGCTAACGCTGAGGCTGGTCACGAGATCGCTATGCAGATTGCTGCTTCTGCACCTCTTGCACTCACAAACGAGGACCTCGATCCTACTTTGATTGCTAAGGAGCGCGTTGTAGCTGAGGAGAAGGCTCGTGAGGAGGGTAAGCCAGAGGCTATGATTGCTCGCATCGCTGACGGTCGTATCCAGAAGTACTACAAGGAGGTTTGCTTGCTCCAGCAGGGCTACTGCCAGAACGAGAAGATTTCTGTTGCTGATTTCTTGAAGGGCTTCGACAAGGAGCTTACAGCTACAGGCTTCCAGCGTTTCACACTCCGTGCTGAGTAATTGAAACTAAAATAAAACGGCAAGCGGTTCACCAATAGTGAGCCGCTTGTTTTTTGTATATATATGCGAGGTGCTCAAAAGGGTGAAAAGGGCAAAAAGGTTATAATCGCTCATTCTGAAGCCATGTCTCAAAACATTATCTCTAGTTTCTTGTTCCTTATTATACATTAAAAAGAGAAAGTTATGAGCAATATGAGAATTACAGTTTTGGCCGACCCTGTATGTACTTGGTGTTGGGGTAGTGTGCCAGTGTTGAGAGCCTTGACCTATCGTTATGGCAAGAATATAGAACTTGACTATGTTATGGGTGGAATGATTGAGGATATAAAGACCTACAACAATCGTCGCCTTTCGGTAGGCGGTGACATTGCTCTCTCGAACAGGAAGATACATGACCATTGGGTAGAGGCGTCTGCAATACACGGAATGCCCGTGTGCGAGCATGGGTTCCACCTGTTCTCGCACGAGTTCCCTTCCACAATACCGCAGAACCTTGCATATCTTGCTGCGAAAGTCTATGAGGCACGTTACTCTGACGATGTGAAACCCGGAGTTGCGTTGCGCTATTTGCGCCACATACAAGAGGCTACAGCTGTTGACGCTGTCGTTACCGGCGATGCCGATATGCTTGTGGACATGTCGGCTGTTGTGGGCTTTGTGCCGGAGAAGTTCCGTGACATATATGCAAGTGATATGGTTAAGCGGCTGTATGACGAGGGAAAGGCCTTCTGCCGCAGATATGATGTTATCTCGTTCCCTACATTTGTACTTATGTACCGTGGCGAGGAGATGATGTTGCGTGGTTATTCTACCTATGATATACTTTGTAGTAGCATTGAACAGCTTTCTTATGGCGGTGTGAAGCCTATCGATGACGGTCGTGGGGAGTTTACGCAGTCCAACGTGCTCCGTTTTATGGAGGGGGGCGGTACGGCTTATCCTGTTGAGATAGCCACTGCGTTCGGCTTGGAGAAGCGTAGCGGACATACGGCATTGAATGTTGAATCGTACAAAGGTTTGCCTGATATGCTTGACGAACTTGTCAATGCCGGTGAGGTGGCCGTTGCTCCACGAGGCAATGGATTTATGTATTATAAACTCAATGGCAAGGGACCCGATCCCCATGTGTTTGACCACAGATATGCCGCTGTGGAGTGAAAGGTATGTGTGTATTATGCATGCAGAGGAGGGAAATTGCCTCTTCTGCATTTTTTTTGTAACTTTGCAACACAAAAAAAACTGCTATGAGAAAATTGGTATATATATTATTGCTGTTTGTCGTTGTTGCCTGTGGTACGCAAAAGAATATGAAAGTGCGCATGCATACTACTGCCGGTATCATTGAGATGTGTCTTTACAATGAGACGCCCGGACACAGGGATAATTTCCTTAAATTGGTCGAGGAGCAGCGTTTTGACTCTCTGCTTTTTCATCGTGTTATCAAGGATTTTATGATACAGGGTGGTGACCCTACATCAAAGAATGCTCCTACAGGCGCATTGCTTGGTGACGGTGATCTTGGTTATACGATTGAAGCCGAATTTATGCCCGAAAAACATTTTCATCGTCGTGGTGTGTTGGCTGCGGCGCGTGAGGGTGATATGGTGAACCCGACAAAAGCATCGTCGGCAAGCCAGTTCTACATTGTTTGGGGAAAGGTATATACAAAAGACGAACTCCAGGCATACAAGGAGTACTATAAACGTCGTTTGGGCAAGGAGTTGCAGCTTACGCCTGAACAGGAAACAGCTTATACCACAGTTGGTGGCTCACCTCATCTCGATGGGGAGTACACCGTCTTTGGCGAGGTTGTGAATGGCCTTGAGGTGGTTGAGAATATACAGAATGTGAAGTGTGACGAGAATGACCGTCCAATAGAGGATGTCAGGATTTTGAAAGTTGAGATAATTAAATGATGATGCTATGTTGAATATTGGTGATAAAGTTCCCGATTTTCTTGGAATTGATGAATTGGGCAACGAACAGAGAGTGAGCCGTTATAATGGGCGCAAATTGGTTGTATATTTCTATCCTAAGGACAGTACACCGGGATGTACTGCCGAGGCATGCTCTTTACGCGACGGTATGGATGACCTGGTTTCTGCCGGCTATGCCGTTGTTGGTATCAGTGCCGACAGCGTGGCATCGCACCAACGCTTTAAGGAGAAGCTACAACTTAATTTTCCTCTTGTTGCAGATGTTGACAAGGAGACCATAAAGGCATTTGGTGTTTATGGTGAGAGGAAAATGGCTGGCAGGATGTATATGGGCATAGTACGCACTACATTTCTCATTGATGAGAACGGTGTTGTGGAGCGTGTGATAACAAAGGTCGATACCAAGAATGCTGCCAAGCAGATACTACAAGCAAAATAATACAATAAACAAAAAATAACTACTATGTTGAATCTTACTTTTTTATCAACGATTGTTGCTGACAGTATGTCGGCTATCAAGGATACTGTTTATGCAGTATCAGCAACAATTACTAATGCGCCCGTCAGTTCCGAGGCTTCGGGTTTTGTGCAGTCTGTTTCTGAGGCTACCGGTATGACACCCGATGGCATAAAACAGGCCGTTGTTGCATTTGCCATGTCTTTCCTGGTCAAACTCATCAAAGTGTTGCTCATCTGGTTCGTTGGCCGTTGGGTACTCAAACGAGTTGTGAAATTGTTGAAACTCATAATGGAGAAACATGTCGATAATGTGTCAGTCCGCAGTTTCATTATCAGCGTCATAGATGTTGTTGTGATGATAATACTGATATTGATGATTATCGGCGTTCTTGGAATCGATACCTCGTCATTCATTGCAATCTTTGCATCTGCCGGTGTCGCTATCGGTATGGCATTGAGTGGCACATTGCAGAACTTTGCCGGCGGTGTCATGATTCTGCTGTTCCGTCCCTTTAAAGTCGGTGATTTTATAGAGGCTCAAGGTATTGCAGGAACTGTAAAGGAGATACAGATATTCAATACTATTGTACATACCGGCGACAACAAGGTTATTCTCTTGCCAAACGGTCCTGTATCTACCGGTATCATAAATAACTATTCTCGTGAGCCGCTGCGCCGTGTAGATTTTACATTCTCAATCAGTTACGGCGATGACTTCTATAAGGCAAAGGAGGTGCTTCTTGCACTTGTTGCCGAGGATAAGCGTGTGCTTGACAAACCTGCAGCACCTTTCGTGGAATTGGGTGCGCTTGCTGCAAGTTCAATAGACCTGACTGTGCGTCTGTGGTGTCATCAGGAGGATTATTGGGGCATTAAGTTCGACCTTAACAGAAAGGTTTATGAGACTTTTCCCAAGTATGGATTGAATTTCCCATATCAGACGCTTACAGTAAATGTAACAAAAGAATGATAATGACTAAAAAACGTGTCGTGCTTTGCACACCTAAAAATAACTCTTATTATTCAATCTCATAGAGCAGTGGGTTGCCCAAATGAAATGGGTAACCCACTATTTGTAAATGTTAAATCTTGGCTCTTGGATAAAATTTGTTAATCCATAAAATAAGTTAAAAAATTTTTTTTTTGTAATTTTGCACGCCTTTTTGCCGGAACGCTTGCCCGTTGTTTTATGGGTGGCGGGCGAGGGTGCTGTTACTGTGTAAACACAATAAACACAATATAATGAAAGCTAAGAATTTAATTGATTTTCGCCCAAAGTTTTTCGATACAATGAAAAACTATTCCCGTGAGAAATTCGTGGCCGATGTAATGGCCGGAATCATTGTAGGTGTCGTGGCAATTCCTCTCGCAATTGCATTTGGTATTGCTAGTGGTGCAGGACCTGCAGAGGGCTTGACAACTGCAATTATTGCAGGCTTGCTCATCTCTATCTTTGGCGGTTCAAAGGTGCAGATTGGTGGTCCGACAGGTGCATTTATTCCAATTATTGCAGCTGTAATAGCTAATGAGAAATTAGGCATGGAAGGTCTTATCATTGCAACAATTATGGCTGGTATAATGCTTGTAATAATGGGTCTTTGCCGTCTGGGCACAATAATTAAGTTTATGCCCTATCCAATTATTATTGGTTTCACAGGTGGTATTGCCATAACTATATTCTCTACACAAATCAAGGACTTGTTGGGTCTTACAATAGCCAGTGAAGTGCCTGGTGTAGAAGGTGAAGTGCCAGCCAACTTTGTAGATAAGTGGGCATGTTATTTCGAGAACATGGGCAGCATCGACTACTGGAGCGCGGGTATGGGTATATTGAGCGTTGTGCTCATTGCTCTTACTCCAAAGTTCTCTAAGAAAATCCCCGGTTCTTTATTGGCAATTGTTGTAATGACACTCATTGGTTTTGTGCTGAGTGAATATGCCGGTGTGACTTCAATCGATACTATAGGTAAACTCTATAAATTACCATCAGAGTTGCCATCCCCCAGTATGCCGGCATTGCCTGAAGGTCAGACTTTCTTTGGTACCATTCAGGAATTGGCTCCTGTCGCGTTTACAATTGCAATGCTTGGTGCTATCGAGTCACTTCTCTCGGCAATGGTTGCCGATGGTGTGATAGGTGACCGTCATAACTCAAATACAGAGCTCATTGGTCAGGGTATTGCCAATATTGCAACTCCATTCTTTGGTGGTATTCCTGCTACGGGTGCAATTGCGCGTACAATGGCAAATATAAACAATGGTGGCCGCACTCCGGTTGCAGGTATTGTACACACGCTTGTGCTGTTGTTGGTTCTGCTATTCCTTGGTAGTATTGTGGAACTTATTCCTATGCCTTGCCTTGCCGGTGTGCTTGTAATGGTTGCATACAACATGAGTGGCTGGAGAACCATCAAGTCAATGTGCAAGAGTTCTATGTCGGGAACCAGCGTGCTCTTCGTTACATTGCTTCTCACAGTGTTCTTTGACCTTACAATTGCCATTGAGGTTGGTCTTGTAATGGCTATTGTGCTCTTCATGAAGAGAGCGATGGGCAGTGCACATATTTCGGTTATACGAAACGAGATGGGTGTGCACAACGACGGCGAGAACGACGAGGTACTCACTATTCCCGAGGGTGCCGAGGTGTTTGAGATTGAGGGTCCCTTCTTCTTTGGCATTGCAAATAAGTTCGACGAGTTGACACGCAATACCGATGCCATGCCAATCCGCATCATCCGTATGCGTAAGGTGACTTTTATTGATGCAACAGGATTGCACAACCTCGAGATCTTTATCCAGGCATCACACAAGGAGGGTAGAACAATCATCCTTTCGGGTGTCCACGATAATGTGGAGAAGGCATTGCGCAAGGGTGGTATAGTGAAACTCGTCGGTGACGAGAATGTCTGCGGAAACATTCACCTTGCCCTGCAACGTGCTCAGGAGGTCTCTGATGCACTTGCAGCCAAGAAATAAGGCGACATTTGCTTGATGAATAACATTGTACGCTCCAAACCCACAACCTGGGTATATATAACCGCATTTGTAATTGTGGTTATATGGGGCTGTACATTTGTGCAGACCAAAGTGCTGATAAATTCGGGGCTGCGTCCCGATGAGATATTTGTCCTGCGCTTTGTGATTGCCTATCTTCTGATATTGCCTTTTTCGTGGCGCAGGCTGTTCCTTGATGGCTTCAAGGATGAACTGCTCGCCATCTCGCTTGGGTTGACGGGTGGCTCTCTCTATTTCTTGACCGAGAACTATGCTCTTGCCTACGGGTACTGCTCGAATGTGTCGCTGATTGTTTGTCTCACGCCTTTGGTGACGGCGGTTGTTGTTGGGTGGTTCTATCCGGCCGAGCGTCTTGGTAAGGCCGGTGTCGTGGGCTCGCTTGTTGCTTTGGTGGGCATGGCGCTGGTTATCTTCAACGGTAACTTTGTGCTGAAGCTCTCTCCGCTTGGCGATGTGCTTGCCTTTGCTGCATGTCTATGCTGGGCACTCTATTCATTGCTTATAAAACGCTTGAGCGCGAAATACAGCAACATGCTCATCACGCGCAAGGTCTTTGGCTACGGGCTATTGACTATGCTGCCTCTGATGCTGGCGCGTGGCATGAACTATGACGCCGTTGTTGATGGCGGCGTGCAGGTGTGGGGTAATATCCTGTTCCTGGGATGCGTCGCTTCCATGCTCTGCTTCCTTGGATGGAACTGGTGTCTTGCCCGCATCGGCACGGTGCGTGCTACGAACTTCATCTATCTTAATCCAATAATCGCGATAGTCTCGTCGGCAATTGTACTTGATGAGCGTGTTACCTGGATAGCAATATCGGGTGCAGTCCTCATTCTGCTTGGTCTGATATATATTGACAAGCACAGGGCGGTCTAATACATTTTCAATGCCTCTTCAAGCGCGGCACGCCAGTCGCTTCCGTTTTCTACTTTTAGGGTTCTGATGCCCAATTCTGCGGCAGCGCTTATGTTCTTCTCTCCGTCATCGAGGAAAAGCGTCTCCCCGGCAACCATATTGCCCTGCTCAAGCATCTTCTTGTATATTTCGTGGCTGGGTTTTGAACTGTTGAGCTTGAAACTGAAGAAGAGCATGTCAAAATAGTCCTCGAGTGACTTGCCCTCTGTGGTGAACTCCTTTGAGCATGCCCAGCTTTGGATAAAGGGATTGGTGTTGCTCAGTACTGACAGACGGTATTTTCCTCTTAGAGGCTGTAGGTATTCGAGCAGGGTGGTGTGTACATCGACAATGAATCCCATCCATGCGTGTTTTGCCTCGTCAAGGTCTATCTCCCTGCCACACATCGCACTAAGCTCGCGGCAGAACTCCACGGCAGTGATGTCGCCGTTCTCCAAGGCAAAGAATGCTCCCTTCTGGCAATATGAGTTTATCATCTCCCCAGGATTCTTCACACCCAATGCGGCGAAGCGTTGCAAGGCAACATTGGGATCAATGGTTGTCAATACCCCTCCAAAGTCAAAAACTATATCCTTTATCATATGTCCAATTTTCGGTTTGCCTGCAAAGATACCAAGTTACTTGAATATTTCTTACAGTGAGCATGGTAATATTTTGCTCTTCTTGATTTTAAATATTATCTTCGCGTCACAAAATCGGAAACATTATGGAAAGTTTGGATGGCAGGCTGGTGATTGGTGTCTCTTCAAGAGCACTTTTTGACCTTGAAGCCGAGAATGAGATATTTGAGAAGTATGGTGTTGCAAAATATCGCGAGTATCAGGAGGAACATGAGGATGAACCATTGGAGCGTGGTACTGCATTCTATCTTGTAAAGAGTCTTCTGGAGCTCAACAAACAAGCCAACCGCCCCATTGTAGAGGTGGTGGTGATGTCGCGTAACAGCCCCGAGACGGGCATGCGCATGCTCAAGTCGCTCGATATGTATGGTCTCGACATTACCCGTGTTGCACTCTCTGGCGGTGAGGCGTTGTCCAAATACCTGAAGGCGTTTTCGATCGACCTGTTCCTCTCCAAGGACGAGGGCGACGTGCAGCGCGTGATAGATTCCGGCATCTGTGCCTCGGCGCTCATTTATGCCCCTCCAACAGATTTCAACCCCGAGGAGAGCCGTGTGAAGATTGCTTTTGATGCCGATGCCGTGATTTTCTCCGATGAGTCGGAGTGTCGTTTCAAGGCCGAGGGTATCGACGCCTTCTACAAGTACGAGAAAGAGAATGCCGATGTTCCTTTGAAGGAGGGACCTTTTGCCAATCTGTTGAAGAAACTCTCACAGATACAGGAGTGTCTGCCTACGTCAATCGAATTGTCTCCATTGCGTCTTGCAATTGTCACATCGCGCAGCATGCCGTCGCATTTCCGTGTCATAAAGACACTGCGCAAATGGGGCGTGTATGTCGATGAAGCATATTTTCTTGGCGGCCTGCGCAAGGATGAATTGCTCAAGGCCTTTGGAGCGCACATCTTCTTCGATGACCAGGATACCCACCTCTCTTCATCGAGCAAGTATGTACCTGCCGGCAAGGTTCCATATCATTCCGATTCGCAGATAAACGACGTGCTGCTTGCCAAGAAAAAGGCTAAGGAGCAAGCCGCGGAATAAGGCGTAAACAATACAAGGAACAATATGTTATATTTGGTGACTATCCTGCCAGATAGTCACCAAATATGTTTCTAAATCCTTGTAGAATGAAAAAAGTTTTCTCGGTATTGAAGTTTGTTGCTGTTCCGCTAATAGTGGGATACGTGTCCATGCTCCTGCAGCGTGACTCAATGGAGAACTGGTATCCAACACTTGCAAAATCGTCGCTGACACCGCCAGGAATTGTCTTTTCCGTGGTGTGGACGCTCCTTTATGTACTTATGGGTCTGTCGGCATTCATCGTATGGCACAGACCTACATCAACTTCGTTGGTGTTGAAGATACTCTATTCGCTCCAGCTTTTCTTAAACCTGCTGTGGACATTCTGCTTTTTTTTCATGCGCATGCCATTGCTGGCATTTCTTGTTCTTGTAGCATTGTTCCTTGTTGTGGCGGCCTATGCCGCCGGTTGTTACAAGGAACATCGTCTGGCAGCCTACCTTAACTTCCCATATCTTCTGTGGCTGTTGTTCGCAGCCTATCTCAATGCCTATGTAATGATAAGCAACTGACATAGGAGAAGGTGAAAAGGAGAAGATGAAAAGGAGAAGATGAAAACGGAAAGGTAAAAGGTGGAAACGAGAGTAGAGCGCTAATTTCATTTTTTACCTTTGTCTATTACCTTCTCCCACTGCTTTCATCTTTCTCAGTAGTTCTTCCTGTTCGGCATTCAACTGTGGTAGCACAGCCTTTATCTCCACAATCATGTCGCCGGCTCCTACGCTCTTGTAACGTGGAAACCCCTTGCCACGCAAGCACAGCTTGCTGTCGGGCTCTGTCCCAGGTTTTATGTTGACTCTGACGCTGCCATCAAGAGTGGGGACAACCATCTCGCCGCCAAGCAACAGCGTGTATATGTCGCACACGACAGTTGTACACAGGTTGTCGCCCTCACGTTTGAAGCGACTGTCGGGCTCTATGTGGAATGTTATGTACAGGTCGCCGCGCTCCCCACTGTTGGGGTTTTTTTTGCCACGGTTCCTTATTCGTATTTTCTGTCCCTCGGCAATGCCGGCAGGAACCGTTATGGCAATCTTTTCGCCGTTAATTTCAAAACTCTGCCTGTGCGTTGTGGCGGCCTCGCGCAGTGATAGCTGCAAGACTGCTTGCAGGTCGCCGCCCCGTTGCTGCACCGTGCTGCGGAAACGGCTTCCAAATAACTCCTCAAAGAAATCGCTGAAGCCGCTGTGGTTACCATCGCTGCGTGCGAAATCCCCGAACCCGTCAAAGCCGTATCCCCGTGTGCGCCTATCGCTTCCGGCAGCGTTGCGTTGCTGTGCCTCGAACTCCTCGCTGTGTTTCCAGTGCTCGCCATACTCGTCGTAACGGCGTCTTTTTTCAGGGTCTCCAACCACCTCATTCGCTTCGTTTATCTCCTGGAACTTGGCCTTTGCTTCGGGATTATCTTTGTTCAGATCCGGGTGGTACCGCTTAGCTAACTTGCGGTATGCTCTCTTAATCTCCTCCTGCGACGCGTCGTTTGCCACGCCCAGCACTTTGTAATAATCGATGAATGCCATGGTTTTTTAGTTTATGAACAAATGAACACCATGTAGGGTTGTCTTAAATCAATTTAACAGCTCCTTATTTGTTCATTTGCCGAAAATGAACGATATTCGCAGAATAAATCAAAACATACTACAATGAAGAACATCTTATCTATAATTCTTTTGGCAATCAGTGTTGGTCTTGTGTCGTGTACCCCGGAGTATGATCCCGATACCGCCGTGTCCAAATATGAGCCGGTTACGGGCAGGCGAGTGGCTTCGCTCAGAACGACTTATAACTTTAACGGTAATGAATACTCTTTTGAACACAATTTCAGTTACGATGCCAAGGGACGCATAAAGTCTGTGAATTCCAACATCGTTCACTATGTGGCCGACAAGGTCTATTTCGATACCGTATATACCCGTTGCAATATAACCTCAACAGCCGACTATTTTTACAATGGCGATGAACTGAAGGTTGCATATTCTGTTGCACATGAGTTCCCGACAGCGCCTTCGAGAAACAATCGCGAGAGCAGCACCGACTATGGCGTTTTCAATGATGCAGGTGTGCTCACGCGCTTCTCTACTGTTGACTTTGTCTATTCTACAACAATGCTGCAACAAGGCTTTGCCGATAATGGCGCCTACTACAATGTGGCGCGTGACGGTAACGGAAACGTTACGGGATATACAAAATGCAGGACATCGACCGATGAGGTTATAACCGACAAGAGCGGATGCTATTTCTATTCGCCATTCAAGAACAAAACAAACTTTGATCTCTCGGCCTATTTCGGATACTGGGGTGTTGAGCAAGGAGTGCGCAGGATAAGCGTTCCTTATTATGCTACATATCAGCTGGCGGCGTTCGGCATGTTAGGCTCAACCAGTGGCCACCTCCCTTGGGGTACTGTGGAAAAGGGTCCCGATGGCACCGGCAAATACCTCTATGGCGAGTGGAAACTCGACTCGCAGGATTATCCTCTATCCTTTGTCGATGTTGACGGACGAAGAACCGAGATAGTATATTGTGAATAAGAGGGCAGGGACTGATCCTGTTGGTGTTGACTCCGTTTTGGTATATGAAAGTAATGTAGGCTACCCTAGTGTATTTCTCATTTGTTAAAATAAGTTAAATATCTGTATTCTGTCTAAAAAATACGGTGTTTTTAAAACAAAATGCAATAGTTGATTGTTTATAGGCTAGTACTTATTGGTAAAACATGACTCCTCAAATGAACACAACCGAAATTGCAAAACTATTGCTCGAAACGCGTGAAAGCCTCCATAAATACGCGTGTAGCCTCACATGGGACTGGTGCAAGGCCGATGACCTGGTGCAGGACACAATCTTGAAAATCTTGCTTAATGCCGACAAATATGAGCCGGCTCCGGGTTGTTCTTTCTACGGCTGGGCGCGACGCATCATGTACCGCATATTCCTCAATGGACTCAAGCACGATGAACAACAACTCTCCGTTAGCAGGCTCTCTTTTGATGCCGATGACGACGAGCCATTCGTGAACAAATATTTCAGTTCCCGCACCGGCGACACAACCGTGAATGTCAGTGACATATACAGGCTTATTGACACCCTCCCCGGTGACACGGGCAGGGTGATGCGCCTTCTTGTTGAGGGGCACAAATATGTCGAGATAGCAGTGCGCACCGAGCTTCCAATAGGGACAGTGAAAACTCACATCCGCCTCTCCCGTGAAATACTCAAGCGTCTGCTCAAGGATTACTTGGATTGAGGCTGCGTAACCTCTTGAACCCCTTGTTGGTGTATTCGGTCTTTGTGCTTGGCTAATGGTTCGTTGGTATGCGTAACCGGGACTATTAGCAGATTGCCGTTTCTTTTGCCCATGCAAACAAAAGAGGCGGCATTTCTTCTTTGTAGTGTAAAGAGTGCTCATTTTTCTTCCTGCATGGTGCTCTTTGTAATTCATTTGTATTTCTTTTGTTTTAAAACAAATTTGTTTTAATTTGTTTATTAATAATATAATTATTAAATTTGCAAGAAGTGAAACTCTGCTTGCTCTCGTTGGGCGATATTTGGCGGATTTTAGACAACAACGGACAAACAAGCAGGGCTTTCATCAGGTAGCAAACAATATTTTAAACTATAAAGTCATGAAAATTGCAGTAGCAGGAACAGGTTATGTAGGCTTGAGCATAGCCACACTGTTGGCACAGCACAACGAGGTTGTAGCCGTTGATGTAATCCCCGAGAAAGTAGAGAAAATCAACAACCGTATATCGCCCATCCAGGACGACTATATCGAGAAATACCTTGCCGAGAAAGAACTGAACCTGCGTGCAACGCTTGACGGACGCGAAGCGTACAGCAATGCCGACTTTATTGTCATTGCAGCCCCCACAAACTATGACCCACAGAAGAACTTCTTCGACACCCATCACATCGAGGATGTCATTGACCTTGTGCTCGAGGTAAACCCACAGGCAACAATGGTCATCAAGAGTACCATCCCCGTGGGCTACTGCCGCAGTTTGTATGTGAAGTATGCCCGCAAGTTCAAGGAGATGGGTTGGGACACCACACACAAGTTCCGTCTGTTGTTCTCGCCCGAGTTCTTGCGCGAGAGCAAGGCACTCTACGATAATCTCTATCCCAGCCGCATCATTGTTGGCTATCCAAAGATGATTGACAAGTTCGACGAGGAAAACCAGGCAATCAAAGCCATTGCCGGCAACCACTTGGAAGAGGCTGCGCACGCCTTTGCAACACTCTTGCAGCAGGGAGCAATCAAGGAGAACATCCCAACATTGTTCATGGGACTGAAGGAGGCCGAAGCCGTGAAGCTCTTTGCCAACACTTACCTGGCACTGCGCGTGAGCTACTTCAACGAGCTCGATACATACGCCGAGATTAAGGGACTCGACTCGGCAGCCATCATTCAGGGCGTTGGTCTCGACCCGCGCATCGGCGACCACTACAACAACCCATCATTCGGTTACGGAGGCTACTGCCTGCCAAAGGATACCAAGCAGCTGTTGGCTAACTACCAGGAGGTGCCACAGAACATGATGAGCGCCATTGTCGAGAGCAACCGCACACGCAAGGACTTCATTGCCGACCAAGTGCTTAGCAAGGCCGGATACTACGACTACTACAGCAAGGGCGATTTCGATGCAAACGAGGAGAAACACTGCGTTGTCGGTGTCTATCGCCTCACTATGAAAGCCGGCAGCGACAACTTCCGCCAGTCGTCCATCCAGGGCGTGATGAAACGCATCAAGGCCAAGGGTGCCGAGGTTATCATCTATGAGCCGACAATTGAGGACGGCACAACATTCTTTGGTAGCCGTGTTGTCAACGACCTTGCACAGTTCAAGGCACAGTCGCAGGCTATCATCGCCAACCGCTACGACAGCGTGCTCGACGATGTAAAAGACAAAGTTTATACACGCGATATTTTCCAAAGGGATTAAAGGATATCACCCTACCGGCGATATTCAATAAAGAGAGGAATGTGGAAAAACTAAAAAAATATTAGAGTTAAAAACATCTAATATTCCGAAATGACAAAAGGTGAAAATAAATATATAGCCAATGTGTCTTTTATCACAGAGATAAAGGATATTATTACCCAAGCAAGGCAAAAAGCCTATTCAGCCATCAACACGGCTATGATTGAAGCCTATTGGCTGGTAGGCCGTCGCATTGTTGAGGAAGAACAAGGAGGTGTTTCACGGGCCGAATATGGCAAGGCATTATTGAAAAAACTTGCTAGCGAGTTGATGCCACTATATGGTAATTCATATTCAGTTCGTCGTTTGCAGGATTATCGTCAGTTCTATCTCTATTTCAAGGATATAGAGATTTGGCACTCGCGAGTGCCAAATCTCACTTGGACACATTATCGCGAACTGCTTATGGTTAGTGACGAGACTGCTCGCTATTGGTATATGCAGGAGGCATCCAAAGAAATGTGGAGCGTAAGAACATTGCATCGCAACATCTCATCACAGTACTACCATCGTCTGTTGCAATCTCAAGCAAAGAATGCGATAATTGATGAGATGAAGCAAATTACAGCACCAATGCAGGGTGATAAGCTGGAATTTATCAAGAATCCTGTTGTGGCAGAGTTTTTGGGGTTGGCTCCAAATGCCAAGTTTTCGGAAACGGAATTGGAGAGTGCTATTATCACCCACCTTCAGAAATTTATAATGGAGTTGGGTAAAGGTTACGCCTTTGTTGCACGCCAGCAGCATATCCGTACAGATATGGGAGACTTCTACATTGATCTTGTCTTTTACAATTACATTCTAAAATGCTTTATGCTTATTGATTTGAAGACAGAACAAATAAGTCACCAAGATGTAGGGCAAATGGATATGTATATCAGAATGTATGATGAGTTAAAGCGAACAGAAGGTGATAATCCCACAATTGGACTCATCTTATGCTCTCAAACAAGTAAGGATATGGCACGATACTCAATGTTAAAAGACAATGATCGGCTATTCCAAGCAAAATACCTCACATTTCTGCCAACAGAAGAAGAACTAAAACAAGAGATAGAACAACAAAAGGAATTCTTTCGCTTGCAACATAAACAACAGAACGAAGAATGAACTAACTTTACAAGATAAACAACGACAAGCAGCAAGGATATCAATCAATGGAAAAATATTTCGACATACGATACGAATTTGATGTTCCAACGGTACACCGTTGCATCGATGAGCGGATAGAGTCGGGCAAGACCGGGTATATATGTGTTGCTGACGGCAACATATTAACCATGGTGCACCGCGACGCGGAGTACCGTGCCACTATAGATGGCAGCATCTTTTCCATCTGTGACAGCAGTTGGGTCCCCAAGTTCGTAAAGTGGATTTATGGCTATAAGCGTGCCCACTACTGCGGAAGCGACATCTTCATCGATGTTGTGCGTGCACGCAAGCACCGCATGATATTCCTTGGCACAAAGCAAAATGTACTCAATGCCCTGCAGCAGAACCTCGCAAAGGAAAACCCCGACGTCGCCGGTATGACATTCAAAGAACTGCCATTCTGCACAGTCGAAGAGTTCGACTACCCCGGCATTGCCCACATGATTGAGCAGGACGGTGCCGACATTATTTGGGTTGCCCTTGGCGCACCAAAGCAGGAGCAGTTCATGCAACGCCTGCAGCCACACCTCAAGCACGGTGTGCAGATAGCCATTGGCGCAGCCTTTAATTTCTATAGCGGCCTGCCCGACGCACCACAGCGTTGCCCGGCATGGATGCGCAAACTGCACCTTGAATTCGTGCACCGCATATTCAAAGAACCCAAGAAGCAGATAAAGCGTTGCTGGGGAATCGTGACCACCCTGCCGGCGATATTCAATAAAGAGAGGAAAGTAAAGAAACAAAGCAAATAAATAAACAAATAAATTAATAGACAAATTATGAAGACTGTAATGCTCGTGTTCGGAACACGCCCAGAAGCAATTAAAATGGCACCATTGGTAAAGGAGTTCCAAAAGCATCCCGATACCTTCAAGACCATCGTTTGCGTAACAGGCCAGCACCGCCAAATGCTCGACCAGGTGTTGCAGTTATTCGAGATAACCCCTGATTACGACCTTAACATCATGAAACAGGGACAGGATCTCTATGATGTTACAGCACGCGTGCTCACAGGCATGCGCGATGTACTCAAGGAGGCGCAGCCCGATGTAGTACTCGTTCATGGCGACACAACAACAAGCACCGCAGCCGCACTAGCAGCCTTCTACCAGCAGATACCTGTCGGCCATGTCGAGGCAGGCTTGCGCACACACAATATCTACAGCCCATGGCCCGAGGAGATGAACCGCCAGATCACCGGCCGCATTGCAACATATAATTTTGCACCAACTCCGTTGAGCAAAGCAAACCTTTTGCGCGAAGCTGTTGCAGAGGATAGCATCACCGTCACAGGCAACACCGTCATTGACGCGCTCTACTGGGTCGTAAACAAAATCAAAGAGGATAAAGCTCTCAATAGTGAGTTGCAAGGCATGCTTGCCCAGGCCGGTTACGATGTGAATCGCCTTGCCGACGGAAAGAAACTGGTACTCATCACAGGCCACCGCCGCGAGAACTTCGGCGACGGCTTCATTAACATGTGTACTGCCATCAAGGACTTGACACAGAAATATCCCGATGTTGATTTCGTCTATCCAATGCACCTCAACCCCAACGTGCGCAAGCCAATTGCAGAGGTTTTTGGTGAGCATGTAGTAAATAAAGAAACTCTCCCACTTTCTAAGGGGGAGTGCCCGCAGGGCGAGGGGGATAAGAATATGTTCTTTATTGAACCCCTGGAATATCTCTCATTCGTCTATCTAATGGAGAAGAGTAATATTGTTCTCACCGACAGTGGCGGTATCCAAGAGGAGGCACCGGGTCTTGGTAAACCGGTACTCGTTATGCGTGATACAACTGAGCGTCCCGAGGCTCTTGAGGCAGGAACTGTAAAACTCGTTGGCACAAACTATGACAAGATAGTTGCCGAGGTGTCTGCACTGCTCGATGATCAGGCTCACTACGATGCTATGAGCAAGGCTGTCAATCCTTATGGCGATGGTTTGGCTTGTGGCAGAATTGTAGAAATATTGAAATAACATTTAAATATATTTGTTATGAAAGGAATAGTTTTGGCCGGCGGTTCAGGAACCCGTCTTTACCCCATTACCAAGGGCGTGAGCAAGCAGATGCTCCCCATCTATGACAAACCCATGATCTATTACCCCATATCGGTTCTCATGCTTGCCGGTATCAG
>JAZOUB010000042.1:0-81045 GCA_045657945.1 Bacteroidaceae bacterium | reverse complement strand
GTAAACCTTGTTGTCATCCAATATAAAACGCATTACGGTATCGTTGAGCAATTCAAAAGTGATGTCATTCAATTTCTTGTCATCGCCACAATAAAAGTTTGACAAAGATTCGTACATTTTGCTCTTGGCTATGTTTCCCTTGGGTTTCTTTACACGAACCATTTGAACAAATCCCCCATCTTTGCCATGTTCGGGCATGTGAATTCTGTCGCCATAGAAGAATGTGCCTCCAATTGCGAATAGCAGAGAGTCGTTCCTTTCTCCGCACCAGATGTGGAATTGGTGTACATTGTCATTCCACGCCCAGTCCCACTTGCCAACGAATGGCGACAATTTCTCCTTGCCGTCTTTTTGTGGTGCTGTGGAGAATCCCTGCAATGTGATTGCAAAAATGAAAAGTAGAGCAAACGCTTTTTTCATAAATTAAAAGATGTTTTTAAAATTTTGTTGAAAAACGAATGTCGCTCCCAACAGCTTCCGCTATTTTGTTCAAGCGGTTCATCCAGCCTGCATAAAATCCATGTTGGTCGGGTCTTTTATTGACTTGTTCGCGGTAATTGTAATACCTGTTCTTTAAAAGTTCATCTATCAGCCACTTGTAGTCGCTGTTGTGTATTGCTTTGAGACTCATCTCGCCAAGATGTCCGTCAACTTTCAATCCTGCACCCTTGGTGTTCAGTGTCTCCTGCACTCTTTTGGCTGCGGTGTGGTGGTAAGTGTTGATCATGTAGTCAAAGATTGCATAGGCGACATTCTTGTCTCTTACATACCCCAGGTTGTATCTGTCCCACAAAGCCTTGTAGAGCAATTTTGCATCCTCTACTGTCAAGTCTTTAATGGGCTTGGCTTTTCCACCCGGAAGGGCGTATTTTAAGTCTTCCATAAAGGGTTTTGTTATGCCCCATTTAGTTTCTCCACCACGGTCGTTCTTGTTGTTTACATAACCGCCTTCGTGTTCAAGGTTCTTGTCAATAATGGAATTGAACTTGGTGGTGTTGATGTAGTCGAACTCCTCTTTGCTATGGTAGTCCGCGCGAGGGAGAATCATGGTGCCCATCTCGCCGAATAACTTGGGGTATTTTACCTCGCGCATGCGGTCGAGAGTCTTTTCGCGCTGCCATGGGTCAAAGTTAAAATCATTTTTAGGATTTTCAAATGGTGTAGCAACTTTTTTCGCATCTGGGTACAAATTACTTGCAGGTTGGACATTTGTTGTTGAATTGATGTTGCCTGTGCTCTTTGGCGTTTTGTCTTCATTGCGAACAACATAATGAGTCTTGTCCTCTTTTCCTCCCATTAAAATTGGGAAAATGGAATGCAAGGCTGCACGATTTCTTTGTTCTTTTTCCTTCTCTTCTTGTGTCTCGGCAAAATAAAACTCTTGGCTCTCAAAATCTTTTTTCATAACAATAATTTTAAAATTTTGTGCCAAAAATAAATGTGCTTATGAAGGAGATGGTTGCTGAATTGCCATAATTAGTGATTTATATAAGACAACAGGTTGCAACTGAATTCAGTTGCAACCTGTTGAGTATGAATGTGAAATGAATTACTTGTTGAAGCGTTCGCGCAGGGTCTTTATCATGTCCTGTGTCATTGTGTCAAGGTCGTAGCTTGGTTTCCAGTCCCACTCCTCGCGTGCACAACTGTCGTCCATCTTGTTTGGCCATGAGTCGGCAATTGCCTGGCGCACAGGGTCAAACTCGTAGTGCATCTTGAAGTCGGGGATGTACTTCTGGATAGATGCCTTGATAATCTCGGGATCAAAGCTCATTGATGCCACATTGAACGCGTTGCGGTGGATGAGGCGCGCAGGGTCGGCATTCATGATGTCAACCGCAGCCTTCAAGGCGTCGGGCATGTACATCATGTCCATGAATGTGCCGGGCTGGATGGGGCATGCAAAGTCCTCGCCCTTAACGGCTGCATAGTAAATCTCAACAGCGTAGTCGGTTGTTCCGCCACCGGGGAGTGTCACATTCGAGATGAGGCCGGGGAAACGTACGGCACGGGTGTCAACGCCATATTTTGTATAGTAATAGTCGCTGAGCAACTCGGTTGCAACCTTTGTCACACCATACATTGTCTTTGGACGCTGGATTGTGTCCTGTGGTGTGTTGTCGCGTGGCGTGTTGGGGCCGAACGAACCGATTGAGCTTGGAGTGAACACGGCGCATTTTTTTTCGCGTGCTATCTCAAGGATGTTGATGAGGCCGTTCATCTGGATGTCCCAAGCCAGCAGGGGCTTTGACTCTGCAACGGCCGACAAGAGTGCTGCAAGGTTGTAGATGGTGTCAATCTTGTATTTCTCTACAACGTCGGCAAGCTGCTGGGCGTTCTTTACGTTTGCCTCCTCTGCCGGGCCGCTCTCAAGCAGAATTCCTTTGGGTTCTGCACCCGGTATGTATCCTGCAACAATGTTTCCGTCGGGAATCATATTGCGCAATTTCATTGTAAGTTCCGAACCAATCTGTCCGGTTGAGCCGATGACAAGTACATTCTTCATAAGGCTATACTATTTTGTGTATTCTTCTTTCTGCACTGTTTGTTTTCCAAAGTTACTGCTATTTTTGTATTAGGTACAAATTTTTTGTAATAAAATGTTGTAAAAACTTTCTTGTGTCTAATCGGTAGATTTGCCCTGTTTTGCCATAACGTATTGAACTTCATGTAACCGATGTGGTTGTCATGGGCTGTTATTGTATCAATGTGGAAATATTTTTCTGTCCGTGATGTGTGTTTTAAAACAAAAAATGTACTTTTGTAGATACAACGGGAAAATTTGTCAAGGCACAGCCGTCGTATCCTGTGAAACAAGACAATAATCAATTTAAATCAAAATAGCTATGTACGGTAAATTTCAACAACATTTGAAAGATGAATTGGCTGCAATTGATGCTGCCGGCTTGTACAAAAGAGAGCGTAACATCGCATCACAGCAGTTTGCCGAGATTACTCTCGAGGATGGTTCAAAGGCTCTTAACTTCTGCGCCAACAACTATCTTGGCCTGTCAAACAATCCACGCCTTATGAAGGCAGCACAGGAGGCAATGGAGGCGCGCGGTTTCGGTATGTCATCGGTTCGTTTCATCTGCGGAACACAGGATTATCACAAGACTCTTGAAAAGGCCATTGCCGACTATTTCAAGACCGAGGATACTATTCTCTATGCTGCTTGCTTCGATGCGAACGGCGGCTTGTTCGAGCCTTTGTTCACAGCAGAGGATGCAATTATCTCCGATTCATTGAACCACGCTTCAATTATAGACGGTGTGCGTCTTTGCAAGGCTGTACGCTATCGTTATGCAAATGCCGACATGGCCGACCTTGAGCGTTGCTTGCAGGAGGCACAGGCACAGCGTTATCGCATAATCGTTACCGATGGTGTATTCTCAATGGACGGAAACGTAGCTCCAATGGACAAGATCTGTGACTTGGCCGAGAAGTACAACGCGCTTGTTATGGTCGACGAGTCACACTCGGCTGGTGTTGTTGGTGCTACAGGTCATGGTGTTGCCGAGCAGTTCGACTGCTATGGTCGCATTGATATCTTCACCGGTACACTTGGCAAGGCTTTCGGTGGTGCTGTGGGTGGTTTTACAACCGGACGCAAGGAGATTATCGACATGCTCCGTCAGCGTTCACGTCCATATCTCTTCTCTAACTCATTGCCACCATCAGTGGTTGGTGCCTCAATTGAGGTGTTCAAGATGCTTGCCGAGAGCGACGAACTCCACACCAAGTTGCAGAACAATGTGAACTACTTCCGTGACAAGATGTTGGCTGCCGGTTTTGACATCAAACCTACACAGTCGGCAATCTGCGCCGTTATGCTCTATGATGCTCCATTGTCACAGGTGTTCGCGCAGAAGATGGCTCAGGAGGGTATCTTCGTTACCGGTTTCTACTATCCGGTTGTTCCAAAGGGCGAGGCTCGCATCCGCGTACAGCTCTCTGCAGCTCACGAGCAGGAGCACCTTGACAAGGCAATTGCAGCCTTCATCAAGGTTGGTAAGGAACTAGGAGTGATTAAGTGATTTAGTCAGTTTGAACAATATGTAACAGGTTCGGTGCTTGCACCGAACCTGTTTGCTGAATGGTTATTTAAATGGGGAGTTCTATGGATGTAAATCACGCTTCGTTCTTCAAGGATTGCTATGTGATGCAAAGTGGGGATATTGAGCGCTTTGCCGACACACTTGCCGATGGTTTCAGTCAATATGATCTGTTCAAATACGCCTGTCGCGGAAAGTACGACCATAGAAAAATGAGCCACTTTTGGGCTTTCAACATCGTTCTTAATTTGCCCGATGCAATCTGCATTGCCGACAGCAAAGAGGTAAATTCTGTATTGATATATATCCCTCCAAGAAGCAAGGAACCCGGCTTGCTCTCTTATTTGAAAGCAAGGGTTCTGAAAATGTCCTTTAAGGTGGGGGTGAGACGTTCAATCCGATTGTCGCGTTTTGATGCCGCGGCGCAAAAGGTTGCCAGACGATACAAGGCTGCCGATGATGGTTATCTGTTTGCTTTTGCCACTCGCCTTGACAAACAGGGGCAAAATTATGGCAAACCGTTGATGGAAGCACTTCTGCATTACCTTGATGCAACAGGGCAAGGATGTTATCTTGAGACGGTAAAGCCCGAGAATGTGAGGCTCTATGAACATTTTTCTTTCCGGCTGAAGGAAGAAGTTGAAATAAAGCAGGGCAACCTTACATTGTATGCAATGCATCGTCCAAAGAGTAAATGAAGCATAAGTATAAGGGCTGACAAAATCACTATTGTCAGCCCTTATACTTATGCTTTTTATCTTTATGCTCTTGCAGGATTGGTCAGGAAGTCTTCGTATGCGAGTCTTATTCCGTCTTCAAGTTCCGTTTTGTATCTCCAGCCGAGTGCTCTACTCTTTGATACATCAAGCAGTTTGCGTGGTGTGCCGTTCGGTTTGCTTGTGTCCCATTTGATTTCGCCCTCGTACCCGACAACTTTGGCTACCAGGCTTGTCAGCTCTTTAATTGAAACCTCTTTTCCTGTACCGGCATTCACTGTTTCGTTGCCACTATAGTTGTTCATCAGGAAAACGCACAGGTCTGCAAGGTCGTCAACATAAAGGAATTCACGCATAGGGGTTCCGTCGCCCCAACAGACAACTTCTGTGGCTCCGTTCAACTTAGCCTCGTGAAAACGGCGTATGAGTGCAGGTAGCACATGGCTATGTGTGGGGTGGTAGTTGTCGTTGGGTCCGTAAAGGTTGGTCGGCATAAGGCTTATGAAGTCTGTATGATATTGACGATTGAGGTATTCGCAGTATTTGAGACCTGAAATTTTTGCAAGAGCATATGCTTCATTGGTTGGTTCAAGTTCTGAAGTCAACAAACAATTTTCCTTCATAGGTTGTGGCGCCATACGTGGGTATATGCATGATGAACCCAAAAACTCCAGTTTCTTGCAACCATTGCGCCATGCCGCATTTATGACATTCATTTCGAGCATCATGTTCTCGTACATGAAGTCGGCAAGAGCTGTGTGGTTGGCAATGATTCCACCAACCTTGGCTGCTGCCAGAAATACATATTCGGGCTTTTCTGTTGCAAAGAAATGCTCGACCTGTTCCTGACGGCACAAATCAAGTTCGCTGTGTGTGCGGGTTATTATATTGGTGTAGCCTTGGCGTTGCAGTTCGCGTACGATGGCAGAACCGACCATTCCACGGTGACCGGCAACATAAATTTTAGAACTTTTTTCCATCATTGTATGTCTGCTTTTATTTCACAATGCCGCGTTCAAGGTACTCGGCCAAGTTCATTCGTATTTTATCTCCGGCTTTTTCAATGGCAACCTTTGCCATATCGGAGTCAACCATAATCTTTATAAGTTGCTCAAATGTGGTCTTTTGCGGATTCCAACCAAGTATCTTTCGTGCCTTGGATGGGTCGCCCCAAAGGTTTACGACATCTGTGGGGCGATAAAAATCCGGTGACACTTCAATAAGGACTCTGCCGGTAGCCTTGTCGATACCTTTTTCGTCGGCATCTTCTCCAATAAACTCCAGTTCAATACCCACGTGCTTGAATGCATAGTAGCAGAATTCGCGTACAGAATGCTGTTCGCCGGTGGCAATTACAAAATCTTCGGGTTTGTCATTCTGCAACATCAGCCACATACACTCAACATAGTCCTTTGCATATCCCCAATCGCGTAAAGAAGAAAGGTTGCCCAAATACAACTTGTCCTGTTTGCCTTGAGCAATGCGTGCTGCAGCAAGAGTTATCTTACGGGTTACGAATGTTTCGCCTCTGCGCTCCGATTCGTGGTTGAAGAGTATTCCTGAACAGCAGAACATATTATACGCCTCGCGATACTCCTTTACAATCCAATGGCCATACAATTTTGCAACAGCGTATGGGCTGTAGGGGTGGAACGGGGTGTTTTCGTTTTGCGGCACCTCCTCAACTTTGCCATAAAGCTCAGAGGTCGATGCCTGATATATGTGGCATTTGTTGGCAAGACCGGTGAGCCTCACTGCTTCAAGCACACGTAAAACACCTGTGGCATCAATGTTTGCAGTGAACTCCGGAGAGTCGAAACTTACTTGGACATGGCTCTGCGCCGCAAGATTGTATATCTCATCAGGGCGTACTTTGCCAATAACTTGAATGAGACTCATTGAGTCGCCAAGGTCGGCATAGTGCAGGTGAAAATTGGGGTGTCCCTCAAGGTGGGCAATACGTTCACGATAGTCGACAGATGAACGGCGAATTGTTCCGTGTACATCGTAACCTTTTTCTATAAGAAGCTCGGCCAAGAATGATCCATCTTGCCCGGTAATACCTGTAATCAATGCTGTCTTCATAATCATGTATTTATTATAATCCGCAAATCTAGTCTAAAATATTGTCATTTAAAACTATATACATTTTTTGTATGAAAAAGTTTTGTTTCAGCCAGTTGCGTTATTGTTTTTATATGCCTAACCTTATCTCTTGCCTCTTATCTGCGGTGGCTTATTTCAATCTCAAATGTACTTGCCGGGAGCCCGGTTTCGTTTACCAGGTTGGCATCGGTATACGGTTTCCATGCATAGCGCACGCGGTGTACATTTTCATAACCTTCAATGACAATGGTATTGCCATTGAACTTGATGTTTTCGCTTGGCACGGCATTCATTGTTCCAACTGTGCCGCCAACTTCCAGTCCGCGCAACGGTTTGCCATCGTTTGTATTTAATTCTATGGCATCGCTGAACTCAATTACAATCTTGTCGTTCACCGCCTTTGCACTTACAGGTGTCGGACCGTGCTGTGCTACATGGTGCATGCCGTATGTCTGGTTCAACGCGAGACGTGCAAGACGCTGACCAACGGGTGCTTTTTCCTTTGGGTGAACATCCCAAGGGTCGCCCTTGTCGCTCGATACTGCAAAGTCACAATTGGGGATTTCTGCTGCCAAGCGGCGCTGTGAGTCGCGGAAATGTGGCCATGACGGGCGGTTTATGCTTGATAGCTGAACAAAGTAGAACGGCATCTCGGCATCGTTCCATGTCCTGCGCCATGAGTCCACAAGGGTGGGGAATATAACTTCGTGCAGTTCTACATTGTGCGCATTCGATTCTCCCTGATACCAGATTGCTCCCTTGATAGGGTAGTGCGCAATTGGCATGATACCGTTTTCGTAAAGGTAGCATGGCTCATATGGGTGGCGCTGCAGGTTATTGTTGCTCTTGGCAATGTTCTTCTTTGCACGGCCACGGCACCAGTCCTGTATCATGTCATTCTCTTTCCAATTATATAATATGTCAACAAGCACCGGGTGGAACTCAAGTGTCTTGCGGTCTATGTATGCTTCGGCAGGTGCACCGCCAACAGCATTGCATATCAGTCCCACAGGAACACCAAGCGAATCGGCCAGCATTGCACCAAAGTGGTAGGCAATTGCCGAAAAATCGTTTACGCTCTGTGCGCTCTGCAACTGCCATGTGGTGGGCAGATAATAGTCGTGGTTGTTGAGTTTTACAAGGTCAATGGAATCCCACTCAATGTTATTTGTGAGCACGCGTGGTTTCATGTCATAGAGGCGGATGTCCTTGCCTTCGACATTGGCAAGGCTCTGCTGGATGTGCGATGATTCCTTTACCATGAATGCCATGTTTGATTGTCCCGAACAGAGCCAAACCTCGCCGACAACGATGTTCTTGTAGGTGATTTCCTGCTTGCTACATTTTATGGTCATCGTGTACTCCTTGCCGTCTGCCTGCATGGGAGCGAATGTAGCTTCCCATTCTCCTTGCTCGTCAGCAATCGCTTTCACTTTTTTCTTGCCAAGCTTCACGGTAATCTCATCGCCGGTGTTTGCTGTTCCCTTTACAACAAATGGTTTGCCTCGCTGGATTACCATATTGTCGCTGTAGATTGCCGGCAACGACAAACCGCCGTAATTGTCGGTGATAGCTGAGTGGACCTGCTTGGCGATGATTCCGGCTCCCTGGGAATTGGGGTGCAGTGCGTCGGGCATCAGGTCGGGGCGGTTGTAGAGGTGGCGGCTCAGGTCAATGAGCTCTATATTGCCATATTCCGCAATGTCTTCAATGACAGACTGAATCTGCCAGTACCAGTCGCGTGTTCCGCTCTTGAAGCGGCGGTGCCAATGGAAAATAGGAGTCATGCGGCATACATAGATGTCAACTTCGGGGTTACTTTCGCGCAAGGCATTTATGATGTTCATGTAGTCGCCATAGAATTCATCGCGGTAGTTTGGCCAGTTGCGTGGGTCGGTGTCGTTGAGTCCCAGATGGATGATAGCAATGTCGGGTGCGAATTCAAGCGCAGCTGTGTACTCCGGCAGGTTTATGTATGGGCGGTGTCCCTTGCTCAAAAGGGTTGCACCCGAATGGCCGAAGTTGCGTACTTCGTACTCCTTGCCAAGCAACTGTTGTAGCTGCGTGGGGTAGGATGTCTCTCCCGGGCTCTTGTGTCCGTATCCGTATGTTACGCTATTGCCAATGCAGGCAACCTTTATCTTCTCCTGCGCTGTGCTAAAAATCGGCAATGCCAATAATAATGCAAGAATGATTTTTTTCATTGCGTTTCTTTATTATAATGGATGTGCAAATAGGTTTTCCATTATTGGATTATTGTCTGGTTTTATAACGAAGTTACGTTATTTGTCATGAATCGGTTTTTCACTTGCTGCTCTTGAGGTATGAGCCTATCGAGAGCATCCATGCTACTACAATGCTCACCACCATGCCTATGGCTCCAAAGAGCAGGAAGTTGGCGTCGGTGTTATTGCTCATCCAGAATACAACAAACTCACCTACAATAAAACCGGTTAGTGCGGCAAATCCTTTGACGCGTTTCATGAACACGGCAATGAAGAACAGGCCTCCCAAACCACTGGTGAGGAGTCCCAAGGCTTCGTTGAAGAAGTCAAGGAACGACTGTATCTCCCATGTAGCCATGAACAGCGCAAGCAACAGACCTACCATTCCGCTCACAACCGATGCCCAACGGGCAACGACAACGAGGCTCTTGTCGCTGGTTGATGGACGGAAGCGCTTCCAGAAGTCAATTGAGAATGCAGTTGCAACACTGTTGATGTTGCTCGAAATGGTGCTCATGGTTGCTGCGAAAATTGCTGCAATGAGCGCACCGGCAACGCCTGCCGGCATTTGGCTCATCATAAAGAACGGGAAGATGGCATCGGACTGCTGCATGGTGACATCAAGCTCTGCCGGGTGGGTCTTGTAGAATGTGAAGAGTCCTGTACCAATCATGTAGAATGCCACGGACACGAACACGCTCATCAGACCGTTTATAAGAATACTGCGGCCAGCCGATTTCTCGTCCGATGTGGTGAGGTAACGTTGTATTACGGTTTGGTCCGATGTGTAGGAGATGAGGTTGTTGGCAAGTCCACCAAGTATGATTACCCACCAGGTTGCCTGTGACCATGAGTTGCTGAAGTCGAACAGACGCAGTTTGTCATTCTCCAATGCAATGTCTATGCAACCACTGATTCCGCCTTCTGTACCCACTGCCAGATATACCACTGCAAAGATTGCACCAAATACAAGTATGACACCCTGCACTACATCGCCCCATATTACGGCTGTTACACCGCCCATGGTGCAGTAGATGATGGTGATGAGGCCCATGAGTACGATGCATGTGTAGATGTCGATTCCTGTCACGGCTGTGAGTGCCAATGAGGGGAGATACAATACAATGGCCATGCGCACAATCATGAATACGCAGAAGAGCGTCGAGGCAAGCATGCGTGTGAACAGGTTGAAGCGTTTTTCAAGTATCTCGTATGCACTGGTGACATTGAGTTTGCGGAAGTAGGGCAGGTAGTACTTGATGACCGGGAAACTGACGAGCAGTATCATCCAAAGCATTGGATAGTAGGTCCAGTCTGTACTGTATGCCTTTGCCGGGATTGTCATGTAGGTGATGGCCGAGAGCATGGTAGCATAGATACTGATGCCGGCAGCCCACCAGGGGATGCGGCCGCCGCCCTTGAAGAAGTCGTCGGCGCCTTTCTCCTTGCGCATGAAGTAGAATCCCATGCCAAGCATAGCTGCAAGGTAGACAACAAGTACTGTCCAGTTTGCCCAACCGAATTCCTTTTCGTTGCTCACCTCAATGTGTGTGACATCGTTGCTGCGTACACGGGGTTTTGTCTCGCCTCCGCTGTAGCTCCAGCCGCCATCGGGCTCTGGGGTGAGGCTTGCTCCGGCGCGGGCAAGCAGGCTGTTTCCTGGCAGGAGACCCCATGAGTCGGTAACGGTGTTGTAGATAAGTATATCCTTGCGGAACTTGTACCACTCGGGTTCGTGGTTCAGGTACTCCTCTCCAATGTATTGCTCGTCTTCTCCGGTGATTGCAGCGAGGAAGATGTCGTGGTTGACACCGCCAAAGAACATTATATGGCTGTAGCCTACGGGGGTACAGGTTGTACCTACAATGGCCTGCAGGTACTGCTTGCGCTCACCATTGGCTGCCCATGCCAATGTCTGCGAGGTACGTTTCCAATTTGTATGTGCTACTACACGGCCTTTATTATCCTTATCAATTGGGATATATACACCATCGGTATGCACTTTGGGGGTGAGGCCTTCGTCATTTGACTGGTATCCTCCAAATACAAAGAGCGCTTCACCGGAACTGGTCTTCTGTACTGCTACGCATGGCTGCATACGGCATTCGTCGGGCAACGTTGTTGCAACAGTCCATTTCTTTCCGCCAGGGAAGGGCAGGACGTATACATCTTTGTTGGGTGCCTTTTGGGTTTTTCCTCCTGCAACCCATATGTAGCCGTCGTGGTAAGTGGCAGCAAAGTTGTCCAGTGCCTTGGGCAAAGGAATTATTGTGCTGTCCTTTGCGGTTTTGGCGTTGATGAATGTGCACTCGCTGATAGAGCCTCCGTCATTCATTCCGCCCAGATATACAACGCCGCCCGGAACCTGGACGCTGGCGCCATAGGCCTTGGGGTAGAACACCTTATCTCCGTTCTCGTTGAAATTGCATCCACCGTATATTGATAGTTCTCCTTTGGTCCAGCTTGCATAATGCCCCGACACGGCCTTGTCCATGGGCTTTGCAGGTGACACAGAAACTTTGTTCTGCGCCATGCAGAACAGGGCGCAGAACAGGAGTGGTATAAATAGTAGTCTTTTCATGAAATTTGCAGGTATGTTATTTCTCGTTTGTGAGTATGTTGCACAATTCGAATGACTTTATCATCATGCGTGGAATGTGGAACGGACCTTTGAATATGTTACCCTTGGCAGGCTGTGCTACGGTGCCGTCGCGGTGCAGGTAGCCATACCACTCGCCACACTCGCTGTCGGGGAAGTGGGCGTATGTCCACTCGCTTATCTGCTTGTGCCAGATGAGGTATTTGTCGTCACCGGTTGCCTCATAGGCATAGAGGGTGGCGATGATTGCCTCGGTCTGTGGCCACCAGAACTTCATGTCCTGTGAGTAGTCCTGTGGTGGCAGGTTCTTGCAGTCGCGGAAGTTGATGATGCCGCCATACTGCTTGTCCCAGCCCCATTCCCAAGACCAGTCGAGAATCTGCAATGCCTGTGCTGTGAGTTCCTTGTCCCAACCGCGGTGCTTTGCCTCCTCGAGCAGGAACCATGCTGTCTCAATGCAGTGACCGGGGTTGATGAGGCGGCCGTTGATAGTGTCGATGAACTCGCCGTTTGTGCCCACCGTCTCGAGCAAAGCCTTGAACTCGGGTTTCATGAAGTCCTTGAGCGATGCGATTGACTCGTTGATCTGCTGGTCGAGTACAGGGTCGCTTATTACATTGCGTATGCGTGATGCCGTGTTGATGAGAATCATTACAAGCGAGTGACCCTTGGCCTGCAACGATGGCAGGTATTTGGGCTCCATGTAGCCCGGTGTGGCTACGAACTTGCGTATGTCCTTGAACAGGTCAAGAGCCTTCTGTGCGTATGTCATGTCGCCACTTGCCTTGGCATACTCGGCCATGGCAATGGCTGCAAAGCTCTCCGAGAATACATAGCGACGCTTGCGCAGCGGTGTGCCGTCGGCCATCACCTCAAAGTACATGCGGCCGTCGGTGTCGAAGCAGTGTGCCTCAATGAAATCGATTGTGTTCTTTGCTGCTGCGAGCCACTCGGGGTTCTTCTCTATTGTGTTGTATGCAAAGCTGCATACAAAGGCAAAACGGCCCTGGAACCACACCGATTTTGTGGTGTCTATGAGTGAACCATCGCGGTCAACACAGGTATATACGCCGCCGTTCACGCGGTCGAGTCCATTCTTTAGCCAAAAAGGCATAATATCGTTTACAAGGTCGTCGCGGTACTTTTGCGACCAGCCGTTCAAATATTCATTCCAATTCATAGTTAGTGGTTTGTTATATTTAGGTGTCATTCTGAACGGTAGTGAATGTTGCGATTGGGCGAGTGAAATAAAACTTGTTCAATTTCACAACGAGCATCAGCAACATCGCCAAAGGCATTGAATCTCAAAACTATACTAAACAGAGATGCTTTGCTTTGCTCAGCATGACAATGTATGGGCGGGGACCCTTTTCTTATTTATTATTAGAATTTATTGCAACGCTCAAAGAAATTGATTGCCTCAAGCTCCTTGCGCATTGCTGCCTCCTCTTCGTCGGTCATGTTCTGGAACGGTGTGCGGTTCTTTCCAAGGTCAAGGCCAATGAGTTTCATGATGCGCTTGCCGCCGACAATGTTGCCGCGGTAGTGGCATATTACATTGATTACCTCCTGTGAGAAGTTCTGCAGCTCGCGTGCCTTCTCAAGGTCACCGGCGTTCCATGCGTCGATGATGCCGGCAAGGTTGCAACCGTTGTAGTTGGTTGTGCCGCCGATACCGCCCTGTGCACCGCCCATGGCAAGGCAGGGGAGGATGGTTTCGTCCTGGCCGTGGAGCATATCGAACTTTCCGTTCTTGTAGAGACGGCACTGGTTATACTCGTAAAGGCTCTCGAATGTATATTTTATACCTGCGAAGTTGGGGATGCGTCCGTCAACAGCCTCAAGGAACTTCACCATTGGAAGGAATGCGCCGTTGAAAGCAGGGATGTGGTAGAAGTAGAACGGCAATTCGGGTGCTGCCGATGCAATCTCCTCGCAATATTTTACGAGTTCCTCAACGCGGCCTACCTTGGGAAATGGAGGTGCCATGGCGCCAATGCCGAACACGCCCATCTTCTGTGCATGTTCTGCCATTCTGCGGCTCGATTTTACGCATGTGCTTCCAACGTGAACAATAATTTTGAAACCCTCGGGGGCTGCTGCAACCCATGCCTCAGTGAGCTTGATGCGCTCCTCCTCGGTGAGCATGTAGCCTTCGCCCGATGAACCGTTGATGAATACACCCTTCATGCCGTTCTTGGCAAGCATTTGGGCATATGCCGGGATTGGTTCGTAATTAACTTCGCCGTTCTCATAAAATGGGGTGAACGGAGCATCAATCAAGCCGATAATCTTTTCCATAATTCTATTTGGTTATGTGTTAATACTTTTCGCTTCATGCGCATGCGTGCACTGTTACTAATCTACAAAAAAAAGAAAAAATATCTGAAAGTGCAAATTTGAGTCTTAAAATGTTAATTGAACCCCATGGCTTTATTATCTTCGCGCTAAAATGATATACCGATGAATATTCGACCAATAGCATATTACCGTTCGGCATTGTCCTCGAAGTTCGGTGTGCCACGGCAGAGCGGTCTGGTGCCGGAACTTGTGGGGCGTGTTGTTCTTGAACCCGAATACTCTAACGCCGATGCCTTGCGTGGCATCGAGGGGTTCGATTATTTGTGGCTCATCTGGGAGTTCTCGCTCAATGGCAAGAAGGAGGGGGAGTGGTCGCCACTAGTGCGCCCACCGTTGCTTGGTGGCAATGAGTATATGGGCGTGTTTGCCACCCGTTCACCGTTCCGTCCCAATGCTCTTGGACTTTCGTCGGTTCGCCTGCTTGGTGTAGAAGAGGGGGGCGATGGTATTTCGCTTCTTGTTGCCGGTGCCGACTTGGTCGATGGTACTCCAATCTATGATATAAAGCCATACGTGGAGTATGCCGATTCGCATGTTGGCGTGCGTAGCGGTTTTGTCGATGAAAATAAGTGGAGGAAGGTAGAGGTTGTTTTCCCCGATGAATTCCGCGCTTTTTTTAGTGAAGAGAATTTTGTTGCTCTTTGCAAGTTGCTTGAGCTTGATCCCCGTCCGCAGTATCATAACGACCCGGAGAGGGTATATGGTATGCCTTTTGCCGGCTATGATGTAAGGTTCAGGGTTACTTATGTCGGGGTATTGGAGGTTGTTGAGGTTGCTAAACCTGCATTATAAAACAGAACAGGACCATCATGATGGTCCTGTTCTGTGTAGTTTCTATCCTTAATCCTTTGTCAAGACCCAACCGTCGGTTTGGGTGACGCCAATTTCAAATGCAATGCTGTTTGTGCTTATTGCATTGACAATGCCGCCGTTGACGTTGATGGCGATTCCTGATGAAATTGCATAGTCATAGGCCTTGGCAACGACAACGCCGTCGTTGATGGTGAAACAGTTGGCCTGGATTGCGCGGCTCTTCTTGTCGTCCTCAATCTCGGTGTAGTCCTCGGCTGCTGCAATCATGGTTACCTCGCCGCTGTTGACAGTGACATAATTGTCGCAGTTGATGGCCTTTGCTCCCTTGCCCTTGCAGTCGATGGCGACCTTGCTGTTTGATATTGTGATATTGCCGGCACACTTTATGCCACCTGCCGATGTCTCGTCGCTTGAAACTGTGCCGTTAGCAAAGCCTGTGAGTTTGCCGCCACTGAAAGTGGCGTCGCCGTCGCAGTTGATAATTTTTGAACCATTGCCGTTGACCGTTGCTTCAATGACACCGCCGCTCTGTGTGTAGTTGCGTGTGGTCTGTATTGCCGAGCTCTTTTCGCCGGTAGTGGTGAGCTTGAGGTAACCTCCTTTAATATATGCGTCGGGGATTACGGCAGGGTCGGGTACAGTCTCTTCATACTCCACCTTGATGGCCTCGCCGCCCGCTGTGATATCGAGTTTGCCTGCCTCGATGGTGAGAGTGCCCTCGGTACACTCAATGCCGTTGCTTGTGGCATTGATGGTGATGGTGGGCGAGTAGGCCTCGGCGCGGCCGATGATGAACTTCTCCTTGGTGCGGAACCCGTCCTTGGCTGCAGAGAGAATGTTGATGTTACCACCGCGTACCATGATGTAGTCGTCGCTGCTTATTGCGTGGCCGCCATAGCTTGTTACATTGAGCGTGCCTGTGCCGTTGGTGTAGCCGTCGAAGATGAGCTGTCCTTCGCTGAAGAGTGTGCCCTTCTGGTCCTCCTCTTCGCCATTGCTGCCAATGACAGGGGCGCTGTATGTTGCACCGTCGCAAAGGGTGTTGGTTGTGCCGTTTACGATTGATGCATAGACGGTCTTGCCGCTCTGTATGTTGATGGCAGGACCAGTGGGGTTGGTGAGGGTTAGGCCGCCGAACAGCAAGCGGAATTTCTTTTCGCTGTATATCTTGAACGAACCGTTGCTGCATGTGCCCTTGAGCTGGTAACCGATTTTGCCAATTGTGGAGTTGATGACGATGTGGCCGCCATTGATGGTGGCTGTAACACCGGTTGGCAAAGAAGATGTCTTTACACTGCCCTCGCTGAATGTGATGGTGATGATGCGCGAGGTGGAGTAGTTTTCAACGTAGTCGCCATACTCGTCGGTGAGTTCATCGGTGGGTATCGGTTGGGTAATCTCGTTGAAGTTGTCCTTGTCGGCTGCATCAAAAGCCACAGTGGGGTTGGTGTTGGGGATAAGCTCTGTGCCGCTGTTCGATGTGGGGGCAATGTTTGTTATCTTGCTTGTGGCGAACTGGCTCCACATGCGGTCTCCAAGCTCAATGTATATGACTTGCTCGCTTTCCTCGAATGTGATATCGCCTGCTTTTTGGGTGTCAATGGCCTGGTATGTGCCGTTGCTGTTGTTTACATACAACACTTGTGCCTGCGTGAAAGATGCTGCAAGCACCCCAATAAATAATAGTGCCTTTTTCATCTTTTGATTATTTTGGTTGTACGTCCGTTTACTTTCACAATGTATATGCCCTGTGGCAGGCCGGTAATGCTTACTGCCTCGCCTTGTGTGTCTATGCGCCTGGTGAGTAGTTGTGCGCCGGTGAGGCTGTACACGGTAACCATTGAACCGGCTTCGCTGTTGATGGCAATATCGTCATGTGACAGGTACTCGACAAGGTTGCCGCCCTGTGCGTTTATGTCGGCAATTGATGACATGTCGTCAAAGTATATGCGTTTGATGTCGCCCATTGTGGCACTGTATATTGCACCTGCGTTGTCTTCAATGTTCACGGTTGTGCCGTTGAAGGTTATCTGCTTCAGTTCGCTAAGTTCCATGGTAAAGAGGTCACCGGCTTCCTTTTCCACTGCAATGTGCTGTGCAGTAGCGGTAGTGGCTATGGCCATGACTGATATAATGAACAGTAGTTTTTTCATAGTCTTAATTATTAAAGGTCTATTGAGTACTCAACGCCGATAGCGTGTCCGTTTGCCCCGCCATTGACATCCTCAAAGAGATAATACAGAGATATTGAGTTGTCCTTGTTTATCTTGTAGCTTGCGCCAAGGCGGTAGCGGAGCTTGTCATAACCTTTCCACTCGTCGAGGCGGGTATAAAGTTCTACAGATGCGAATGGATTTACCTTGCAGTTGGGGATGTCGTACTTTACATTCACGCGTGAACGCAAGGTGAGGTTGTGCTTTGCATCCTTGAACTCGGGCTCTGTGGTTGTAACCCAGGAATTATCTTCGGTGGTGAACAGGGGGTCATCACCAAGGTCATATCTGTACTTTGTCTCGTCGGTGGTTGCAGAGCCGGTGTGTGTGTACTGCAGACGTTCGCGGAGTCCGAACTCAAAGCGGCCGACCTTGTACTCGCCGCTGATGGTGGCATAGACGCGGTTACGTATTACCCAATAGTCGTTGTCTATGTTGTACTCGTTGAAAACATTGCCTTCTTCGTCCCATACCTCGTCCTTGATACTTGTCTCTTCGGGGTTGTGCTTGTAATGGAACTGATATCCGACATTTGATTTCAACCATTTGAGAATCTTGTACTCAAGCTTTACGCCAATGGCGACGCGTTCAACATTGCTTACAAAATCGTATGTGCGGAACTCTATGTCGCCGACAACCTTGAACTTCTTGTTGATTTTCTTTGATGCCTCAAAGGTTGTCCACACACCGAACTCGTCATCGACAGACTGTGCGTTGGCATTGCATAGCGGGGCTATCATGAACATTGCAATGAGCAACGCAATCATGCTATTATTCTTTAAGTTTGTATTCATCTGTTGGAGTTTTAAGGGTTGTATCTACTGAATTGTTTGCTTCGTTGCTCTTGTAGTACATCTTTACAATTGCTGCATCTTTGAGAAAATCAATGGCGCCAACTTCGACCTTGATGATTTTCAGTCCGGTGCGTTTCTCGAGGTCGGCTATGAGCTCATCGCGCTTGTCTGGGGTGATAAGGTTGATGTTGTCATACTTGATAACCTTGTACGAGTAATGGCTGATGAGCAATTTTGTTTCGCACAGCCAAGTGGTGGCAATGAAAAGGATGTTGATGATTATGACCTCGCCAATGCTAAGTTCGCTGATTGTCAGTCCGTTGATTGCGCTTAGTGCGATGATGATGAAGAGGTATGTCATCTCCCTGATTGCAATCTGCTCTGTGCGGTAGCGTATTATACTGAACATGGCAAAGAGTCCCAATGCAATACCGGCCTTGAGCTTTACATCGCCCAGCACATATATGAGCATGAAGGTGCTTATGGCAATGAGGATGTAGGTGAAGAAGAACTCTCCGCGCTTGCATTTGGGGTAATAGAGCCAGCGTACAACAATCATGATGGCTATGAAGTTGATGAAGAATGCCAATAGCAATTTTGCTACATGGTTTGTGTCTATGAATTTGTCGCTTTGTCTTTTCTCCTTTACCTCGACTCCCATCCTGTCATTGTCGTCATCGCTCAAACCGAATTCGTCATTTGTGGCATTGCTCTTTTTCTTGTTGTTTTTTGTAACGGTGTTGGTTTGTTTAGCTGATGCTTGTGGAACTGAAATCTGCTCAGTTGCCACGGTTGTAGCTTCAACGATTGTTGCGGCTGTTACAGCATCTACAGTCGTTTCTGTTGCGTCTGCAATTGAAATGGTAACTGCGGTTTCGTTTTCAGTCATGTAGGCTTGTGTTGTGCCAGCAGCGCTTGCGCTTGTTGATGCAAGCACTGCAAATAAAAATAGCAGTAAGGTTGTAATCTTTTTCATATTATGGTTGTTTGTTTTATCGGTTATATTCCATTTTTGCTATCATTGTCAACCTCTCTTTGAAGTTGTTGCGTTTGAGTTGCCTGTTTGTGAGTGCACTGCCAATGCAGTATTTGCTGAATCCAGAACGTTTTATGCGTACTTCGCGCAGGATGTCAAGGGCTGGTGACGGTACATTGCCGTCGCGCTTAAGCTCTATGATCGCGACATGTTGCAACTGGTCTTTGCCGTTGCTTTTAAGGTGGTGGAAACGTAGATTGAAGTCAATAGTGAGTCTCTCGGTCTTGTCATAGTTTACGAGCGTGATGCGACTGAACCAGTTTTCAATGACGGGTGAAATTTCCTCAATGGTGTACCATGCGTGCTTTGCCATAAAGGGGATAATATTCTCGCACTCATGCTCTATGGCGTCATGCCTAATGATGGATATGCGCTTTTTCTTGGTACGGCCGTGGTTGTTCTTGTTCTTTATCTCAAAGAATGTCTGGTCGCTGTCAAGGTATGTGCGTACACGGATTTTCTCCCTTACCTGTCGGCCTGCATGATGTATGCTGTACATCTGGTAGTCAGCAGTGTCATAGTATGTGGTGTGGTAACTTGCAATGCGCTTACCGTCAATCTCCTGAATGTAATATTTTCCATGTACGGCAGCCAGGAACCTGTGTAGCTGGTCGAGTGTGGCAATGAACTTGGTGTCTGTCCTGTTCATGAGCTTTATACCCGACATCTCTGCAAGTGTTATCGGGGGAAGCGCTTGTGTCTTTTCGACAATCCGGTTCATTCGACTTGGTTGTTATAAGTTCTTATTCTTTGCGAAAATAGTCAAAAATATTCAATAATCAACTTGCGCACCTTGCTTTTTGCATCTGCTTTAAACAAAAAGGCAGTTTTTGATTATTGATGGACTTTGTGGAGTGGTATAAATAATATACCTTTGGTGCCGGATAAAATACAACCGCTAATGGACAGGATAGATGTTATGGGGATCATTGACCGTTATTACCCCGAGGATAATGAGCTGAAAAATATTTACATGGTGCATGCAAGGAAAGTGACGGAACTTGCCCTTGAGATGGCACACAGGCATCTTGAATTTGATATTGATATGCAGTTTGTTGAAGAGGCGGCAATGTTGCACGACCTGGGCATATTCATGACCGATGCTCCGCGTATATATTGTTGTGGCAGTGAACCATATCTTTGCCATGGCTATATTGGTGCCGAGCTGTTGCGCTCGCTTGGATATGAACGTCACGCAAGGGTGTGCGAACGTCATACCGGCACCGGATTGACAAAGGAACAGGTGCTGGCAAATGGTTGGAAATTGCCGGTAAAGGATTTTGTCCCGGAGACAATAGAGGAACAACTGATATGTTTTGCAGACAAATTCTATTCCAAAACAAAGTATCTTGAGACTGCACGAACGATGGAGCAGGTTGTTGAAAGCATGTCTAAAATATCGGAAGAGTCGGTTGCTAAGGTGAAGCTCTGGGCAACTATGTTCATGTAATTGGGTGTGTATGCTTTGCGCGCGTGTATGTTTTTTAACATGTTTTTATACTAAAATTAAAGAATACTCCTTTTTATTTCGTAATTTTGTCAATTGTATTGATAAAATGTTCCATGGGAAATAGAATTCTTGGTCTCTTGATGGCAGTTTTGTTGCTGGTAGTTGCTCCTGTAGGGGGCGCTGCCCGCAATTTGCCATGTGCCAATTTCCCTTTTGTCCACATTGTTCTGGATTCATTGACAATTGATTCAGTGGCTGTGGGTGATTCGTTGGGTGTTGACTCGCTAAGAACTGCAGAGCCTCCTAAAGATGCCATAGATGCACCGGTATATTATGAGAGTACTGATTCTATGGTGTGGTCAAAGAATGGCAATGCTTATCTTTACGGAGACAGCAAGATCGTATATGACAAGATTGAACTTACAGCAAGTGTCATTTCCATGAACATGGATAGCAGTCTTGTACATGCCAATGGACGTGCCGATTCGCTGGGAGTTATTACGGGTTTGCCGGTCTTCGTTGATGGTGGTACACCATATGAGTCGGACAAGATGAGCTATAACTTCAAGACTCGTAAAGGCTTTATCAGCAATGTGTTTACCCAGCAGGGTGACGGATACATCATGGGTGGAAAGGCGAAGAAGGACTCTACCAATGTATTCTATTCCCAGGATGGTATGTACACGACATGTGATGCCGAGCATCCTCACTTTTATATAAAATTGACTCGTGCCAAGGTGCGCCCGAAGAAAGATGTCGTTTCGGGTCCTCTGTATCTTGTTGTTGAGGATGTGCCGTTGCCGTTGGCGTTGCCTTTCGGCTTTTTCCCTTTTACCACAAGCAATTATTCGTCGGGTTTTATAATGCCTACATATGGTGATGAGACTGCACGTGGTTTTTATCTGCGTGATGGCGGATACTATTTCGCAATAAGCGACAAGTTTGACTTGCGTCTTACCGGTGAGATCTTTACAAAAGGTTCCTGGGGTGTGAATGCTGCATCTTCATACGCGAAACGCTATAAGTTCTCGGGTAACTTCAATCTCAGTTATTTGGTTACAAAGACCGGTGATAAGGGACTGCCGGATTATACAGTTGGTAAGAACTTCAGAATAATGTGGAACCATAGGCAGGATTCTAAGGCGATGCCTAACAGTAACTTCTCGGCAAGTGTAAACTTTTCTACAGCCAATTATGAACGTTCAAACTTGAATAGCCTCTACAATCCGTCGCTCAGTTCACAAAGTATGCGAACTTCAAGTGTGAGCTATTCGCACACGTTCCCGTCGATAGGTCTTACTTTGTCAACGAGCATGAATCTTTCCCAGAATGTAAAGGATTCAATTATTTCGCTCAATTTGCCAAGCCTGAATGTTTCGCTGTCCAAGAAATATCCTTTCAAACGCAAGAAGAGAAAGGGTGACGAGCGTTGGTATGAGAAAATCTCGCTTTCATACAGCGGACAATTCAATAACAGTATATCGGCCAAGGAGTATGAGATTCTCGGCTCCGATTTGTTGAAGGACTGGAATAACGGTGTAAAGCATAATATCCCCATCAGTGCGACATTCCAGCTGTTTGACCATATAAACATTACTCCAAGCTTCAATTATACTGAGCGCTGGTATTTCAAGAAGGTGAACCAGTCATGGAGTGATGTTACCAACAGCGTTGTGCGTGATACTGTAGGTGGCTTCCACCGAGTGTATAATTATAATCTCGCGGTTTCGGCAAACACGACACTTTATGGTTTCTTTAAGCCGGCAAGTTTTATAAAGAATAGCCGTGTTCAGGCGGTTCGCCATGTATTCAAGCCCTCGGTTTCGCTGAATTATGCTCCCGATTTCGGTCATGAAAGATATGGCTATTACGAAACGTATGTATATACTGATGAAAACGGTGAGGCACGTACGGTGGAGTATTCTCCATATCAGGGTGCCATGTATGGAATACCGTCAAAAGGTCAGACCGGTAGCATTTCGCTAAATGTCAGCAATAACCTTGAGATGAAATGGCGTACAAAGACCGATTCCGTGAAAAAGGTGAGTCTCATTGATGAGATTGGTGGTTCGTTGTCATATAATCTTGCGGCTAAGACAAAACCGTGGAGTAATCTCTCTACGCGACTCAGGTTGAAACTGACCAAGAGTTATACCTTCAGTTTTAATGCGACCTGGGCGACATACGCGTACGAGTTCAATGATAGGGGGCAAGTTGTTGTGGGTGACAGGACCGAATGGTCGTACGGACGTTTCGGACGTTTCCAGGGTATGAGCCAAAACCTCTCTTACACGTTCAATAACAAGACGTTTATTGAATTGTGGAAAAAGTATTTTGGCAAGAAGAATGAGGAGGTAGATGGTGAATTGGCGGGTGGGCAGCCTGCCGATGGTGAGACATTGCCATTGCCCGACCAGGAAAAGAAAAAAGGTGCTAAGGCTAAAAAAAACAAGAATGCCGATGTTGATGAAGATGGTTATATGCCGTTCAAATTCCCATGGAACCTGACAGTCTCTTATGGTATTACAATGTCTGAGGATAGGAGTGCGGAGATAAATATCAGGACAATGCGCTACCCGTATAAATTTACACAGAACCTGAACTTCTCGGGTAATATCGGTATATCGGATAATTGGCGCATAAACTTTACATCGGGATATAACTTTGAATTCAAGAAACTGACGACCACTACGCTGAATATTTCGCGCGACCTGCACTGCTTTGAGATGTCATGCGGTATTGTGCTTGCGCCATACACATCATTTAATTTCAGTTTCAGGGCTACGTCTCAAATGCTGGCCGACGTACTTAAGATTGACAAACGTAGCAGCCAGAGCTCTAATGTACAATGGTATAATGACTAATCCCGTTCTCACGGCAACTGTGGAACGGGATTGGTTCTTTATGGAATGTAACTGTTTTACCAGATTATCTCACTCTTTCCTTGCTCGAGCAGGTATCTGTTTGCTGTGCTGAAATGGTGGTTGCCAAAGAAACCTTGATAGGCCGACAGTGGCGAGGGGTGTGGCGAAGTCAATACAAGGTGTTTGTTGCGGTCGATGAATGCGCCTTTTTTCTGCGCATAACTACCCCAAAGGATAAAGACTATTCCGCTGCGGCGTGTGGCGAGTTCGCGTATTGCGGCATCAGTGAATTCCTCCCAACCGCGTTTCTGGTGCGAGCCTGCCTGCGCGGCGCGTACGGTCAGCGTTGCATTGAGTAGCAGCACTCCTTGGTCGCTCCATCTTGTGAGGTCGCCGTCTTGCGGAATTGGCGTCCCTAAATCGCTTTCAATCTCCTTGAAAATATTCAGTAATGACGGTGGAAATTGGACGCCTTTGTTTACAGAGAAGCATAGCCCATGTGCCTGACCTGCGCCATGGTATGGGTCCTGTCCCAAAATTACAACTTTTACCTTGTCGAATGGGCAATGGTCAAAAGCGTTGAATATTAGTCTTGCCGGTGGGTATATCGGAGTCCCGCTGTTGTATTCTTCTTTTACGAATTGTGTGAGTCTGGCAAAATACTCTTTGTTGAACTCCTCGGCGAGAACTTCCTTCCAGCTTTGTTCTATCCTTACCTCCATATATTATATAATAGGTATATTCATGGCTTTGCATTTCTGTCGCATCTCTTCGGGCCAGATGCTTGACTGTATCTCACCGATATGTGCTTTCTTGAGCAGTAGCATGCATAGACGCGACTGTCCGATACCTCCTCCAATGCTCAGTGGCAGGCTGCCTTCGAGCATACGACGGTGGAAGTAGAGTCCCTTGCGTTCCTCTTTGCCGCTTTCCTTCAATTGGCGCAACAACGCTTCCTTATCGACGCGGATACCCATTGACGAGAGTTCCATGGCTTTGCCAAGTACGTCATTCCATATCATCAGGTCGCCGTTGAGGCCGTAGTATCCATCTTCATTAGGTGTACTGTAGTCATCGTAATCCGGTGCGCGGTTGTCATGTGGCTTGCCGTCGCCCAACTCTTTGCCGATGCCGATTATAAATACCGCTCCATGTTCCTTGGTAATGGCTTCCTCGCGCTCTTTAGGGGTGAGGCCGGGGTATTTAAATCGCAGTTCTTCGCTGTGTATGAATGTTGTCTTTTCAGGCAATGAAGGCTTTAGCTGTGGGTAGCATTCGCTCAGGGTAAATTCTGTATGCAGTATTGCCGAATATATGTCGCGCACAATGTTGCGCAGGAATTCTGCCGTGCGCTCTTCTTCGGTGATTACACGTTCCCAGTCCCATTGGTCAACATACAGTGAGTGAAGATTATCAAGTTCTTCATGAGCGCGTATGGCATTCATGTCGGTGTATATGCCATATCCATTGGATATGTTATAGTCGGCAAGTGTTACGCGTTTCCATTTTGCGAGTGAGTGTACGACTTCGGCTACAGCTCCATTCATGTCCTGTATTGGAAAACTCACGGCATTCTCATATCCGTTCAAGTCGTCGTTTAGTCCGGTTCCCTGCAAAACGAAAAGGGGGGCAGTTACACGACGTAGGCGGAGCGACGATGAGAGGTTGAGCTGGAATGTTTCCTTTATCTGCTTGATTGCCAGTTCGGTCTGTTTGAGATCAAGCAGTGGATGGTATTCTTGAGGTAAATCGTATAACTTCATTTGTGTTTTGACAATTTGTTATTGTATATTTCTGTTTTGTTGTGCTTTTTTAAGCGCTTTTGGTAGTTTGCTTTCCTGTTTGTGGCAAAGATATGGTTATTGTTTTAAAAATGCTAATTTTTTGCAAAGAAACTGTGCGCTTTTTTGTTATTTATTTGAGTTTTCTCTTTTTTGTCATTTCAACAACTGTTTTTTGTAAATTATTGTTATCTTCGCACTCGCAATTGTGACGGCCCTGTAGCTTAGCTGAATAGAGCATTAGATTCCGGTTCTGAAGGTCGTGGGTTTGAATCCCACCGGGGTCACATAACGAAGAGAAAGGAGGAATAACACGTTATTCCTCCTTTCTCTTCGTTTTATTGTATCTCTTTTTTAATATGCTCTTGCAAAAAGAACTCGACGTGCCGAAGGCTTGCCTGTTACCATGCAAGTACCAGGTGTCTCGTCCCAACCTATGGGGATACAGCGTATTGTCGCCTTTGTGTCATTCTTGATCTGCTCCTCGGTCTCAGGAGTGCCGTCCCAGTGTGCCAGAATGAAGCCACCTTTCTCAATCTCGGTCTTGAACTCCTCGTATGTATCAACGCTGCGTGTGTTCTCCTCGCGCATTGCAAGTGCTTTGCGGTGCAGGTTGGCCTGAATCTCGTCGAGCAGTTCCTTTACATAGCCTGTTATGCCCTCAATTGAGCGTGTTTCCTTCTCGAGTGTGTCGCGGCGCATAACCTCGATTGTGCCGTTCTCGATGTCGCGCGCACCAAGTACAAGGCGTACGGGAACACCCTTGAGCTCGTACTCGGCAAATTTGAAGCCTGGGCGCTTGTTGTCGGCATCATCGAACTTTACGGTAATGCCCAATTTCTTCAGTTCGGCGATCATTGGGTCAACAGTCTCCTTTATTTTTACAAGTTGTTCTTCGTTCTTGTAGATGGGGACGATTACAACCTGAATTGGCGCAAGTGCCGGTGGCAATACAAGGCCGTTGTCATCTGAGTGTGTCATGATGAGCGCACCCATTAGACGGGTTGACACTCCCCATGATGTTGCCCATACATATTCAAGGTTGTTGTTCTTATCGACGAACTGTACGTTGAACGCTTTTGCGAAGTTCTGTCCAAGGAAATGTGATGTGCCACACTGCAATGCCTTGCCATCCTGCATCATGCCCTCGATAGTGTATGTGTCAAGAGCACCGGCGAAACGCTCGTTGGCCGATTTTACTCCCATTACAACCGGCAAAGCCATGTAGTTGTTGGCAAAATCATTATATACATGGAGCATTGTCTGTGCCTCCTTCTCGGCCTCTTCGCGTGTTGCGTGTGCAGTGTGTCCCTCCTGCCACAGGAACTCAGCAGTGCGCAGGAACAGGCGGGTGCGCATCTCCCAACGCATTACATTTGCCCACTGGTTTACCATGATAGGCAGGTCGCGGTATGACTGAATCCAGTTCTTGTATGTACTCCAGATGATGGTTTCTGATGTAGGACGGATAATCATCTCCTCCTCAAGTCTTGCTGCCGGATCGACAACAACGCCGCTGCCGTCCTCGGCATTCTTCAAGCGGTAGTGTGTGACAACCGCGCACTCCTTGGCAAAACCTTCTACGTGTTCTGCCTCGCGGCTGAGGTATGATTTTGGTATCAACATTGGGAAGTAGGCATTCACGTGTCCAGTCTCCTTGAACATGTCATCGAGAGTGCGTTGTATCTTTTCCCAAATGGCATAGCCATATGGCTTGATGACCATACATCCCCTCACGGGCGACTGCTCTGCTAGGTCTGCCTTGATAACAAGATCGTTGTACCACTGTGAATAACTCTCACTTCTTTTTGTAAGATTCTTTAATTCGGCCATATTGTATATCTGTTTTTCTATTTTTACCTTTTATATTCTGCAAAGTTAATAAATATATCAATATTGCGGTGGTTTTGCAGACGCACTTTTTATTTTTTTTATAATGTATGCTTAATTGTCATATTGCGTTTTGTGAAAAGATATTTTTGATTAACTTTGCGAAAGGTTTGAAAACGAAATTTAAAAACTACTAATATGAAATTTGTAAAGACTGTTTGCGCAGTGCTTTGTTCTGCGCTTATTCTATCGAGTTGTGGTACATGGAGTAACTTGGCGAAGGGTAGTGTGATTGGTGCCGCCAGTGGTGCGACTGGTGGTGCTCTTATTGGTGCCCTCATTGGTAAGTTCACAGGCAACACTGTTGTAGGTACAGCCGTAGGTGCTGCTGTAGGTACAGCCGTGGGTGCAGGAACCGGTGCTCTCATTGGTAAAAGAATGGATAATGCGGCCGAGGCTGCAGCGCAGGTCGAGAACGCGACTGTTCAGACAATAACCGATGCCAATAACCTTACAGCCGTGAAGGTGACTTTTGACTCGGGCGTGTTGTTTGAAACAAACAAATATGCTTTGAACAAGGCAGCGAAGGATAATCTGGCAGAGTTTGCCAAGGTGCTTATTGAGTATAGTGATGCGGATGTCGTAATTTATGGTCATACAGATTCAACCGGAAATGATATGATTAACAATCCGTTGTCTGTAAACCGTGCAACTGCTGTTGCCGACTACTTGCTGTCAAAGGGCGTTCCTCAGGAGCAGATAAAGAGTGTTGAGGGCTTTGGCTCAAAACAGCCTGTAGCCGATAATGCAACCGCTGCCGGCCGTGCCGAGAACCGCCGTGTCGAGATTTTCATGTATGCAAGTGCAGAGATGATTGAGGCTGCAAATAACGGAACATTGGAATAATTGTTTATTGCATAACAGACAAGGCGGTCTTCATCGAGACCGCCTTGTCTGTTATTTTTGGCGCTATTTGGTCTGTTTCTTGAAAATAATATATACATTTGCATGTTTTATATCAAAGGTGTCTGCATTAGTCTATCTTCAGGGTGCTTCTCCTGTGTTGATGATGCGATGTGAAATGATTCTCCCGAATATGAAAAAGTTTCTTTACTACATTACGCTCCCGATACTGTTTGTACTGAACAAACTGCCGTTCTGTGTTTTATACCGTATTTCGGATTTCTTCTCTTTCCTGATCTATTACGTAGTGCGCTATCGCCGAAAGGTAGTTAGAAAAAATCTCGTGGCCTCGTTCCCGGAAAAGGATATCAAGGAGGTGGTAAAGATTGAGAAGAAATTCTACTCTTCGCTTTGTGATTGGTTTGTGGAGATGATAAAGTATTACGGAATGAGCGAGGAGGAAATACGCAAACGAATGGTGATTACCGGGCTTGAGGATGCGCATCGTGTTGTTGCCGAAGGACATTCATGCGTATGTTATATGGGTCACCTGTTCAATTGGGAATACTTGACATCGCTTTCGCTATATTTCGATGAGAAGGACCTTGTTGTCGGTGATATTTATCATCCGCTTGAGAATAAATATTTTGACAGTCTTGTAAAAAGGATGCGCGATCAGTTTGGTGCCGAGTCCATAACAATGGCCAATACGCTCAGAAGGATAATGCAGATAACAAAAAGCGACAGGAAATACTTGATAGGCTTTATTGCAGACCAGGTTCCTATGTGGGAGTCAATTAAGCACTGGGTCGATTTCCTTAATCATGACACGCCTGTTTTTACGGGAACAGAAAAAATTGCTCAGCGTACCCATGCTGCACTCTTCTTTGTCAGAATGAAGAAGGTGAAGCGAGGATACTACACCGCGCATTTTGAACTCTTTGCCGAAGATGCTTCGAAAATGGCTGAGTTTGAACCTACAAACCGCTATTATGAACTGCTTGAAAAGGAAATCCGGGAGAATCCGGAGCTGTGGCTATGGACTCATAACCGCTGGAAAAGAACCCGTGAGGGGTATCGTGAGTTCGAGAAACGACGTGAGGAAAATCGCAAGCGTCTGCTGAAGAATAATAAGTAGTTCATGGTTTGAGGAATTCAGACATCTGCTAAAAGCTTGCTCTGAATACTCTTATGCCTGTATGGCGCTTGTTGTCTGCAAGATAGTCGCGTAGGGGAGTGGTATCCTTTATAACCTTGCCTTTTCCGCTTGAAGCATGTATGAGACATAGCATGCCATTATCATAGCAGGCAATGCCCATGTGAGTTACGTCTAGTCCGGGGATAGATGTCGTTATTGCAACGATGTCCCCGGGTTTTATATTTTCATGTCCCTCGTAGTCAAGTTCTTCTTTAGGAATGTAGCCTACCTTGATGCCACGGTATGGAGTTTCCAACTCTTCAATCTCCCTTACAAGTTCTGGATTATCTGCAAGCATGGGGTAACTGTCCGGGTGCGTGCTCATGAAATTGAGTCCCAACTGTTGTCTATGGGTGCTTATTTGTGGGGTAATCTCTTCTATAATATCGGTTTTAGCGCTATCTGTTATCCACCAACTTATGTAGTGCAGACGGCTTGTGTATCCGTTGTTCTTGCCTTTGCGGTAGCGTATGGTTTCAAGGTTGTGGCATACATCGGCAAATCGGGATTTGTTTTCATCGGTGGTCTTGGCTATTGCAAGCACAAGTTCTACGAATGTTGTGCAGTCGAGTTTCGTGCAGCTTATGAATAGCGGTTCTTCGGCGCCATGCTCCAGGGTTCCGCCAATGTATTTCTCACCAATGAATTCATTGGCAATGGATATGATGCTTTCGCCGGTCGTGGATGGCTTTGTACTATTCACGTTTTGCAGGATGTGTTCAATCCTTGTGCTGTCCTGCTTTTCGTATATGACACTCTGCGACATTGCTCCAATGGGCAGCAGTGCTGATATGATAAAGGCTATTATGTTTTTCATCTTTGTGCTGTGTGTATTGGATATTTCTATCAAATATACGAAAATATTGTATTTAAATGCTTATCTTCGCTTGGTAAATGCATAAAAAGATGTTGAAACGTGTAATTACATATATAGTCTTGTTCTTTGCGGTAGCTGTAAATGCGCAGTTTTCCCGCTCATTGGCACCCTCGGTACGTACTACGCGAATGGTGCTGAATGATGAGTGGGGTTTACCTCCGGTGATGCAATTGGGCAGTGACGATGTCTTGCATTTCTCATTCGATGAGATGTCACACGTCTATCATCGATACACTTACCGTATTGTACATTGCAATGCCGACTGGCAACAGTCCGGATTATTGGAGATGGATTATCTTGACGGGTTTAACGATCTTCAGATTGATGAGTGGGAGAATTCCGTAAATACCACTCAATTATATACCCACTATCAATTTGAGATACCTAACGACGAGGTGACGTTAAAGGCTTCGGGCAACTACCGTGTAGAGGTGTTTGATGAAGAATCGGGCGATGATGTTCCTGTTGCAATATTCGAATTCTCTGTGGTTGAGTCGTTGCTCTCTTTCGATGTTGTCTTGAGCGGTGACACTGATGTGTCGTTTAACGAGGGGCATCAGCAACTCTCTATTGCTGTTGGCTATCCCTCCTTTATCTCATCTCCAGCGAGTGAACTGAAACCGGTTATCTATCAGAACCGTCGTCGCGACAATTGTGTCATGGGTATAACTCCAACTTATATTACGGGTAACAAGGTTGAGTATGTTCATAATAGCCGTCTGATTTTTGATGCCGGCAACGAGTATCGCCGTTTTGAACTTGCTGATCCGGCATCTCCGGGAGAGGGCGTGGAGGAGGTAGTCTACATTGAGCCGTACTACCATGCAGTGTTGTATATGGACAAGCCTCGCACATCACATTCAAGCTATCGCGATGAGAATGGTCTCTATTATGTCAATACACTGGAGGGATATGGTACGGAAATTGAGGCAGATTATGTTGATGTCCATTTTGCACTGGATGTGCCTCGTCGTTCCGGCGGTTGCTATTATCTGCTTGGTGATTTCAATGCAAATGGCTTTGATGATGCAAATAGGTTGGAATATGACGATGAAGAGGGGTATTATTTTACATCGATACCTTTGAAATTAGGGGTGTATAACTACATGTATGTATGGGTGCCAGATGTTTCAGGTAAGGCTAATAATATACCGGCAGAAGGCAACTTCTATAATACCGATAATGAGTACCTTATATATATGTACTATAGAGGGTTCGGTGAGAGGGCAGATAGGTTGTTAGGTGTGCATAGAGTAAATTATAGTCTTGGACGTAATTGATTGTAGCAGAAACAAATTAACGGGCATCACAATTATGAAGTGATGCCCGTTAATTTGTTTGTCAGTTTATTATAATTTATCCATTATTCTCTGCAAGGTGTGCCATATTCCTTTCTTCTCAATGTGCAATGCCTTTGCAATTTTCTTGAAACGGTTCAGGCGTTTTGACTCTTTGGCAATCAGTCGTTTTGCGTACAGATAGAGGACAAATGTTGTCAGGATGCTTAATGCAACCACAATGTATAGCTGTACGTCAATTGATGCTCCTAATTTGTATGATGCGAACCATGCTACAACTATCAAAAAATTGAGTGACAGAATTGATACGGTTGTTCCAATGTGTGAGAAACCCAAGTCAATGAACATGTGGTGCAGGTGTGTCTTGTCCGGGTGGAACGGAGATTTCTTGTGCAGAATGCGTGTTGACATTACTCGCAGGGTGTCAAAAACGGGTATTGATAGGACAGCCAAAGTGAATGGGATGAGTCCTACACCCTTTGCAGCTAGTGTTGCACAGCCCGGGTTCGCACCGAGTATATTCATAACGAACATAGCCATCATTGTACCAATGACAAGTGTGCCGCCGTCACCAATGAACATTTTTGAACTCTGCCCGAATACATTGTGCAGGAAGAATGGGACAATTGCTCCGGCTGCAGATATTGCAAGCGTAGTCATTACCTGGTTCCCTGTTATGTGGAAGAAGATTGCAAAAAGCACTGATGACATGAAGCAAAATCCCGATGAAAGTCCGTTTACGCCGTCGATAAGGTTAATGGCATTTATTATTCCCACTGCTGCAAATATGGTAAGTGCATAGGATGCTGTTGCCGGAATAGTGTCAATACCCCACAACCCCCCAAAACAGTTCATGGACGATTTGCTGGCATACATGAGCCATGCGATGACGGCAATCTCCACAAGGAACCGGCTCGATGGGGACAGGTCTATGATATCGTCCATTGTACCTATGTAGAGCATAATCATCATTGCCGATATGAGCATGAATGTGTTGGCACTGTCAAAAATGGCCTTTGAACTGCAAAGTCCTATTACGATGCCGAAGAACACGGCAACTCCACCCATGACTGGTACTGGGTTACGCTGCAGTTTCCTTGCATCGGGGTTGTCCACAATGTTCTTGAGTATCGCAATCTTCAAGACTTTGGGGTGTATCCACAATGTACCTAAAAATGCAAGCAATGCCGGAATGATTATATGCTCGATATTAGACATGCTTTTGTATGTTTATAGTTTTTGCGAAATTAACCATTTTGTATTAAAGAAGCAAATTTGTGTATGTTTTTTCCATAAAATATCAGATACGGATTGTGAGTGGAGTCTATAAATCAATAAAATCCCCTTTAAGTTGTACCATTCCATGTTTTTATGTAAATTTGCATCTGCATATCATGCCGTATAACAAAATGGCATAGTGCTTTGTTGAAAATTATAAGCGATAAATATGGCAGGTAATAACCACATAGTGATTATGGCCGGTGGAATAGGAAGCCGCTTCTGGCCTATGAGCACAGTTGAACGTCCCAAACAGTTTATTGATGTCTTGGGATGTGGCAAGTCATTGCTCCAATTGACCGTTGACCGTTTTGAGGGTGTATGCCCCATTGAGAATGTCTGGGTGCTTACTTCGGAGAAATATGCTCCGATTGTAAAGGAACAGCTTCCCATGATTCCCGAGGAGAATATACTGAAGGAACCGTGTCGTCGCAATACGGCACCATGTATCGCTTATGCAGCCTGGAAAATCAAGAAGCGTCACCCGAATGCCAATATGGTTGTTACTCCAAGTGATCATTTTGTTGCAGATGTGCCCGAATTCCGCAGAGTGATAAAATCGGCGCTCGGTTTTGTGGCCGATTCTGATGCAATACTTACATTGGGTATAAAACCGACACGCCCCGATACAGGTTATGGTTATATAGAGGCTGTGCTTGGCAGTTCTTCCTTGGCAAATAAAGAGGTGTTTCGTGTTGATTCCTTTAAGGAAAAACCATCACTTGAGGTGGCTCAGGCTTATATCGCAAAGAACAACTACTATTGGAATTCCGGTATTTTTATTTGGAATGTCTCTACAATAGTGAATGCTTTCAGAGTGTATCAGTCGCCTATTGCGTCGGTATTTGAATCATTGGTACCATACTATTTTACAGCCGAGGAGCAGGAGCGTGTTAATGAGCTTTTTCCCGATTGTCGCAGTATCTCTGTTGATTATGCCATCATGGAGCGTGCCGATGAGATTTTTGTATTCCCCTCGAACTTCGGGTGGAGCGATTTGGGTACTTGGGTCTCTTTGCATAGCAATGTTGCAAAGGATATAAATGGAAATGCGTCTTTGGGACTTTCTGCAAAATTCGCCGACTCACACAATTGTGTTGTAAATGCACCGGGAATGAAGAGTGTAGTGGTGGTTGGTGTCGATGACTGTATCATTGCCGAGAATGACGGCAATCTGCTGGTTTGTAGAATGTCGGACGAGAACCGCATCAAGGAGTTCTCCGAGGAAAATTGATTCTTTGGAATACTACATAAGAGAAAAGAGAATGATGCAGTTACGCGTCGTTCTCTTTTTCTTTGATTTTTTCCATGAATGCAGTTGTACTGATATTGGCGTTGTAAGGTATGTCAAACAACTCGAAAATTTTGTTTGAGCGTCCGTCAAGCGCGCTTTCGATGTATGGTGCGGTTTCCTCTTTCTTGCCGGCGTTCCAATGGATGTATGCAAGATGTGCATCAACGTCAGCCTTGTCGTAGCTTATGTCGCGGCAATATCTGAAAACTCTTTTGCCAAGTATTAAGTGATTGTGTCTTACCAGGTGTTCGCCAAGTCTGTACAGCGTCTCCTCGGTGCTCCATTCCTTGGTTTCAATGATGTTCATGTCATCGAAAGTGAGATTCTCCCTGTCGCGCAACTCGTAGAGGTATTTCTCTGTCAGCACCAGTTGCTTCATGTTGTCGGGGTGCATGAGCAGTGCTATTGACATGGCGTCGTCGGCTATTGAAGTCTCGCCCGAAATGTCAAGCAGAATAGCCTTGTTTATTCTTGCCAACATCATGCTTATCGTTCCCTCCTGTGCGCAGTTTATGGCAATGTCGAACGCGTTCAAAGCCTCTTCTGTTGCTCCCTCATGGTAGTGGCACAGGCCAATGTAGAATATTGGCATTACGGTGTTGCTGTATTTCTTTGCAAGCACTCCGAAAAGTTCTTTTGCCTTTTTGTAGTCGCGCAGGAAATAGTAACAGTATGCCTGCATCATGCTTGCATATTCTATTTCTTCGTTAATCGTGTTTTCGTATTCAAAACATTCGAGGCTCTTGCCGAACTTCTTTACCATGTAGTAGATGTGCCCTAACTGCTCCCAATAGAAGGTGGAGTAGGGATTCTCGTCGAGCAATTCGTTGTATATCTTTACAGCTTCGCTTATGCGTTGCAGTTCAATGAGACACTCGGCTTTTACCTCCTTCAGGTTGGTCTGTCCCGGTGCCATTTTTAATGCCCTTTCGCAAATCTCCAATGCCTCAAGGGCAAAACCGCAATCAAGGAGTATTTCCAGTCCTTCATATACATATCCCTGGTCGGGGGTCTTCATGCTGAGCAGTGCGAATGCAACTTCGCGTGCCTGCTTGAAATCCCTCAGGGCCAGCATTATCTCGGCCTTTATTGTCAGTTTTTCGGCTTCGTCAATGTATTTAAGGTCGCCGAAACGCTCAAGTGCCTGTGTGGCCTCCCCATTATAAAGGAGTATTCTGATTTCCATTTTTACAAGCTCGGGCGCGGTGGGGTGCAGGCGCTTTGCGGCTTCAAGAGCGTTTGTGGCATCGTCGGGGCGGTCAATGGAGAGATAATATGACAGTAAGTCCGCGAACTCGTCGATGCCCAGATAAATGCCCATGCCTAATTTGATGGACTTTTCGTATTTGGCAAGCAATTCGCGGAACTCGGGTGATTCGTAAAATCCTTTGTCGTTACTCATTTTCTGCTCTTTGACCGTTGTATGTGGATGTGCTCAAAGGGAGTTATTTCCCCTTGAGCTTGTTCCATGTATCCTTGAGTGAAACCGTGCGGTTGAAGATCAGTTTCTCGGCTGTTGAATCGGGGTCGATGTTGAAGTAGCCGATGCGCTGGAACTGCAGGTAGTCGAGTGGCTTGCCCTGAGCGAGGAACTTTTCAACCTTGCACTCCTTCAAAACCTTCAATGAGTCGGGGTTGATCATCTCTTTCATCGCTGTGAGGGCGTCGCAGTTCTTGGCTTCGCGTATTGCAGCCATCTCGTCGCGTGGGTTCTCTGCGCTCCATAAACGGTCGTAGAGGCGAACCTCTGCGTCGAGGCAATGACGGCGGCTCACCCAGTGGATGGTGCTCTTTACCTTGCGGTTGGCATCGGCCTCGCCAGTCTTTGTCTGTGGGATGTATTCGCAAAGTACCTCGGTTACATTGCCGTTCTCGTCCTTGTTGCAACCTGTGCAAAGAACGATGTATGCATTCTTCAGGCGCACCTCGCGACCCGGGGTCAAGCGGAAGTAGTTCTTTGGAGCATCCTCCATAAAGTCATCGCCCTCAATCCAAAGCTCGCGGCAGAACTCGATGGTGTGTGTGCCGTCCTCGGGACGCTCGGGGTTGTTGATTGCTGTCAACTCCTCAACCTTGTCCTCGGGGTAGTTGGTTATTGTGAGCTTGATAGGGTTGATAACCGCAGAGACGCGTGTCGCACGGCTGTTCAAGTCCTCACGTACTGCGCTCTCGAGCAATGCGAAGTCGTTGAGTGCGTCGTATGTTGTATAACCGATCTTGTCAACAAAATTTCTGATTGATTCGGGTGAGTAGCCACGGCGACGGAAACCGCAGAGTGTCGGCATTCGTGGGTCGTCCCAACCATTTACCAGGCCTTCTTTCACAAGGATGAGCAGGTTGCGCTTGCTCATGAGTGTGTAGTTGAGGTTCAGTTTGTTGAACTCGTACTGGCGTGGTCGGTTGTCGTCGAGGTCCTTACCGTCCTTTACCCAGTCAACGAACAGGTCATACAATGGGCGGTGAGGAACGAACTCCAAAGTACAGAGAGAGTGTGTCACGCCCTCGAAGTAGTCGCTCTGTCCGTGAGCAAAGTCATACATTGGATATGCCTTCCACTTCTCGCCAGTGCGGTGGTGTGCGGCCTTTACAACTCGGTATATGATTGGGTCGCGGAAATGCATGTTGGGGCTAGCCATGTCAATCTTGGCACGCAGTACCATCTTGCCCTCCTCAATCTCGCCGGTGTTCATCTTCTCGAACAACTCGAGGCTCTCTTCGATGGGACGGTCACGGAACGGGCTGTTTGTGCCGGGCTGTGTGGGTGTACCCTTCTGCTCGGCAATCTGCTCAGCGCTCTGTTCGTCGATGTATGCCTTGCCCTCCTTGATGAGCTTTATTGCAAAATCCCAAAGCTGGTCAAAGTAGTCCGATGCATAGTAAACATTCGCCCAATCGAAACCAAGCCATTTGATGTCCTCCATTATTGCATCTACATACTCTACATCCTCCTTGGTGGGGTTTGTGTCATCAAAACGAAGGTTGCAGATGCCATTGTACTTTTGTGCCATGCCAAAGTCCATGCATATAGCTTTTGCGTGGCCAATGTGCAGGTATCCGTTCGGTTCGGGTGGGAAGCGTGTCTGTACCTTGCTTCCGTTCTTGCCTTGTGAAAGGTCATCAACTATAATCTGTTCTATAAAACTGATGCTCTTTTTCTCTGTCTTTTCAGTTTCGTTTGTTGTTGTCATCGCTGTATGTTGTTTGTTGATTTGTACATTTCCTAATATCTCGCGAAATTAACGAATAAATCCGTAAAATCCATACGAATATTCGGAATTTTATGCCTATCTTCGCTCTTGATACATCTTTTCTGCAGGATGAAGACCGCGATTATAATATTGGGAAACAGTTGGGTTTGCCCCTATGTGAATACATACAAACGATTTTTCGAGGATTTGGGGTGCGATTATGATGTCATACTTTGGGATAGGGATGGCAGTGATGCGTGTGCTCCATACAGGTATGACTCCGGCAAAGCTAATCTTAGGAATCCAATCCTTAAGACTTACCATTATTTGAGATATGCTGATTTTATTAAAAAAACGATATTGAAGAATGGCTACGACAGGCTTGTGGTTTCTGGTCCACACCTTGCAATATTGCTTTCAGGTCTTTTGTGTAAGAAATATAAGGGGCGCTATGTAATTGATTATCGTGACATATCTGTTGAGCAACATTTGTTGCTTGGTGGCGTATATTCAAAAGTACTTGAGAATAGCTTCTGTAATGTGATTTCTTCGCCGGGATTCAAGAAACGACTGCCTGCAAAACATGAATATCTCATTTCGCATAATTTTAATATAGATGTGGCTCTAGCTTCTCTCAAGGGGGGTGCCCGTCCATGTTGCACGGATATCCCGTTGCGTGTCCTTACAATTGGATATATCCGTAATTACGATTCAAATGTAAAGATAATTCAAAAGCTCGGTGGCAAGGAGAATTACAGTTTGAGGTTTGTTGGGCGTGGCGATGCTGCTGATTCCTTGCGGGAGTTTACTAAGTCTGGAGACTATGCGAATGTTCGGTTCGAGGGCTTTTATAAAAAAGAGGATGAGGCTGCTATTGTTGACGGATGTGATTTTATCAATATATTTTTCCCTGATGATGCCGTGCACTCGGCTATCATGTCCAACCGCTTCTATCTGGCTCTTATTCATAAGAAGCCTGTGATAGTTACGGCCGGTTCCATCCAGGCAGAATATGTAAAGGAGTATGGCTTGGGGGTTGTTGTGGATGGCAGCTCGGATCTTGATGCAGATATAAGGCGTTTTCTTCCTTCATTTGACTATAATGCGTTCTGCCAAAAATGCAATGACTTGCTTTCCCGTTTTATTGAGGATCATAAAGCTCTGGAAGGTGCTGTCGCAGCTTTTGTAGGTGTTTGAGTCGTGTCTCAAGTTTTCTTAATTTTATTGTTGGACTTGTATTTGTGACTTGAATGACCGTATTTCTCAATAAAAAATATTATCTTCGCGCTATTATAGGGAAATATCAATTAAAATAACAGACATATACTATGAAGAGTGACATCCAAATTGCTCACGAAACCAAACTTGAGCGTATTGAAAATGTGGCAGCCCAGATCGGTATTGATGCCAATGACCTTGAACACTATGGTAAGTTCATTGCCAAATTGCCTTTGAACCTCATTGGCAAGCAGAAGGGTAAACTCATCCTTGTTACTGCCATCACTGCAACAAAGGCGGGAATCGGAAAGACAACTGTATCCATTGGTCTTGCTTTGGGACTCAATAAAATTGGCAAGAAGGCTGTTGTAGCTCTTCGTGAGCCTTCTCTCGGTCCCTGTTTCGGTATGAAGGGTGGTGCAGCCGGTGGTGGTTATGCCCAGGTGCTCCCAATGGAAAAAATCAACCTTCACTTCACAGGTGATTTCCATGCAATAACATCGGCTCACAACATGATTTCGGCATTGCTCGACAACTATCTCTACCAGCATGCAAAGGATGGTTTCGGTCTCAAGGAAATCCTGTGGCGTCGTGTGCTTGATGTCAATGACCGCTCATTGCGTTCAATTATAACAGGTATCGGGCCTGCTACAAATGGTATCGTAGAGCAGGCTGGTTTTGATATCACTCCAGCATCGGAGCTCATGGCAATCCTTTGCCTTGCAAGCGATGAGAACGATTTGCGTCGTCGTATCGAGAATATTATGCTTGGCTATACATACGCAGGCGAGCCTTTCACAGTGAAGGATCTTGGCGTTGCCGGTGCAATCATGGTGTTGTTGAAGGATGCAATCCAGCCTAACCTTGTGCAGACAACGGAGAATACACCTGCAATTATCCATGGTGGTCCATTCGCTAACATCGCTCATGGCTGTAACTCGCAGCTTGCAACAAAGATGGCGCTCGCGCACAGTGAATATACCATTACCGAGGCCGGCTTTGGTGCAGACTTGGGTGCAGAGAAGTTCTACAACATTCTTTGCCGCAAGAGCGGTCTGCAGCCTGATGCAACTGTTATCGTTGCAACAGCCCAGGGCTTGAAGATGCATGGTGGTGTTGAACTTGACAAGATTAAGGAGCCCGATATGGATGGTTTGCGCAATGGTCTTGCAAACCTTGACCGCCACGTTGCCAACCTCCGTTCTTTCGGTCAGTCAGTGATTGTGGTGTTCAACCGTTTTGCTACTGATACTGACGAGGAGATGGCGCTTCTCCGCAACCACTGCGAGCATGAACTTAGCTTGCCATTCGTAATCAATAATGCATTTGCCCAGGGTGGTGATGGTGCTGTTGAGATGGCTCAGATTGTCGTTGATACAATTGAGAAGAATCCTTCAAAGGCTCTTGAGTTTACATACGACGACGAGGATAGTGTGCAGACAAAGATTGAGAAGGTTGCGAAGAAAATCTACGGTGCGGCTTCGGTTACATTCGCTAAGCCTGCGCTTGATCGCATCAAACTTGCCGAGAAATACGGTCTTTCAAAGTGTTCTGTATGTATTGCCAAGACGCAGTTCTCGTTCAGCGCCGATGCTACCAAGTATGGCGCTGTCAAGGACTTTAACCTTCAGATTCGCGATGTGGTGCTCAATGCAGGTGCCGAGATGATTGTTGCCATTGCAGGCGACATTATCCGCATGCCTGGCTTGCCAAAGGTTCCACAGGCTAACTGCATTGATTTTGTGGATGGTGAGATTGTAGGTCTCAGCTAAAAACAGAAATGACTATAAAGTGAATTTCTGCGTTACGCTCGTCTTCAAAATCCTCATTTACGCTTTGTGAACTGCGGTTTTGAAGCCTTCGCGAGCCTTGAACTTCATCTTTTTATTCATTCCTTAATAAATTAAAGAGTGGCCAATTGATTGGTCACTCTCTTACTTGAATTTAAATAGTTATGGCACAACCATTGGCGGAGCGTTTACGCCCAACGTCATTCGATAATTATGTGGGTCAGCAGCATCTTGTTGGAGATGGCGCTGTGTTGCGTCGCATGATAGACTCGGGAAGAATCCTTTCGTTTATCATGTGGGGTCCTCCGGGTACTGGCAAGACAACCATTGCCCGCATAATTGCCAACACGCTCAACCGTCCGTTCTACACGCTCAATGCTGTGTCGGCGGGTGTCAAGGAGGTGCGCGAGGTTATTGAAAAAGCGAAAAACTCGCCGCTCTTTTCCCGTGGTAGTGCTATACTTTTTATCGATGAGATTCATCGTTTCAGTAAGTCACAACAGGATTCACTCTTGAGTGCTGTGGAGACAGGCGTTGTCACTCTCATTGGTGCAACAACCGAGAATCCTTCGTTCGAGGTTATACGCCCGTTGCTCTCACGTTGTCAGCTATATGTACTCAAGTCTCTGGAACAGAACGATTTGATGCAATTGCTTGACTATGCGATAAATAATGACACTGTGCTTAAAGAGCGTGGCGTTGAATTGCGCGAGACTGCTGCCATCATGCGCTACAGCGGTGGCGATGCACGCAAACTGCTCAACATACTTGAACTTGTGGTTGAGAGCGACCCCGATTCGCCGGTGGTGATTACCGATGAAAAGGTGAAGCAGTGCCTGCAGCAGAATCCTGCAGCATATGACAAGGATGGCGAGATGCACTACGATATTATCTCGGCGTTCATAAAGTCAATCCGTGGTAGTGACCCCGATGCGGCTCTCTATTGGATGGCACGTATGATTGAGGGTGGCGAAGACCCGGCTTTCATTGCACGTCGCATAGTAATATCGGCATCCGAAGATGTGGGGCTTGCCAATCCAAACGCCATGTTGCTTGCAAATGCTGCATTTGATGCCGTTACAAAGATTGGTTGGCCCGAGGGGCGCATTCCCCTTGCTCAGGCTGTGGTCTATCTTGCGACATCACCCAAGAGTAATTCGGCATATATGGGTATAAACAAGGCGTTGCAGACTGTACGCGAAACCGGTAATCTGCCGGTGCCGTTGCACCTGCGCAATGCCCCTACAAAACTTATGGCTGAGCTTGGGTATGCCGATGGCTATAAATACTCCCACGACTATCCCGGGCACTTTGCAAAGCAGCAGTTCTTGCCCGATGGTGGCGAGTCGTTCTCGTTCTGGATGCCGCAGGACAATCCTGTCGAGGCCAAGGCCAAGGCGTGGATGCAACAGTGCTGGGGTGATGAGAAACCATACAGTAAATGATGGGATGATTTGGACTCATTTACGATAAAAGCAGAAAGATACTTTTCTGCTTTTATCGTAAATGAATGTGTCTGCCAAACCTCTGCCATATTTGATTTAACGCATTTATGGCGGTCAAGTACTTGACCGCCATAAATGTATCTGCTTTGTGTCCCTGATGTGGGGCTTTGATTGCTTTGTCTTTTAATGTATCAATTCAAGCTGTGTGCCGCGCAGATGCTGAGGATTACCATCAATGCTGCGAGGGTCCAAGTTGCCTTTTCAAGGAAGTCGGCTGTCTTTCTTACGCCCATAATCTGGTTTGATGATGCAAAACCTGATGCGAGGCCACCGCCTTTAGAGTTTTGGATTAACACGATGAGGCACATCAAAACTGCCACCAAAACAATCAGTACTATAAAAATCTTGAACATGTTATTCTTTTTTTGTATGTTTTACTATAATTTCCAAAAATCTTATTTGGTCTGCAAAGTAACGATTTTTATTTGGATATTCCAAATATAATCGCTTAATAATTTCAAGGGCTTTGTTGTATTTTCCTTGTTTTATATAAATGTTTGCCAATGTCTCGGTGAAGAATGATGAGTCGGTTGGGGTCTTCTCGGGCTGTTCTTCTTCTTGCTTCTCTGCTTCTGTTGCAGTGTGTGGCGCACTGAGGTCGAGTGTGATTCTTTCGTTGTCGCCGGCAAGGAAGTTGTCTATCAGCTGTTGTCCGCGTAGCTCGGGTATGTCGGTCACCTTTTGGGGGTTCTCTTTCAGGTATGCCGACACGTAATCAACTGCTGCTGCACCCTCTGCCTCAAGCGAGAGTGTCTCGGATGGTATTGTCTCCAAGAATGCGTCTATGAGCGACATTGTCCTGTCTATAGGGATGTCGGACGGTGCATTCTCTATCTCCGATATTGTGCCATAGCCTGCCATGAGTTCGAAAATTGGCCAGCGGCTCTTGAGGTAGAGTGCAGCCTTGCGCATCTCTTTGCCGAACTCGATGTCGTGCAGCAGATAGAGGTTCTTGAGCATGAGAAGACGTGCCGTGTCAAAATAGGGGTATTTGCCCACAAGCAGACGCAGCTCGTACAGCGTGTCGCGGTTGAGCTTTTCGGGGTGCGATATGTATGTCAACAAATTATCCATCTTACCAATTGGCAACGGCTGCGTTAAAGATTGCCTCTACAATTTCCTTTATCATCTGTTCGACAAGTTCATCCTGTACCGAGTCGAGTGATTGGGTCGCGTCAAAGTCGCGTGTTGCGCTGAACTGTCGTTCGAAATCCTCGTCGTGGTTGGTGTTGTTGGCAAAGCGTACGTTTACAACCATTTTCAGCTGTACCATGGATGAGTATCCGTCCGATGATATGGATTTGTTGTATTGGTCGTATGCTGTGATTTCACCTGCCAACTGCAGGTCTCCTCCTCGTGCAACTTGTTGCAGTTTTGTCTGCTGTACGAATGCGTCATTCAGTGCTTCGTTGAACATCGGCGCCATTGGTCCCCATTGGTATGCGGCGCGGTTCTGGAATGTTTCAATGGAGATGGTCTTTACCTTGGTATAGTCGATTGATGCACCTGTGAATTTGTAGCTCACGGTGCAGCCGGATGTGATTATTACGGCCAATACCGCTATGCTGTATCTTAATGTGCGTATAACCTTACTCAATTCCATATTCTTTTATTTTTCTGTATAATGTGCGCTCGGATATGTTGAGCTCTTTTGCTGCCTGACGTCGTTTGCCCTTGTTTCTTTCAAGGGCAAGCAGGATGGTTTTTTTCTCCATGTCTTCAAGTGAGAGTGTCTCTTCGATGTATTCATCGACCAGATGTTCTACCGGCTCAAAGTGTGCCTGTCGGGGCGATTGTATCTGGTAGGACTGCTGTATCTGGTGCTGTACGACGGGTACTTCGTCTGCGTTGTAATATGGAGTCTCTTCCTGTGCTTTCCCTTGTGCTGTACGCAGGCCTTCAATCTGTTTCTTGAGTTCGGTTATATCGCGACGCATGTCAAAAAGTACGCTGTAGAGTATCTCTCTTTCGCTTTCAAATGTCTTGTGTTCGCTTGAACGTCCTGTGAGTGTGGGCAGGTTGTTCTTCTGCTCTTTGGGCAGGTAGTGTGACACTACTTCGCTGTTGATTTCGCGGTTGAGCTCGAGAATTGAGATCTGCTCGGCGATGTTTTTTAACTGGCGTATGTTGCCGGGCCAAGAGTACTCTGTAAGTGCTTTCTTTGCACTCTCGTCGAGTTGTATCTTGGGAACGTTGTATTTTGCTGCAAAATCCATTGAGAACTTCTTGAACAGCAGTATTACGTCATCCCCACGTTTGCGCAGTGCGGGAATGTTGATGGGGACGGTGTTGAGGCGGTAGAAAAGATCCTCCCTGAAGCGTCCGTCGGCGATGGCTTGTGGAAGATCCACGTTTGTTGCGCATACGATGCGTACATTGGTTTTCTCCACGTCGGACGAGCCTACGCGCAGGAACTCGCCATTCTCTAGTACACGTAAGAGGCGTGCCTGTGTGGGCATGGGAAGCTCTGCCACTTCGTCAAGGAAGATGGTTCCGCCGTCGGCTTCGCTGAAGTAGCCTTTGCGCTCATTCACGGCACCTGTGAAAGCGCCTTTCACATGACCGAAGAGTTCGGAGTCAATGGTTCCCTCGGGTATGGCTCCGCAGTTTACGGCAATGTACTTTCCGTGCTTGCGCACGCTGTTTGTGTGTATTATCTTTGGGAAAAACTCCTTGCCGACACCGCTTTCTCCTGTGATGAGTACAGACAGGTCGGTGTGCGCAACCTGCATGGCTGTGTCTATTGCGCGTATTAGTTCCGGGTCATTTCCAATGATGCCGAACTGTTGCTTTATTCTCTGTACGTCCGCTAAATTCATTTCAATCTCTTTTGCTGACAAAATTACTCATTTATATTCAAAAATAGGTAATTTTGGCAGGCTTTTTTAGCGTTGCCTTGGTTAGAATGGGAAAAGCAGTGGAAGTACAAGTATCATTACGATGCCCAGTATTATCTGGAGTGGCAAGCCGACTTTGATATAGTCGGAGAATGTGTATTGTCCTGCCGGTTTTACCAATGCGTTGGGTGGTGTGGAGAATGGTGAGGCAAAGCAGAGACTTGCTCCCAATGTTACCGCAAAGAGCATAGGTACGGGGCTTACGTCAATACTTCTTGCACAACTCATGGCAATAGGTGCCATAAGTACTGCTGTGGCGGTGTTGCTTATGAACATGGTCAGCAGTGATGTCGAGAAGTATATTGCAGCAAGCATGACTATTGGGTTGAATCCTCCCAATGACTCTTTCAGTGATGTTGATACCCAACCCGAAATACCGGTTGTCTCAAGAGCTGTTGACATTGGAATCATTGCTGCGATGAGCATGATGCTCTCCCAGTTGATGGTCTTGTATGCAGCCTCGACATTGCGGAAACAGCCGGTAAGCACAGTCAAGAGTCCGGCAATCATTACCGCAGTCACCGGTGCTACAATGTTAAATGCCATAGCTGCAATCATGGCTATCATGATTACTGCTGCAAGAGGAGCCTTGTAATCGAGTGTTACTTTTGCAGCCTCTTCAAGTGGTCGTCCCATGACAATCCATTCGGTAGCCTCTTTTTCGAGGTTTGCAATGTTGTTCCATGCTCCCTGTACAAGCAGAACGTCACCGGCGTGTATGGTTTCGTTTGCGAGGCCGTGGCTTATGTACTCGCCCTTGCGGCTTATACCCAGGATGCTTACATTGTATCTGGTGCGAAATTCGACCTCTTTGATTGTCTTGTTGATAACCGATGCCGATTGCATTACCACAATCTCGGCAACGCCGATGTCGTAGAAGTCAAGGTTCTTGCTCTCGTTGTCGGTCATGAGGTCGAGTTTGTAATCCGCAACAAATTTCTTTACGTTCTCTTCGTTGCCTGAAATGTACAATATGTCATTTGCAAGTAGTCTTGTGTCTGAATCTGCAGCTTGCTGTACAACGGTCTTTGTTAGGAAATTGCGCTGTCCACCTTCGATATGGCGTACCTCAATAATGTTGAGGCTGTATATCTTTCTGATGTTCAGCTCGCCAATCACCTTGCCTGTTGCCAACGAGTTTGTGCTGACCTTTACTTTGTGAAGGTTGCTAGAGATTCCGTACTCTTTGACAAGGGTGGTGAGGGATTTTGCGCTACGGGCATTCTTGTTTCCGGCTGAATCGCTCTTGGATAAATATTTCTTGCTCAGCGGAAGCAGAATAAGTGTTCCTACAAAGGCGCAGATGAGACCTACAGGCAAGAATGTGAAGAAGCCTAATCCCTCCTCTCCATTCTTGATAAGTTCTTCGTTTATCACAAGGTTTGGTGGTGTACCGATGAGGGTCATCATGCCACTCATGCTGCTGGCAAAGGCGAGTGGCATGAGCAGGCGGCTGGGGTTCATCTTCGCGCTCATGGCCATGCTCGCGACAATAGGTATCATAATTGCTACCGTGCCTGTGTTGCTGACGAATGCGCCCATGAATGAAGTGACAGCCATTACAAGTACGAAAAGGCGTGTCTCGCTGCTGCCGGCAAGTCTCATGAGCTTTGAACTAATCATCTTTGCAAGGCCAGTCTGGAAAATCGCTCCTCCAACAACGAAAAGGCCTACCATCATTATTACAGATGTGCTTGAGAAACCGGCAAAGGCTTCTTGGGGATTCAGTATTCCAAGAATTATCAATGATGCAAGTGCGCACAGTGCAATAATGTCGGAACGAATCTTGCCTGATATGAAAAATACCATTGTGAGTGCAAGGATGATGAGGGTAGGCATCATGCCGTCCTTGTTGATGGGTACCGCTCCTTCTCCTTTGCATGTCTTGCACTGCTTGTCTCCGGAGCATGAGGGGCATTTTATCATATCGGTATTCTTTCCATTCTTGTCGTTTGGCTGTTCCTGAGGAGTGACATTGTCGTTTCCGGTGTAGGTGGGCGCAGATGCCATGTCTTCTGAGGCTACGGACTCTGTGCAAGGGGCTTCTGTGAGTTCTGTCCCGTCAATTGCTATGGTGGATGGCGGTTCATTGTCGTGTGTGGGGTGGGATGCTGTGCAATACAGCGAGAATGTCAATGCTGCGAAAAATGTTACTATGAACCTCATGGTTGTTTCTGTAGATGTTTTTGGGCTTTGCCCGGTGAGTTTGTAAAATATTAATATTTTGCAAAGATAGTGGAAAAAAGGCAGATTTGCAAATGCGTGCGCTGTTTTGTCGGTGCATGGTCGCGGTGCGGCGCAGTAGTGTTTGTGGCACTTGCTTGTCTCTATTCGTGCATGTAGTGTCCAAAATGTGCGCGCCGTCTCTTTTTTTTGTGAAAAAGTGCGATTTTATCGTATAATTTAAGTATATTCGCGTCAACTTTTTGCGCGCGTTGGCTGTGCGCGAGATATTGTTGAATAAAATAACGGCAAGGCTTATCAAATTTCTGAAATACATATTCGTTACAATTGCTGTAATAACCTCTTTGTTGTTGCTGCTTGTGATGTCGCTGAGGCTTGATGCTGTACAGCGCGGTTTGGCTGCTTTTGTTGCCGATGAGATTGAGGAGAGTTACGGTATTCCCATTGAAATTGAGGCTGTTGAGGTGCGGAGCCTCAATGACTTGCGTTTGAAGAGGGTTTTTATACGTGACCTTGCCGGAGATTCTATGATTTATGTCGATGAGGCACGTGCCTATCTGCAGACTTCAAGGTTGCTGCATGGCGAGGTGAGGATGAATACTTTGATGCTTGCGGCCCCCGATGTCAGGCTGAACCGTAAAACGCCCGATTCTCCATTGAATATCCAGTTCGTGATTGATGCGTTGACAAAAAATAAAAAGAAAAAGTCGGACCTGAATCTTCGCATTAACCAGATTTCACTGTATGATGGTCATTTTACTTATGATGTGATGAGTGAGCCCTGTGACAGTGTGGGCTTTGATCCTAATCATATTGCGGTAAGTGGGCTCTGTTGCAATGTATCGCTTAAGAAATTGCATAAGAAAGAGTTTGACTTGAATGTGCGTTCCGTGAGTGGAACCGAGAGGTGTGGCTTTGTTCTCAATAAACTGAAGGCGCGTGTCAAGAGAGAAGAAGACAAGTTTATCGTGAGTGGTTTTGACGTTGTTACTCTCAGGAGTCATGTTGCTTCGGATAGCATTGAAATAGATCTCGACAGCACGTTCAAGAATATAACCGTTGTGGGTGGTATAAGGGGCGACCGTTTCGACCCCAAGGATATTGCTCCGTTTGTAAAACTTCCCGAAACTGAGATACCTTCCTTTGCATTTGATGTTGTGGGATACTATGGCAATGATAGCGTCAATGCCGGGCTTTCAATTGCAACGCTTGACGAATCGCTCTTTTTGTCGGCAAAGGCCGAACTTGTCTCTCCACTTACAGACGACAGACGCGGCGTTGTTGTGCTTGATGAATTAAGGGCTACAAGCGAAATGTTGGACAAGGCGTTGGCGATTGTCGGGTCTGATACTCTGGAATTTGATGTTGCAGGTAATTTGGGTGATGTCTCTCTCAAAGGACAGGTATGCTTTGAAGAGGGGGTTATAGATGGTGATGCGGAATTGCTTTGCAAAAGTGGCCGCCTCTCGGCTGATGGTTATCTGCGTCCCGATGGTGTTTATCGTGTAAATGTCCGGGGAACAGATGTCAAACTTGAGGCATTGACCGGCGTGCCCGGACTGGAGGGGTGCGATCTCTTAGCCAATGCTACGGGTAATATTAAGAGTGCAAGGATTTATGCAAATGTAAAGGGAAAGGTTTGCGACCTGAAATATAAAGGTTATTCGTATGCTCCAATTGAATTCGAGGGTAAATATACCGGTGAGGGCTTCACGGCAAGGGTGGCTACCGATGACCCAAATGCGAAGGCTTTGTTGACTGCAAAATATAGTACCGGCAATGAGAATCTGTTGAAGGTGGCGCTGAAAGTTGATGCACTGAAACCCAATGGCCTTCAATTGGTGAATGCCGACAGGGAGCAGGAGTATGCTTTCAATCTCACAGGTGAGTATATTGACTATGGTGCCGGCAGGACGATTGTGAATGCAAGGGTGGATAATCTGACTGTTGCCGACAGGAAAGACACAACTTTTGTGAGGAATTTGTATGTAAGCGACAACAAAGCCGGGGAGGAGAGAATGTTTGTCGTAAACTCCGATTTTGCCCAAATCAGCCTTCTGGGTAAGTTTGATTTCCCGACAATTGTTACAGGTCTTGTTGAGTCGTTCAAGATGCATCTTCCCGCGCTTGGTATCAGTTCAAGTGGCAATGCTTCTGTTGGCGAAAATGATTTCTATTACGATGTGGCGATTAAAGACAGCAAGCCACTGACACATATTCTTGGCTTGCCGGTAACGATACATGAACCGTCCCGAATAACCGGTTCATTCAATGACAGGAACAATATATATACCGTTGATGGTTCTGTAAACAGGATTGACATTGCCGGAATGCTCATTAGGCAAATAAATCTCAAAGGTTCATCGGGTGAGAGGGGACTTGAACTGAATGTGCAGATACAGAAGCCGATTGTAAAGAATCGTAAGACTTTTGATTACAATGATACCGCTGATGATGTCGTCTTGAGACTTAATGCCAATGTTAGGAATGACAATATAAGCGGAATTGTAAACTGGAACAATTTCAAGCGTGATAATGTAGATGTGGGAATGGTGCGTCTGGATGCTGCATTAAGCCGTGACGTTGATGGTGATTTGTTTATGTCTGCAAAGATTCATGATGATAGCATAATACACAAGAATAAAGTATGGCACATCGATGAGGGTACAATTGCTGGTAAAATCGATAGGCTTGTTGTTGAGAATGTGGGTCTCTACAGTGACAAGCAGAGCCTGAAAATTGCCGGAGTAGTTGGAAAACGTGATGATGATAGTCTTAAGGTTAGCCTCGACGATTTTGAAGTCTCTACAGTCTTTGATTTGATAAATTTCAAGATACTGAAGTTCGGGGGTAAGGCTACCGGAACAGCACATCTCACCGGAGTGTTCTCTAATTTCAATGCCGACGGACGCCTGATGATTGAGAATTTTACTATTGATGGTGCAGATATGGGCAAAGGTGATGTGCGTGTCGGTTGGGAGAACAAGAGTAAAAGTATATTGATTGATGCCGGTATATACAATCACGAGAATGAGTTGTCAACAGTCAATGGCTTCCTCTCGCAGGCAAACGATACGATTACCCTGAAGATAGATGCCAACAACCTGAACGTCGGGTTTATTGACAGCAAGTTGCAGGCTTTCCTGACTGAGACTGAAGGTGCAGCCAGTGGCAAGGTGCACCTGCACGGAAGTTGGCGATTTGTGGATTTTGATGGTGCTGTAGCTCTTTACTGCTCTACAAAAGTCAAGGCAACAGGTGTAAAGTACTATTTTACAGGTGATTCTATCCATTTCTCTAAGGGTGTGATGACTTTCAATGATGCAAGGTTGTATGACCGTTATGGCAACAGAGGTATAATTTCGGGCGATTTGATGCATAGGCACCTCTCAAAATGGACAGCGTTGTTCAATATAAAGGCTGATGAGTTGCTTGTTTATGACACGGATAATTTTGGATCGTTGCCATTCTATGGTACTGTGTTCGGTACCGGTGATGCTATGATCAAGAGTGATAGCACCGGTTTCCTGCTGAAAGCGAAGCTCAGGAGTGACCCGGGGTCAAAATTTGTCTATGACTCGAATGAGACAAGCGGAGCGCGAGACAATAGTTTCGTGACATTTACCGACAATAACAAACGCAAGAAGGATGATGACCTTGCAGACAAGGGAGTTGAGGGTGAGAAAGTCTATAGCACAACTGCAAGTAAACTCACACTTGATTTCATGCTTGATGTAAATGATAATCTGGAATTGAAAGTATATACCAACTTGCAGACCGATGACTACATAAGTATATTTGGCAAAGGTCCGATAAATGCTGTTTATAATGACAAGGCTGGTTTTAGCATGAAAGGTCACCTTGATTTGGATCGTGGAACATACAAGTTTACAATTCAGGATATATTCCCCAAGGTCTTTGATATTATAAAAGGTAGTACGCTTGTATTTAATGGTGACCCATATAAGGCTGAGTTGAACCTGAAGACTAAGTATCTTGTTCCGTCGGCTTCACTCAGTGACCTCACTACTGAGATTGCAAAGCGCAAGACAGTCAAGGTCAATTGTGTAATGAATATTACCGGTAGTCTTGAGGCTCCTGACCTTGCGTTTGACCTTGAATTGCCCGAGGGTAGTGAAGAGGAGCGCGAACTGCTTGCCAGCGTAGCAAGTACTCCCGACCAGAAGAACATGCAGTTTGTGTATCTGCTTGGTGTTGGTAAGTTCTATACTTTTGATACAAACACAGCGCAGACAACCGGTGAGGTGAATACTTCTACTGCGGTTGAATCGCTCATATCCAATACAATTTCCAGCCAGCTGAGCAATATGCTTGGAAAGATTATCAATAATGGAAATTGGGATATTTCTGGTAATATATCAACCAGTGAGCGTGGTTGGAACAGTATGGAGGTCGAGGGTATGCTCCGCGGTCGTCTTTTAAATAACCGTCTGCTCATAAATGGCAATCTTGGTTATCGTGAGAATCCTATTGCAAACCGCAACTTCATTGGTGATTTCGAGTTGCAGTGGCTATTGAGCCCCAAATACAACTGGAGTATCAAGGCTTACAGCAAGACCAACGACCGTTATTTCAGCAAAACCGACCTTACAACCCAGGGTGTGGGAACCAATATCCTTTTTGAATTCGATAGTTGGAAATGGTGGGGAAAGAAAAAGGATAAGGAGAAGAAAAAAAAGAGAGTTGGCAAGGCGAATCGAACTGTTGTTGTGGAACAGATTCAACCGGTTGAGAATCCCGATACACTCGGTTTGCAGAGTCTTGTTGAGATAAGATAACGATATACCTTTTAATATATGAGGCTTTTTACATCGGTAAATGATTTATGTGACCTGAAAAAGGCACTTGATGAGGCTTTTGAAATAAAGGCCGACCGTTATAAATACTGTGAATTGGGCAAGAACAAGACTTTGATGATGGTGTTCTTCAATTCAAGTCTGCGTACAAGACTCAGCACACAAAAGGCAGCCTTGAACCTTGGCATGAATGTGATTGTACTTGATGTCAACCAGGGGGCTTGGAAACTGGAGACTGAGCGTGGGGTCATTATGGATGGTGACAAACCTGAGCATATCCTTGAGGCAATACCTGTTATGGGAAGTTATTGCGATGTCATTGGCGTACGTTCATTTGCACGTTTTGAGAATAAGGAAGATGATTATAATGAGGTTATACTCAATCAGTTCATTAAGTATTCTGGCCGTCCGGTGTTCTCAATGGAGGCTGCAACACGCCATCCGCTGCAGAGTTTTGCCGACTTGATAACGATTGAGGAGCACAAGACCAAGCCGCGCCCCAAGGTGGTGCTGACATGGGCGCCACACCCTAAAGCTCTTCCACAGGCTGTTCCAAACTCTTTTGCCGAGTGGATGAATGCTGCCGATTACGATTTTGTCATCACTCATCCAAAAGGATATGAACTTGACCCTGCTTTTGTTGGTAACGCCCGTGTGGAATATGACCAGATGAAGGCTTTTGAGGGAGCTGATTTCGTCTATGCCAAGAACTGGGCTGCATATAGTGGCGAGAACTACGGCAAAGTGCTTTCTACAGATCGTGACTGGACTGTGAGCGAGCGTCAGATGGCAGTTACCAACAATGCTTTTTTCATGCACTGCCTGCCTGTGAGACGCAATATGATTGTTACCGACGATGTCATTGAGAGTGAGCGCTCTTTGGTTATTCCCGAGGCTGCAAATCGCGAGATTTCGGCTACAGTGGTGTTGAAGAGAATTCTCGAAGGACTTGAATGAGGTTGAAAAGGTTCTTTTTATTTGAACCTCAATAATATGTGGGTGCCCTAAAGTGATATAGGGTACCCTCATTTTGTATCAAAGTAGATTCTTTTTAATATTGCGTCAATGGAGTATTTGCCAGGGCCTGTGATGTAGAGCAACGCAAAGATTGTAAGGTACATCAATGATGGCTCTTTGACTGCCAACGGGTCGCCGGCGTGTATCACAAAGAATGCAACGCACATGGTGAATATCATTGGTATGAGGCATAGACGGTATAGTGCACCAATCATAAAACCAAGCGAACAGACAATCTCGGCAAACAGTACCAACCACATGGATAGTGTAGCCCCAAGTCCCAAAGGGTCGGGGAATAAATCGCTTGCACCAATGAAATTCTGCCATTTGGCTATGCCGTGACTAAGGAACAGGAAACCGAAGATGATGCGTGCCAGGAGTATGACAATTGATTTTGTCGATGAGGCTTCGGGCTCGTGAAACAGAAAACGGAGTAACTTGTCTTTATACATAATATGCGGTGTTTTTTTGTGAAACACCGCATATTGTCATTTTGTTCTCAGAGTGGTTGTAATAAACTGCCTATTTTAACTCGAAGCGTACATTTACCGTAAAACGATATGTGTTCTTTCCGATGCTTATGACAGGTTGCATGACTGAATTGTCGGCAATGGCTTCTTCTGTCATGCTACGTGCTTGTGACTTGTATAATCTTGGCTGTGATTCTCCGCTGCTCATCCAGTAGCTTATATTTATGGCTTTCCCAATCTCCTGCTCAATTGCTCCGGCTAGTATCTGTGCTTCGGCTTTGGCCTGTTGCATGGCTTCCACGCCCATCTCAGCTTTAAGTTCCTTTTCGCCGGTGTATTTTGTCCGTACCAGCTCTATGTCCGAGATTTGACGCTCTTCAAGTGACGCAATCACATTCTGCATTGTCGTAGCATCATTTAGTTTCAGCAGATATGTTGCCTCGGTCTTGGCTATCATGTTCTTGGAGAATGTCTTGTAGCTTATCTCGCTGCCCATGTAGCTTAGCGTCAGGCATTCAGGAATGTCTATACGGTTTATTTCCAGTACACCAATCATGGCGTCCTGCATCTCTTCAAGTGTCTTCTTGCCCTTGTAGTCCTTTTCGCTTATGGTTATCTGCAAGTAGAGTTCGTTGGGTGTTACTTCACGTTCTACGGTGGCGTTAATGTCTATGTATGGTTGTGTGGCTGTTTGCGCTGTACTCTTTGTCGGCATTGTAAGAAACAGCATGATCGTTGCAAATGCTGCTGTCATTGTCTTTCTCATATCGGTTCAATCTTAATGGTTAATATAAAAAACAAGTAGCCTGTCAGTGACGGCATGCGGCAAGTTGGGAAAAATTATGCTATTAAACAAATTTTTCCGGGCGTGGTTAGTGAAAGTTAATATGATTTAGTCTTTTTTAATACCTCGCTTGCGATATTCGAGTGGTGGAACACCCATTTTCTTCTTGAAGAAGGTTGAGAATTGTCCGATACAGTCAAAATGCAGCCTTGCTGAGACTTCGGCAATGCTCATGTTAGTATTCTCAAGTAGTTCCTTGGCTTTGGCAAGTTTAAGCTCCAGACGGAATTGCCCTGGTGAAACGCCGCATCTCCTTTTGAATTCCCGGCGGAAGAATGAGTAACTGATTCCAAGCGAATCCGCTATCTCCTCAAGCGGATGGCTACCTGCCAGATCCTCCTGCATAATTGCTTTTGACTGGTTGATTATGCGCACCATGTATGTATCGCCGTATGTGTGGTTCAGGTCTTCATAGTGCAGGCGTCCAATGAGTGATATTGTAAGGCTTGATGCTGCCTGTTGGAATCCCTTTTTCTCGTCAGAAACAAGATCGAATATTTCGTGGAATGTGTTTGTCAGCTTCTCATCTACACCAACCCTGAACACGCAGTTCTTGAAGGTGAAGAATCCTGATTTGATTTTATTGTCCATGAAATCGCCGTTGAAGCCTATCCAATGGTCATCCCATCCGGTTTCGGGGTCGGGCGCGAATGTGTGCCATTCGCCTGGGAAGAGTATGAACATCATGCCTGCTTCTATCTTTGTTCTTGAGCATGATGCGCTTTCAAAATAGCCTTTGCCACGAGTTATGTAAACCAGTTGGTATTCATTCAAAGTGCGTCTTCCGTAGCTGTTGAAGTTGTAACCTACAGGCTGTGCGGCAAGAGGGTAGGGGTCACCAGGGTGGGTGTGTTGGAAACCGATTGTGGTTATGGCAAGTCCCCACGAGATGTCTCGTGGTGTAACTTGCAGGTATTTTGAACACGCTACCTTATCCCTCTCCTTGCCGTTCTCCTTCATGAGTACTTCTGTTTGTCAAACGTGATATTTTGCAAAGAAAACAATAAGTTTTATAAACTCATCCTCTTTCTTCCAAAAAAAATGCAGTTCCAGTTGTTTTATCGGCCTAAAAACAAACAAAAAAACAATGCTGTTGTTTTTATCACTGTATTCATATTAAAAATGAAAAATTATGAAAAGGATTTCTAAATTTATTTTGTTGTCGGCCTTCGGGCTTATGACAGCGGTGTCTGCAAGCGCTCAAAGCTGGGTGGAGATTACCGATGATGCAACTCCTGTGATATGTATCAGTGAGACTATCAATGAGGCTCCTGATGTGGTGGAGATTTTCCAGAACACGCAGAGTCCTTATCACCATGATCCACGTGCTCCACGTTTTATCCTTGTTGACCAGAAAGGCAAATGGGCACTTGGTATCGGTGGCTATTTGCAGACGAAGATTGAGTATGACTTCGACAAGTCGGTCGATAATGTCGATTTCTTGCCGTCGGCAATTCAACGTGGCGGTGCTCCGTCAAGCCAGTTCCGAATGGACATGACCAACTCCACACTCTTTCTAAAACTTGTTGGAACAAGCCGTCTGCTTGGCGATTTCGAGGTGTTTACGTCGGCCAATTGGCGTGGAAGCGGCCTTGGACTACAGTTGCAGAATGCCTACATTAGTAACAAGTATTTCAAGATAGGTTATTCGGTTGGTTCGTTCATGGATCTTATGGCGATACCTGTTACAATTGACTATGGAGGTCCTTGCGGTATGACATTCTACCGTACAACCCAGGCAATGCTCAGGTATGGATTTGACTTCGGACTCTCTATGGGTATAAGTCTTGAGGCGCCCAACGTGAATGCTGCAGACAACGAGACATTCTCGGTCGGAGCCCAGCGTGTCCCAGATATTCCGGTGTATATCCAGTACAGTCTCAATAATAATCCGTTGAACCATATACGTCTTGGTGCAATCATGCGTGATATATCCTACACCAATAAGGTGACCGGCGCCAATAGCGACAGAGTCGGATGGGGTGCTCAGGCAAGTATGCTTGCAACAATGGGACCGGTGCAACTCCGTGGACAGTTTACGGTTGGTGAGGGTATCGGCTCACTTGTGAATAACATATCCAATGTGGGTGTTGATGTGGTTGCCGATCCCACTTCACCCGGAAATGCAATGATGCTAACAAGTGAAGTGTGGTATGCCGGTGTGCAGTACAACTTCAGCAAACGTTTCTTTGCTTCGGCTACATATAGCCAGACAGTACTCCGCTCACGTAATGGTTATGCCGAGGCTAATCCTGGCGCTTACCGTAAAGGACAATATGTTGCGGCAAACTTCTTCTACAATGTCAGCGACAATATGCAGTTAGGTATTGAGTACCTGCATGGCTGGCGAATGGATTTCAATGACAAGACATACAATGCCAACAGAATCAACTTGTCGGCAAGATATGATTTCTGATTGTCGCCACATGTGTTATTGCCCCGATTGCCCTATGGCAGTTGGGGCATCTCATGTTTATGTAACATTTTCTTAACATTCGCGTAATCATGGTGAAATTTTAAATGATGACATTTTGTAATGTACAAATAGAACTGACTTTAATAAATGTATATCTATTATTATGGATTTCTCCGGTTGATTTTTACATCGTAATGTTTTGTTTTATCAAAATAATGAATATTTTTGTAACAGAATTATAAAATTCCCGTAATAGGGTGTGTGGTTTTTGGGTAACCGGGCATGCTGTTATGGTCATGGATATTGTGAAAAACATTATACAATAATATATGGATTTCGTAAACGACATTATTACTTATGTTTCGGAGCTTAGCTCTGTGGAACTGTCTTACTTTTTTGTCATAGCATTCATGTTTACGCTTGCTATAATTGACCTTACGGTTGGTGTGAGTAACGATGCTGTAAACTTCTTGAGTTCGGCAGTCGGTTCCAAGGCCGCAAAAATCAAACATGTGCTCATTGTTGCTGCGGTGGGAGTTTTTATTGGTGCTTCGTTCAGTAGCGGCATGATGGATGTCGCCCGGCATGGAATATTCAATCCAAGTGCATTTAGCTTTGAGACGGTTATATGTATATATCTGGCTGTTGTTATAAGTGATGTCTTCCTGCTCGACCTTTTTAATTCGCTTGGACTGCCCACTTCAACGACCGTTTCAATGGTCTTTGAGTTGCTCGGTGCCTCATTTATAGCGACAATGCTTGCTCCAAATTCGGAATTTACCGGAGAAATGCTGAATACCGACAAGGCCATGACAATCATTATCTCAATATTCCTTTCGGTAGCGATTGCATTCATATTTGGTCTTATTGTACAGTGGATTTCCCGTATAGTCTTTACTTTCCACTATCGAAAGAATTTAGGTCGTAAGATTGGTCTCTATGGTGGTTTTGCTTCAACGGCAATCCTTTACTTCATGCTTGTGAAAGGAATGAAGGGTAGCGCCATTGTTGCGAAACTTCCAAGTGATGTACATGGTTTTATCTACAATGAAACTTTCACTTTCCTGCTTTGCGCGTTTGCGGTGCTTACATTGTTGATGCAGGTATTGCATTGGATGAAGGTGAATGTGCTGAAGGTGGTTGTACTCATGGGAACATTCTCTCTTGCGATGGCTTTTGCAGGAAATGACCTTGTGAATTTTATTGGTGTAACACTTGCAGGTTACGAATCTTTCGGAAAGTTTGTTGATGGTGGAGGCGATTTGGATATGTCTATGGACTTCCTTAATGAATCGAGTCCGACAGATGTCCTCTTCCTCATTGGTGCCGGTGCTGTAATGGTCTATGCCTTGTTTACAAGTAAGAAGGCACGCAAGGTACTGCAGACATCAATAGATTTGTCAAAACAGCAGAACGATGAGAGCGAAATGTTCGGTACGTCATCCATTGCCCGAAATATGGTACGTTCTGTGACCAAGATGGTCGATACTGTATCTCGTAAAACCCCTGTTGGCGTAAAGAACTGGATTGCAAAGCGTTTCACTCCGCTCGAGGAGCGTGAAGATGTTGCATTTGACCTTGTACGTGCATCCGTGAACCTTGTGCTTTCAGGTTTGCTTATCGCATTAGGTACTTCTTTGAAATTGCCTCTCTCAACAACATACGTTACATTTATGGTGGGCATGGGCTCTTCACTTGCTGACCGTGCTTGGGGCCGCGAGAGTGCTGTGTATCGTGTAACCGGTGTCGTTTCGGTTATCGGTGGTTGGTTTATTACAGCAGGTGCTGCTTTCATTATTGCAGCTTTGGTTGCTACCGTGCTTATTTATGGTGGTGTTCCGGCAATGTATGTGATGATTGCTTTGGTTATATATCTGCTTATCCGCAGTCATGTCCGTTACAACAAGAAAAAGTCTGCAGAGAAGGTTGACGAGAAGATGATTGTTATACTTAAATCCGAAAATCAGGATGAGGTGTGGGAGAACTTGAAGGGACATGCTGCTGAAACTTTGACACATACATTGTCTTTCTCTGCAGAGGCATATAAGGATATGTTCGAGTCGTTCTCTAAGGATGCTTTACGTCCATTGAGAAGTACATTGATAAAGATTGTCGAGGAAAAGGCGCTTATGAAGAAACAGCGTCGTGCCGAGACACGCGGATTGCAGCGTATTGACCAGCAGGTTGCGTTTGAACGCAGTACATGGTATCACCTTTGTACTAACAGTTGCCAGCAGATGCTCAATACATTGACACGTATTGGAGAACCAATGAAGGAGCATGCCGACAATAGTTTCAGTCCACTTTCCAAGGCGTATGTAGAGGAGTTCTCGCCATATTGTCAGGGTGTGTATGATGTACTCAAGGACATCAATGAGATAATTGCAACCGGCAATTACGACAATGCTGAGGAGGTTTCATCAAGAGCAAAGCTTTTGAAGCATCAGCTTGCAAATCTGCGCAAGGAGCAGACAATGCGTCTGCACAAGAACAATGGCAGCCTGCGAATGGACTTTGTTTATCTGAATCTAATTCAGGAAAGTCATGAGTTGCTCAGTGAGGTGCGTAACCTGTTGCGTGGTGGTAACAAGTTCTTCGCTTTGCAGGTTCCTGTTGCCGATGAACCAAAACTTTGAAACAAATATTGATTATTGATAGTGTCGGCAAGGGTTAAAATTTGGTAATATGGCCTTTGCCGGCATTATTTTAACTATCTTCGCAAAAATGGATTATTGTATATGAAATTCATAGGTCCTCATGTTTCGGCAAGTGGTGGCGTCGAGAATGCACCGCTTAATGCAGCTGCTGTTGGTGCAAATGCATTTGCGCTCTTTACAAAGAACCAGCGTCAGTGGGTGGCAGCTCCGCTAACGGCAAGAAGTATAGAACTTTTCAAGGAAAACTGCAAGAAAGGTGGCTTTGCCCCGCAGTATATTTTGCCCCATGACAGCTACCTCATAAACTTGGGCAACCCGGATGAAGACGCGTTGCAGAAGTCGCGTGCCGCGTTTCTTGACGAGATGCAGCGCTGCGAGCAACTTGGGCTCACAATGCTTAATTTTCATCCAGGCAGCCACTTGAACAAGATTTCGGTTGAACAGTGCCTTGATGAGATTGCTGCGAATATCAATCTTGCACTCTCAAAGACGAAGGGTGTGACTGCTGTCATAGAGAATACTGCAGGGCAGGGCAGCAATGTGGGTAATAAACTCGAAGAAATCCGTTATATTATTGACCGTGTTGAGGACAAGAGCCGTGTTGGTGTCTGCATTGACACCTGTCATTTCTATTCGGCAGGTTATGACATCGTGGACGATTATGATTTAGCTTTCGGTGAACTTGAGCGTGTGATAGGTCTCGAATATCTCAAGGCGATACACCTGAACGATACAAAGAAACCGCTTGGCTCGCGTGTTGATAGGCACGACAGTGTTGGCATCGGTCTGCTTGGTATTGATTTCTTCAAACGCTTCATGAAAGACCCGCGCTTTGACAATATCCCCATTATTCTTGAGACTCCTGATGAGGCTCGATGGGCCGAGGAGATTGAGCTGTTGCGCTCGTTTGAGTAATTTAATGAGGTTGGCTAAAAAGGCTCTTTGTCTCCAAATCTTTATTTACTTCAAGTAAGCTCCGCTTTTGGAGCCTTCGCAATCCTAAAAATAGCCCTTTTTATTCAAACCTCAATGATAAAAGGGTGCCCCAAAAGTAAAATTGATGGGGCACCCTCTATTGTTTATTCTTCTGTTTCCTCTTCAAATTCGTCAATGAGAAGGACTCTGTTTTTTGCCTCCATGCCTTTCTTGCAGGTATTGCAACGGAACGGCAGGTCGCCGTATGTCATAGAGTCGAGCGTCTTGTCCAGTTCAACAGGTACATATACCATTGAATAGCCACCCGGCTCTTCTTCGTAGTAGAGGCCTATGTTGCCGTCGGGCAGTATGCACATAGATGAGTAGGCCGATTCGCGGTCGGTTATCTGAATCTTCTTCCAACCGTTTGAAAGTTCGGTCGGGGTGTATGTGACAGGGTCGTCAGAAAGTGTCTTGTAGAAGATTGATACACCACTGCGGTTGTTGCCTGTCGGTACCGACTGGAATAGTACGTTGCCAATGCGCAAAGGTTCGCCGTTGGTGTCGTTGCTACCGAACTTCAGATTGCCCACCTGGTCGGTTGCAACAGCACCGTCCCAATAGCCCTCGGCTTTCTCAAAGTTTGTGTAGTGGAATACATTAAAGTAACGGCCATAACCCTTGCGGCTGCTCAGTAGTATGCTGCCATCGGGCAGTTCCTCGCACTTGGGTTCGTTGCCCATGGGGGCAGGGCTGTCATTGTAGTCGTTGCCAAGTTCGCCCAAAAGGTTCCATGTCTTTCCGAAGTCGTCGGAGTAGAGCGCGTAGTTGTGGTGACGGTAGCTGCCTGTCTCAACAGCCCACACGGCGCAGTATATGCGGTAGTAGTCGCCTACCTTTATCATGCTGCTCTGAGCCATGCGGCCTGCACCGATGAACATTGAGCCTACATGTGCCTTGCCGTCCTTGTCTTTGAACAGTGGGTAAATGTCGTATGTCACCTCCTCGGGTTCTGTTGCCTCCCATTTCCCGGTCTCTTCGTTGAATATGATGCGTAGGCGTGCCATGCGGTTGGGGTTCTCGGGGTTCTCCTGGGTACCTGCACCGTAGTTGCCGTGCCAGCACAGACGGTTACCGCACACGCTCATAACGAGAATCTCGTTGCGCTCGCGGTCGGCAACAATCGCAGGGTCGCCGAATCCTGTAAGCCATGTCTCTGCTGCTTCCTTGCCAACGCCGTCGGCAATCTTCACAGGCTCGGTCCATGATGTTCCGTCCCACTCCTTGCCTGCCTTTGTGCTGTGGCGCATCACAAGGTCAACTTCGCCAAAGCCTATGTCGTTGCCACATGGACGGTAGTCGTTGATTGCGAATACATAGCCGTTGGCTGTTGTTGTAATAGCAGGTATGCGGTAGGGTACTCCCTTTTCATCGGGCGAGTAGTAGAGGTATTGGTAACGGTTCTCTTTGTCGGCTGTGATGTTGATTGCAACCTTCATGCCGTTCTCGGGCAGCGGCTGCTCGGCAATCTCCTCGCTGCCGTTCACGTTCATCTTCCATCCGTGGTATGCCTTCTTGCACGATATGCCTACTTTTGCGTCCTTTGGCAAGTAGCACACTGTGCTCTTGGGGATGTTGTTGCGGTCAACAATAATGGCTCCAGCCTGTCCGTCGATGGAAATGGCAATCTCACCAACCTTGTAGTTGGTCTCAAGCGCACCTTCGCAGTCTGCGTTGTATTCAATCTCAAGTGTGCGGCTCATGTCGAGTGGCTTGAAGTTCCAATGTCCGCCCTTGTCGCTACTTGAATAGAGCTTTATGTCCTTGCCTGCACCGCCGAACATATTGAAACTCTGCCTGGTAGCATCCTTTGGCGAAATGGCATAGCTGCCATCCTTTTGCTCTGTGATTGTGAGCAGAGTAGCCTCCTTTACACTTGCCATTATTGCTGCAGCGCCACTTTCGTTGCCCTCGAGTTTTAACGCATGCTTTCCGCCCAATGCATGGTTGTACATTATGAATCCTCCAGCATCGCCAACAAGGTACCATATCTCATCGGCTGTATATGCAGCCTTGCCGCTCTTTGCATCCTTGCCAGCCTCGCCGGCCTTAATGGCAAATGCCTTGTCGCGGTTGTTGGATATGTGTACAGGTGTGCCTTTCTTGAATGCCTTTGAGAAAATCTCCTGTGCATTAGCTGATGATATGCCTGCAAGAAACAGCAGTGCATAGAATAGAACGTTCTTCATATATTGCTTGTGTTTGTTTTTTACTTGCATCTATCTGCAAAATAAATAAAAAAATGGCACAAAATCAACTTGTTGTACTGCCAATGAGATGAAAACGGACTTTAGGTGTGTTTTCTTCGTGATATTTTGTTTTTCCACGCTCTTTGTGTTATCTTCGCGGTATTAAAAAAGGTAATAAACTGTTTTAAATTTATTTCCTAGCACTTCTTGCGTATAATGCAAATAATATTTTTTATAGAAATTTAAACTACTTCTTATATGGCACAGATAGTATCACCATCGTTGTTGTCGGCGAATTTCGGCAACCTTCAGGAGGATTTGAAAATGATTAACAGCAGCGCATGCGAGTGGCTGCACATTGATATCATGGACGGTGTGTTCGTTCCCAACCTCTCATTCGGTCCTCCTGTGCTCAAGTATGTTGCCGAGTTGTGCGAGAAACCGCTCGATGTTCACTTGATGGTAGTTGAGCCAATGAACTATCTGCCTGCTGTAAAGGATTTGGGTGCAAAGATTATGAATATCCATTACGAGGCATGTACTCACCTGCACCGTGCCGTTACACAGATAAAGGATGCCGGAATGATGGCCGGTGTCACTCTTAACCCATCGACACCCGTACACTTGCTCAAGGATATAATCCATGAACTTGACCTGGTGCTGCTCATGAGCGTGAACCCTGGTTTCGGTGGTCAGAAATTCATTCCCCACACAGTGAACAAGGTGCGCGAGTTGCGCGAGCTTATTGATTCTACAGACTCAAAGGCTCTCATAGAGGTCGATGGTGGCGTGAATGTAGAGACCGGCAAGTTGCTTGCTGCTGCAGGTTCCGATGCACTTGTTGCCGGTAATGCGGTGTTCAAGGATGCCGATCCTCATGGTGTCATTTCTGCATTGCGTGCTCTCTGATAGACTGTGACGGGCAATCAGTTTTTTAAAGGTAATCCGTTAATGAAATTGGCCATGCCGATGATGTTCGGTGTGGCTGTTTCGTGGTATGTGGGTCTCTCCATACCGCAACTGCTGCCATTGGCATCGGTCGCTCTCTTTGTGCTTCTGTTCGGCATGTGGCGCGGCGCACCCAAATGGTTGTTTGGCGTCGGTGCGCTCCTCTTCATGTTTACAGCAGGTGCTATCGTCGAGAGTAAGCAACGCGAGGAGATGAAGCCCGGGTGGGCAAGTGGTAAACATCGGTATGAGGCACAATTGTTGGAAACTCCCGACCATCGCGGAACAACAACCAAGGTGCTTGCCAATGTGGTGGCTGCCGATTCCGTTTTACCAGACGGCACACGAAAGAGTGGCAAAGCGTATCTCTATTTAACACGCTCTGTCGAAGCCGATGCCCTGGCGGTTGGTGATGTGGTGCGTTTCGAGGGCGAACTGCAGGCGCCAAAGAATGCCGGCAACCCTGCGGAGTTTGACAATGAGACATATTGCTATGTAAAAGGGATAACAGGCTCCGTGTTTTTGCGCGGCGAAGGCTGGACGCGTGAGAAGGGTGGCAAGACAATTCCAATGCGTGCGCTTGAACTGCGTGACAGGGTAGTGGATATATACAGTCGTTACGGTTTCAAGGATGAAAGCCTCGCATTGCTGTCTGCATTGACGGTGGGCGAGAAACGCGATTTTCCGCGTGAACTCAAAGAGAGTTATGCCACTGCAGGTGCAAGCCATGTCCTTGCATTGTCGGGGCTTCATCTGGGAATTTTTTATTTGATTCTTGTAACATTGTTGCCGTTGCGTGGCTGTAAACGCTTATTTGTGGTGTTGCGCGAGGTTGTAATTGTTGCCATGCTTTGGGGGTTCGCTGCCATTGCGGGCTTTACACCGTCGGTGGTGCGTTCGGCAACGCTATTCACTCTGATGTCTATTGGCTGTTGCCTGCAGCAGGAGAGTTCCCCTGTCAGTTCGCTGTCGTTTGCAGCCATTGTGATGCTGCTCTTCTCGCCACATGTGCTTTTCGATGTCAGTTTTCAGCTCTCTTTTGCAGCAGTGCTCTCTATTCTGTTGCTAGTTCCTTATATGCAACGTCTTTTGAAAGTCGATGAACATGGGTTCCTTTATGGCTATGTAGCCAATATGCTCATACTCTCCGTTGCCGCGCAGGTAGGTACTTTGCCATTTGTGTGGTATCATTTCGGTGAGCTACCTTTATATTCGTTGCTTACAAATATCCTTGTTGTGCCTTTGGCGTTTGTCGTGATATTGCTAGCGTTGTTGCTGCTCGCGACATCGTTCTGCCAACCGTTGCAGCAAATGGTGGCAGATACGTTGGCTTTTGTCGTTGATGTCATGAACGGCATGGTGACATCTCTTGCATCCTTGCCGGGTGCTTCGTGGACATTGCCACCCATAGGCTTGCTTGGCGCGGCCGGTGTTGCTGTGTTGCTTGTGCTTTTTTGTTACTCGCTTGTTAACCGTAGGTGGTGGCTGGCATGGATGGTTGCAGGTTGTTCGCTTGTGCTTTGCTTTGTCGGGCAAAAAATAGTGGAATCGACAGTCGACAATGGTGGTATAATTGTCTACAATAACAACAAGAATCCGTTGTTGCATATCGTTTGTAATGGCGGTGATAATTGGTTGGTGTCCACTGTTCCGCAGATGGATGCCGAGTATGAATATGTCTCGTCGCCCTACATAAAGCGCGAGGGCCTGGATGAACCAGTGTGGGTCGATACCTGTTTCTCCTGTTCTCGTTTCGAGCACGATGAGGGACTCGTGACCTATGACGGGCTGAAAGTGCGCCTTGTTGCCGATGACCTGTGGCGCGAGAATCTCTACTCCGTCCCGACTGATGTCGTGATATTGTGCCGTGGATTCCTTGGTGAGATAAAGGAACTTGTTGAGGTCTATCCGCCGGGTTGCATACTGCTTGATGCCTCGCTATACAAACATAGCCGTGAGAGGATTCAGCGCGAGTGTGCGGCACTGGGGATTGATGCAATTGATATATCAAAAAGCGGCGCTGTGAAAATTGTGCCGGTGGGTGACGGGTTTGAAATTCTTCCCTTGCGCGGAAAATAATTTGCGCTTGATGAGGAATATTTGCGTTCGATGTAATATCTTCGTAATTGAAAATTTGAAAAACATGCTTGAAAATATAATATCACAAGAGAGTATAGACTCCATAAGGGAGATTGTTGGTAAAGGCCGTTGTTTTGTCGTTACTGCGCACAAGAATCCAGACGGTGATGCCATGGGCTCGACTTTGGCACTTTGTCACTATCTGCGCAGCCTTGGCAAGGAGGCAACTGTGGTACTGCCCAATGTCTTTCCGGCTTTTCTCTCGTGGTTGCCGTTGGCTGGCGAGGTGCTTGTCTATGAAACGGATAAGGAGCGTTGCGAAAGTGTAATCGCGGCTGCAGATGCACTGTTCTGCCTCGATTACAATGTGCTGTCTCGTACTGGTGATGTGGCCCGGCTTCTTGCGGAATTGACTGCGCCAAAAGTCTTGATAGACCATCACCCTCAACCGTCAGAAGAATTTGATGTGCTTGTTTCGCATCCCGAGGCCTGCTCAACCTGTGAACTGGTCTTTAGGGTGATAACCGCTTTGGGTGGAACTGATGCTCTGGACTTTGAAATGGCGCAATGCATATACACGGGCATGATGACCGATACAGGTGCCTTTGCATACGCATCAACCCGCAAAGATGTCTATCTGATTATTGCCGAACTGCTTGATAAGGGCATTGATAAGGATTGGATATACCGCAAGGTGTTCTATAATTTCTCGGTTACAAGGATGAGGCTATGGGGGTATGCGATGTATGATAAGCTCAAGGTTTATAACAAGTACAATGCCGCGCTCATAACCCTTTCACATAGTGAACTAATGCGTTTCTATGCTTCAAAGGGTGATACCGAGGGACTGGTGAACCAACCGCTGCAGGTTAAGGGAGTGCGTTTTTCATGCTTCCTGCGCGAGGAACAGCCCGGCAAGATAAATGTTTCGCTGCGCAGTGTAGATGATTTCCCCTGCAATGCCGTTGCTGCCGAGTTCTTTAACGGTGGCGGTCACAAGAATGCTTCTGGTGGCGAAGTGTATGGTACAATGGAGATGGCTGTCGAGCGTTTCAGGCAGGCGCTGCAGAAGTATAAGACTGAACTGACCGAGTGACTCGGGGTGTGAAAATGGCGTTTTTATGATTATTTCATAATTATGTTCGGCTTTTTTTGATATTGTTTTTGTATCTTCGCAAAAAGTTGTATTTTTGAAAATCCAACGAAGTTGGGAAATATTGGAAATCAGTATGTTGAAAAATAAATTTGGTTATTTGTTGATTCTTTCTCTCTTTGCATTGCTCGTTTCATCGTGCGATGAAACTGTTACATATTCCGAAATGAAGGAGAAAGAGCGTGAGGCTGTGAGTGAATACATCAAGGAACAGGATATAAAGATTATATCGTACGATGAGTTTGTGGCAAACGATTCGACTACAGATGTAAGCAGGAACGAATATGTGGAGATTGATGATGTCTATATGCAGATTGTGAACAATCCTATTCTAAAGGATTCAACGGCATATCGTATAAATGAAGGTGACAATGTTGACCTTCTCATTCGCTACTATGAGTATAATATTCAGGACGGAGATACTATTACGGCGAATCTGTATGCTGCCGATCCTGATGAGATGCGTGTTACCAATACCAGCGGTTCCTATTCGGCAACTTTCACATCGGGAGTCATGAACTCTGTCTATGGTAGCTCAGTGCCATCGGGATGGTTGGTGCCACTCAGGTTCCTCACATTCACACGCAAGCAGAGCAACCTTGCAAAGGTTAACATAATTGTTCCGCACACAAGGGGAACATCCACTGCGGCAAACTATGTATATCCATGCCGTTATCAGGTTTCGTTCCAACCAAGCGTGTCGGTTGTTGTATCAGAATAACTTTTAAATAACTATAAATGACACTAATTAAATCTATTTCGGGAATCAGAGGTACCATCGGTGGCCGTGCCGACGAAGGTTTGACTCCTCTGGATGTTGTGAAATTGACATCGGCGTATGCAGCGCTGATACGTAAGACAACCACAAAGACAAGCAACAAAATTGTTGTAGGTCGTGACGCTCGTCTCTCGGGTGATATGGTTAACAAAATCGTTTGCGGTACTCTCATGGGTATGGGATTTGATGTTGTTGACATAGGCTTGGCTTCTACTCCAACTACTGAGGTTGCTGTTACAATGGAGGATGCTTGTGGTGGTATTATTCTTACTGCGAGCCACAACCCACGCCAGTGGAATGCACTTAAGCTTCTCAATGAGAAGGGTGAATTCCTGAATGCAGCCGAGGGACAGGAGGTTCTGCGCATTGCTGCAGCCGAGGAGTTCGACTATGCCGATGTAGAGACACTTGGCAAGTACCGTCTCGACGAGTCATACGATGACAAGCATATTGAGGCTGTTCTTGCATTGCCACTCGTTGATGTAGAGGCTATCAAGGCTGCCGGCTTCAAGGTTGCTATTGACTGCGTGAACTCAGTTGGTGGTGTTATCCTTCCAAAATTGTTTGAGAAGTTGGGTGTCACCAAGGTTGACAAACTATACTGCGAGCCAACAGGTGACTTTCAGCATAACCCGGAACCTCTTGCAAAGAACTTGGGCGACATCATGGGCCTGATGGCAAAGGGTGGAAACGATGTTGCTTTTGTTGTTGACCCCGACGTTGACCGCTTGGCTATCATCTGCGAGAATGGTGAAATGTACGGCGAGGAATATACACTCGTTACAGTTGCCGATTATGTGTTGAAGCACACACCAGGCAATACTGTTTCTAACCTCAGCTCAACACGTGCACTCCGCGATGTTACAAATGCTCACGGTTGCACATACACAGCTTCTGCGGTAGGTGAGGTTAATGTCGTTACCAAGATGCGCGAGACAAACGCAATCATCGGTGGCGAGGGTAATGGCGGTGTCATCTATCCTGCTTGCCACGCCGGCCGTGATGCTTTGGTGGGTATCTGCTTGTTCTTGAGCCACCTTGCTCATGAGAAGAAGACTGTAAGCGAACTGCGTGCTACATACCCTGCATACTTCATGGGTAAGAACCGTATTGATTTGAAGCCAGGTTGTGATGTAGATGCTATCCTTGAGAAGATTAAGGCTACATACGCAGGCAAGGCCGAAATCAACACTGTTGACGGTGTGAAGCTCGACTTTCCCGAGACATGGGTTCACTTGCGCAAGAGCAATACCGAGCCAATCATCCGCATCTATTCAGAGGGTCCAACACAGGAAGCTGCTGATGCAATTGGTGAGGAGATTCTTGCACTTGCAAACAGTTTGATGTAATGGCTTTTGGTATATGGCTATAAGGAATTCAAAAAAGGAACGCTATAAAGTAAAAGGCAGCGTTGAGTTTGTCAGAATATCTATTCTTAAAGCGTTGAAATCCGGCGGATTTACTAATGTCAAAGAAATAGGTTTTGTAAATCAGATTACCGCTTCGTACAAGACAATGACCGTTTGGGGGTCAATTTCACTTATAATGTTTGAAGAGGGGGAGTTTGTGATTATAGATGCTGAGGCTACTGCAAATATAGATAATATATATGCGCTGTTTTCAAGCCCTACCAAAAAGATACTTGCCAAATTCAAACAGGGACTTTGATTGGATGATGGCCTATTGTATTACAACGGCACCGCATTGCGGTGCCGTTGTAATCTTTTTGCATATTGTGACTGTTGTGAAATAGTGGACAATTGTATCCGGTATTTGTTTATTATATATAATTTAATATATTTTAACAAAAGGTTTAACTCTTGTGAGTCTTAAGTTTGTATTTTTGTTTACAAAATGAACAATTAACTAATTTATAAATTATTATGGAGAATGAACTTCAGTGGAAAAAATCCACTTCATGGGTGTATAAATCGGTTTTGATATACTCACTTTCTGGTATTTTGGCAGCAGTGCTTTCTGTTATTACGGTTCTTAGTGCTATAAATGATGCAGCATCTGCTGCAGGGCGTGGTTCGTCGGCAAGGGCGGCTGAAGCACTTGCATCCGGTTACGATTCATTGGAGGTTATCGCAACTCTTTGCTCTATAGCTGTTCTGGTTGGTTATGTGTTGTTCTTTATCAACATAAGCAAGATGCGTGAATTGGTGCATAGCAATGACGCGGAGGCTGTTGGAAATATTCGTTTGGCTTTTATGCTTAATGTTGCGAACGCATTCTTGACATTCTTGTCTTTGCCTTCAATCATTACGTTGATTATAAGTATTGTCGCTTGGGTAACCCTTCTAACGGCTTATGGTAAATTGATGAACTCTGTAACATTCCCTGCTGCGGCACGTGTTGGTATGGGTAGATTGCGTACCGCAACGATCGTTTCAATTATCGGCGCTTTTATTGCTGTTATACCGGTTGTTGGTGTATTTATTGGTTTGGTTCTGGGACTTGTCGCTTTTTTCATGACAATTGCGGGCTGGAAGAGCGTTGCAAATTCAGAGGCACCTGTAAGATAAGATTATATCTTGGAATAAATAATCCCAAAGTGGATGCATTGATCTGATACCAGTAATCTGGGTGGTTGATAAAAGTTTAAATGGTAAAGAGTCCGGTGGCACCGGACTCTTTATTGGTGGTCTTAAAACGATTCTGCTATTGTTTGTCTGTGTCGTTATATGTAAATCATCTCTCTGATTACTGCATCGCTGATGAAAATCCCCTTTTCGGTAAGGGAAAGGTATTCGTTCTCTTGCTTCATGTTGCCTAGTGCAATTTCTTTTTCAGCTACACGCGACATGTAGCTGTTCAGCTCGGCGCTGAATTTTTCCTTCATCCACGTAAGTGGAATGCCTTTGGCTGTGCGCAGGCGTGTGAGAATGGTGTCGTTGTAACGCTCTTCCTCGGTGAGCTTCTCTACCTCGAAACTTGGTTCGCTGTTTTCTATACCTTTTATATATTCTTCTATGTTTGCGATGTTCCATTGGCGCGATGTACCGTTGTAGGAGTGGGCGGCTGCTCCGCAACCGATGTATGGTGTGTCGTTCCAGTAACTGCTGTTGTGGCGGCTCTCGCATCCTGGTTTTGCAAAGTTTGAAATCTCATAGTGGTTGTAGCCGGCTTCTTTTAGTTTGGCAATGAGCATCTGGAACTGCTCTATATTCTCTTCTTCGCTAAGTTCGGCAAAATCGCCGCGTTCAAGTGCGCGGTGTAAGGGGGTGCCATCTTCGTACGTGAGGTTGTATGCCGACAGATGGTCGGGGCTCAATGCAATGGCGCTGTAAAGGTCGTGTTCCCACCCTGTCAATGTGGAACCCGGCAAGGCGAATATAAGGTCTATGCTTATGTTCTTGTAGCCTGCTTCGCGTGCATTGTGTACGGCCTCGCGTGCCTTGTCGGCATTGTGGCGTCGGCCAAGGCGTTTGAGTTGCGCGTCGTTAAAACTCTGCACTCCCATGCTTATGCGGTTGAACGGCAACGACCGTAGCTGTGCAAGGAATTTCGGGGTCAGGTCGTCGGGGTTGCATTCGATTGTCACTTCTGGCGTGTCCGAAACTTTGTATGTGGCGTATATTGTGTCACATATCTTTTGCAGTTGTTCCATTGAGAGCGTGGATGGTGTTCCGCCGCCAAAGTATATGGTCTCAATAGTCTCACAGCCTGCATATTCCTTGCGTATGGTCAGTTCCTTGCATAGCGCATCAACATACCTGTCCCTTATATTATATAAGGTAGTGGAGTAGAAGGCGCAGTAGCTGCACCGCTGCTTGCAGAATGGAATATGTATGTACAGACCGGCCATTTGTTGAATTGTGTTAAAATTTTGCTGCGAAGTTACTTTTTTTATCTCTTTTTTAAAAAACATTCTCTTTCTATTTGCTTTTGTTTAGGAAAATTCCTACATTGCCAGTGATTTGAAAACTAACTAACCTTTTGGGATGGAGTTAAGGGCGCAAGGTGAATAAAAACTATTCTGAATGATGAAGATTATTTGTTTTAACCCCATTCTCATTCCATAAACTAAAAAAACAAAACAATATGAAAACTTATCAGACTAACGAAATCAAGAACATTGCAATCGTAGGATGTTCCGGCTCTGGAAAAACCACTCTCACAGAGGCTATGCTCTATGAGGGTGGAATTATCAAGCGTAGAGGTACAATTGAGGCAAAGAACACTGTCAGCGATTACTTCCCTGTAGAGCAGGAGTATGGCTACTCGGTGTTCTCAACTGTTTTTCAGATAGAACAGGCCGGAAAGAAATTGAACCTTATTGACTGTCCGGGTTCTGATGACTTCGCTGGCAGTATGGTCAGCGCCATGACTGTTGCCGACTTAGCTATTATGGTCATCAATGGCCAGTATGGTGTTGAGGTGGGTACACAGAATTGCTTCCGCTATGTGAAGAAGATGAAGAAGCCTATGATGTTCGTTGTCAACCAGGTCGATAACGAAAAATGTGACTACGATACCATTATCGAGCAGTTGCAGTCAATCTATGGCTCAAAGGTTGTTCCTGTACAGTATCCTTTGAATGCAGGTCCCGGTTTTAGTACCATAATCGACGTTCTGTTGATGAAGAAACTTACTTATACAGGTGAGGGTCAGCCACCACTCGTTGAGGATATTCCAGCCAGCGAGTTCGAGAAGGCTAAGGCTCTTCACATGGAACTTGTTGAGAAGGCTGCTGAGAACGAGGAGGGCTTGATGGACAAGTTCTTTGAGTCTGAGGAGTTGACAACCGACGAGATCCGCAAGGGCGCACGTCTTGGTCTTGAGACTGACAGTGTTTACCCAGTGCTCTGCTGCTCGGCTTCTACCGATGTTGCAGTTAGCCGTCTGCTCGAGTTCCTTGCAAATGTGGCTCCTGAAATTACCGATATGCCACAGCCTGTTGATGCCGATGGCGAGACAGTGCCTTACAACAGCGAGGCTCCAACATCAATCTTCTTCTACAAGACATCTGTTGAGCCACACATCGGTGAGGTGAACTATTTCAAGGTGATGAGTGGTACATTGAAGGCCGGTGACGACCTTTTGAATGCCGACCGCGGTTCAAAGGAGCGCATTGCTCAGATCTTCTGTAGCGCTGGTGCAAATCGTGTGCCTGTCGAGGAGTTGAAGGCCGGTGACTTGGGATGTACCGTAAAGTTGAAGGACATCAAGATAGGAAATACATTGAACGCAAAGGATTGCTCACACAAGTTCGCTCTTGTGAAGTATCCTGCTTCTAAATATTCACGCGCAATCAAACCTGCCAACGAGTCTGAGATTGAGAAGATGATGCAGATTCTCAACCGCATGCACGAAGAAGATCCTACATGGCGCGTTGAGCAGTCAAAAGAACTTCACCAGACAATTGTTCATGGCCAGGGTGAGTTCCACTTGCGTACTTTGAAATGGCGTCTTGAGCATGTAGAGAAGGTTCAGGTGAAGTATGAGGAGCCAAAGATTCCATATCGTGAGACAATTACCAAGGCTGCGCGTGCCGACTATCGTCACAAGAAGCAGTCGGGTGGTGCAGGTCAGTTCGGTGAGGTGCACATGATTGTTGAGCCATACGAGGAGGGTAAGCCATTGCAGGAGGTATATCGTTTTGGCGGTCAGGAGTTCAAAATCAATGCCAAGGCTACCGAGGAAGTGACACTCGATTGGGGTGGCAAACTCGTGTTCGTGAACAGTATTGTGGGTGGTAGTATTGATGCACGCTTTATGCCTGCAATCCTCAAGGGTGTGATGGAACGCATGGAGCGTGGTCCGCTAACCGGTTCTTATGCACGCGATGTACGCGTTATCGTTTATGACGGTAAGATGCACCCGGTTGACTCTAACGAGCTTTCATTCATGCTCGCAGGCCGCAACGCCTTCAGTGCTGCGTTCCGTGAGGCTGGTCCAAAGGTTCTTGAGCCAGTATATGATGTAGAGGTATTCGTTCCATCGGACAAGATGGGTGACGTAATGAGCGACATCCAGGGTCGTCGTGGTATGATTATGGGTATGGAGAGCGAGAACGGCTACGAGAAGCTCGCAGCCAAAGTTCCTTTGAAGGAGATGGCTTCTTACTCAACTACATTGAGTTCACTCACCGGTGGCCGTGCTTCGTTCATTATGTCTCCTTCGACATATGAACTAGTACCCGGTGATGTGCAGAATAAGCTTGTTGAGGAACTTGCTGTAAAGGACGAAGAGTAACATACGTTTTATATGAAAGAAAGGGAGTAACTGATGGGTTGCTCCCTTTTTATGTTAAAAAATGGCGTTGTTTTACAATTTGTATTTTAAATAGATGTTTATGATTGTTAAAATCGCAATTATAAATATGTTTAATGTTAATAAATAAAAATTATTTTCATTTCATTGCTGTTTGTTTATCGATATAAGAATGTACTGATTATATTTGCGATATGAAAAAGATTACAATAAGTACGATAGCCATAATTATGAGTGTGTGTTTTGTAGCCTTGCTCTATTTGCAGGTGTCATACGTGAACACGCTTGTTTCTATGCGTAAGGAGCATTTGTATGAGGGTGCGCGTCGCACTCTTAATCAGGTGGCGCATAAATTGGAGATAGAAGAGGTGCGCAGGTATTTGTCCGAAGATAACCGCAATTATATAAAGAGAGGTACTTTTGTAGGTGGCAATCCTATGGTCGTAAGCAGTTATACCACGACCACGACCAATGGTGGTACAGTGTCAACAATCACTGTCAATACGGAAATTCCTGTCGGTAACATAGATGAGGAGCATTTTATAAAGGAATTGAGCAAGGTGCATACGTTGGAGGAGGCACAGTTGTTGCATTACGACGTCCTGAAGATGCGTGCCAAGTATCAGCGCGATGTCCTTGATGAAGTTCTCTTTTATATGCTGGACAAGGCCGGGGCCATGCCTCTGCAGAGCCGAATAGATTTCAAGCAGATGGAGCGGTATGTGAGAGCTGAACTTGCCAATAATGGTATTGATGTGCCTTTTGGCATAAGGGTGCTTGACCATGACGGCCGTGATACAGTGTATAACTCGATGGCTACTATGGATTGTGGGTCGGTGCTCAGCCAGCCTTTGTTTGGAAATGATGCTCCGGCACGTGCGGCGATGCTTGAACTTTCATTCTCGGAATCCGGGTTGAACAAATTTATATATGGTTCGGTTAAATTTATGATACCGTCGTTGGTGTTCATTTTTATTTTGTTGATAACGTTTGTCTTTACGTTGTATATGGCTGTAAGGCATAAAAGGATTACAAAAATGAAAAATGATTTCATCAATAATATGACCCACGAACTGAAAACGCCTATTTCGGCTGTTTCGCTCGCTGCGCAGATGCTCCAGGATGAGAGTATTGACAAATCGCCAGAGATGATTGAACGTCTCCTGGGTGTGATAAGGAGCGAAACCAAACGACTGGGCTTTCAGGTTGACAAGGTGTTGCAGATGTCTATGTTTGATGACAAGAATACAGCTGCGCTGAATATGAGGGAACTTGATGCTAATGATCTTGTATCGAATATTGTGAACACCTTTGCTGTAAAGGTGAACCAGAGCGGTGGTACAATAACGACTGAACTCGAAGCTGATGATCCATATATTTATGCGGATGAGATGCATTTTACCAATGTCGTTTTCAATCTGATGGATAATGCTGTGAAGTACAGACGTGCCGATGCGCCGATAACGCTGAATGTGCGTACATGGAATGCGAATGGCAAGTTTATGCTCTCAGTGAAGGATAATGGCATCGGTATGAAAAAGGAGCATTTGAAAAAGATTTTTGAAAAGTTTTATAGAGTACACACCGGCAATGTTCATAATGTTAAAGGATTTGGCCTTGGATTGGCCTATGTCAAGCAGATTGTGAAAGCTCATCGAGGTACAATTCGCGCAGAGAGTGAGGCCGGCGTGGGAACAACGTTTATAATTGTATTACCATTAAAATAAAAACATTATGGAAGAAAAAACTAGAATTTTGTTGTGCGAGGACGAGGAAAATATGGGTATGCTTCTGCGTGAGTATCTGCAGGCAAAGGGATATTACGCCGAGCTTTGCCCCGATGGTGATGCCGGTTACAAGGCATTCCTGAAAGGTAAGTTCGATATATGCGTGCTTGATGTCATGATGCCAATCAAGGACGGTTTTACACTGGCTCAGGAGATACGTGCCGTTGATGCTGACATTCCTATTATTTTCTTGACCCAAAAGACGATGAATGAGGATATACTTGAGGGCTTCAAGATTGGTGCCGATGACTATATAACAAAATCATTCAGCATGGAGGTGCTTGTGGCGCGCATTGAGACAATTCTTCGTCGTGTACGTGGAAAGAAATATAAGGAGAATGCGATGTACAAGATTGGTCGTTTCCAGTTCGATACCAAGAAACAGGTGCTTTCAATTGATGGCAATCAGACTAAGTTGACAACAAAGGAGTCGGAACTGCTGGGGTTGCTTTGCGCACACCGTAATGAAATCCTCTTGCGTGACTATGCGCTCAAGACTGTGTGGAGTGATGATAATTATTTCAATGCCCGCAGTATGGATGTGTATATTACCAAGTTGCGTAAACACTTGAAGGCTGATGAGGATATCGAGATTATCAATATTCACGGCAAGGGATACAAACTCATTGCTCCCGACGTGGAGGCTTGATTTGCCAGCCATATACCAAAAACAGAAGAAGCACCGTGTAGGGTGCTTCTTCTGTTTTTGGTATGGAAAAAAGGTTTATTTCTTCTTGATGTTCTCGTCCAAAAGTGATTTACCTGCGAAGACATAGGTAATCAAACCTGCGATAACCAATCCTACCGAACCAAAACTGATAGTGTTGTAGTTGTTCCAACCCATTGTCATGCTGAGTGCAATGAGTACTGCTCCGATGATGATGAGTAAGAAACCAATGATTTGAATCTTCTTTGCCATAGTGCTATGTGATTTTTTATTATATTCCTTTTGCAAAGAAACACATAAATATTCAGAGAACGAAATTTTTTAATAAAAAATAAGGAAAAACAGTTGTAAATAGTTCAACTTTCGGCTTTTTAATGGTGGTTTTTTCTTCTATTTGATGCAGTTGGGGTAAAAAGTTGCCTGTTGGCTTTTGTGTTTAGGAAAAAATGTATATCTTTGCACCCGCGTTTAGTAAAACGATTGTTTAACCAATTTATTAATTAAAAATGAATCACTACGAGACCGTTTTCATTTTGACTCCCGTTTTGTCTGATGCTCAGATGAAGGAAGCGGTAGAGAAATTCAAAGGCATTCTCACTGCTGAAGGTGCTGAGATTGTCAATGAGGAGAACTGGGGACTTAAGAAGCTTGCTTACCCCATCGAGAAGAAGACCACTGGCTTCTATGTAATGTTTGAGTTCGATGCAGAGCCAAAGGTTATTTCTAAGTTAGAGTTGCAGTATCGTCGCGACGAGCGCGTTATTCGCTCATTGGTAGTTAAATTGGACAAGTATGCTGCTGAGTATGCTGCCAAGAGAAGAAATTTAAAAGGTAATAAGGAGAACTAATTATGGCACAGACACCTTCAGAAATCAGATATTTGACTCCTCCTACAGTGGATGTCAAGAAAAAGAAATATTGCCGTTTCAAGAAGAACGGTATTAAGTATATCGACTACAAGGATCCCGAGTTCTTGAAGAAGTTCTTGAACGAGCAGGGTAAACTTCTCCCACGTCGCATCACCGGTACTTCTTTGAAGTTCCAGCGTCGTATTGCACAGGCTGTTAAGCGTGCACGTCACTTGGCTTTGCTGCCTTTTGTTACTGATATGATGAAATAATAGGAGGAAATAATTATGGAGCTTATTTTGAAAGAAGATGTAATCAACTTGGGTTACAAAGACGATATCGTTAAGGTAAAGGACGGTTATGGCCGTAATTATTTGATTCCTACAGGCAAGGCAGTTATCGCTAGCGAGTCTGCAAAGAAGGTACTTGCTGAGAACTTGAAGCAGCGTGCTCACAAGTTGGCTAAGATCAAGGCTGACGCTGAGGCTCTTGCAGCTAAGTTCGAGGGCGTTTCTTTGACAATCGCTACAAAGGTAAGCGCAACTGGCGTTGTTTACGGTTCAGTTGGTGCTATCCAGATTGCTGAGGAGCTCGCAAAGCTCGGTCTTGAGATCGATCGCAAGATTATCACTGTTGCTGCAGTTAAGGAGATCGGTTCTTACGAGGCTACTGTAAGATTGCACAAGGAGGTTGCCGTTAAGGTTCCTTTCACAGTAGTTGCTGAGGCTGAGTAATTTTAGCTTTAAATAATTTCAAGTGGTGATACTTTCAAGTGTCGCCACTTTTTTTGTGCTGTTTTTGCTTATTGTTGTTTGCGTTTGCAAATAATATTCTTATCTTCGCAAACGATTATGGTGTAACCGCCGCTTTGCGTTGGCGGTTAGTAAAAGGGAATCCGGTGTGAGTCCGGAACTATACCCGTAGCTGTAAGTTCTTTGATGCCCATGCGGTCAATAGCCACTGCTCCCTTGTGGGGTGGGAAGGTGCTTGGGTGAACAAGTCAGAAAACCTGCCATATTCATTATGTTTTATACAAACCCCGGGTAAGGGTTTTATAAAGTTTGTTTATGTTGCGGATTTTTAATGTCCTTATTTTATGTGTGGGCCTCGCTTCGGTGACGAACGTTTCGGCTCAGGAACTCGACTCATTGCAGTATCTCCTCCCCGAGGTTGATGCTGTTGAGGTTGTTTTGCCTGTCTCTGCTACATCTGCTGCGCCGGTACAACAGGTTTCACGCGAGGAAATGGAACGTTTGGGACATGATGGTGTAGCCGATGTACTCAAATACATGTCGGGTGTCAATGTGCGCGATTATGGTGGTGTCGGTGGGCTCAAGACTGTGTCGGTGCGCGGAATGGGTGCAAAACATACTGCAGTCAGTTATGACGGCGTGGTTGTGTCCGATGCTCAGAGTGGAGTGGTTGATCTTGGGCGTTTTCCATTGAATAATCTTGCTGCTGTCACTTTGACTATGGGCTTGGGTGGCGACGATGCCATGCGCAGCGCGCGCGAATATTCATCTTCAACGCTATTGTCATTGCGTACACTCTCGGTGGGTAAGACCATGACGAATGCCGAGGTTAAGGGCGGTTCGTTCGGTTATGCAGGCGCTTCGCTCTTTCATCGTTATAAACCGGCAGGGGAGTGGGGGCTCTCTTTTAACGGCAATTACCTGCGCAGTGACGGAATGTATCCTTTTGAGCTGGTGAATTCGGGGCTTGTGACACGCGAGAAGCGTCGTGACAGCGATATCAATGCCTTCTCGCTCGAAGCGAATGCCGATGCATGGCTTGCTGGCGGCATGCTTGATGCAAAACTAGGATACTATTCGTCTGAGCGTGGCTTGCCGGGTGCGGTCAACCTATATAATAAGGAAAACCGCGAAAGACTATGGAATAGGAATGCCTTTGCTCAGGCGAGATATATGCGCCCCATCAGTGATGCTTGGGAGTTTCAGGCATTGTTCAAGTATGACTACAACTATTCGCGTTATCGTGAAACGAGTGCAAATTATAGCTCGGGCGAGCAGGTGGATATAAATATTCAGAACGAATTGTATGCATCATTGGCTGCTGCCTGCCGTCCGCTACAGAACCTTAGGATTTCCTTTGCGGCCGACGCTGCGTATTCTATGCTCGAGAATAATTTTGAGAACAGCAAGGCACCGCGCCGTTTCTCCTCGTGGCTGGTTGCTGCTGCCGACTATGATTTGCGTTGTGTCAGGTTCACCGCATCGTTGCTCGCGACATCTGTTGTTGATGAGGTGCAGGGTAGTGAGGGTATGCCGTCTTTCTTCCGTGTTTCGCCCTCATTTGGCGTGATTGTTGCTCCTTTTGGCAATGATATTCTGCATGTTCGTGCATCGGTAAAGGATGCCTGTCGTGTTCCTACATTTGCCGATCTCTACTATCTGCGCCTGGGAAATGTCGGTCTAAAGCCCGAGAAAGCTACTCAATGCAATCTCGGTGCAACGCTGTATCTTTCAGGCGATGGTTTCTTCAGGAACTTCACCTTTGCTGCCGATGGTTATTATAATAATGTACGCGACAAGATTGTGGCCTTGCCCACCATGTATATATGGCGCATGATGAATTTCGGCAGGGCCGATATTTGGGGAGCTGATGCTTCGGCATCCATGCGCCTTGCTCTCTCTAAAAAGGTGGCACTGATGCTCGATGCAAGCTACTCCTTCCAGTATGCGGTGGATGTCACCGATGTCTCGGCGAAGAATTATCGTCACCAGCTACCCTACACGCCGCAACATTCGGGCTCATTTACAATGTCTGTCGAAAATCCCATTGTTAATGTTTCTTATTTGTTTTCGGTTGTCGGCGAACGCTATATGTTGCCGCAGAACACAGCAAACAACCGCATGCCAGGTTATCTTGAACACAGTTTCTCGCTGAACCGTAGTTTTCTCTTTGGTGGGGTGGGGCTGCGTCTTCAAGCTGAGCTGCTGAATGTCACCGGCAAACAGTACGAGGTGATAAAGAACTATCCCATGCCGGGGTTCCAATGGCGGCTCTCGGCTCGCGTGAACTTTTGATTGCTAACCTTTAATTTATATATTATGAAAAGAATCGTTGAAAAACTTATCCTTTTAGGTTTGGTGGTAGGCTTTACTGCATGTAACAATGAAAATGATGTGCCGGATGCTCCGTCGGGTAGTGACTCTTCTGCCAATGTGGGTTATGTCTTGAACTCTGGTGACTGGCAGAGTAGCAACTCTTCTTTGACAAAGTATGACCTCTCTACCGGTGTAACGGTTCCTAATTATTTCGAGTTCCAGAATGGCCGTTGCCTTGGAAACACGGCAAACGACATGTTGGTGCATGGCTCAAAGATGTATATTGCCGTTTCGGGCGAATCGACCATTGAAATCACTTCGCTCGATGCCAAGTCAATCAAGCAGATAAAGTGTACAGGGCAGCCCCGTTATCTTGCTGCCTATGGTGATAAGGTATATGTTACATATTATGATGGCAAGGTTGCGCGCATAGATACAACTTCGCTCGAGGTAGATGCTATGGTTGAGGTTGGCCGTAATCCTGAACAACTTGCAGTACACCATGGCAATCTGTATGTCGCAAATTCTGGCGGAATGGATTATAATGCAGAGGTGGGATATGATAAGACCGTTTCGGTTGTTGACCTGGCAACCTTTGCCCAGGTGGAGAAAATCGAAGTTGTCTGCAACCCAGCAGTAGTCGTTTCTTGTAATGATGGTGTCTTCGTTGCCTCTTATGGAAACTATTACGATATTCCAAGCACATTGCAGCGCATCTCGTCCGATGGTAGCGTGGCGGTAGTGGAGGAGTGCTCGAATATGACTGAACTTTGCTATAATGGCGGCCGTCTCTATGGCTTCTTCTCTGAATACGACGAGTATTGGAATTCCACAACCACCTATCTCTCTTATGGCGTTGTTGACAAAACTGTGGATTATCCATGGATAAAGGAGGCTTTCTTGCCTACTCCTTATAAAGTTTGCGCTGCCGGTGAATATGTATGCGTGACCTCGTCCGATTATATGAACGACGGTGATACATATCTGTATGATACCGACGGCATGCTTGTTTACACAATACCTTCGGGTTTGAATCCGGTTAAGGCCGTAGTGGTGAAATAACCGAGTGTTACATTATTATATATATATGGTCTTGTTTTGCTTTTTGCATAACAAGACCTTATTCTTTATTTGAGTTTTGATCACGCTTTATGTGTCGCGTCCGCAACTTTCAGCTTTTTGGTCTTTGCTGCCCTTTTGGATTTTTTTGCTTCTGCAACTTTAAAAACTGCTCGGTTTTTGATAAAAATGAAGAAAATCGCGATTTTTTGCAAAAAAAGATAAGAAAGTTTTGTTTGTAATAAAAAAGTGCATACCTTAGTCGGGCAACAGTAAAGCAAACGCCTGCAACTTTAATGTTCGGCGACAAAACTTTTGCAAACAAATAATCCCTTGTGAAAGGGTTGGTTTTTTACAGTTTTGGCAAGAATTTAATATAATTGCGCAGTTTTTAGTGCGTAATTAATTTTTTCTCGCTTTTATAACAAAAAAACTTCTTTATTTGTTTGTCATTTCAAAAAGTTGCCTTACCTTTGCACTCGCTTTCGGGAAGCAACGCGGTAACGCGCTGCGCGACGAAGAGCAAGATAGATCCTTGACATCATTCCATACAGACAAGCAGTACAACCTTGCTTTTTTAT
>JAZOUB010000041.1:0-113815 GCA_045657945.1 Bacteroidaceae bacterium | reverse complement strand
TAATCAAATTTGTTTGTACTGGCCGGAATAAATTATTTCAAATTATTGACGGTTCGTTTTTCGTTCCTTACGCTTCTTGCTTAATAAAAAAGCAAGGTTGTACTGCTTGTCTGTATGGAATGATGTCAAGGATCTATCTTGTCCTTCGTTCCGCATCGCGTTACCGCGTTGCTTGCCGAAAGCGAGTACAAAGGTAAGGCAAGATTTTGAACTGACAAAACATTTGCATCTTTTTTTTCAAAAAAAATCACACTTTTTTGAGTACCATTTTTTCAGGCATTGATTTTCAACGATTTGCAAAAGGTATTTTTTTAAAGTTTTTTAGTGTGAGAGATATAAGGTCCAAAAGGGCGAAAAGAAAGGTTAAAACGAAAAGGTGTTTATAGTTCTCAGTTTTCACTTTTCACTTTTCAGCTTTCACTTCATTAGGCACAAAGGGGCGAAAAAGGCAAAAAGGTTAACCGAAGCAGCGAAGCGTGAGTTAAATTTACAAAAGCCTACCTTTATATATATATTAAAGAAGCTCCCCGGCAAGGGGAGCTTCAATCTTATATATTACGCATTACTGCTCGGACAGCAGTTGTTCGAGCTTGTGAGCATCGAGATTCAGATAGAACTTACCATTCATGGCAACGGATATATTACCGGTTTCCTCGGAAACTACAATTGCAACAGCATCGGAGATTTCGGAAATACCCATTGCAGAGCGATGACGCAAGCCCAGACGCCTTGGGATATCAAGATCGTGAGAAACAGGCAGAATACATTGCGCTGCAACTATACGACCATCGCGAATTATCATTGCACCATCATGCAAGGGGGCATTTTTAAAGAAGATTGATTCTATAAGACGCTGACTGATGTCTGAGTTTATGGGCTCTCCTGTTTTTATTACATCATCGAGAGAGACACGCTTCTCAACAACGATAAGTGCGCCAACCTTCTGTTGCGCCATACTCTTGCATGCCATGACAACCGGCATAACCTCAACAGATTCATTATTCGCATCCTTCCTGTTGAAAAGAGTTGCAAAGTATTTGAAATAACGACGCGAGCCAATTCCCTTGAAGAATGTTCTGATCTCGTCATGGAATATGACCACAAGTGCAATAGCACCGACGTTCATCATCTGATCAAAGACCGAACCAAGCAGACGCATGTCAAGTATCTTTGAGACGAGCACCCAAACAAAAAGGAATATCATTATTCCTGCAAAGATATTCAAGGAACCCGACTCCTTCATCATCTTATACAGATAATAGAGCAAAAGTGCAAAAAGCAGAATATCTATTGCATCCTTTATTGTAAAATCAAAAAACATTCTATCCTAATTATTATATCTAAATCATTCAAGATTCAACGCTTGCGCCAACCTTACTGCCTGAACAGCCTCGGACACATCATGTACTCGCAGAATGTTTGCTCCATTCAAGAGTGCCGTCAGGTTCAGCGCCGTTGTTGCCGCCAACGCATCGGTGGCATTGACACCCAACAGGCGTGTTATCATTGACTTACGCGAAAGCCCCACCAACAATGGCGCATCGAGCAGTTCAAAGTCACGCAGTGAAGCTAACATACGGTAATTCTGCTCCAGGCTCTTGCCAAAGCCAAATCCCGGGTCAACTATAACATCGACAACACCGGCCTGACGCAACTGCCATAATTTGTCGGCAAGACGTTTGAGCACCTGTGGCATAAAATCGCCGTACCGCACTGCATCACCGGCATAACCTACCGAGTGGGTCAACACGTATGGCACGCGCAGTTCTGCTACAGCTTCGAACATTACAGCATCCCATTCGAAGCCCGAGACATCATTTATTATTGCCACATTGTGATTGGCAACACACTCCCTTGCTACTGCAGCCCTGAATGTATCGACCGAGACAACTGCACCCGGCAATTCCTTATCGAGCAACTCAAGCGCAGCATGGAGCCTTGAAAGTTCCACAGCCTCTTCAACCGGGGCTGAACCGGGGCGGGTTGAGCATGCGCCCAAATCCAGTATTCCGGCACCTGCCTCGAGCATAGCCGCGGCGCGCTGCACTAGTTCGCCAGGCGAAGCAACCCTTGACCCTTCATAAAAAGAGTCATCGGTGATATTGAGAATACCCATGACCACCGGAGTATCCAAAGGCATGAGTTTGCCGCGAATATTTATAGTGCGTGCTGTAGTCATATACCGCAAAGTTAGCAACAAAAATTGAAACAACTTGTTATTTCAATTGACTATTTAATCCATTTTTTATAAATTTGCGAGGTACAACGGAGGTTATGGAGCCTTCGAGTGCAGAATATTACCTCTATAAATATGCAAAAAAGATATTTCGCTATAGCCGGGCACAATTTCTCCATCAACATGATGGAGGGTGATGTATTGTCACTACTACCCAACCTTGCACCATTCGAGCGTGAATGTACCGATGATTTGCTTTTTGAAATAACATCGGACAACAGTATACAACCATCGTGGCGCGGCAGCAAGATCGGAAGATTCCCCTGCCCCAGCGCAACATTCGAGGTTTACCGCCAGGACTGCGGCGCATATCAGATTCTGACAATGAACGAGTTCGGCACACCATGCGCCTTCATGCAGAGCGACGCCGAGCGCCACAACTTCACCATTACCACACGTGGGAACAACAGTGACGTTGTATTTGGCTTCAACAATACACTGATGGTGATATTCACCATGTGTACAGCACCACACAAGACCCTCCTCATGCACTCGGCTACGGTTGAGAACGGTGGTAAGGGATACATGTTTCTTGGCGTGAGCGGACAGGGCAAGAGCACCCACAGCAACAAGTGGGTCGAGCACATCAAAGGAAGCACGCTGATAAACGACGACAACCCTGTCATACGCATTGCCGACGACGGCACACCTATCGTATATGGCTCGCCATGGAGCGGAAAGCGTCCGATATACATGAACGTACACTACCCCATTGGCGGTATGGCGGCAATTGAACAAGACAAGACAAACCACATACGCAAGGAGAGCATCCCCACGGCGTTCGGTATCATGCTGAGTTCTTGTTCTACACTCAAATTTGACAAGGATATCCACATCTTCATCTGCAGCACCATCAGCAAGCTGCTTGAGAAGATTGCAATACACACTCTATTCTGCTTGCCCGATGAAGAGGCTGCACGTCTGTCTAGCAGTACTTTTGGTCTATGAGCGAAAAAGTAATACAGAAGAAGGTAGAGAATCACCTGTTCATGCAGGAGATTACCCGCATGTTCCGCAAGGAGGGCAAGAAAAGCGTGACTTTCGTTGTGCGAGGCTTCAGCATGCGCCCGTTCCTTGACAACGGGCGCGACAAGGTCATACTTGTGCCGCCACGCGTGCCCGAAGTGGGCGATGTGGTACTTGCCGAAGTTGCAGAAAAACGATACGCCCTGCACAGGGTAATTAAAATAGAAGACGGCATATACACCATGCGCGGCGACGGCAACCCGTTGTCCATGACCGAAAATTTTACATTTGACAAGATTATAGGTATTGCCGACGGCTTCATACGCAAGGGTAAAAAGGTGAGTATCAACAGCCGCAAATGGAGGTGGTACTCGGCAACTTGGAAGGCGCTCAAACCAATGCGCCGCATTTTGTTGGCCATATACCGCCGAAAGAAGAGGTGGCTATAAGATAATTATCAGCAACAATTAATAGATTAAGAATATGAGAATTAAGGAAGGATTTGAAATACAGAACGTATGCGGCGAGCACATAATTGTTCCTGCCGGAGTAGAAAATGTCGATTACAGCAGAATCATCAGTCTCAATGAGACAGCCGCCTTCCTGTGGGAGAGTGTTGCAGCAAAAGAGAAATTCACAACCGACGACCTTGTAGCATTGCTACTAAGCGAATACGAAGTAAAAGAGCCCGTTGCACGCAAGGACTGCGAGCTGATTGTAGAGCGCTGGAAAGAGATGGAGTTGGTAGAGGAATAAAAATTCAAACCATATAACGAAGGCACGGGTCAGGATAATCATCCTGACCCGTGCCTTCGTTATTCATCTCTACTTTCTCGCGATTATAAGAAGCTGTTTATAAGATTCTTCACATTCGTTCAGACGTGTTGTTGAGGGTTTGCCCGAAAAATGACAGATTCGCGTATAGAATTTATATGATATCAAAATCATATCATTACAAAAAAGAAATGGCGACCTTACGGTCGCCATTATCTTTATTATGGACTTGTCAATTACTTAACAACTTTCTTTTTAGCCTCAACAACACCGTTGCTGTAAACTGTAACAACAATGTTTACACCCTTAACAGGAGCAGGAATTGCAGCACCTGCTGGTGTGAAGTAAGCTACTGAAACAACCTCAGCGCCCTCAACTACGAGGTCTTCGATTGAAGTACCATTCTCCTCGTCTACGAAACGGAGTGTCCATGAAGATGCTGTACCTGCACCACCTGTCCAGTTAACGATTGTACCCTGTGAACCAGAACCGCTACCGTGACCTGCTGTGTGGAGAGGATCTGAACCGACAGCGTAGATTGTGTAGATGTTAGCCTGAAGAGGTTTAACAACGTAGAGAGCTGCGCCGAAGTCGTCGGTCATTGCAACCTGTGTTGTACCACCACCTGTACCTGCATATCCATAGCCGGTCTGCTCTCCAACGAAGTCACTGTAGATGAAGAATACATTATCCTCCTCACCTGCAGGAACATTAAGGCCAAGCTCATTTGCCTCAGCGTCGTACTTCTGGAACTGGAATACGAACTGTGCGTTCTCTCTGTTGTATGCAGCAGGTTTATCCATCCAAGAAAGACCGTTAGCGTCAGCGTAGATAGCCTTAACCTTGTTCTGCTGTGCATAGTACTCTGGGTAAGCACTCTCGATAGCATACCAGTATCTATCCATTACCTGAACACGCTCAGCATCCTGTGCCAAACCTACGTTCTCAACGAATGCCTCAACAGCAGCCTGAGCACCCTCCTTGTCCTCGTTCTCAACAACAGCCTCAACAGCTGCAATAGCAGACTCAAGAGCCGCGATATCACCGCTGATGCAACCAGGGTCGTTACCAACTACAAGACCCAAAGCTGAGAGAGTCTCGCCGATACCGTTTGCCCACAAGTAGTAAGCGTCATCCATTGAAACCTCATAGATGTTCCACTCACCCTCACCGTTAGCCTTGTTGAAGTGGAGGTAGTCACCTGCGCTGTAACCGTCGCCGTTCTTGAACTCCTCATACTTAGTAGCGTGTGCGCTGAGTGCCTCAATACCGTATGTAAACTCACCTGGGATTGCGCTTACGCAAGGACGACCTGCGAGGTTGCTGTCCCAATCCATGAAGACGAACTTGTTAGCGTTAACTGTACCCTTCTCAACCTTTACAACATCTGTTGTATCGTTAGGATTTGTCCAGCTCCAAGAAGCCTCGATATTGTTGTCCTCGATGTCGCTGTAGATTGCAAATGTGTTGGGAAGGTTGCCAGACTTAACAAAGTTAACCTCGGCAGCGTTTGCAGGATAAACTGTCAAACCGGTGCTCCAGCTTGTGCTTGTTGTTGTCTCGCCTGTCTCCTCGTTTGTATTCTCATGAACAGTCTTGTTCAAAGCCCAGAACTCAGCGTTTGCCAAGCTGATGATGTTCCAACCGTTCTCGGTCTTCTTGAACATGTAAACGCAAGGATCGTTCAAAGCAGCCTTGATGTTTGTGTGGTAAGGAGCTACACCTGCATAGTAGCGTGGAGTTGCGCCCTGTGTCTTAACGCGGAGGTTACCGCTCATGATGTAGATACCACCGTCTTTCAACTGTGAAGCGTCAGTGATCTGTGTGCCACCCTTAACATTGTATGGATTCTCACGGAAGATAGCTGGATCATACTCCTCGCCATACTTTGTGATACATACTGTACCAGGAGCCAAAGACTTGTTCTCACGGCCGATAGTCTTCACTGTGAATGTGCTAATCTCTGTACCCTCTGGGAACTTAACGTCAAGATATACATAAGTCTCAGGGCTGAATGTACCGTTACCCCAGATTGAGTGGTAGAATGTAGAAGTCTCATCATCGAACAAGTTCTCGAGTGAACCCTCTGATGTCTCCAAAGAGTTTGTAGAAACAAGTGAAGATGAAAGAGCAAGAGCGTTGCCGTCTGCATCGAGAACCTCGAGACCAGAGATAGCAACCATTGGGAAACCCTTATACTTACCGTCGCCTGCAGCTGTACCAACGTTTGTCTCAAGGAATGTCAAACGGATACCGTCAACAGCCTCGTTAAGAACTACAAGCTGCTCCCAATCGTAGCGGTTGTTGTTAACCAATGTACCAAGAGGAGTCTGGTGTGGATTCTCGGCTGTGTAAACCTTAGGCAATGTAACGTACTCAATCTTTGAAGCAAGGAATGCATCAACGTTACCCTGCACACCGTTGATGAAGGTCTTCATCTGTGCGATGTAAGAGTATGGATCATCGTAAGCAGCGTCATACAACTCAGAGCCTGCCCCATATATGTTCGCTGTGATATATGTGTCATAAGCCTCCTGGAGGTAGTAACCATCCTGTGGGTTGTTTGAAGGAGTCAAGTAGTCGATATACTCAGCCTCGATATCCCAAACATATACGTCACAAATCCACTCGATCTTTGAGTAAACGTATTTACCCATTGTTGCGTTCAACTTCTCAACATCCTCGAATACCTTCTCGATGTCTGTGTAGCTGCCTGCAGCGAGAGTAGCCTCGGCATCCTCGAGTGTGTTCAAGAAGTTCTCGTATGCTGCCTCATAACCCTCAACAGCTACGCTGTCCATGAATGTGTAGATGCTCTTAGCCTCCTTGATTGCGTTGCGTACTGGGATTGAAGCATACTTTGCAGGATAGTTCATTGTAACCTCCTCGAGTGTCCAATCGAATGCAATGATGTAAGCATAGTTCAAACAGTAGTCGTGACCCTCCTTGTAGAACTCGTAACGAGCCTTGTCAACGTTCTTGAAACCACCTGTTGAAGGTGTTGCACCAACGTGGATTTCAACCTCCTCGCCCTCGTACTCCATCATGTAGCTCATCTCGAACTTGCCGTTGCCATCCTCTGTGATAGTAACAACAGCAGCATCGCTCATCTTGGTAGTCTTGCCCTGGCCACCGTTTGCGCCGTTGTAAGCGTTGTCGCTTGGGTTGGCACTGAGGAACTTGCCCTCTGTTACATAGTAGATGTAGTAACCGCCATCGGCAGGGATAAGCTGGATAGCATACTCTGGGGCAGCCTCTTCAGCTACTGAACCAGCGTTTACGTACTGTGGACCGGGACCTATGTTAGGCTCCTTGGTTGTCTTGTCACCGAAAGCACCCTCTGTGCTGTTGTGGTTGTTTACATATGTGTGGTACTCAACAGGAACATTACTCTTCATTACAAAGTACTGTGCGCCCTCAAGAGCATCCATTGATGTAATTTCTGCACCTACTTCGAATGCCCAGTCGCTGTAAGGAACATAGTCAACGCCACCCTTTGTAAGACCAACGAGCAATGGAGCGTTCTTTGGGTTACCAGGACGTGCACCCCACTCGAGGATGAACTCGCTTACAGGAGTCTCGAATGTGAGCTCAAGGTGGTGATACTCAGCCTGAGCACCTGTCGCGCTCCAGCAAGAGTGCCAGTAGTTGTTCCAGTTGCCGTCGTTCAAAGCAGCAATACCGGCACCGTCAGTACCACCTGAAAGTGTGTTGTGGTCAGCGTTTGAAGTGGCTGTGTAAGGGATAACAGTCTCACCATCGGCAGCATATACAACCAACTCACTGAGAGCGGTTACAAAGTTGTTGCCGTTTGGCTTCTCACCGTTGTAGTTCTGTGCAACAGTGAAACGAAGGGTTGTCAAAGCCTCGGTTGGCTTGATGACATCCGATTTGTAAACCTGGACGGTCTGTGTGCCTTTCTGCACGTTCTCACCCGGAAGGCCGTCGCCGGCTCCAAGAGAAACAGTCCAATCCTGAGCATTAGCACCTGCAAATCCTGCAAATGCCAAAGCAAGAGTCAGAAATAAATTTTTTCTCATAATGTAAAAAATTAAAAAATAAAAAAATAAAATCTCTCAAAACCCAGCACCGCAACCAGGCGCAAACAGCCATCACATTGACTATCAACCAGTTGTAAAATAACAACTTTACAACCCTACACAGGAGCGGTATTTTATCACGCAAAGGTTGCGATAATTATTTGAAAACGCAAGAAAAAAACGTGAAAAATAAAAAGTTTTGGCACTTTTTAAAAAATATATAGGGGGGGGGGGGGATTTTTCAAAAAAAAAACTTATTTTTGCGAGGATATATTATAATAAATGTATAAAAACCTAAGGAAACCTTAGAACCCTTAGTCTCCTTAGTACCCTTTTTAAAAACCTTATAATTTTTTCAATATGAAACTGAAATCTTTACTCACAGCATTCCTTGTAATGCTTGCAACCTTTGCTTTTGCACAGGTTGAGGACGGAAAGGTTTACCGCATTGTAAGTGCAAAATATGGCACAGTGATGTCGGAAAGCCCCATCCTGCACACACTGTCATGCGCGTCAAAAGGCACAGCAACCGACTACCACGAGATGTGGATGTTCAACGCTGCCGATGACGGCAAGTTTACAATTAAGAATGTCTATACACAGCGTTATGTGCAGTACGAGACCGGCCGTAATGTCCAGTGGAAGACCGGCAACACCGTGACACAGTTCACTGTTACCGAGAACCCAATGCTCAAGGGCTGCTACAACATCGACCTCACCCCGACAAAGAACTGGGGTATGCACTGCGACGGCAGTTCAAACATTGTACCATGGAGTTACGGTACCAATGAGATTTCGGGTACCGAGTGGACATTTGAAGAGGTAAACATCAGTGCCGAGGAGATTGCTGCAGCTGCTGCCGCATATCAGGATTATGCCAAGGTGCTCAACAACGCCAATGCTATTGCAGCAAAGGTGGGTGGCCTTTTTGAAGACAATGCCTGCACTGTGCTCAAGGCCGAGTGGGCAGCAAAGAGCGATGCCGAGATCATCGCCGAGCTCGAGGGTGTTCCTGCCGACCTGCAGCAGGCTGTTCTCAAGATAAAGAACAATGCTTGGGACAGCGTTACACGCGAGAAGGAGTTCCGCATTTATGACTACAAGCCATACAGCAACCCCGAGGTTTGGGCCGACAGATTGTTTACACGTCCTTATAACCGTATAAACAACCCTACCGGTATCAGCACAAGCGACTCAAAGAGCTTCATCTATGTGTTTGTAGAGGAGATTCCCGAGGGTACAACAATTGACCTTGCAGAAATGGCGAGCACCAAGTTCTGGGGTAACGACACACGTTTGAAGGAGGGTTTGAACATTGTACCATGTGCGAACAAGGACGGTTCGCTCTACATCCGCTATGTGTGCGAGACTGCTATCGACGGCAAGAAACTTGCCGACTACCCTACCGTAAAGGTTCACATCGAGAACGGTTACGTGAACGGTTTCTGGAGCAAGGAGCGCGGACACACCAACGAGGATTGGGTTTACATGCGCGACAACATGTTCAAGAACCCTACTGCCGTACAGGCTGCCGGTGACCTCACCGTGCTCAACTTCCGCACATACGAGTTCCTCAAGGAGTGCCCCGACAACATTGAGGGTGTAATGCGCCTTTGGGATTTCTGGAACAGCCGTCAGAACCACTACATGGCTCTTGACAAGTATTATCCATGGATGAACAACAAGCAGCTTGCCATGAGTGACGACAACGGCTTCATGGATGCAAGTGCTTACCGCACACACTACAACAACAATACTCTGAGCACAATCGTGAACTATGACCTGCTTATTGCCGATGCCGGCAGCTCTTGGGGTCCAAACCACGAGATCGGTCACACAAACCAGTATGCGTTCCAGATTGTGGGTACATCCGAGGTGAGCAACAACGCGCTCACAAACTTTGCCATCTTTGACCAGGGTACACACGTGAGCCGTGGCAACAACATGGATAACCAGATTCTCGACTTCGAGAACAAGATTCCATACGTTGTACGCGGTGAGGGTATGTATGGTTCAAAGCTGTTCAGTATGACACGTATGTACTTCCAGTTGTTCCTCTACTTCCACGCAGCAGAGAAGGATACCACATTCTATCCACGTCTGTTCGAGAAGTTGCGTTACGACCAGCTGCCGGGTTGGAGAGTAGGATCTTGGGACGAACTTGACGAGAACGGTTTCTACAGAAACTCTGTAGATGCTTCGAAAGACCAGCTGAAGTTTGCCGAGGCTTGCTGTGAGATTGCACAGATGGACCTCAGCGAGTTCTTCGAGGCATGGGGATTCTTTATCCCAATGAAGAATGCGTTCGTGGGCGACTATGGTCACCACTGGGTTTACTTGCTCGAGGAGGATGCCAAGGCAAGCAAGGCCCGTATGCAGAAGTATGAGAAGAAGGGTGGTCACTTGATGTTCCTCGAGGACCGCGTGCGCAAGTCGCCAAGAAAGAAGAGCCCATTCTGCGACGGTACAGGCTACCGTGCAAACTATGCCGACTGGGATGGCGAGACTATCGGTACCGTTGGTAACTTTGGCCAGTGGATGGATTACATCGATGAGACTGTGAAGGCTCAGGGCTACTACTATGCCGTTTCAAAGGGCAAGGTGGTTATAAAGGAGGCTGAGGGTGCAAGCGGTGCGCTTGGTTTCAAGCTCTACAATGCCGAGACAGGTGAGTTGCTCTCTTACACTAACAAGTATGAGATGAATGTACCTGTAACAGCAAGTGGTGCGCCTTTGAAGGTTGTTGCAGCACAGGCCGACGGTACAGACTATGAGGTACCTCACGCTTCACAGGGTCCCGAGTCAATGCAGAAGGAGGCTCTTGACGGTTCATTGAAATCGGCAAGCGCAATTATTGCCACAAAGGCTGCTGCAAACACTATTGTGGGTTATTACTATCCCGAGGCTATTGCTGACCTTGAGGCATTATACAAGGAGGCGAATGCCGCTTACAAGGCTAATGACACAAGCAAGTATTCGTTTGCCGAGTGGAGCATTATGCTCGACGATGAGTGCAGCAAGGTTCTCAACAACGAGGATGCACGCATTACCATCAAGGAGGGTGCTGTATTTACAATGAGAAGATTGATTAATCCTTACAGAGGTTACTATGCAGTCGGTGAGTATCCTACAGCAACAACAACCAACAAGACCGGCGGCAACATCAATTGGACTATCGAGTATGCAGGAAAGGTTGGCGAGTACTTCCTCAAATGCACATCAACAGGTTATTATCTGACAAACCTCACAACCGCCGGTGCTTTCCTTGAGACCAAGAAGCAGGAGGATGCACTCAAGTTCACAGTCGGTTATACCGATGATGGTGGTGTAAACTTCATCCTTGCCGACGGCAGCGAACAGACTCTTGGTCTGAGCGATGGCGGAAGCGTCGGTATTCTCCCGCTCAACGAGACCGGCGCAAAGTGGCGCGTGGATATTGTAGAGGACAACTCACTTGCATTCTACAAGGCTGCTGTTGAGGAATTGATGACCGAGGCCAACATAAAGATTACCGAGGTACTTAACCTTGACAGCCTGCAAACAATGAACATCTTCAATGATGGAATCATTGTAAAGGACAACAACCTGAACACATACGCACTCAACTTGCTCGATACATATTATGAGGTATCGGCAAACATGGAGAATGCTACCGCAACACAGCTACAGAAGTATGCCAATACATTGCGCAAGCAGTTGACCGACATTGAGGGCAAGTACATAGTGACAGCTCCAATGGTGACAAAGGGCGAGCAGGTTATATGGTACTACATCATAAGCAACAAGAGCGAGAAGTTTGCAGGTATCTATAATGGAACACAGGCAAGCCGAAAGGGACGTGTAGAGATGAGCGACGAGGTTACCGACGACGTTCTGTGGAGCTTTGTTTCAACAGGTAAGGCCGGTGAGTACAAACTCTACAATGCAGGTCAGAAGGGATTCGCATATCGCCAGGGCACAAAGAACTATATCTTCACCTCGGCCGAGGAGGATTTCTTGCCTGTGACAATTGAGTATGATGCAAAGAATGATGGTTTGCTTATGACAGCGGCAGAAAAGACCATTTACGATGGAGGTACAGCAGTACAGCTTTCTGCTTCAAAGTCTTACTGGAGAGTACAGATTGCGCTTATTGAGAACAACAAGGAGGTTGCCGACATTATCACAAACATCGAGAACGTGATTCCCGAGGCTAATGTCAACGGTGCAATCTATGACCTCAACGGTCGCCGAGTTGTAAATCCTGAAAGAGGTATTTTCATCCAGGGTGGTAAAAAGGTTCTTGTGAAGTAATCACAATCCGTTAGCAGAATATAATTGAGATTCTTCGCTTCGCTCAGAATGACAAGACATGCAAATTGTCATCCTGAACGAATGTGAAGAATCTCTTTTTTATACATTTGTTACCTTATATAATATATCACAACACCTATTATTGTTTATTTGATTAAAAAGCACTACTTTTGGCACAATATTATAACTATTTTGGTAAATTCTGCAAAAACAAAACCTAACAATATGAGACTAAGAAATCTACTTCTCACATTACTATTGCTTGCTGTGGCTGTGACTGCAAATGCACAGCTGACAACAAACAATGCGCAGCGTTATTATGCCGAGTTCAAGAACTACTTTGTCGATGACATCTGTACAGAACTTGCAGTTCCCTACTCTGCAATGACCGACGAGCAGTTGCGTACCACAATGAGTGCGATGCCCGAAGAACTTATAAACATTGCCTTGAAGGTGAAGAACAATACTTGGGAAAAGCGCGAGAAGGAGTTCCGCGTGTTCGAGGCCAAGCCCTACAGTAACTCCTACAACTGGAAGTACCTGATGAATGTGAGACAATACAGTGAACTGCAGAACCCCACAGGTATCAGTGCAGACAATGAGTATGTGCTCATTTTCGTGGGCAGTGAGTTGCCCGACTCAATCTGGATGGAACTTGCCCCTGTGGCCGGCAACATGCCCCGTCCATTGATGACAAATGTGCTCCAAAGCGGATTGAACGTAGTGAAGATTCCCGACACAGAGGGTGATGACCGTATGTTGTTCATACAGTATTATGTTGACACAGACAGCTCTGCTACAAGCAAGAAGCTTGCCGACTACCCCAATGTACCCATCCACATCGAGGGCGGATATGTGAACGGTTACTTCGACCTTTCACGCCACACCGATGAGGATTGGCGCGACATGACACAGAACATGATGAAGCACTACTCGGTTCAGGTACTTGGCGAGAGGGTGATGTTCCACATGGAGTTGAAGAATGTGCTGAATGCATGCCCCAACACAATCACCGATGCCATCAAATGGTGGGACCAGTGCGTAAAGTGGCAGCATGAGCTGATGGGCGCAGACAAATACTATGACCGTTGGAACGACCTGATTATGGCAAAGGACGGCTATGAAGGTATGTTCATGTATGCGACAGAGACATATACTTACTATGAGTATTACACACTGCCCGACATCCTGCCTTGGGAAAAGGTGTACGCCGATCCGGGACAGATGTGGGGACCGGCACACGAGATTGGCCATGTAAACCAGAATGCAATAAACATTGTATCATGTACCGAGGCCACCAACAACCTCTTTGCCAATGCACAGATTTTCCGCACCGGAAAGACAACTACACGTGGAAACGGTGTGAGCGTGTGCCGCGAGGATTTCAGCAACAAGACTCCGTTCCCGTTGCGCGGCAGTGACATCATCGCAAAGTCGAGAATGTTCTTCCAGCTCTATCTCTATTTCCATGCAGCAGGCAAGGACACCACATTCTATCCAAGAGTGTTCGAGGCTCTGCGCAAGAATCCACTTGACAAGGGACCCAAAGACCGCAACTGGACTTCGCTGACACAGGCCAAGGATGACCAGCTGAGATTTGCCGAGGTGTGCTGCGATGTTGCGCAGATGGACCTCAGCGAGTTCTTTGAGGCTTGGGGTATGTTTGAGCCTATGACCGATGCGGGTGTGGGTGATTATGAGAATTTCATCGTGAACCTCACCAAAGAGGAGGCCGAGGCAAGCCGTGCGCGTATGCAGCGTTTTGCAAAGAAGGGCGGTCACCTTCTATTCATTGAGGACCGCATCAAACCATCTCCAAGAACCGATGGCGTTGCCGGTAATAGATTGAACTTCAATGATGAGTTTGCAATTGGCAAGATGGGTAGCACGGGACAGTGGAGCGATTACATCGACGAGAGTGTTAAGGCTCAGGGATATTACTATGCAAGAATACAGAACAACATTACTATCAAGCAGGCTGCCGATGTAAAGGGTGCTCTCGGCTTCAAATTGTACAATGCAGCTACCGGCGAGTTGCTCGACTTCAACAACGGGTTCAAGTTGACAGTGCCTGTTGCACAGGCAAATGCTCCATTGAGAGTGGTGGCTGCACAGGCCGACGGTACCGATTATGAAGTGCCCAATGTCGCAGACAGCGATGACGAGGAGATGCAGCTTGAGGCTTTAAATGCAACTTTATCGTCAGTGAAGAGCCTCACAAGCAAGACTACCACAACCGGCAAGGAGGTCGGTCACTTCTACAAGAGTGCATTGACTGAAATCACAGCACTGTACAACGAGGCCAAGGCTGCTGCCGACAGCAAGGATACAAGCAAGCATAGCTACAAGGAGTGGATAGCATTGCTCGAGCAGGAGATGGTGGATTTAAAGAATGACCCATCGGCACGTGCATACCTCAAGGAACTTGATGTTTATACACTTGCCAACGGTGAATTGAGGTCATATAGCATGTGTTATGACAAGTATGGCCTCATTGCGAACACTATGGCGAATACATCACCAAACAAGCGTTGGATGTTCGAGAGCACAGGTGTTGCACACCACTACTACATCAAGAACAAGAATGGTTTGTACATAAATGATATTGCCAACAACGGAACATCATGCAGCGGAGAAAGCAAGGAGGAGGCGCTGGTGTTCAAGGCAAACTATCTTGACAACGGCACTATATACTTTACCATACAGGGCTGTGGAAAGTATTTGGCGATGGATGTCAACAGCTATACTATCGTCGCTTCAGATCAGCTTACGAATGCCGCAACTTGGGGTATCCGCGCTGTGGAACTCAACAACACCGCGATTGAGGATATTGAGATTGAAAACGGAGAAATTGGAACCATTTACGATTTGACAGGAAGAAAAGTTGACATTCCAAGCAAAGGTATTTACATCATTGATGGCAAGAAGGTCTTTATAAGATAATGGTGCAAGGAGCCCGAAATGGAATTTGCTATAAAACAAGAACCGCTGCGAGGTCTCGCAGCGGTTCTTGTTTTATGTAGGTCGAACTATCATTCCTTGGGGGCGAGGAAACGATAAAGATTGCATCCAATAAAGTTTCCTATCACAAGACAGGGATAAAGCGCTACAATCTCCCATAAGTGCTCGCCGGTGTAAGAAAGTGGTGCTGCCATGTAGTAGAACGCATCGGCCAGACAGTGTGGAAAACCGCAGTAGATGAAGAGGGGTACACCAAAAAGCAGTGCCAATGGTTTTCCCTCACGGGCGAATGTTACGACTGTTGTCATGATGAAACCGCAACCGATTGCAAGCGCTCCGGCCTTCAAAGGTCCAAGGGCAAGGCGACCTTCAAGTATGACTTTCGCCTGTTCCAGACCTAAATCATTTGGAGAACAGCGCAGCAAAAGCGCAACAAGCATACAGCCTGTGATATTGCCCAAAAGGATAAAGAGGAGTTCTGCAATGGCTCTAAAGAAACGGCAACTTCCATCCTCTTTGCGCAAGGAAACAAAACCGGCTGTTCCTGTGTAAAGTTTCAACTTGTAATTGACCACGGTCAAAAGGCCGAATGAGAAAAGCACGGCACCAACGACCTCAAACCACTTGGCATCATATTCAGCTTCAAGTCCCTTGCTGCGACATGCCAAATATCCCCAACCGGCAATGCCGACAGCGATTCCCGAAAGGATTGATGAACGGAATGTGTTTGCTGACAAACTGTAAGTAGTACTCATATTTTATCTGTTTTTATTATCAATATTAGCATAGACGACCTGTACCTGCTATCATGTTGCGCACGGTGTCGTTGAAAAGACGCTCTTGCATGAGCTGTTCAAGCGGAATGTGCATGCGATAGTTCCAGCAGTGGTCGCGGTTGGACGGTATGTTGATGCGCTCGTCATCGGGGTTATCGCGGCGCAGACGCTCGTCCATTGCCATCCAGTCCTGCCAAGCGAACAGCGCGAACGCCGACGGAGAAGCAAGATGTTGCAAAAGTATAGCATGAGCCACACGGCCATCCATTTCGAGAGGCGCCTTGCCGTCGAAGCCAAGCATGCAGTTATAGAACTGCTGGGACATGGTCTCATCCTCGCGCCACCAACCACGGAGCGTGCTCATGTCGTGGGTAGAGGGGGTTGCAACCGAGAGATAGGGGTAACGTGCAGGGTTGGCAAATGTCTCGCCATAGAGCTTTGGCATTCGCTGTATCTCGAGCGAGAGAACCTGGAGGTTCTTCATAACCCAGGGCACACAGGCCGGAATCATTCCCAAATCCTCGCCACAGGCTGTCATTGGCGTAGAGAGGAGCAACGGAGTGAGTTTACGTGTTCCCTCGCGGAACCAGAACATTGTATGGCGGTTGTAGAAATAGTCCTCATAGAGATGGTCGTATGCTACGCGGTCGCTCTGGCTCAGCTGCACATAGGCCTCGGTCTCATAGCCAAGGATGCGGGGCACAAAGAGCTGCGGGGCGTTGAGGTCGTGCATAAAGAGCACCTTGCCATATATTGCAAGGAGTGCATCCTTCATTGCCTGTGGAAGTTTTGGAGTGCGCTCGTATATGTAGTAGGCCAACAGGTTGGCATTCTCCATCTCGGGCTTGAAACGGTATGTTCCATCACCGTTTGCATCAAGGAATGAGTCCACAACCAGCTTTACCTTGCGTGGGAAATGTTTCTTGAGCAATGCATCATCAATGTATGGAACAGTGTGCTGTGCCTCGTCAAAGGCCAAGCCCGACATTTGAATTTCCTCGACGGAAAGCGGACGGTTGGGCGAGAAACTGCCTGCAAGACCGCTCTTTGCGGTGCGTGGGATTTCCCAAATGCGGAAGAAGCCCAATATGTGGTCTATGCGGTAGGCATCGAAGAAGCACGACATGTATTGCAGACGGCGACGCCACCAGGCATAACCGTCACCTGCCATCACCTGCCAGTTGTATGTGGGGAAGCCCCAGTTCTGACCATCGGCTGCAAACATATCGGGCGGTGCACCTGCCGACACGGAGAGGTTGAACTGCTCACTGTCGCACCACACATCAACTCCATTGGGAGCAACGCCAATGGGAATGTCGCCTTTGAGAGCTACACCACGGCTGTTGGCGTAGTTGTGGGCTGCAGACAGTTGTGTGAACAGCAGATATTGCACGTAGCTGTGAAAACGCATCTCATGCACGGCATCGGGGTACTCGGCAATGACACGCTCTGCTGTAGTGCTGTCGTAACGGGAATACTCGCCCCAGTCCCATATATTGCTATGCAGACGAGAGGAGAGGAAACGGAATAGTGTATATGGTTTGAGCCAACGCTCCTGCTCTTTCTCAAATGCCACATAACCATCGCTTGCAAGCACATCGGCACCTACCTCGTCAAAGAGTTCGCGAAGATAGTTTATTTTCAGGCGATATGCCTTTGAATAGTTCACCACGGGCAAAGCATTGAGTACCTCACGCTCCTTCTGGTAGTAGGCATTGCGGCGCGGTTTTGAGAGCTCGGGAAGCTCCGACATGTCGGCGTATATGGGGTTCAAGGCGAACACCGAGACGCAGTTATAGGGATATGAATCCTCATTGCCACCACGAACGGTTGTATCGTTCACCGGCAGGAGCTGCAGGATCTTCTGCCCTGTAGATACAAGCCAGTCGGTCATCAGTTTTATATCGCCGAAATCACCGATACCCCAACCGTGGGCCGAGCGCAATGAGAAGAGCGGAATTACCGTTCCTGCCAGGCGGAGCGAAGGGGCATCGAATGTCAAGGCATCGAGCTGATAGAAATAGTTGGTCGATGGCTCGAAATCGGGCAACAGGATATGGCGGTTCTCGCCATCTTCCCAGCGCACCGCGCCATTCTCATCAACAGCAATGAACTTGTAGTAGAGGCCGCCGCTCCAGAGTGACGACACATCAAAGGTCACGCTCCAGCGGTTGGGCACACGCTGCTGCATCGGCAACGCCTTTGCAGGTTCCCAACAACCCAAAACATCGGCATCACCCACAAGGTGCAGACGCTCGCCGCTTCGCAAGCCTGTGGCATAGACCGAGAAGGTCACGCTACGGTTATACCAGTTCACCGAGGGCTCATCCAACTGTATCTGTTGCTTGTCGAAGAAACGAAAAAGATTGGTGCGGGTATAGTACCCGGCCGGAGAGTCGAGCCACATGTCGTGAACAATGTAATTGCGGTTCACGCAGTTGAAACGCAAGGTATGCGGTGTACCTGCCCACTCCGAGCAGAGGATATTGCTACCCTGACGCAATTCATAACCGTAGTTTATATGCTTGTGGCCATCGGGCACTTCGAGAGAGCATTGCCACCATCCCTTCTGCACTTCACGCAGTGACAGAGTGTTTTCGGGGGCAGTGTTACCACCGTCAAGATTGTAACAGAGATGCAATGTAGCACTGTCGCTGACATTGTATCGTATATTGAATTCTATAAAATGCATTTTACGTCAAACGTTGTTTTAGAAGCTGTTTAAAATTCTAAAAAATATTTTCTTAAAGAAGCTGATAGTTTCGCCGTTTTTTATGTTCAATAATGCCTGTTTCTTTCTTTTTTGCGGTTACATAGCCCGCTATGCGCCCTTTAAAAATAAATAAACATTCTATTCTTGCTCTATAAAAAACTTGGCGATATAATTTTAAACAGCTTCTTATAAACCATGCGAAAATACAAAAAAATATCAATAACAGCAACATGTGCAACGCCACATAGCGCCAAAAAGGGGAAAATATCGTCAATCGGCCTTGTCGTTTGTAATAAAAGGGTTATTTTTGCAGAAATTTCACAAGAACAGGATTTCATGTCATATTGTTACCGTACCGGCTGGAGCCACGGGAAACAATACAATGCCCCAATTGTTATATGAAAAACATTATTTGTTACATAAAGACCACACTCTGGCTTTTGTTGCTCGTCGCCTACATGCCGCAGGCAATGGCGCAGAAACAGAAGCAGAGCAAGAAACCCTTTACAGTGGTAATAGATGCCGGTCACGGAGGTGTTGACCCTGGTGCACTGGGCAAAAAGTCGCAGGAGAAGAATATCAACAAGAGTGTGTCGGAAATGCTTGCAGAACTCATAAAGAAGGAGTATCCCGAGGTCAAGGTTATCTTCACACGCACAACCGATGTTAAGATTCCGCTTGCCAAGCGTGCTGACATTGCAAACAAGGAAAATGCAAACCTCTTCATCTCAATTCACTCGAATGCGAGCAAGAACAAGAATGCCAACGGATGCCAGACGTTTACATTAGGTTCGGGCAGCGATGCCGAGGCAAAGGCTGCCGCAATGTACGAGAACGAGGTCATCCTGACCGAGGACAATTTTGAGGAGACCTATAAAGGATTTGACCCACGTTCAAGCGAGAGCTACATAATCTTTGAGCTCATGCGCAGCCACGACATGGAACTGAGCGTAAAACTTGCCGAAATGGTACAGGGAGGCATGGTCGAGAGTACCAAACTCTATGACCGCGGTGTTTCATCGGCAGGTTTCCTTGTGCTGCACCGCACTGTAATGCCAAGTATCCTTATAGAGTTGGGCTTCATAACCAACAGCAAGGACGAAAACTTGATTGCATCGAAAGAGGGACAGGAGAAACTCGCAAAAGGTATCTTTAATGGTTTTGCACAATATTATGAACTCTACGGCAAGAGCAAGGAGCAGAAAAGGATTGAAGTTGACAACGAGGTGGAGAGCGAAAGCAGCGCCAAGCCGGAAAAGGAGAGTGACAGACCTATCTTCAAAATACAGATAATGACCTCGAGCAGCAAGTTAAAGAGCGACGACAAGAGACACAAGGGATTGAAGACCGATTTTTATGTCGAGAACGGCATATACAAATATACATACGGCGTTAGCGAGGATTATAATGAGATTCTTAAACTGAAGAAGAGTATTGCCGACAAGTTCAAGGATTCCTTTATAATCGCTTTCCTCAATGGCAAGAAGATAAATACCAAAGAGGCAATAGAAATGTTTAAAAAGCAGAGATAATGAGCAGAATAAAGAGATTTTCGCGTGAACTATGGATAGGAGTATTGGGCATTGTCGCAATACTCATCATCTATTACCTCATCAACTTCTTCAAAGGTATTGATGTCTTCAATGACACGCACAAATACCGCATTGAGTTTGCAAACATTGGCGAAATAACCAACTCGGCACCTGTATATATCAACGGTTGTAAGGTTGGAAATGTAAACGGCATTGAGCACAATTTCAACAAGAGCAAGAGCGTGTATGTGACAGTGGATATTGACAAGGAACTGGAACTGCCCGAAGGGACTTATGCTGAGATACACAATAAACTGATGGGTGGCAGCACCATAAGCATTGTATTGGGCGACAGCGAGAAGATACTGAAACCGGGAACTACAATCAAGGGCGTGCTGGATGCAGGCGCACTGGGCGAGGTAGGTAACATTGTACCACAGGTTGAGGCCATTGTACCAAAGGTAGATTCGGTGCTGACATCACTGAACAGCATATTGTCCAACCCGGCAATAAACAACACACTCAACAACATCGAGTCACTCACAGCACAGCTGAACACCACATCGGCACAGATAAGTTACCTTGTAAAGAATGATATTCCTGTAGCTACCGACAAACTTATACAGCTGGAAGACGACCTATTGAAAGTGTCGGCACAACTGAGCGAAATAAACCTCAGTGAGATGGTTGTCAGCCTTGAGACTTCGCTCAACAACATGCAGCAGATTACCGCTGCACTGAACAGTGGTGAAGGCACCGCCGGCATGCTGCTGAAAGACACTCTGTTGTACAGCAGGCTGAACGATGTCTGCAACACCGCAATATCATTGCTCGAGGATTTGAAGGCGCATCCAAAGCGCTATGTTCACTTCTCGGTATTCGGCAATAAAGAGTAGAAGTAACAACCGTATTCTGAATTTACGTTTCAACTGCCTCACTTCAGACGGCAACGGACTTCCACATACACAGCTATGGGCACCACAAGCGCAAGCAGTATGACTGCGCAATACAGCGGCAATGGGCGGAACAGATATTCCAGCACAATAAAAGCAGCCAACAAGAAGAGAAGAAATGCAAATAATGGTCGTGCACGCCGTGGGTCATAACTGCGATACTTGACAAATACAAGCCTGTGCTCTTTGAGGACAGGCTTGTATTTTCCAATAACCCAATCGGCCTTGCCCAAGAGTACAGACAGGGCAAATGCCACGAACAGCAAAGCTATAGAATAGTTCAGCAGCCCACCCACCGCATTGCCATTATTTAGAAAGTTCGAGCATTCTCACAATAGGTTTCTTCGCCTCTGCGCGCAACTGCTCGTCGAGTTCAACAGTTGGCCACTCGTACTTGAGTGTATTGTAGAGTTTCTCAAGTGTGTTGAGGCGCATGTATCCGCACTCATTGCATGCGCATAAACCGGTTGAAGGGGGAACAGGCATGAATACCTTTCCGGGGCAGCGCTTCACCATCTCGTGAAGGATACCGCTCTCGGTGGCCACGATAAACTCTGTAGCATCGTCCTTCTCGGCAAATGTAAGGATTGCCGCTGTTGAGCCTATGAAATCGGCAAGGGCAAGCACACCACTCTTGCACTCGGGGTGAGCAAGAACCTTTGCATCGGGATGAGCAGCCTTCAGCTCAACGATTTTTTCTATTGAGAACTGCTCATGGACATGGCAACCACCGTTCCAAAGTAGCATATTGCGTCCTGTAACAGCATTCAGGTAACCACCCAAGTTCTTGTCGGGGGCGAAGATGATTTTCTCGTCCTTGGGGAAACTCTCCACAATGGCACGTGCGTTGGTAGATGTAACCACTATGTCGGTCAGAGCCTTTACGGCTGCCGATGTGTTCACATAGGCTACTACCTTGTGACCGGGATGCAGTGTCTTGAACTTTGCAAGTTCCTCGGCAGGACAGCTCTCGGCAAGCGAGCAGCCGGCGTTCAAGTCGGGGATGAGCACCTTCTTGCCCGGCGAGAGAATCTTGTTTGTCTCGGCCATGAAGTGCACGCCGCACATCACCAGTATGTCAGCTGTTGTCTTCTCGGCTATCTGCGCAAGGGCAAGGCTATCGCCAACGAAATCAGCAACATCCTGAATGGTGCCATCGGTATAATAGTGCGCCAGCACAACTGCATTTTTCTCCTCGCACAAACGGCGTATCTCGGCTTTCAGGTCAACACCTTCGGGGATTGCTTCATTGATGTATCCCTTCTCTATCCAATCCTGCTTTATCATAATTCACTGGTTCTTTTTGTTACTTTTGGCGAAGATACAAAAAAACCATTGAATGCAATCGCATCCAATGGTTTTTTATTGTTAACGGTCAAACTTATCTATTCCAGAGATTACCCCACTCATCAGCACTGCCGCCGGTATCATCACTCTTGTTCTGACCAAAACCCCGATACTCATATCGGGGAGCTGAAGCAGCCAACATATCGACCGCCCCCAGTTCCATAACCTTCATCCGCGGTTTAAAATACTCTTTTCTCATTTCACATCAATTTATTTCAATCCATTCATAGGATAAACACAAAAAAAAGGACTTTTGTTCAACGTCCCTGAGTTTTTATTGATGTGGGTTGCCGCATAGCAGAAAAGGAGCAGCTACAGCGTCATTGAGAAATATACGCCGCAGCCACCTTCGCTTGTGATTATCGGTGCGAGTTGGACATTGTGTTTCTTGGCAAAAGGTGTTGTAAAGAGGAAACCGCTGCCCACGCTTATGGCAGCACCGGCAAGCACATCCCAGATGTCATGTTTCTTGGCATATATCCTACCCCAGGCGACATAGGCACTGACAAGATAGGCCGGAACTCCCCACTTCCAGCCATAGCGGCGCTGAAGAAACGTGGCACCGCCAAAGGCAAAGTTACAATGGTTGGATGGAAAGGCATCGAAGCCATCGCCGTCGGGACGCGCCTTCTTTACGCTGTATTTGAGAATATATGTCACAGCCGTTGAAACGGCAAGTGTCTTGCCAAGCTGAGCAATACCCTCCCTGTCGCCCTCGTATATGGCCACGCCAAGACCAACTGCCGCAGGCACAAACATTGCCACATCAGTGGAATAATCCACGGCACGGGCATACTGCGCCACACTGCGCAGTGGCATGAAAACAGCGAGCAATGTTATTATCAGGAGCCTTTTAATCATGAAAATTCTTTTACGCCAATGCAAATATAATGCAAAGTGCTATTTTTAACAACGCGAAAGTGCGAGACTTTGAATTCAAGGCTACTTTTTTAGAGCAATCGCATGTTTTTTACAAGTAAAAAAATGCAAAACCCCTTTTTTATTCCTATCTTCGCAACATATAATGTAGAAATGCAACAACACATGAGTTGGATTCAAGATATAAACTTCCTTGAAATCATAGATTTTGTAGGAACATTCGCCTTTGCCATCAGCGGCATACGACTTGCATCGGCAAAACGTTTCGACTGGTTCGGAGCCTATGTTGTTGGTGCAGCAACAGCCATTGGCGGCGGTACACTGCGCGATTTAATGCTGAACCAACCTGTCTTCTGGATGGAGAACGGCACATATCTTTTGTGTACCGGCCTGGCATTACTGTGGGTGATTATCTTTCGCAAGAACCTTGTACACATGCACAACACATTCTTTGTGTTCGACGCCATTGGCCTTGCGCTGTTCACCGTAGTTGGTATCCAAAAGTCATTGACATGCGGACAGACAATCTGGGTTGGAATCATAATGGGTACAATGACCGGTGCCGCCGGTGGTGTCATACGCGATGTGCTCATAAATGAAGAACCGCTCATCTTCCGCAAGGAGATATATGCCATGGCCTGTGTCGTGGGTGGCATAGCTTTTGCTATATGCCATTGGACAGGGCTTGCAACATTCCCAACGCACCTCATCTGTGGTGCAACAGTGTTCCTGACCCGTGCTTTGGCTGTCAAATACCAAATTTGCCTGCCAACGCTGCGCCCCGAGGATGACGATGAAAACGGGAAGATCAGCAAGGAGAGTTAAGATGAGAATGCCTTTTCGCCCTTTTCGCCCTTTTTGCCCTTTTAGGCCTTTTAACAAATAAATATTAACTAAACCATAAATAACATGAAAAACCTGTTTACACGTTTCTTACTGTTGGTTCTCCTGGCTATCCCGGCGACGATGTTTGCCGACAGCAGAGTAAACCTTACACCGGTTCCAATGAAAATGACTGTTGGCAACGGCACGCTCGTATTGCCACAGAATTTCACAATTGCAACAGGTGAGTTGCCCGACAGTCTCTCCAACGAGGCTACAAAGTTTGCAAATCACTTTACAGGCGTTACAGGCTACACTGTCGATGTAAAGGCCGAGGCTGCCGACGCGCTCATAACCATGTCTCTCTACAATGGTAGCGAGAACTTGGGTTGCGAGGGTTACACCCTTGACATAACAACCGACGGCATTGCAATCAGTGCTACCTGTTCAAACGGTTTCTACTATGCATTCCAGAGTATCAAGAAGATGCTCCCAGCCAATGTCATGGCCGGTGTGAAGGACGAGACCGTGACCGAATACCCGCTCCCCATCGTGAGCATTGTCGATGCTCCGCGCTTTGAGTACCGCGGTTTCATGCTCGATGTGAGCCGTCACTTCTTTGATTTGGATGAGATCAAGCGCATTATTGATGTGATGTCATATTACAAGCTCAACCGCTTCCACTGGCACCTCACCGACGACCAGGGCTGGCGTTTCGAGGTAAAGAAATACCCACGCCTGACAACTGTCGGTGCAACACGCAGCAACTCATGGAGCACCGACCGCGTATATGGCGGTTACTATACCAATGAGCCTTACGGTCCATACTTCTACACACAGGAGCAGTGCCGCGAGATTGTAGCATACGCAGCAGAGCGTCACATCGAGGTGGTACCCGAGATTGAGTTCCCCGGCCACTCATGCGCCGTGAACGCAGCATACCCCGAACTCAGCTGTAACCCCAATGCCGGCCACAGCGTACAGATAAGCGGCGGTATCTTCAGCGATGTGCTCAACGTTGCAAGCCCATTGGTATTGCAGTTTGCAAAGGATGTGCTCGACGAGGTAATTGAGGTATTCCCCTACAGCCAGATTCACATCGGTGGTGACGAGACACCTACAAACGCTTGGCAGGGCAATGCCGAGTGCCAGGCAATGATGCAGAAGATGGGATTCACCAACTACCGTCAGTTGCAGTCGCACTTCGTGCGCCAGGTATCGGACTACGTAACCTCAAAGGAGGGCGACAAGAAGCGCACCGTAATCATGTGGAACGAGAGCCTCACCGCCGGCGGTACCGACGAGGAGAAAATCTTGGGTACAGGCGGCACAATGATGTGCTGGGAGATTGGCAACGCACAGCCATGTGCTTTGAAAGCGGCACAGAATGGCATGAAGTCAATCATCACCACACAAGTCCCCTACTACATCAACCGCCGCCAGAGCACCGATGCCGACGAGCCACCAGTAGCTGGTTATGGAACAGACAACGTGAAAGTGGTATATGACTATGCGCCGATACCATCAAGCGTGCCATCAAACCTGCACAAGTACTACGTTGGTGTACAGGGTACATTCTGGACCGAGCACGTACAGGACAACGACCTGCTCGAATACCTTGCCCTGCCACGCCTCACCGCTATTGCCGAGACAGGCTGGACACCCGCATCAAAGAAGAACTTCAGCGACTTCCAGGAGCGCATCACAAAGGATACTCTCTTGCTCAACTACAATAACTACGACTATGGACGCCACTATATTCTCGACAACAAGAATGGCGACGACAAGGTGATGCCAAAGGCCTCTACCGATGAGGAGAAGACATGGTACCGCATTGTTACCACAGCTACCGACACACGTGCCGGACGTTGCATCCAGCTTCTGCGCGAAGGTATGAACATCACCGACAAGACAGGCACTGCACCAGCCGGACGCCTGTGGAACAGCGAGGTAATCGAAGATGAGAACAACGAAGGCTACGACTGGCAGTTATGGGCTTTCATGCAGGACCCAGCCAACCCACAGCGTTGGGCTTTGGTGAACAAGGCAAAACCAAACGGTTCGGTAAAGGGAACACCTACAGCCGAGAACAACACCGGCCGTTGGGACTATGACGAGAACAACCGCCACTATGATTTTATCCTCGGTGACAAGGCCTATGCACAGAAAGGCAATAACTACACCTACAGCATACGCAGCCAAAAGGTATCGAACGGCAACATGTGTCTCAACTATGCAGGCCCCGGACAGAACCACTCAATAAACCTGTGGAGTGACCCGGCCGACGGCAACGGCGGCATATGGGAGTTCCGCCCGTTGGTGGACGACGAACCAAGCATTGACTTTGAATACCCTGTAGAGGGCACAACATACCGCATTGTGAACAACACCGAGCGTTTCAAGGGTTGGACAATGTATGACAACAACAACGAAAATGTAACCGCAGCACAGTTACAGTATGGCGCAGATGTATGGGAAATCACAGATGCCACAGTAACCGATGCCGGCCAGACATTCAAGCTACGCAACGTAGCGACAGGCCGTTACATCAGCAACGCCAATGCACCTGTGAAACTGGGCGCAAGCGGTGCAGTGCTCACCAATGCATACAACACAAGAAGCGGCGACTTCAGCATCAAGAGCGGCAACGACGCATTGCATCCTGTTTCGGAGCATGCAACCACCAACCCAAACACCCTGAACAAAGGCGGTATCTACCCACAGGGAACAGGTTGGATCTATGAGAAGGCATTCCTTGTAACATTCGAGTGCTACAACGAGGATGGAAACCTGATGCAGACCGCCTACCAGGCAGCAGCCGACGGCAAGCCATACACAGCCGTTGCTCCAGCAATTGAGAACCACGGCATTGTGGCATACGAGGCAACCGGCACAGCCGATGCTCCCGTGTTCGACAATGTCGCTGAGAACAAGAACATAAAGGTAACCTACAAGCGCACAGCCTACAATGTGACCTACCGTTGCATCACAGCCGACGGCAACATCATCAAGGAGATTGACACTCCATGCACCATTGGCGAGGCATACACCATTGCAGAACCACAGGTAGAGTTCTTTGATTTCGTAAACCTTGTATGGGACGGCGAAGTAACCTTCACCCCGACAGAGGACACCGTGATTGAAGCAGTATTCACAACCGAGGGTATCATGGGTGCGGCATCAATCGGCGAGGTTGTTACCGAGCTCCAGGATGGTGCATCATACCTTATTTATAACGCAAAGAACGAAACTGCACGCAGCGGATTCCTGAGCGTCACAAACGTTGGCGACGGCATCACAACAACCAACGGAGTGACAGATGCAAACCCGGGATTCATCTGGAACCTTGAGGGCGCGAACAACATCTTCACCGTTGTAAACAACTATGGCGTATATATTCCACAGCTGTTGCGCGGTTCATTGGTAACCGGTGGCAGCACCCCCGAGCGTTTCAAGTTTACCCTCAACAGCGACGGCGCCACATGGAGCGTAAAGGGCACAAGCAACAACTACTACTGGAACGGCAACGCCAACAACACCTTCACAGGCTGGGACGACGGCCACCCATTCATCATCTACACCTACAACCCACACCCCTACTTTGCTGTAGCATACAAGTGTATCGATGAAGAGGGCAACGAACTGGCAAGCGGCACACGTTATGTAAAGGGCGGTGAACAGTTCACCATGCTCACCCCAATCTTTGAGGGTTACACACTCAAGGAGAGCAACGCCGTATATGACGAGCTTGCGTATGTGAGCAAGAACCTTGACATCACCTACACCTACACCAATGGCGAGACAGGCATTGAGGAGGTGCTTGATGAGGTGAAAGGTGAAAACGGAAAGGTAAAAGCTATCTACGATTTGCAGGGCCGCAAGGTAGAGAATCCAACAAAGGGAATCTACATCATCGACGGCAAGAAGATGTTTATCAAGTAATTGTTTTGGGCGGGCATAGTCCCGCCCAAAACAACCTTTTAGCCCTTTATGCCCTTATGGGCCTTATTAAATAATAGAACCATGAAAACAATAACATACACAACACACGGAACATGCGCGCGATACATCGAGGTATCGGGCGAGGATGGAGTTTTGAAAGAGGTGAAGTTCTATGGCGGTTGCAACGGTAACCTCCAGGGCATAAGCCGCCTTGTCACAGGCATGAAGTACGAGGAGATCATTGCACGCCTCAAGGGCATCAGCTGCAACGGCAAGCCCACATCCTGCCCCGACCAGCTATGCTGCGCGATAGAAGAACTGATGAGAGAGGAATAAACAACAAACTTAAATTGTCTTCCTAAAACAGGGGAGGAATTTACAGCCACATACCTTTCAGTTTCCATAATCCCTTTTGGGCCTTTTAGCCCTTTACGCCCTTTTGGGCATTAAACAAACACACATGGCAAAGAAACAACCAAAAAACAACGAATACAAGCAGCGCAACGAAGCCTTCATTCAGGCGTTGCGCGACGGCGAAGAGGAACTCTTCGAGATTTCACAAGGCGTGCTTGTGAAAATACTGAAGCAAGGCGAGGGCGACCGTTGCCCACGCGGTGGCAATGTCGTCACCGTCCACTACAAGGGCAGCCTCATCAACGGCAAGGTGTTCGACAGCAGTTACGAGCGTGGCTACCCCGAGGCGTTCCGCCTCAGCGACCTCATCGTGGGCTGGCAGATTGCACTCACACAGATGCATATAGGCGACCATTGGATTGTATATATCCCCTACCAGTTGGGCTATGGCACACGCGACAGTGGCCCCATCCCCGCATATTCTACATTGATTTTTGAGATGGAGCTGGTAGCCATAATGTAAAATAACAGCAACACAAGCAACAGACAATAGACAATAGACAATGAAAGCAAGAAAGAATATCAAATTCCTGTACTATTTGCGTGGTTTTTCGCTGATGCTGTATCCGAAATTCCTGTTGCGCAAACGCACATTGAAAAGAATTGCGAAAGCACCCGAGTTACCCAATTATGAATATATAATGGAGCGTGTGAACTATTATAACAAACTAAGCAACGCACAGCTCCCCGACAGTGCCAAAGAACTGTCACAACAAAGATACAAGGAGAAGAACGGCGGCAGCGTCTATTTTCTTGATTCATACGAATATGCCCGTTGTTTCCGCCGCGACTTGCGCTGGATGGTAAAAGGTGGCGATATTATAACCGTACCCGAACATCCCACATTCGTCAAGAGCCGCCCGATAGCAGGCAACAACGCCAACTCGGTGATACTGAAGATGGACAAAGTGCGTCATTTCTTCTTTGTGGAAGACACAATCCCGTTCGAGAAGAAAATGCCAAAGATTCTTTTCCGCGGATATGTATATAGAAAACCCAGGAGACAGGATTTCATAGAAAAATTTGCAGACCATCCAATGTGTGATGTACGCGACACGTCACCAAATTCCATCAACCCGCAGAAATGGCGTGCCGAGAACATGTCCATTGCCAAGCACCTTGACTACCGATACATCATGGCACTCGAAGGCAACGATGTTGCCAGCAACCTGAAATGGGTGATGTCGAGCAACTCGGTAGCAGTAATGCCACGCCCGGTATATGAGACATGGTTCATGGAGGGTAGGCTCATTCCCAATTTCCACTACATTGAGATAAAGCCCGATTACTCTGACCTTATCGAGCGTATCGAATACTACAACAACCACATCGACGAAGTCAAGGCCATCATCAAGAATGCCAACGAGTATGTAAGACAGTTCCGCAACAAAAAGCAGGAGGATCTCATCTCACTATTGGTGATGAAGAAATATTTTGAGGAAACAGGACAAGACATATGTTAAAGACCTGTCAATGAAACCGTTCTTATCGCACTACAAGGAACTGTCCCGGCTGGGACTGCCCATTGTCATTGGACAATTGGGCATAATCTTTGTATCCTTTATCGACACCTTCATGGTGGGGCATCACGGCAAGAACGACCTGGCAGCGGCAGGCTTTGTGAACAACGTATTCAACCTTGCCATAATATTCGCCACAGGTTTCTCATACGGCCTCACCCCCATCATTGGCAAGCTGTTCGGCAGTGACGAGAAGCGCAAGGCCGGCGGAATGTTGAGGAATGCACTCTTTACCAACGGCATGATGTCACTGATACTCGTGACCATAATGTGGCTGTTGTACCTGAATATTGACAAGTTGGGTCAGCCGTTGGAGTTGCTTGAACTGATGCGCCCATACTACCTCACCCTGCTCATCTCAATGCCGTTCATCCTGCTATTCAACGCATTCAAGCAGTTTGCCGACGGCATTACCGACACAAAGACATCCATGTGGATATTGCTCATGGGCAACATGCTCAACATCGCAGGCAACTACCTGCTCATCTTCGGCAAGTGCGGTTTCCCCGAACTGGGACTGCTTGGCGCCGGCATCTCCACCCTGCTCTCGCGCATGGCAATGCTCGCCATTTTCCTTGTAATCTTCTTCAAGAAAAAGCGTTACAGGGAGTACACCCTTGGATTTTGGCACACAAAGATCACCAAGCAGAACCAGAAAGAGCTGTTCCGCATCGGCCTTCCCGTGGCCATTCAGATGGGCCTGGAGACAGCATCGTTCAGCCTTGCCACCATAATGGTAGGATGGCTTGGAACAACCGCACTCGCTGCCCACCAAATAATGTGCACGGTGGGGCAACTTGGTTTCATGCTATACTATGGCATGGCAGCAGCAGTTGCAGTCAAGGTGAGCAACTACAACGGCACAGGCGACACAGCCAACATACGGCACACCGCAAGTGCCGGTTTTCATCTCATACTGGTGATGGCAGTTATTGCATCGGCAATCATATACCTGTTGCGACAGCATATCGGCGGCATATTCAACGACGACCGGGAAGTCGCCACAATGGTAGCAACGCTCAGCTTGCCATTCATCCTTTACCAGTTTGGTGACGGCCTGCAATGCAACTACTCCAACGCCCTAAGAGGCATTGCCGATGTAAAGCCAGTGATGCTCTATGCCTTTATCGCATATTTTGTCATCTCTTTACCGGTGGGTTACCTCTTTGGTTTCGTATTCGACTGGGGATTGCAGGGAGTGTGGATGTCATTCCCCTTTGGACTCACCAGTGCCGGAGTGATGTTCTACCTGCGGTTCAAGTCAACGGTGAGAAAAAAAGAGGCATCCATGCATAAAGCTTGACTTAATAACATTATATTAGCACATTGAAACAATAAAAAAAATGAAAATCATACACCTTGTATCGAACAAAGTCTGGGGCGGCGGAGAACTGTATGTTCTTGACCTTGCCACGACATTTGCAGCCAAAGGCCACGAAGTAACCATTGTGTCGCGCGACATCGATGCCGTCACCCACCGTTTCAAGGAGGCCGGCCTACCGATGACCACAATGGCACTGAAGGGCGCAATAGACATTGTAAGCCCGTTCAAACTGGCAAGAATCATTGGCAAGGAACAACCTGCCATAATACATGTCCACAACTTCAAGGACGCCACCACAGCAGTGCGCGCACGCGCCCTCTCGCGCAACAGAAACGTGCGCATTGTAATGACACGCCACCTTGTCAAGGCAGCAAAGAGGAAATCAATCTACAACAGGCTCGACGCGATAGTCTTCGTCTCGCACCTTGCCAAGAACGAATTCATGAGCACCTCGCCGGTTATCGATACCGCAAAGATCCATGTAATACACAACAGCATAAAGAACACCACTGCAACGGCAGAGTGCACACCAAACAAGGAACTCACCTTGATGTTCCACGGCCGTCTCTCGCCCGAGAAGGGTATAGACACCCTGCTACAGGCATACGCCATGGCAGCCCTGCCCAACGCGCGACTCGTCATTGCCGGCAGCGGCAACGACGAGTATGTAAAAGAACTGCACGACATAGCCGAAAAGGCCGGCATAGCGCAGCAGATAAGCTGGATGGGGCATGTAACCGACATACACCCCCTTATTGAAAAAGCCGACATTGGCGTCTGCCCGTCACGTGTACGCGAAGCCGGCAGCCTTTCAGTACTCGAATACATGTCGCACGGCAAGCCTGTTGTAGCAAGCAACAACGGCTCACAGCCCGAGTACATCACAAACGGAAAGAGCGGCCTGCTTGTTGCGCCCGATGACATCGAGGCACTTGCTGCGGCCATAAAGGCCTTGGCAGATGCCGGGCAGCGCAGTGCGATAGGCAAGGCTGCAAGAAGAACCTTCGAAGAGCAACTTGCGTTCCCCGTATTCATAAAGAAAATAGAGAAAGTATATAACACAGTATTGAACAAATAATTTCCCCTCGCCCGTAAAAGCCCCCTTGTTACATCAAGGTGGGAGAGTTTGAAAGCTCCTCCCCTCACGAGGGGAGGTGGTCGAAGACCGGAGGGGAGCATAAATCAACAACCATGAACGATTATACAAGAGTAAAATTCACCGTGACCCCGAACGAGGAAGTGGCCACCGATGTACTTGCAGCACTGCTTGCCGAGGTGGGCTTCGAGAGTTTCCTTCCCGAGGAAGACGGAATGTCGGCCTATGCCCCACAGGCACTCTATGACGCCGATGCCGTTGCAGCTGTTGTCGCAGCCTTCCCCCTCGAAGGGTTCGCAATCACCTACACCGACGAGTTCATTGAGGGCGAGGACTGGAATGCCGAGTGGGAGAAGAACTATTTCCAGCCCATTGTGCTTGGCGAGGACTGCGTCATACACAGCACATTCCACAAGGATGTGCCGGCAGCACGCTACGACATACTCATAGACCCCAAGATGGCGTTCGGCACAGGCTATCACCAGACAACCTGCCACATGCTGCGCGCCATCCTTGCCCAGGATATGACAGGCAAGAGCGTTCTGGACATGGGTTGCGGTACAGCCCTGCTCGCCATCCTTGCACGCAAGCACGGAGCAACCGATGTAGTTGCAATTGACATCGACGAATTCGCCTTTGAGAACGCCAAGGAGAACATCATCCTCAACAACACCCCCGACATTGAGGTGCGCCTGGGTGGTGCCGATGCCATCAAGCCTACCGACAGCTTTGATGTGGTCATTGCCAACATCAACCGCAATATCCTGCTCATGGACATGGTAAACTATGTCAAGGCCATGCACGCAGGCTCGTTGCTCTTCATCAGCGGTTTCTACACCGAGGACATGGAGGTTCTCAAGGCCGAGGCTGCACAGCACGGTTTGCGCTATCTCGACTATGCCGAGGACAACCGCTGGGCGATGATGCGGTTTACTTTGTAGGGGCAGACCGATGTGTCTGCCCAACGAGACACATCGGTCTGCCCCTACAACAAAAACGCAAAACCATTGTTATGAAATAAAAACGACAATGGAACAATCAACCCTTTACACAATCTGTGGCTATGTGGCAAGCATTGGACTCATTCTCGGTTTCCTGCCACAGGCAATTACCACCATACGCACCCGCAACACCGACGGCATATCAGTACCCGCATTCCTGCTCATGGCAATAGGTGCCTTCGCCTTTATGTTGCAAGGACTGCTGCACCAGCCAAATATCATCTGGTCAATGTTCATCACAAACGCAGTCACCGGCACATGCAGCTGCATCATCTTTGCAATAAAAGTTTACAATGACTATTCTAAAAAGAACAATAAGAGGGTTTAAAGGAGCACTAAGGTGGGATTAAAAAGGAGACTAAAGAACATAAGGAGAACTAAGGAACACTAATGTTTTCTTTAGCTCCCTTAGTCCCCTTAGCCCCCTTTTTTAACATTATTTAACTAAATGGGGGGGTGAATTCTTTCTTTATAGTTACATTTGCGTTATTAAAAAGTATTCATTAACGCAAAATTTAATTATATGAAGAAAATTTTACTATCTATGGCGCTTGCGCTCTTCTGTGGAGCAACAATGGCGCAGAATGCAATTGACTTGACATTCTCAAGAAACAACAGTGCGGCAGGCACTGACGCAAATGTTACAGTGACAGGCACTGGCGATGTTGATGCAACAGGCATCACCTCAACTATCGCTTGCAACTACAACTGGAAAGCATTTGGAGCAAATAGCGCAACATTTCCAAATTCAAGCATCCTTTGCCCAGACAAGAACACAAAGGACATGACCGGTGATGCGGCGGGCGTAATAACACTTACCATTGCAGGTGTTCCCGACAACTACGAATTCACGGCCATAACACTCAAGAGCGTTGCTTTGAATGGCGGTGGTGCATTTCAGGGCGACAATGCAAACGCACAGCATATTGATTTCATTCTAAAGCAGGATGACGCCACAGTAGCTCAACATAACGAGGTCGCAATCAAGGTGAACTCTAATGGAGGTGAAAGTGTAACAGTAAATTTTGTTCCAAGTACCCCTATCAAGGCTGCTGACGGAACCGTAACACTCAAAATCAACATTGTCAACAACTACACAGCCTATGGTTGCTTCTATGGATTGTTCAAGGTGACTATTGACACTGAGGTTGCAACTCCCGAGCTCCCTGAAGAACCCGCAGAAGTTTCATACCTCACACAGGTTACAGCAAGTGATTTGATGGCAAAAACCGAGCCCACATACATTGCAATCAAAAACCTCTCTTACACAAATAACCGTTGGTTTGTGGGCAACACTGGCGCAGTACCTTACAGCGAGGAGGAGTTCACAAATGATGCAATTTTTGTTTGGGAGCCTGTGAACGCAGGTCAAGCCGGTTCATACTATTTGAAGAAATTGGACGGCACATACATGCAGACATCATCACCAAAGGATTTTGGAACAATTGACAATGCTGCAGTATTTACAGCAACAGCTCCCGGCGTTGACGGTACATTCAACGGCGACGGCGACTCAAACCTTTACATCACAGGCAGCAACGACGCCAACCTTGTACGCTTTGTAAAAGGCAGCAACTGGATTAACGTCCAGAATGGTTCAAACGGCACTCCTGTTTATAACACCGGAACCGGCGGTTGGACTATCCACTATGTATATGAGGTTGCAGAAGTTGCTTCATTCAAGGCTAATATCAGCGGTGTCGGCTATGCTACATTCTATGCACCTGCTGAGGTTGAAATCCCCGAGAATGTAAAGGCATACTACATTACCGAAGGAAGTTTCAATGGTGAGAAAGTAACATTGACACAGATTGAGAATGTAATCCCTGCAAACACAGCCGTTATCCTTGAGGGCGCAGAGGGTGAGTACACTTTCAGTGTATCAGAGACAAATGCAGCAGCCGTAACCGGCAACCTTTTCAAGGGTACAGTAATCAACACCAACATCATTGGTCAGGCTTACATACTTGGTGTTGTTGAAGGCGAAACCGGCCTCTACAAGGCACAGATGACCACTATAGCACTAAGTCAAGCATCTGGTTCAGTAAAAGTTTTCCTTAACAATGCCAACAAGGCATACTTGCCTGTAAGCGCAGTTCCTGCAGCAGCACAGGGTGCAGCAAACTTCAGCTTCCGCTTTGGCGAGGGTACAACAGGCGTTGAAGAGGTGAAAACGGAAAACGGAAATGTGAAAACTGTTTACGACCTCACAGGCCGCCGTGTAGAGGCTATCACTGCTCCCGGTATCTACATTGTAAATGGCAAAAAAACACTTGTAAAGTAAAAATCACATAATGTAGGGGCGAACCGATGTGTTCGCCCTGCAGAAATAGCGCAAATGTAGGGCAGACACATCGGTCTGCCCCTACTGGCGCAATAAAAAAACGAATAAAGAATTATACGATATATGAAGAAGACTTATGTATCACCTCTCATGGTAGAGGTAAATGTTGAGGCGGAGGCAATGCTTGCAGCTTCACTCAAAATGGATAACGAAAAGACAGTAGATACCTCAAACGGTGGCCAGCTCTCGGGTGGCAGCCGCGGAACATGGGGTAACCTCTGGAATTAAAATAAATGAGGAGGCTCCTCATTTATTTTAATCGATAAAGCCGACAGCAGTTAGTCGCGCGTAGCATGGACATTGGTCATGCCGCGCGGGATGCGAAAAGGCGGCTTTGTCAACTTTAATTAGGCTCCCCACGAGCGAAGTGGAGACACAAGGTGGCTCCTTTGATGCGTGCAGAGGTTGGTCGCACGTAGCGTGGACATCTCGGTCACGCCGTGCGGGTCTCGTTGAGGCACGCATTGACAATGGGGCAATTTGTGGCAGTAATCCACAAATTGACCTATCGGCGAGCTTTTTAGCGAATGGTCGCGGGCAGCGCAGACACAGGTTGCGCCCCGCGGGTCGCTGATAAAAAAGCGAGCCAATGGGATAACCTCTGGAACTAATCCACAAATTGACCTATCGGCGAGCTTTGCAAACTGGCAAAACAAGTCAGTTTTTGACAATTTTTCTTTGACTACACGCATTTACTTTCCAAAGTAAATTTTTTCATTAGTTTAAGTTGCGGAGCAGGCCTTTCCGGAGACCTGCTCCGTTTTTTGAAAGCAGCAAAAGGAGTATAAAGAGTGAAAGGAACACTAAGGGGACTAAGGAACATTAAGGGAAACTAATGTTAGCACCTTAGAACCTTTAGAGCCCTTAACCCCCTTAATTACCCTTAGAGCCCTTAATCACCCTTAATCCCTTATAAATATTGCATTTTCTAAAAATAAATACTATTTTTACACACATAACCAACCATTTTATGAAAAGGCTCTACCTGACCATTGAGGTGAACCCCAAAAAGTTTGATGGAACAATAAAAGTTTTATTTGTAAACAAAATACAAAACCGATAGTTAGTATGAATAAAAAGAATGCATTTATGCTTTTCGCCGGCATCCTGCCTGCCGTGGCTGCAGCACAAGATCGTCCTAATATTATTTATATAATGTGCGACGATATGGGATACGGTGATTTGGGTTGCTATGGTCAACAATTGATTTCTACGCCCAACTTGGACAGAATGGCTGCCGAGGGTATGCGCTTCACTCAAGCTTATGCCGGTAGCCCGGTGAGTGCACCATCGCGTGCCTGTTTCATGACAGGCCAGCATACAGGCCACGTTCACGTACGTGGTAATCGCGAGTACTGGCAAAGTGCACGTCGGGAAAACATGTTTGGCTCGAATCCAGACTATCATATCATAGGTCAGGAGCCTTATAAGAACACACATAAGATTGTGCCTGAATTGTTTAAGGAAGCAGGCTATCGCACCGGTATGTTCGGAAAGTGGGCCGGTGGTTACTACAACATGAACTACCCCGATACCTATAAAGTGGATGCAGACGGCAATACCATTACCAGTGCCTCTGCTACCAGCAGTTCGGCCTCATTGCCCAACAAGCGTGGCATCGACTGCTACTATGGTCCAATCTGCCAATTCCAGGCACACACATACTATCCAAACTTCTTGAATCGTTACGACCCCGAGAAGTATGGCGACAAGCATATTGTGGTAGATACATTGAAGCAGAACATCCAGCATCGTGATGTGTCGTCAGGAAATGCAGACTATGAGAATCGCGAGCAATACACAGCCGACCTCATTCACCAATATGCTTTGGATTGGTTAGACCGTCAGGAGGCTGACAAGCCATTCATTGGTATATTTACCTATACTCTGCCTCACGCCGAGCTGTGGCAGCCTAATGACAGTATCTTGCAAAAGTATATCCAGGCATTTGAATGTGACGATAGTGGCTTTGGCGGTGCATTCTCCTCTTGGTATTACAAGAATTCCAACCGACATGCACAATTTGCAGCCATGATTACTCGTCTCGATGCTCAGGTGGGCGAAATTTTCGAGAAGTTGGAAGAAAAGGGACTTGCAGACAATACTCTCGTGATCTTCACATCAGACAACGGCCCTCACGAAGAAGGCGGAGCTGACCCCGATTGGTTCAACCGTGACGGTCTGTTGCGTGGAACCAAGCGTTCTACACACGAAGGCGGTATCCGTGTTCCGTTTATTGTCAAAGGCCCCGGGGTTCCTGCAGGTACAGTGAACGATCACCAGTTGGCATTCTATGATCTCATGCCTACACTCCTCGACTATGCAGGACTCAACGGCGATGCTTACAGTCGTAAGGCGAGCACAGCTACACAATATTGGGACGGTATCTCGTTCAATAATACCCTTCGTGGAAATGATGCTGAACAGGAAAAGCATGAATTCCTCTACTGGGAGTTCCACGAGACAAATATGATGGCGTTGCGTATGGGCGACTGGAAGTTGGTAGTGAAGGATGGTGCGACACTGTTGTACGATCTCGCTGTTGATGTGCACGAAGATACTGACGTTGCCGCAGAAAATCCTGATGTGGTTCAAAAGATGGTACAAATCATCAACCAGGAGCATACAACCAGCGACTTGTTCAAAGTGACTATGCCAGGAGAATCAACAAAGAGATAATGTAGTGAATCATTGGAATAGGCCGAGCACCTCGGACACCGGGTGTGCTTTGGTTATTCCGGATTTTTCCACATCTTTAAACAAAGAAATCCATATGAAAAAGATATTCTTCCTATTCTTGTCTCTGGTCACTGTTTTTCAAGGTTGGGCCTTTGAACAAGACAAATATTATACAATCAACCGCAATGGTGAATCGGGCTCGTATATCTACGCAGCAGACGGGATGATGCAGACCGGTGCACTGAATGCAGACAATGGTGTGTATGTGTGGCAGTTTATCCCTACAGGCAAGGACAACTGCTATTACATCAAGAACGTTGCGACTGAAACATATATGCAGTCGTCTAATATAACATTGAGTACAAATGTGAGCTTGGGTAATGACCCTGTGGAATATTATGTAAGTACCGGAGCCGGCACAACCGGTAGCGGTACGACATATTTCCTGGCTTCCAACGACCAAGGTACAATCAATTACAACGAAGATGCGACACTCGGCCTCAACAAAGGCGCTACCGGTGTTGTAGCCTACTATGTGAAGACAGGTCGTGGAAATTCGTATTGGGAAATCACAGAGACCAGTTATAATACAACAGCTCCGGAGCCTCCAGCCGATGAAGACCCCGATGTCTGCCCTGCTATCGCTGCCTACAGAATGCCTTGTGGAACATATTCGGCAAAGACCCGCTTGACTCAAGTGGATATCACCGGCGAGGGCGTGTTGTCCGAATTACACTACAAACCGGCGACTACCGGACGCTACACACTATACACAAAGGAACGTGCGAAGTTGATGCACGGAGGTAATGTGAAGTTGACTGCAAAGCTACTTGGTGCAAACGAGATAGGTTTGGAGGTAACAGTATGGGCCGACTTTGACGGTGACGGCACTTTTGAACAAAGCGTAAAGCCAACTTTGGGCGAATTGATTGAAGCTGAATTCACCGTGCCTGCAGGCAATGCGACGAATGGCCGTTTCCGCATACGCGTAGATCAGAGTGGCGGCGAGTCGGCCAACGCCGGTTTCTATGGCACAATGTATGATTTGCCGTTTGATTTTGGTGCTGCCCAGACACACCGCACATTGAAAGTCTCGGCCAATGTTGCCGAGCGTGGTACAGTGGCTATCAAGGATGCAACCGAAAAAGCGTTGGATGTTGAACCGGGCACAGAACTCACTGTCGTGGCAGAGGTGAAAGAAGGTTTCTTCTTCCATGGATGGCGCAAAGGCAGAACTATCGTTTCTTACAAGCCCGAATACACAGTGGTAATGACTGAAAACAAAGACCTCGTTGCAGTATTTGCTACAGTGGAGGGTGAAATCGAAGTTGAGGATGACGGCACTTATCCTGTCAATTTCCCGAAGAACGCCACAGCGACCCGCACCGACCGCAAGCTCAATGCTGTGTCATTGTCGGCTGCCGGTGGCGAAAAACAGACCCTGAATGTGACCGGCAGTAAAGTTTACAATGACTTGACTACAAAGGAAAGCAACTATCTGAAGTGCTTGCCTGGTGAGAGTTTGACAGCAGAACTTTCATATACCGGTACATGGATGCACGGTTATGTATTCATTGATGAAAACAACGACAAACAATTCTCGTTTGCCGAAGGCAACACCGACCAGACGGGTACCGAGGTAAAGAGTTTCAGTTTCTATTCGGGAGATTTCAACAATGATGCAAGCGGCTATAATTCTGCAGGCTCATATCTCACCGGCAATAGCCGCAATACCATGGCTTGTCCTTCATTCCTGGCTCCGGCAGAATCGGGTACCTACCGTATTCGCTTCAAGGTTGACTGGAATAGCGTAGACCCGGGCGGACAGCTCGCTGCTGACGGTACTCCAACCGGTAGCAATGGTATCATTGCCAATGGTGGTTTTATCGTTGATGCCACCCTCGTTGTAGGCGAAACAACCGGAATTGACGTCGTGGAAACTACAACAGATTTACCTGTCTATACCATTGATGGCCGCCGTGTGAACAAACTGCAAGGCCTTCCTAAGGGCATATATATCATTGGTAACAAGAAGGTTTATGTGGAGTAACTAAGGCAACACACAACATAAAACGCCTCTCGCACCAGCGAGGGGCGTTTTATGTTATTATAATAATGCCTAAAAGGGCTTTAAAGGCCTAAAGGAAGATTAAACATATACAAGAGCAACAAATACTGTCCCTCTTTCAAAAGAGGGACGAGCGAAGCGGAGGGAGATTGAATATATATAAGAGCCTTTTGAAATTTTGTTGTTTTTGCCGCAACACACAATAAACATCGTTTTAAATTTTAATAATATTTATATTATTACTACATTTGTAAATTGCACAAAATGGCAAATAATAAAAAACAAAATATAACACACCATGAAAAACTTTCTACGCGTAACAGTGCTTGCCATCTGCGCCATCTTTATGGTAGCAAATGTAAGTGCGCAGGACAATTACGATGCCACCACGATGGGTGAAAAGGTTTACCTTGAAACCGCCAGTTGGGGGCAGAACTCACCGTTCAACAAACAGATTTTCACAAGTTATGGTGGCTCGACCAATGCAAAGGCCGGCTGTGTACCCACAGCATACGCTATTGTAATGCGTTATCACGGTTTCCCGACAGAAGGAACAGCCAAGACCCTGTACAACTGTCAGGCACCTACATATGTAGAGATAACCGACAGAGTATATGATTTCAGCAAGATGCCTCTTACATACAACAGTGACTGGACACAGGAGCAGATTGACGAGGTTTCAAAGTTCTTCTCACACATACTGCACGCCTGTTTCCCTTCAAGTATAGGCACCGGTGCAACAACTGTAAACGAAGGATCGGACAGCAAGGTTCTGAATGACTATTTCAATTACCAGCTCATCAATGCCTCATACCAGGCAAACTTTACTATGGAGCAGTGGATTGAAAAAATCAAGGAGAGCATTGACAACGGTTGCCCAATACCATACGCGTCAGATAATAGTGGTACAGGTGATACACGCCATATGTTTGTCCTTGATGGTTACACAGCCAATAATTACTTTCATTTCAACTTCGGATGGAACGGCTCGGGTAATGGTTGGTTCAAACTTGACGCTATCACTCCTTCTCAAGGCGACAATTATTCTTGGATAGATGGTGCAGAACATTACGCACTCTTTAACCTTGCGCCAAAAACAGAAAAATTCACCGTTACTGCAACAGCTACACCTTCAAATATGGGTACTGTTTCAATCAATGGTGGAACTGCCGGAACAACTGCAAGCGCAGAAATTAATGAGAACTTCACCGCAACCCTCACCGCACACCCTGCCGACGGTTATGCACTTGCAAATTGGACAAAGAACGGTGTCATAGTCGGCACAAAGAACACACTACAGGTAAAAGTAGGTGCATCCGACAATGACTATGTTGCAAACTTTGACGATGAGGCAAATGTGCTGGTTGAGAAAGATTGCACATTTAACATTTCGAGTGTAGAGATAAGTGGAGCTAATGGATCTTATTGCAGCACTTGGACAACAAGCGACGGTATTGTATTGAACTGTTCGAAAGGCTCTGAGCCGGCTTATGCCCTTTCAACAACCGTCAATACATTCTTCGCAAAAGCGCCTGTAGGAAACTCTGAGACACTTGTTTCGGATATAACTTATACATTGACTGCACCTGCAGGTTATATAATAAAAAGTTACAGTTTTAAGGGTAAAAGCCCCAGTAGTTCTTACACAATTGATGTTACAATTGGAGGAAATACAACAAATGTAAATAATGCTGCTGCAGGCGTTGTGTTTTCTGCATCAGACATCAATTCACAAAGCACTTCGTTTGTATTGGGTTCAACTTATGCCGGTCGTGCCGGCTTGGCAATTTTGGAAGATGGAGTTACAGTAACCATCCAGTCAGAAGGCGGAGCCTCTACCCCAACTCCCGACCCAGAGCCGGAGCCGGAGCCTGACCCAACCCCAACAACCTACGCCGTTACAACGACTGCAAACCCTGCAGCGGGTGGTACAGCAAAGTTCGCAGTTGGCACTGGTAGCCAAAAGACACAGGGCGATGTTGAAAACGGAACTCAGATAACACTTTATGCTACCGCCAACACCGGTTACAACTTTGTAAACTGGACATTGGGCGGAAATGTGGTTAGCACCGAAGCAACTTGCAATGTAAGCGTGGCACAGGCTTCAAACTATGTTGCAAATTTTGAGTCAAATACGCCGACAGAACCAACAACATCTCTTGCAGGCAAGTTCTTCCGTTTGAAGGTAAAGAACACCACCAACTATATGAACATTGCAAATACAAGCAACAATACAGGTTCAACAAGTGGTGTAACTGTTGTTGCCAAGAACGAAAGCAGCGACACACAGATATTCCTCTTTGAGCAGAGCGGCGATGGCTATAAACTGAAAGCAAACAGCGGCAACTACATCAAGTGCCACGCTTGGAATGCCAATGCAAACACCACCAGCGCAAACGATGCCACAGTACTCACCTTTGAGACAACAGGTAACGAACTTGAGTACCTCATCAAGTGGGACAACACGAACATGAATAACGGTGTTGAGCGCGACGATTACTTCAAGGCAGAGAACGGATATGTATATTGTGATGCAGCTTCAAACGCAGCTTCTACCTGGGTTCTCGAGGAGGTTATCCCTTCTAACGAGAAGACATTGAATCTTACATTTGCAGATGTTACATATACAAACTATGCCGGTAATACAATAAACAGCGGTTGGGGTTACAAAGCAGTTGTAAACACAACTCCAACTGTAACAATCAAAGTGGATGGAATTACTAACAACAATCTTGGTTGGACTACCAAGGTTAATGGTAATAAAACTCCATATTTGGCTAAAGCAACTAATTTTACAATTTCTATCCCTGAACCATATAAAATTGCAGGATATAGTATGACTATCAGGGGAGAAGGTGATTCATTCTCTGGTGATGTTACATATACCGCTACAAACAACAATACCGGTACTATTGCAATAAGTGGTACTACAGAAAAAACTATTTCTGCAACAGGACTTGAAACCAATACCATTAACATTGGTGTAGGTGGAACTGCAGGAAATGGTATCTTCATCACAGCTCTTGAAATCACATACATTGAAGAGGAGTTTGTGCCGGCAATGTTCCAGGCCGAGGTTGAGAACTGGAGAAACGATAATCCAAATACTCACTTGGGTACAATAACCATTGGCGGAACAGCAATGAAGCTCACTCCAGCTCACCAAACAGCAAGCGAGCTTACAATGCCACTCGCCGAGGGTACAACACTTGCATTCACACGCAAGTATCGTGGCTTTGAGTTCAACGGTTTCTACATTGGCGCGACATCACTTGGAACAAACCCGACACTCACAGCTGACAATGTTGCAGCAATCAACGAGACTACTCCGCTTGTTGCAAAGTTCACAGCAACCAATGATGTGACACTCTTCTACGATGATGATGAATTCTCATACCGCATCCCTGCCATTGCAAAGACCGGCACAAACCGCCTTGTTGCAGTGAGCGACTACCGTCACAGCCACGATGATATTGGCCGCGACAACCACGGCACAGGAACAAACAGAGTTGACCTTGTTATGCGTACAAGCGACGACAACGGTGCAACTTGGACTGCAAAGCAGACTATAGCCGAGGGTACATCGACATTCGGTTACGGCGATGCAGCTATTGTAGCCAACGGACAGGACATCCTTGTTATGGCTGTTGCCGGCAATGTATTCTACCCCAATGCCAATGCAACAAACAAAAATAAGACCTACCGTATCTACAGCAACAACAATGGTCAATCTTGGACAAAAGAGGAGGTTACAAGCAATATCTTTGGTCTCTTCGACGAGGCATACGCAACATTCTTCGGCAGCGGTAAATTGGCTGTTGACCCCGACTTCAACGGCACAGGCAAGGCACGTGTCTATGGTGCAATCCTTTTAAAGAACAGCGCACGCAGCACAAACAACTATGTTCTGTTCTCGGATGACTGGGGTGCAACCTGGAATATCCTCGGTGGCAGCAAAACACATATAGCCGAAGCTGACGAGCCAAAGGTTGAGATTCTGCCAAACGGACAGGTTCTGCTCAGTTCACGCCACGCAAGCGGTGGTAGCCGTGTGTTCAATGTCTTCACATACGGCAACGACAAGGCTGCCGGCGAAGGCACTTGGGGCACTGCTGTCAGCGGTTGCAGCAATGAAGGCAAAAACGGCACAAACGGTGAAATAATCTGCCTTGACGCAAAGCAAACCAACGGCAAGCCTACAAAAATTCTGTTGCAGTCACAGCCACAGGGTGGTTCAAGCACTTGGGACCGCAAGGATGTAACCATCTGGTACAAGGAGATTGGCAACGAGACACAGACTCCGTCTTCAATTGCAGGCGGTTGGACAAAGGGCTTGCAGGTGAGCACAGTGCAGAGCGCATACAGCGCAATGGCACTGCAGGAGAATGGCGAGATAGCATTCTTCTTTGAGGAGGCTCCTTGTCATAACGACGACAACACCTATGGTTACTCAATGGTATATGTTCCTTTGACAATTGAGGAGATTACAAACAACAATTTCCTTAACCCGAATGCAGATGTTGAATATGTACCTGTTGAGTTCAACATTGAGCTTACCGATACAGAGGGCAACATCTACCGAGAGACACTCGACTACGTTCCCAACGATGCAGCTGCTGTAGCAACTTACCTGACAACAACATACCCATTCATTACATTGGGCGAGAACGGTGCTATTGCAGACAACACATACACCAACACTGTGACATTGCCATTCAAGGTAAGTAATGCCAACACAACTGTATGGCACAACATATACTGGCCGGCAAACACTAGAGAGAACGATTACCCGGTATATCTGTCGGCTTCAAGTAAAGATGACACATATGTACCAAAGGTAACAGACTCATACGCTTATGGTAACCACCCGACATATAATACATTGGATGGTAATGAAAAAATCAGTTGGGCTATCTACAATGTAAACAACGGTTTTGAGTTCATCTTCAAGAACAAGGTTACCCAAAAGTATATTCAGGTAACAAATGTTGCCGATGATGGTGCTCAAAATGTAGTTTATGTTGAAAATATTGAGGAGGCAACAGCGTTCACAATTTTCAACAAGCCTGCAGGAAATGATTATTATACTCCAGCACAGTATGCACTTGCTGCAAAGGTTGGCGAGACAACAGGTTATCTCTGCTCAACATCGGCAACAGGCTACAATTACGCAACACACTATTTCAACAATAGTAATAACGGATATGGTCACCAAGGTGCTTGGATTGAGTTCGTTGAGGCTCCCGACTATCAGGCTATTATTGATGCTTTGACAGAAAATGTTGCCAAGTTTGGTGCCGGTGATGGCAATTACACCGACAATAACGACATCAATGCAATCAAGGCTATTATAGAAAATATTGCGAATACGCCTCTCAACACCCTTAACACACACACCGAGACTGTGCAGAACGTTAAGGAGAGCTACCGCGAGGTTGTGTTGACTGTAAATGATGAGGAAACAGAAACTGTTCCCGGTAGTGTGTCAATTACAGTAAATGGCAGTGCTGCCGAGACTGTTAACAACAAGTTTGTACCTGCTAACGCAACGGTTTCAATTCTTGCAACAGCCAACCCCGGTTACCGTTTTGTCAACTGGACAAGACCTGCTGCACAGGCAAGCGCAGCTGCAAGAACAGCCGAAGCAAGAAACAGCAATGTTGTAAGTGACCAAAACCCATACACCGTAACTGTGAGCGAGGCATTGAGCCTTGAGGCGAACTTTGAGCAGATAGTTGTAGATGTTGTCTTGACTGAGATTATCGGTACCAATGCAGGCCAAACCAATGAATATCGCATTCGGTTGGACGGCTTCACCAACGGTATAACAAAAGAAACTGTTGCTGCCAAGTTGGTTGAGCTGTATCCTTATATAGCATTAGGTGAAAAAAGTGAAGATGAAGTTATTGACAATGGTAAGCTCCAGATTAATGGCAATTCTTATACATATACCAACAATGTCATATTACCATTCAAAGTAAGTAATGCTCAGAATGAGATATGGCATAATATCTACTGGCCATCAAATACAAAAAACAACGATTACCCGGTATATCTGTCGGCTTCAAGTGCTGATGACACTTATGTACCAAAGGTTACAGGCTCTTACGCTTATGGCGACCACCCTACATACAACACCATGGGAGGTAATCCAAAGATTGCTTGGGCTATCTACAACGTAAACAACAGCTTTGAGTTCATCTTCAAGAACGAGCTTACAGGTAAATACATTCAGGTAACAAGTGTTGCCAATGGTGATGCTCAGAATGTGGTATATGTAGAGAATGCCATAGATGCAACAGTGTTCACAATCGAGAAGAAACCTGCAGGAAATGATTATTATACCGATGCACAGTATTCTCTTACAGCAAACGTGGGCGAAGAAAAGGGTTATCTTTGTTCCACATCGGCAACCGGTTACAACTACGCTACACACTACAACAGCAATGGTCACCAGGGTGCTTGGTTTGAGTTTGTTGAATCACCCTACTATGAAGTCATGCTCAATGATACATATGCAATGTACTATTACTATGCAGGTGTAGGAGAAGGCAAATGTATCATTACAGACGCGCTGGTTCCAATAGTTGAGAACTTGGGTGATTTCGAAAAATGGGGTGGCCTGACATACAACACTATCAATGCATACGCTGCCATATTGGAAGAAGCCTGGAGATGGCCGGCTATCAAATTGAACATTAAACCAACTGAAGGCGGAACAACAAGCATCAATGGCGAGGAGAATGTTACAAAGAAAAAAGCTCCTATTGGATATCAACTTCCTCTTGTAGCTACACCTGCCGTAGGTTACCACTTTGTAAACTGGTCCGATTCTACCAGTACTGTACTTAGCGAAAATGCTGAATACACCACAAGCACAAGTGGATCAAAAAATTGGGTGACAAACATTAATGTGAACTTTGCAATCAACATATACAACATCAATGTAACAGCCGGCGAGGGCGGTAGCGCAACCGCAAGCGCAACAAATGTTGAACATGGCAGCGAGGTGACACTCACAGCCACACCAAGTACTGGCTACAGTTTTGCAGGTTGGTACGATGGAGAGAATTTAATAAGCGCTGAGGCAAGTTATACATTCACCGTCACAAGCCACATCAACTACACTGCACGTTTCAATGAGGTTCCAACAGGCACAGTTGCAATACACATCACAGTTGCATCGACCGACGGCACAACTGTAACTAACGCTGTAGATGGTAATGTAAAGGCTATCATCAACAACATTGGACAGGCGTGGGCAACTGATGCCGATTTCGTTGTAGGTGCCGATGTTGAACTTGTTGCATCATCCGACTACGACCAGAAGGCCTACCTGTTCGACGGTTGGTACAAGAACGATGTACTTGTGAGCAAAGAGCTTGCAATAACTGTTCAGGCAACAGAGGCCGCAACATACCAGGCACGCTTCTTCCGTGGTTGTGTTGTAATAGGTGAACCCAAAAGCAATAGAATTGGATATGTCACTAAAATCACACTCCCCGATGGAACATCATTGGGCTATGATGCAAGTAACAGAGCCGTTGTGAAAGAAGGAACCGAGGTTATGATAAACACTTGGTTAAGCTATGGCTACGAAACAATTTGGAAAGATGAGAATGACAACATTGTGGGCAATGAGCAAAATCTTGTCATCACCATTGAGAAGGATGTAACTTACACAGCCACCTTTGAGCCTGCATCATACAACCTCACCGTTCGTGCAAATGATGACAGCTATGGTACAGTAACTGCAGAATCAGACACTTCATCAGGAACAACCATTAAGGTGGGCCATAATATGGAGGCAACCATCACAGCAACCGCAAATACCGGTTATTACTTTGTAAACTGGACAAAGGGTACAGATGTTGTCAGCAGCGAGAACCCATACACTATCCCCGGCATTGCAAATGTGGAGAATATGGAGGATGCCGAGTATGTTGCAAACTTCCTCCCTGTTGAGAATGCCACAGCCGGTGTTTACTACCGCATTGGATATGACGGTTTCGCAGCTGCAGCCAGCGCAGGCGCTGCAAGAGCGGCTGGAGATGTGGTGACAATAGATTTGACAACTGGAGCATTCGGTGGACAAACGGGAGATAAGACCACTTATTCGCAATGGACTAGTGATAACGGAGTTAATATTATTGCAAGAGATGCTAATGGAACTGAAATTGCATCAATGAAATACAATAATGGTTTCCAATTGCACCTCATTGACGGAGTTACAACACCTGTTGAATATACAATTACTGTTCCCGAAGGTTACACCCTAACAGAGATGAGTTATAAGAACGGCTACAGAACATATGACATGACCGTTTCTTACAATTCAGAAAATGTTTCACTGAATGGAGGTACGAGTGTACAAACAATCACATTTATAGAAGGGGAAACTTCATTCAAACTATCTGGAATTATAGGCCGATATATATATGTAACAGCTTTGACCATGATAGAAACAGGCAATAGTGAAGGTGACGAAGGTGAAGGCAGCGGTGAAACTCCAGAAACTCCTGCCAACAGGTACTACATCCAGAGCGAGGCAAGCGGTGTAACCAATAAGGCTAACGCATTGCTTATGACAAAAGAGACTGGCGCCGCATCTATCTTCTACTATGCCGACAACAAGTTGCTCTCATACGACAAGGGTACATACATAAAAGAGGATGGCGGAACACGCGGTCTGCAGGCTGTTGGAACAAGCGGCACTGTTACAATAACAACCAGCGGAGAGACAACAACCATTGCTGCACCAAGCTACTTGCACGCAGTAGATGGCACAACACGCTATGTTGACCACTGTAGTGGCAACCCCGATAACCATGCAACAAACCACAACTTTGTTCTTGAGGAGGTTGAGTCACTTCCTGTAACCATTGGTTCGGCATTGCACGCTACATTCTACGCGCCTGTTGCAGTTGAAATCCCCGAGGGTGTTAGAGCATATGTTCTCAAAGAGAAGAATATTACAGCCGATTCATGGGTTACAATGACAATGTTGCAGAACGGTATTATCCCTGCAAACACAGGTGTAATCCTAAGGAGTGACGAGGCGAAGATATACGATTTCATCATCACTGAGAATACAGACGCGGCAAGAGCCGAAGCGGTTGGAAACATTCTTGAGGGAACAGTTGCAAAGAGTTATGTAAACAAGGATGCTTACATCCTTACTAAAAAAAGTAATGGAGTTGGTATGTATCCACTCTCTAACAACTCATACATAACAGGTGGAGCAACAGCGACATTCACCAACAACAGTCACAAGGCATACTTGCCTGTTGAGGGTAACTTTGCACAGCTGTTGCAGCAGGGTACAGGTTTCCGCTTTGTATTCGATGACGGAACTACCGAGATTGAGGAGATTGAGAGAGAGGTTGAGGATACAATCTATGACCTCCAGGGCCGCAAGCTCAACGAGATTACCGAACCTGGCTTCTACATTGTCAATGGCAAAAAGATATTCGTAAAATAAATAACACAGCAAGGACAGGAAACTGTCCTTGCAGATAAAAGAAAATATCACTACTATGAAACGATATACAAAACCTACAATCGAATTTATTGAAGTCAAGACATCTCCAATACTAGACGGGTCAAGTGGCGATCTTTGGATTGATGGTGGTGGAGGTGAAGATTATGCAAACCCCGACGGAAGCGACCAACTCTCGGGCGGACACCGCGGTGACTGGGATAACATTTGGGGCAACATGTAATATCGTGCCCTACTCCCTGGCATGAAGAGATTGAATAAATGTCAATCTCCAACGACAAGAGGATGACTTAATTAAGTCATCCTCTTGTCGTTGTATTTAATTATAACTGTGTAAACCGCCAAGCAAATAGTTGACGCCAAAATAGGTAAAAAGCATTGCCACAAACGCTACAATGCAAAAGAGATGAAATGGAAGTGGTTTTGAGATAAATGGCAACGAACGGGTGTGGAATGCCACGGCTGCTATGAGCATTGTTACCAAGGCCCACACCTCTTTTGGATCCCAACCCCAATAACGTCCCCATGACAGGTTTGCCCACACGGCACCGGTGAATATGCCTGTTATGAGCAGCATCACTGCCGGATAGAGCACCACCCTCCCGACGTGTGCCAGTTGCTCCATTTTTGCTATGTTAGCATGGCGGTATCTGTACCACAACGCAACAACGGCATTCACCGCCATTGCGGCAAGCAGCATATATGCAACAATGACCTGAGCAACATGAACTCCAAGCAATGGAGTGCGCAACACGGGCATGACTGCACCCGAAGATGAACCGCCGCTCAAGAGAACGACTGCGATTGCAACAAGAGCAAGCACAAGGGAGTAGGACAACGCCGATGAGAAATGGCGGCGCAGGAGCACACCTGCCAACAGGGCACACCATGCGAGCAAGAGGATTGTCTCATATCCATTGGATGCAGGGAAATAACCGGTCTCGACCCAACGGCACACGCCCATGTATGTAATTGCCATAAAGAGTAACAAGGCAAAGAACAGACGGAGCCGACGCATGAATGTTCCGGCTTTACTGTTGCTTGAGGCTGAAAGGGTTTTGTGCAATGAGGCAAGGTTGCGACGGAAGCCTCCCTTGGGGTCAAGAAACATGAACAAGACACCAACCAACAACAAGGCGTATCCAGTGTATGTAATTGGCAAGCCCCAAGGGTCATAAGAGACAAGCAGGGTAACGACATCTTCTATATGCCCCATGATATACAGGCTGTATCCTTTGTACGAGGCAGGATTATTCATGGAGATTTTTACATTCTCCACATCTCCACCACGTGACTGCAAGCAAAGCTGTGCGTTATACCCTACCGGGGAACCATCGGAGTGGTGCTCTATTGTAAAATCATATAGATTTATCCTGAACGGGAGTTTTTTCAGTTCACCCTTTGCGGTTTCATACATTGATGCCGGAGGAGCGTCTTGCGAAACGCAAAGCGTTCCACGTTCGGCAGTTGTAAAAGTTGTCATAGCTCCTGCCAACACCACTACAAATGCCATGTGCAACACGAATGCTGCACTAAGACGTTTCATACGGGAGATGAATATATAAAGTGTACCCGTCTGCACAACAACAGCCCACAGGGCTACAAACCAGTGGGAGTGATATATGTTTTCAAGGACAGAATTTGTACCGTGGAATTTTTCATAAAGGGTTGCGGCTATGAGCACAGCCACAACAAGTGCCAGAGAACCGAATGATATGTTTCTGAGCCAAGTACGCATAATCCGGGATTACAGGTGTTCCATAAGCACCTTTATGCCAATGCCTACAAGTATTATACCGCCAAGCATTTCGGCGCGCAGTTTCTTTCCAATTCCCTTACCGCACTTGGCACCTATCATCACTCCCAAAAGCGAAAGGGCAAACGATACAAAGCCTATTGCAACCAAAGGATAGATAAGCGATGAGACGGCCTTATATCCCATGCATGAGAATGAGATGCCAACAGCAAGTGCATCGATGCTGGTTGCTATGGCAAGGGTGAATATAACCTTATAACTGCAAGGGTTGAATTTGCGTTCTTCCTCGGGCTTGAACGATTCATAAATCATGCGACTGCCAAGGAAAAGCAACATGGCAAAGGCCAACCAGTGGTCAACATTCTCAATGACTGTTCTGAATTTGTCAGCACAGAGCCAGCCAATAAGCGGATTCAACGCCTGGAAGAAACCGAACATGAATGCCATGATGAGCATGGGACGCCACATCACCCTCTTAAGGATGATGCCACTGGCTATAGACATTACAAAACAATCCATTGCCAGAGCAACGGCAGTGAGCCAAACCTCGAGATGTGTCATAGTCAAATTTATCCTCGTTAAACAGAATGTAAAGATACAACAAAAATAGTTACCAAAATTCTACTTGCGCCCAAAACAATAAAAAAAGAGAAACCGTTATTGCAAAAACAAAAATTAGAACTAACTTTGTGGCGAAGTCTGAAAGGATTACAAAACATTTTTTACGACCGGGGCTATCTGGATTTGACAGCGGGTAGAAAAGGTATGTAAGCACGCAGTGCATTGCCGGTTCGCACTATAATATGAGCAGGCAAAAATTTATCTGGCAACAATAACTACGCTCTTGCTGCTTAATCGAAGTATAGTAGATTAGCTTTATCCCAGCACCAGGTGCAGGGACGAGACATCACCCGGACACTGTTGTTCCGAAGTAATCCGATATGGTGGTGCAGGCAAATCGGGACTAACCATTGCAGGCCTCGATGCTGTGGCGACATTTTAGAGGATAAGGCGCAGGTTGGCGGTCGCGGTCTTGCCTACGCTCGAAAACCCCACCGATGACTAAGCGTGTAGAAAGCATATGGTTTCCCTGTTTGGACGAGGGTTCGACTCCCTCTAGCTCCACAAAGAAAAAACGTATGGCAATGCAGTTCATATGCCAATATTAACTTACTAACACATTTATAAGATAAAGCCGCGAGTAAGCGAGCGCAAAGAAAGTTTACTTGCTTTGCCGAGTAAGAGCGGGTTCGTGAAAACAAAGGGCATAAAAAGACAAGCACTTCTTGCGGATAATGTAAATAATATTTTTGAAAGAAATTAAAACAACTTCTAATTATGAAAAAGATTTTTGCAACTTTGACCATTGCACTATGCATGGCTGCAATGGTTTCATGCGGTGGTGACAACAAAAGCGACAAAGCCAAGACAGAACTGTCTTCAAACATTTCTAACGCGACAATCAAATCAAAGGCTGAATCAATCGTGAGAAGATCGGCTGATGCTGCCGCAAGAGGTGACCGCAATGCTTGGCAGCAGATTGCTAGAGAGGAGCAGGAGTTTGCAAGCAAACTGACACAGTCGCAGATTGAGTATTACAACAAGTGTGCACTTGAATATGGGCAGTCTATAATGGGCGGATACTAAGAAGCTCTAAACAAGAACATATCAAGGGGGCCATTGGTCCCCTTGTTTAATTTACAAACAAGAACACTGCCAAATGAGCAAAAACACTGTCATGAAAAAACTTCTTTTCTGTGTAGCTGTTACCATTATATCTTTTTGGGGCATAGTAAATGCCAATGCGCAAGTGACCGACAATGTAGAGAAGACCACTGCAGCCGAGACCGGCGGCAATGTCGTGGTATTGCTTGAGACTGCAAGTTGGGGACAGAACTACCCTTTCAACGAGCAGTGCTGGACATCGTATGGCGGCACAAGACATGCAAAGACCGGCTGCGTTGCCACAGCGTATGCCATTGTGATGCGCTATCACAAATACCCCAAGGAGGGAACATCAAGAGTTCTCTACAACTGCCAGGCACCTACATACGTTGAAATCACCGACAGGGTCTATGACTGGGACAACATGCCGCTTGTTTATGACGACAACTGGAGCGAGGAGCAGATATATGAGGTATCAAAGATTATGGCGCACCTTGCACACGCGAACTTCTCAACATTCGGTGCAAACGGTACTACAGCCAACGAGGAGCGTGAGACTGCAAGACTGAACAGATATTTCAACTACCCCAAAATAGCAGCATCTTATCAGCGTGAGCACACCCAGGATGAGTGGGAGGCAAAGATTAGGGAGAGCCTTGACAATGGTTGCCCTGTGCCCTACGCCGCAAACAACAGCGGCACGGGCGACAGCCGCCACATGTTTGTAATTGACGGTTACACCGACAACGGCTATTTCCATTTCAACTTCGGCTGGAGCGGCAGCGGTAACGGTTGGTTCAAGCTTGATGCCATTAAGCCATACCAGGGTGACGACTACTCATGGAAACAGGACTCGGAGCACTACGCGAACTTCAACCTTGCACCCGAGGGAGCAACGGCGATTGAAGAGGTGAAAGAGCAAAGAGCAGAGAGCAAAGAGATTTTTGACCTCAGCGGGCGCAAACTGAGCGAAATTACCCAACCGGGGATATACATCATCAACGGCAGGAAGGTGCTGGTGAGATGATAAAATACAAGCCTTCGGTTTTAACACCTTTTAACCAATCGGGGGGGGGGTAATTTATTTTAAAAGAGTTACATTTGCTTTTGTTAACACATTAAAATTTATAACTATGAAAAAGATTTTTGGTACATTGGCTTTGGCACTCTGCCTTACAGCAATGGTTTCTTGTGGTGGCGATGAAAAGAGTTCAGTAAAAGCAAAGGCTGAGTATTTTATTGAAAAAGCTCAGAAGATTAGCGATGATGACTACGCAGCTCAGGAAGCGTGGTTTGAAGAGGTGGGAAAATATGCTGAGAGTTTGAGCGAAGCAGATCAGGAAAAGTTTGCAGGATATATTGAAGCTGCAATGGAATAATGCTTGATTATATTTTAAATAGCGGCTTCCACTTGCAAGTGGAAGCCGCTATTTTTATGTTCAAATACAGATGAATGAATACTCTCTACCCCAATGACTGCAACCAATAGTGAAAATCGTCAACGGTTGCATATCCGTTCATCTCAATGTAATTGATTGCATAATCAAGCGACACGGTATATCCATAGACTGCATACAACTCTGTCATTAGAGCCTCGGGGCTTATCGGTTCAAACATAGTCTCAAAGTTTCTTCAGAACCTTTACCAACTGCTCTCCAAGGCCAATTGAATAGCCCTGTGAGACGAACACCACGCGGTTGAAAGTGTCGGCAACGAGAATAAGCGGACGGTTGGGATTCTCGAGCTTCATGTTTTTAACAATCTCGTTATAGATCTTGCCATTGACATCAGTTCCCCACACCACGGTCGATGGCAAATCGGGGAAGTCATTCACAAAGCGGCCTGCCTCGTCCTTGTCACGGAAGAGAAGCACCATCTTCTGACCCCACTTCTCGAACTCCTCCTTGTATGGCATCACATCGCGCAGGAAGTGGTTGGTTGGCTCGCTGCCCGGAGCAATTACTGCAATAATGTAATAGCCACGGCCTGTTGCCGAGAGCAATGAGCGCTCGCGCTCCTCGGTTGTATCGTAGAAGATGTTCTCGCTGTTGAAATCGCCAATTACCTGGAGTTCCTCGCTGCTCTCACGCTGCACATATTCAATAAGACACTCCTTGTCCTCCTCTACTGTAAAGAATGTGAGGTTGGCAAGCACACCACCGTCGGCCATACGGGTACCTGTCATCATGAAGTAGTTGCCGGTATCCATTGCTGTTCCGTTCTTGAGCAGAGATTCCCATGTAACTCCCTCCTCGGGGTATGCAAGCAGTTGCAGACGACCATCGACAATCTTTGATATTGAGAAGTGCGAGTAGTAGCGTGGGTTGTCATTGAATTGTGTCGGGGTGAAGGTTGCCTTCAATGTACCTTGTGGGGCGTTCCTTGCCTCTGTTGCCACAGCATCAAAGTTTACATCGACCCACTTGTAGTTCTCCATGTACTGTGTCTTTCCTGTTACCTCGTCTATGCGGGCAGGGATGCCCATTGCACGTGCGCCCGACACAAAGAAGATGTCGCGCGAATGAGGGTCGGCCACACGCATGTTCCACACGCCTTTAGGCGACATGCAGAGCGAGAGCGGATTCCACTGAGCATCGACCTTGATGTTCTCGCGGCACCATGTCACCCAACGCTGTGGGTCACCGGCAAAGAAGCGTCGCTGGTCGTAGTTGAACTGCTCCTTGAAGAATGCCTTGTAGGGGGTTATCATCTCGTTGCTGACACGTGGATTAAGGATGTAATTACGGTAATCCCTGTCAAAGGCGCCATTGCGTGCGCTGTTTTCAAGATGATCGAAAAGGACATCAAGGCTCACATCACGCAAGTCTTTCTCCGAGATTGCCGAGAGGAGGAAATAGGCAAGAGCACGCTCCTGCTGCGGTACTTTTGAGAGGAATTTCATGATGGTCTTGTAGTTACCGCGTGACTTTATGAGCAACTGAACGACATCGCGCTCGTTCAAGCCGTTGAAGCCGAGGAACTGGGCAAACATACCTGCCTTTTCGGGGGTTATGAATGTTGCGACATAGGCGTTGCGTATTGAATCCTCATAGGCAAAACGACGGGCATTCTCCGTTGCCTGTTTCTCGCTGACAAAAGGCACAGTGTTGCGTTCACGTGGCGGAACGATGTTCATCTCCAGTGTTGCACTGTAACCTGGAGCCTTGTCAACAACAAGTTTCACATTGTTCTCCTTGCCGGCAGTGAATTTCACAAAGCCGAACTTGCCACCGACTGCAGCCCACGCCAGCATATCGCCATGACCCGATGTGATTGTCACACGGCCACGGGCATCGGTTGTCTTTGTCGCTGCAGTGTAGAACTCGGCATAGTTGTATATCTTGAACTCTACATCTGTCTTCAATGGAGTGCCGTTCTCATCGGTCACAAGTACGGAAGTTGTCACAACGGGTGCATAGTTGGCTGTGACGTTTATCTCGGTATAACAAGGGGTTACACTCAACACCTCCTCGGGGCCATCATAACGGCCAAAAACATTGGTATGCATGAGCATGCCACGCGATGCAGGTGCATTGAACCAGGCTAGGTCGAGAACAGGCTCGGGCTCGCATGCACCAAGGAAATGCCACTCACCATCGACCCACGCCTCAACCCATGCATGATTGTTGTCGGTATGTGCCCAACGGGGAGTATATACCTGACGGGCAGGAATACCCACTGCGCGCAAAGCTGCAACGGTGAATGTGGATTCCTCGCCACAACGGCCATAGGCTGTACGAACTGTTGCCAAAGGAGAGCTTGTGCGAATGTCGCTTGGGGTGTATGTCACCTTCTCGTGACACCAATGGTTGACCTCAAGTACCGCTTCTTTCATGGAGAGATTCTCTACTCTATCTTTCAACTCCTTATAAAAAACCTCGCGGCTGTTGTCAAGGTTCTCATTGTTTACCCTGACAGGCAGGACAAAGTGCATAAATTCCCTTACCGGGACACGCTTTCCCCAAGGCATCTCGGCACGCGCCTTAAGGGCATACTCCACGTTTTTCAAGTGGAACTCGGCGCTGTAATCGGCAATATCGGGGAGTGGCATGTAGGCATACAGGAACTGCATTGCCTGCAGTTTGCTACCAGTCAAGGTACTGAATATATCAAAATAACCGTCACCGGTCACCACCTCACGTCGCGCTTTGAAGTCCTTGGCAATTTTGCCTGTGCGGTCAAGATTCTCTTTTGCAGTCAACTGAGTGAATGACAGCACTGCTGCCAACAGAATTATATATTTTTTCATAGCCTATGTTTTTCTATTGTGTAAATATAGACATATTTCATCATAAAAACTGCAAATATCGGGATTTATTGACAACAAACTCCACTTTTTACCACCAACAGCACCCTCCAATGAAGTTTTTTTAATATTTTTGGACTCGAAAAAATTGTTATCACAAAGTGAGCAGGAACGAAAACAACATATCCATCAAAAGGCTACTCGGGTGGCTATGGAGCAACTCGAAAGGGGTGCGCAAACAGGCTGCCGCAAATACAGCAATAGGCTTGCTCGATGTGGTGTGCCAACTCTCGTGGGTACTCGCCTGTAAACATGCTATTGATATTGCCACCGGAGTAAAGGATGGTTCGTTGGTGACAACGGGATTTATAATAGCAGCCCTGATGCTTGTACAGATTGCATCGCGTGCTGTAAGCAAGTGGATTCATGCGGTCACCGGCAACAAGGTACGTAACAGAATGCGACGCGATGTCTTTGCAAGACTGTTGAGATGCGACTGGATGCACCTGCAGAAACACCACACAGGCGACCTCACCAACAGACTGGAGGGCGATGTCTCGAGCATAACGACGCTGATGACCGAAGTGATACCTGCCGCGGTTGTGGCAGGAACGCAGCTACTGGCATCGTTCGTGCTGCTGTTCATCATGAGCCCGATGCTTGCTGTTGCAATCTTCATCATACTGCCCGTATGCCTGGCATTGAGCCGTGCATACATAAAGAAGATGCGCAAGCTGAACCGCGATGTACGCGAAAGTGACAGCCGCATACAGTCGGTGCTGCAGGAGAGCCTGCAACACAAGGAGCTGATTAAGTCGCTTGAACAGAATGACTCGACTGAGGAGCAGCTGTCGAAGCTGCAGAACCGCCTGCAGAATCAGGTTGCCAGCCGTGCAAAGTTCTCGCTTGGCGCATACACTCTCATTCAGCTTGGCTTTGCAGCCGGGTATGTCATTGCATTCATGTGGGGTGTCAACAGCCTGCAGGACGGAGCGATAACATATGGTACAATGGCCGCATACCTGCAACTGGTAGGACTCATACAGCGCCCTACAATGGACCTGAGCCGTTACATTCCAAGCATTGTGACATCACTCACGGCTGCCGAGCGTCTCTATGAACTCGAGGACATCCCCATTGAGCAGCAGGGCAATGCGGTAATGTTCAACGAGACAGCCGGTGTGCGCTTCAATGATGTAACCTTCAGATACGAGGAGGGCAAACGCTTCATTCTCAACAAATTCTCGTTTGATTTTCCACCAAACAGCAGCACTGCCATTGTGGGCGAGACGGGTGCCGGAAAGACTACGCTCATAAGGTTGCTCATTGCGCTCATAAACCCGCTGGAGGGAAATATTGAACTCTACAACAGCAAGGAAAGACACGCCTCGTCAACACTTACCAGACGCAATTTCGTATATATTCCACAGGGCAACAGCCTTGTGAGCGGAACTATCAGGGAGAACCTGCTCATGGGTGACCCCGAGGCTACCGAGGAGCAGATGAAGAAGGCACTTCACATTGCATGTGCCGACTATGTGCTTGAGTTGCCAGACGGCATTGACACTCCAATAGCCGAACGGGGAGGCGGACTGAGCGAAGGACAGGCTCAACGCATTGCTGTGGCAAGGTCTATCCTGCGTCCCGGAAGTATCCTGATTCTCGATGAAGTGACATCGGCTCTTGACGAGACCACCGAGCAGGAGATGCTCAAGCGGTTGACTCAAAGCCAGATTGGAAAGACGCTGATTTTCGTAACACACCGCCCTGCGGTTATAGACTATTGCAGCCAGGTGCTCAGGATTGAGAGAACGGAGAAAAAGCAACAATAAAAAGACACCCCTCGCGGGTGTTTTTGTATTATTATTAAAATAACGCAATAAAAACGCCATTCCGACGTTCTTATAAAGATAGAAATTAGATAAATAAACTATTATGATTGAATATTTGAGAGGGGAACTTGCTGAATTAACACCGGCAACAGCCATTGTGGAGTGCTGTGGTGTAGGATATGAGACAAGCATCACCCTGAACACATACAGCGCATTGCAGGACAAGAAGAGCGTAAAACTATACATATACGAGGTTATCCGCGAGGACACCCACCAGCTCTTCGGCTTCAGCCAGAAGGAGGAGCGCGAGTTGTTCCTGCTGCTCATCTCTGTATCGGGCATCGGTGGCAACACTGCACGCACAATACTCTCGGCATTCACCGTGAACGAGTTGTGCGAGGCCATCTTCACCGGCAACGAGGCTGCAATAAAGAGTGTAAAGGGTATTGGCCTGAAGACAGCACAGCGCATAATAATTGACTTGAAAGACAAGATTAAAGGCATTGGCTGTAGTGTACAGGGCACTGCTACAACTATTGTCGCACCAGATAACGATGTCATTGAAGGTGCTGTGTCGGCACTCATCATGCTCGGTTTTCCCTCGGCTACAACCAACAAGGTGGTACAGGCAATTGTAAAGAGCGAACCGACTGCAACAATCGAGCAGGTCATCAAACTGGCTCTCAAACAACTCTAAACAGATGAGCAAGCGCACATCAGTATTACTCACCCTGCTTTTCGCGACAATGACAATTCTCGCGCAGGGTGTCGTGCGCAATGACTCAATACGCAAGTCCATCAAGGGAAGAAACAGGGCACAGGCAAACAGGGAGGTTACACTGGATACCATTGAGGCACGCTACCCCATTGCCGAGACTGTTCCACAAAGCATTGATGACATTGAGCCAAAGACCTTTAACCTGAAGACCCCGTCGAATATTGTAACGGACACTACTTACAACGATGTAGATGGAACATACCGATTGAGTACTCGTCTTGGTCAAGGTTCGCCACTTACTGCGCCCATTCTGCTCACACCCGAAGAGTATGCGAAGTGGCAGGAGAGAAACTCAATGAGCAGGTTCTTCCGCAAGAAGAATTTTGAATTGTGGGAGAGTTCAAGGAGCAAGAACAAGTTCGACTTTACCGACATGCACTTTGACCTTGGACCTGCCGAGAAGATATTCGGTCCCGGTGGTGTGCGCGTGAAGACACAGGGTAATGCTGAACTGAAGATAGGCTACTCGATACAGAGCATAGACAACCCTGCTTTGCCGTCACGTAGCCGCAGGACAAACAGTTTCGATTTTGACGAAAAAATCAACCTAAATGTAAGGGGAAGCGTCGGCGACAAGATGAACATGGATTTCAACTACAACACCGAGGCCACATTCAGCTACGACGCAAAGAAAATAAACCTGAAATATGACGGCAAGGAGGATGAGATTGTCAAACTGCTTGAAGCCGGAAATGTATCGTTCCCCACAAACTCGAGCCTCATCAAGGGCGCATCGTCACTGTTCGGTGTGAGAGCCGACCTGCAGTTCGGAAAGCTTCTGTTGCAGACGGTTGTCTCGCAAAAGACATCGAACAGCACTGTCGTTAACTCAAAGGGCGGAACACAGCTCACCACATTCGAGATTGAGATTACCAATTACGACGAGAACAAGCACTTCTTCCTCGCGCACTACTTCCGCGACAACTATGACCGTTCGATGTCACAGTTGCCCACAATCCTGTCGGGCATAAACATCAACCGCATTGAGGTTTGGGTCACAAACAAGACAAGCGACTACAACAACCCACGTAATATTGTTGCCTTTACCGACATTGCCGAGAGCCACCACATAAGCAACTCTGCGTGGAACGCAAACGGCAGTACCGCAATACCGCACAACAACGCCAACAACCTGTATGCGCAGATGAGCACTACATACGCCGGGGTACGCGACATTGATCAGGCCAACAACATCCTGAACAATATTGACGGCATAAACGGCGGACGCGACTATGAGAAGCTCTCGAACGCGAGACTGCTCTCATCATCGGAATATACCCTAAACAGCGAACTGGGTTTTATCTCATTGAAGACACCGCTACGTGCCGATGAGGTACTTGCCGTTGCATACGAATATACATACGGCGGACAGACTTATCAGGTCGGTGAGTTCTCGAGCGATGTAAAGGAGTCGAAGGCTACGCTCTACGTAAAGCTCATCAAACCGAACGCATGCTCACCGAATAACGGTTGCTGGGACTTGATGATGAAGAATGTCTATGCACTTGGCACACGTAACCTGCAAAGCACCAGTTTCAAGCTTGATGTATATTACGCAAGCGACAGCCTGGGCACAAACATCACATACCTGCCCGAGGCTGAGCTCAAGGGCAAGTCACTGCTCCAGTTGCTTGCGCTCGACAGGCTCGACAGCAACAACAGCAAGGAGAACCCCAACGGTGTGTTTGACTTCATACAGGGATACACGGTTGACGCGGCATCGGGACGAATCTTCTTCCCGTCGGTAGAGCCATTCGGCAGCTACCTCGAAGGCAAGATCGACAACCCGTCGCTTGCCGGCAAGTATGTATTCCATGAGCTCTATGACTCGACAAAGACCGTGGCAAAGCAGATTGCCGAGAAGGACAAGTTCTACCTCATTGGAGAGTACACCGGCACGGCAGCCAATGTCATCCAGACCGGTTCTACGAACATACCACGTGGTTCGGTGGTGGTAACCGCCGGTGGCGTGACACTCGTTGAGAACAGCGACTATCAGGTGGACTACGCATCGGGAACGGTGACAATCCTGAACCAGAATATCATTGATGCCGGAACAAATGTACAGGTGTCGCTCGAGAGCAACACCATGTTCAACATGCAGCGAAAGACCGTGCTGGGATTGAACTGGAAGTATGACTTCTCGAACGACTTCAAGTTCGGCGGTACGCTCATGTCTCTATCCGAGAAGCCACTGACATCAAAGGTTGACATGGGTTCTGAGCCATTGCAGAACTTCCTGTGGGGTTTCAACCTCTCATGGAAGAAGCAGAGCCAGTGGCTCACGAACATGATTGACCGCCTGCCGCTCATCAGTTGCACCGAGCCGTCGTCAATAAGCCTCTCGGCCGAATTTGCGAGACTGGAAGCCGGTACATCAAAGGCTGTGCAGAGCGAGGCGTCATACATTGATGATTTTGAGAATACAGAAAACGGCATTGACATCTCATCGCCGTCGCAATGGATGTTGTCGTCACTGCCATACGGCATGCAGTACAGCAACCTCACCAACGACATACGCACAGGATACAACCGTGCACGTATAAGCTGGTACAGCATTGACCCGCTTTTCACACGCCGTAGCTCGTCACTCACACCGGCACACATAAAGAGCGATGTAGAACAGCTATCGAACCATTATGTACGCGAGGTATATGAGCGCGAGTTGTACCCCAACAAGGAATCGACATACGGCGAGTCATCGACTCTCTCGCTGCTGAATGTGACATACTACCCCAATGAACGAGGTCCTTACAATCTTGACACCAACATCAATAGAGAAGGAAAGTTTGAAGACCCTGAAAACCGTTGGGGAGGTATCACACGTCAACTCACCACCACCGACTTCGAGAGCGCAAACATACAGTACATTGAGTTCTGGATGCTCGACCCCTTCATCTATGAACAAAGCGGTATGGGCGGCGACCTCTACTTCAATCTGGGCGAGGTGTCGGAAGATATTCTCAAGGACGGCAAGAAGTTCTATGAGAACGGTTTGCCTGCCAATGGTAACAACTATGAGTATGAAGAGACTGTTTGGGGACGCATACCGACAAACACCAGCCTTGTATATGCATTTGACAACAACTCGGAGAGTCGCGACCAGCAGGATACCGGACTCAACGGACTCAGCAGTGCCGACGAGGCCGAGCACCCGACATACAAGGCATACCTTGACGCTATCAGAGGCCGCGTGCGCCAGGAGGTATATGACAGCATTGCCGCCGACCCTGCCGGCGACAAGTATCACTATTTCCGTGGTAGCGACTACGATGCTGCGCAGCGTGGCATCATTGAACGCTACAAATACTTCAACAATAGCGAGGGTAACTCGCCAAGCGACTCGGACAGTGACTACAGCAGCGCGGCAAAAACAACCCCCGATGTGGAGGACGCGAACCAGGACTTCACAATGGACGAGTATGAGAATTTCTTCCAGTACAAGATTTCACTACGTCCCGAGGATATGCAGGTAGGCCGTAACTACATCACCGACAAGCGTAGTGTAACTACCAAGTTGCGTAACGGTAACAGCGAGAGCGTGAACTGGTACAAGTTCCGTATTCCAATTGACGAGTATGAGAAGGCTGTGGGTTCTATACGCGATTTCACGTCAATACGCTTCATCCGCATGTATATGACACAGTTCCAGAAGCCCATCACGTTGCGCTTTGCAACCATGAAACTTGTACGTGGTGACTGGCGCCCCTACTTGCAACCCATTGCATCCAAGAATAATACAGCGCCAACGGTTTCGGGCGAGTTCACCACATCGGCCGTGAGCATTGAGGAGCATGGAGACCGCAAGCCCGTGAACTACGTGCTTCCTCCGGGAGTGACACGAATAATTGATCCCAGCCAGCCACAATTGCGCCAGGACAACGAGCAGGCACTCGCGCTGAACATAAACAACCTTGGCAGCAAGGAGAGCCGTGCTGTTTACAAGAAGAGCAACCTTGATATACGCCAGTATGAGCGCATACAGTTGTTCATCCATGCCGAAGCGCCAGAGATTGATGCCACACAGCTCAAGAACAATGACATGTCACTGTTCGTAAGGTTCGGTTCGGACTACAAGAGCAACTACTATGAATATGAGGTTCCGCTTACTGTAACCCCACACGGTTCATACGATGGCAACAGTTCGGTTGCTGCAGCCGTTGTATGGCCACAGGAGAATATGATAGACATTCCGCTCGACAGATTGACTGAAATAAAGACACGACGCAACACACTGCGCAACAGCAATGCCGAGGGTGTGACCAATACCACCATATACAGCGAGTATGACAGCGAGACTCCCAAGAACAGAATAAGCATTGTAGGTAGCCCGTCGCTAGGACAGGTCAAGGTTATGATGATTGGTGTGCGCAACAACAGTTCAAGCAGCAAGTCGGCAATCATCTGGGTCAACGAGATGCGTCTCATAGGTTTCAACAACAAGAGTGGCTGGGCTGCGCAGGGTAACCTTAACATCAAGCTCAGCGACCTGGGCTCATTTGCAGCACAGGGAAAGGTTGAGACTGCCGGCTTCGGTGGACTTGAGGAGAAACTGGCGGCACGTCGCACCGATGACTACTACCGTTACTCACTGACGGGAACTGTCGATTTCGGCCGTTTCCTGCCACGCTCATTCAAGGTAACAGTACCTACATACTATTCGTTCACCGAGGAGATAACATCACCACTCTACAGCCCGTTCGATACAGACCTGGAGCTTGACGATGTTCTTGATTCGTATGATGACATCGGCCGCGACTCACTTAGGAACATGGCCGAGGTGCGTTCTGTCATGCGCAATTTCAGCATCAGCAACGCCAAGATAAACATCTCGAGCAAGACTCCGATGCCATACGACCCATCGAACCTAAGTTTCAGTTTCTCACACTCGGCAACCGACAACACCGGAAGTACTATAAGTTGGGAGAACAGGGTCAACTGGAAGGCCTCTTTGAGTTACAACTACTCCAGCCCGATAAAAACCATAAAGCCATTTGGCAAGCTCAAGAGCAAGTCGAAGTGGCTCAAGATGGTGAAGGAATGGGGAGTGAACCCGTTGCCACAGTCGCTGGCTCTGAACACCGATATGACACGCACCTACCACGAACTACAGCGTCGCGACCTGCAGGCAATGCAGGATAACAACGAGATTCCGCTCACCTTCTCGCAGCAGTTCTATTGGAACCGCTCAATGGCTATAAAGTGGGATCCAACGACTAATCTGAGAATGAGCCTGAACACCGGCACCAATGCCGAGGTTGAAGAGCCTTTCGTGCCGGTGAACAAGGAGAGATACCCTAATGAATATGCCGCCTGGAAGGACTCTGTAAAACACAGCCTCCAGAGCTTTGGTAACCCGTTGGCCTACCAGCAGAGTTTCAATGCGTCATATACCCTGCCGCTGAACAAACTGCCTATCTTCGAGTGGCTGACAGCAGACGGTTCATACGCAGCTACATACAATTGGCAGAGAGGCAACAGCATTGCTGGAGTTAATGTCGGCAACAACATTGCCAACAAACGCAACATCACCTTGAAGGCAAGCATGAACTTTGAGAAGCTGTATAATCTTGTGCCATATCTTGAGGAGACCAACAAGCGCTTTGCAAGCAACAAAAAGAACCAGAAATCCAAAAAGAGTGCCAAACCCAAGGTTGAGAAACCCAAGGCGTTTACAAAAGAGGTAAAACTGAAAAGCGACACCACAACGACAATCACACACAACCTGAAGAACAAGAAAATTGAGGTGCTGGCACGCACAAAAAATGGCGAGACATACAAACTCAAATACAGGGTTCTTGACGAGAACAAGATTCTTATCAAGAACAAGGACACCCTCGGCATCAAGGTAACCATTACTGCCAAGCCGAAGAATACCGAGCGCAGCAACTTTGCAAAGGCAATGCAGTACCCGATACGAATGCTTATGATGGTGCGCAACGCATCGGTGAACTACACCAACGCATACGCAATGAACCTGCCGGGCTTCCTGCCGAGTGCCGGAGATGTGTTCGGCCAGAACAGGGTTGACGGGTTCTATGCTCCTGGACTTGACTTTGCTTTCGGCCTCATCGATGACAGCTACCTCGCAAAGGCACAAAGACAGAGCTGGTTGCTGCGCAGTGACAGCATTGCCTCAATGGCGACATCGACAGCAGCAGAGGATCTGCAGGCACGCATGACTCTTGAACCATTCAGGGACTTCAAGATTGACCTGAATGCGAGCTGGACACGCAACCAGAGCAAGAGCATACAGTTCATGTACGACGGTATGCCAACCAATGAATCGGGCGGATTCAACATGACCACAATCACTATTGGCACATCGTTCGGCGGTGGAAGTGCAAGCAACAACTACCAGTCCGATGTGTATGACAAGTTCGTTGGTAACCTTGAGAACCGCCGTGCAGGACTTGAAGGAAAATATATGGGTAGCGAATACCCGGTATCGAGCAGCCTTGCAGGAAAGAAATATGACCCTGCAAACGGAGGTGTAGATAAATACTCGGCCGATGTCATGATACCGGCATTCCTTGACGCATATACCGGCATTGGCGGAAACGATATTTTCCCAAGCATGCTCAGCATACTCCCGAACTGGAAAATCAAGTACTCGGGATTGTCAAAACTGCCGTTCTTTGAAAAATATTTCAAGAGCGTGAACATTGAGCATGGCTATAAGAGTGTATATGCCGTGGGCGCATACAGCACTTACGCTACATACATGGAGTACAGCCGCGGCATAGGTTTTGTGAACAACACAACAACAGGCCTGCCAATACCAAGCAGCCGCTACAACATTGGTGCAGTATCAATAAATGAGAGTTTCTCGCCACTCATTGGTGTTGATGTAACAACCAACAATAACCTTACAATAGGCGCAAAGTTCATCAAGTCACGAATGATTAACCTGAGCCTTACCGCAATACAGATGGTTGAGACACAGAACCAGGAGATTGCATTCAACCTGGGCTACAAGATTCTGAACGTAAAACTGTTCGGTGGTGGCAACAAGGCAAGCAAGAGCAAGCAGAAGAACAGCGGAAACGACATCAACATCCGCGCGGATTTCTCGTTCAAGAACCAGTCATCAATCTGCCGCAGCATAGACAAGGGTACAACACAGGCAACAAGCGGAAACAAGTCATTCAACTACTCAATGACTGCCGACTACGCATACAGCAAGATGTTGACATTCAGCCTCTATTTTGACGGACAGAAGACAATACCGCTTATATCAACAAGTTCATACCCCACAACCACGATAGACTTTGGTGTGAGCATGAAATTCTCACTTACAAGATAAAAAAGAACTATGAAGAAACTATTTGCAATAACAATACTCGCAACAATGCCGTTGCTCGCACTATGCGGCAACCGCATTGTCGTATCCAAAAAAGCATTGATGCTATATGTTCTCAATGAACAGAGCGATACAATTTTCCAGCGTCCAATCGCATGTGGCGAGAACTTAGGGGACAAGACCATGATTGGCGACAAGAAGACCCCCGAGGGTGATTTCAAGATTAGAAAAATGTACGATGCCACATCGTGGAAGCACGATTTTGGCGACGGACAGGGCATGCGCCTTGGAGCCTACGGCCCATTATTCTTCAGGCTCAATGTCCCGGGGTTCAATGACATTGGCATCCACGGTACCATCTTCCCCGAGAGCATTGGCACCCGCAGCAGCGAAGGATGTATAAGAATGAGGAACGAGGACATCAAGGCACTGTACAAGTATTGTTACATTGGCATGCCGGTAACGATAGAGAAAGACGAATAATTGTTTTTGCAACATAAACTGCGGCATAGAGTTTCAAACTCTATGCCGCAGTTCTTTTATCTAAAAGGAAGGAATTATCCTTTCCTTGCCTTGAAATGCACTGCCACAGCGATAATGAGCGTCAGCACACCACCAAGGATATAAGCCAACGCGCGGTTCTCCATGCCGCACATCATTGGGGAGATGAAGATGTATGACGAGCAGACATAGGTCATAATCAATGCCGGCAACATACCTATCGCCACCGGCTTTTTATTACGGAACAGATAGACCGTTATGCACCATAGTGTAAGCACCGCCAATGTCTGGTTGCACCATGCGAAGTAACTCCATATTGTCTGGAACGGCAGGGCAAAGATAATGAAAAGCGCTACCGCAAAAAGAGGCAGGGATACAAGCACTCTCTTCTTGAGGCTCTTTTGTGAAATGCCGAACATATCGGAAACAATGAGCCTTGCACAGCGGAATGCTGTGTCGCCCGATGTAATTGCGCAACCGACGACACCAACCAGTACAAATGCCGCGACAACCGGGCCAAGGGTTGTAGATGTTATCTCATCAACCATTCCGGCTGCACTGCCTTTATATGTAGCGATGGCAGCATTAAGTCCCTTCACTCCACCCCAGAATGCCATACCGATGGCGGCCCAAATGAGCGCGACAATGCTCTCGGCAATCATTGCACCGTAGAAGATGCTGCGGCTCTGCTTCTCATTGGTCATGCAACGGGCCATCATTGGCGACTGTGTTGCATGGAAACCCGATATGGCGCCACAGGCTATGGTCGTGAAGAGCATTGGCACAATAGGGAATTTCTGTGGATTAGCAATCTGGTTGTCCAACGATGTGAGCTCAGGTATTGAATATGTATCACTCTGAGTCAAGAGAATAAAGAGTATGCTCAATGCCATTACAAGCAGTGCCACGCCGAACAGAGGATAGAAACGGCCAATAATCTTGTCTATTGGCAACAAGGTTGCAAGGATATAATAGACAAGTATCACGGCAAGCACAATGAATAGTTCCCAAGTGGTATCACCAAAGGCGACCACCTCAAGCGAGGGTATTGACACATTCGATGCTATGAGCCCTGCCGGCTGCGACATGAACACAGCACCAACAAGTACCATAAGCAGCACAGAGAAGACTCGCATGAAAGCCTTTGTTCCGCCTCCAAGATATTTGCCGATTATTTCGGGAAGGCTCACGCCTTTGTTCTTCAAGGATATTACACCGGCAATAAAATCGTGCATCGCGCCCATGAATATGCCGCCGAGCGTTATCCACAGGAATGCCACCGGGCCATAAGCTGCACCAAGCAACGCGCCGAAGATGGGGCCAAGGCCTGCGATGTTGAGCAACTGGATCAGGAAGACTTTCCAGCGTGGCATGGGGATGTAATCGACACCGTCGTACATTGTCTTGGACGGCACGGGATTGGCCGGGTCTATCTCGCACTTCTTCTCAAGATATTTGCCATATGTAAAATATGCGGTTACAAGTGCCGCAAGGCAAATGAGGAATGTTATCATAGTTGTGTCTTCTTTTAAATGGTTCCTGGTGAAATGACAGAAACCGTCTGTTTTATCTATTAAGTTTTATCTTGTCTCCGTCTATGGCTATCTTCTCCTCGTCACACAGTTCGCGCAACATGGTTTTCATCTTATCGCGAGTGAGCCCCAGTTGTTCCAGTTCATTTAGCGAATGCGACCTGCCATCGGAAAGTAGTTGCATTATACCTTCAACCGGCAACGGAAGCTGCACTGTCATGCTTTTTCGTTCATCGGCGCAGACATCACAGCTACCGCATGGCGAAGCGTCCTTCTCGCCAAAATACTCAAGCAATATTTTGCTGCGACACTTGTCACGCATTGTGGCATAACCGATGACAGCGTTCAATCTATCGCCAAAAATTGCCTTGCGTTCATCATATACGGAGCGTCCAAAACGTAGCTCGCTGCCAAGGATGCGGCGGCGCGTAAAGGTTATTATAGGGCATTTCTTCGACGGGGCGTATGAGATAAGGCGTTTACTGTGCAGCGACACCAGAATTTCGTACATCCTGTGGCGCGACAGCTTTGTAATGCGCGAGAGATAACGCTCATCGATGAAAGCGAAATCGGTAAAGAGACCGCTATAGTTGCGCAATATGGCATTTATAAGCAGTTCATAGTCGTCCGGCAAGCCCCTGAAACGATAGAGTGCATCCTTATCTACAATAAAACGCACACGCGAGGCATACTCCATCTCCTCGACATATTCAATATACCCCATTCTGGTGAGCAGGCGCAATGCGCTGTCGGTCTGCAACGTGGGGCGGTGATACTTCTTGCAGAAATCGCCCAATGAGAATTCAAAGGTGCAGTCAAGGCCATCGCCAAGTGCCATATTATAGTAGTAGCAAAGGTCATCATATACCTCGCGGATGAACTCCTGGGAAGGATAATTATCGGACAGGCGTCGCGACACCACCTGCTTGTCGATTCGGCTGAAAAGCGTGACTGCGTATGCCTTCTCACCATCGCGTCCGGCACGTCCTGCCTCTTGGAAATAGGCCTCGATAGAACTCGGCAGGTCAATGTGCACAACCAGTCGCACATCGGGCTTGTCAATACCCATACCAAATGCGTTGGTAGAGACCATAACACGCGCCCTACCGGTTTTCCACGCCTCTTCCTTGGCATCCTTACTCTCGGGCGAAAGACCGGCATGATAATACTCGGCTGTCACGCCGTTGGCGGTGAGGAATTCGCACACCTCCTTTGTCTTCTTGCGGTTAAGCGTATATACGATTGCCGAGCCGGGAACACGCCCAAGGATATGCAGCAACTCGGCTGCCTTGTTCTCGGTATAACGCACCACATAAGCAAGGTTCTTACGCCCGAAACTCATGCGGTAGCAGTTCTTCTCGCGGAAATTGAGCTGTTGCTGAATGTCATCGACCACCTCGGGAGTTGCCGTGGCTGTGAGTGCGAGCAGCGGCACACCGGGGAACATATCGCGCAATTCACAAATGCGCCTGTAGGCAGGACGGAAATCGTGTCCCCATTGCGAGATACAATGCGCCTCGTCAACGGTTATCAGCTGCACATTGACGCGTTTTATTTTTTTGAGGAAAAGTTCCGAGTCTATTCGCTCGGGCGATATGTAGAGAAACTTGTAATCACCGAAAATGCAGTTCTCAAGCGCAGTAACGACCTCACCGGTCTTCATTCCGGCATGTATTGCCAAAGCCTTTATGCCACGGCTCCGCAGGTTGGCAACCTGATCCTTCATGAGTGCAATGAGCGGCGTCACCACTATGCAAAGTCCGTCACCGGCAAGTGTGGGCACCTGGAATGTTATGCTCTTGCCACCACCGGTAGGCATAAGGCCTAGGGTATCCTGCCCCCGGCCAATGCTCTCGATTATATCGCGCTGTATGCCACGAAAATCGTCATAGCCCCAGAACCTTTTAAGGATTTCGCGATATTTCATCTGTGTCTATCGTGTAGCCTTTGTGTTTATGCTCTCTATCTGCAGCTGTACCTCGCCGTGCTTGTATGCATTATCCTCAAGAGTATAACAGATGTCGAACGACTGCTTGGACTTTATGTATTTTGCCTGACGGCTTTGTCCGAATGCGATACCGTTGAGTATTGTATTAGACTTGTTGTCAACGAGTTCAAGTTTAATATGCTCCTGACGGCGGCCGACCACCTTGCTTGTACCATAGTCGCACACATTACGGGTGCAGAAGACAGGCTTGGGATTCTCGGGGCCATGGGGTGCAAAACGTTTGAGATCACTGAAGAAGCGACGCGTAATCTGCTGGAACTCAAGCTCGGCATCAATCTCAATGACTGGTGCTGTGTGCTCGGGCAGGATATTGTCCGATACAAAATCCTCGAAACGCTTTGCAAACGCCTCAATGTTCTCCACCTTAAGGGAGAAACCGGCGGCATACGTGTGACCACCGAAATTATCGAGCAAATCGCGACAACTCTCCATTGCCTTATATACATCGAAGCCGGTCACCGAACGGGCTGAGCCTGTTGCCATATCACCGGTACATGTAATTACTACTGCCGGGCGGTGATAGACCTCGGTGAGACGCGATGCCACAATACCTATCACGCCACGATGCCAGTCGGGGTTGAAGATTACAATGGCACGACGCTCGTCAAAACTCTCAAGTCCCTCGACAATGTGGTTAGCCTCCTCGGTCATACTCTTGTCAAGTTCCTTACGTGCCTCGTTCAATTCATTTATCTGGTGGCTCATCTCAATGGCTGCGCGCAGATTGTTCTCGATGAGCAAGTCAACAGCCACCTTGCCCTGCTGCACACGACCCGATGCATTGATGCGAGGACCTATCTTGAAAATTATGTCGTTGATGCTGATTTCCTTCTCGTTAAGACCGCACACACTGATAATAGCCTTGAGTCCAATACTTGGGCTGTGGTTCAGTTGTTTTATACCGTGGCAGGCAAGTATGCGGTTCTCGCCCATTATGGGCACAAGATCCGAAGCAATGCTCACGGCAACAAGGTCGAGCAATGGATACAGTTGGTCGGCAGGTATGCCGTTGTCCATAGCGAATGCCTGCATGAACTTGAAGCCCACACCACAGCCCGAAAGATGCGGATAGGGGTAGGTTGAACCTGGGCACTTGGGGTTGAGGATTGCCACTGCGCAAGGCAATTGTTCATCGGGGACGTGGTGGTCACACACAATGAAATCTATGCCCAAAGACTTTGCATAAGCAATCTCCTCAATGGCCTTGATGCCACAGTCGAGCACAATGACAAGCTTCACACCTGTTGAGTAGGCGTAATCGACACCGCGCTTTGAGATACCGTAGCCATCCTCGTTACGGTCGGGAATGTAATAGTCGATATTCGACGAGAACTGTTGCAGAAACTTATACACCAGAGCTACAGCCGTTGTACCATCGACATCGTAATCGCCATAGACAAGTATGCGCTCTTTTTTACCAAGAGCCTTGTTCAGACGTGCGACAGCCGTGTCCATGTCGTTCATGAGGAACGGATTATGGAGGTGGCTCAGTTTAGGGCGAAAAAAGTTCTTTGCTTCGGCAACAGAAGTGACACCTCGCCTCACAAGGAGCGAACAGAGCACCGGACTTAAATCCAGCTCGGCCGACAGCCTTTTGGCCAGGTCGCCCTGCTCCTGCGAAAGAGGTTCATATTTCCAATTCTGTCCCATATATGTTGTTTTTTATTTTTGCTTGGTAAAGCGAGAATTATCAATATTAACAAACCCGACACACTTCCCGTTCACAATCAACAGCACAGCATCAGCCTTGAAAGAGCGTAGCACCACACCCGGAGACAAAATGCTCTATTGGGTGCAAGATAATTCTCTCAATTTGTAAAGATACGGAAAAGTGACAAAAAAAACATTGATTCCGTAAAAAAAATTACAGAACCAATGTTTTTCCGGGACATTCTGTCAAAGAAATGCCATAAAGAAGTATATGCCCTATTCTATCAATTATACATGAATCGTTTGATGCTCTGCTTAGGAGTCTTCTCAAAAGGCTCTACACGAACCTCACAGATGCTTATCTGGCTGTACGAAGGCAGCTTTGCATTGAGAGCAAACACCTGACGCTCAAGCTCGGCACGCTTCTCGTCGTTACCCGCAATCTCCTTGTCAACCACCACCAATGCAACAATCGCGAACTTGCGGCTGACAATCAACGACTCAACCACATCGGGCAGGCTGTTCACGAGCTCCTCAATCTCCTCGGGGTAGATATTCTGTCCGCTACCTGTGAGAATCATATTCTTGCAACGACCCTTGATGTAGATATGCCCCTTGCGGTCGCGTATTGCCATGTCACCGGTCTTGAGCCAGCCGTCACTTGTAAATGCAGCCTTTGTAGCCTCGGGGTTGTTGTAATATCCTTCAGTGACAACATCTCCACGCACCTGGATCTCACCCGGAATGCGCGCAGGATGAGGAGAGTCAATGCGTGCCTCAATTGTTGGAGCAGCCACATCACCCTCATTGCCAATCATCGGATGCGCCCAACCCTTATAGCTGATAAGCGGACCACACTCGGTCATTCCGTAACCCACAATGTAAGGTATCTTCAGCATCTGCATCACATCGTCAACATCCTTGCCGATGGCAGCACCGCCTATCAGAAGACCGGCATACTCGATATTCTCGCCAAATACCGAGAGCACCTTAGAGCGCACCTTTTTCAATACCAATGAACGCAAGCCCGGTATTGCAAGCATAAAGCGCATTGAAGGCTTCTTGAGCACAGGAATCACCTTTGAACGGAATATCTTCTCAATGAGCAATGGCACGGTGATGAACATGAAAGGCTTTACATCGGCCAGGGCGGTGAGCAGACGCGCCGGTGTGGGCTTTGTTGTGAGGATGTTCAAGTGGCAACCGCCTGCAAGCGTAAAGATAAAGTCGAAAGAGAGACCCATGATGTGCGCCAATGGAAGCATTGAAAGCACCTTACCGTCCTTTTTCTGATGGATAAGTTTACGGGCAACCTCGATATTTCCCGAGATAGACTTCGCACGCAGCATCACCCCCTTGGGCGCACTGCTTGTACCCGATGTGTAGCTGATGAGCGCAAGGCTCTCCACACCATCCTTGCAGTAGTTGACATGTTTTGCAGCCACACCTGTAGGGAATTTCTTTGCAAAGGCACTCTTTGCATCACTGCACATCTTCACAAGTTCCTTTGAAGAACCGGCCACGGCATCAAGCGATACAACATCTACAAGACCATGAAAATTCTCGAATGACTCGAACTGCGGAAGCACGCCGTCGCGCGAAAGAGCATCATATATATTCTTGTCAAGCAGAAGCATTCTGCTGCCCGAGAGACGGGTCAAGTCGGCAACATTGCTTGGAAGGAAATCGGGCAAAAGAGGAACTACAACTGCATCGTATGACACAACTGCAAGGAAAGATATACACCACTCTGCCGAGTTCTTCGCACAGAGCGCAACCTTATCGCCCTTCTTTACACCGCACTTTTCGAACAAGAGATGCATCTTCTCAATAGATGCAGCCATTTCGCCATAAGTGTAGGTATTTGCACCATAATTTGATACCGCGGGTTTGTCCCAATTTTTCTTGATTGCTTCGTCAACGTAATTTAAAAAGTGAACCATATATAAATATTTAAAATCTTCTTCTCTTTATAACCGCTGCAAAATTATCACAAAAAGAGAATGCACCTTTAATAATTGCACATTTTAACCCTATTTGTGCAATTATTGAGAAAAAGAGCGCTATTTAGAACAGAAAATTTAACATATTTTTACAAAAAGTTCACTTCTAAAGGAAGAATTTGAACAAAACGGAGATTGTGAAGAAAATGAGAAGCACCGCACAAATTTCAAGCATTTTCGCCGGATTGTGCCAGGACACCTGAAGACAACGGAGAATATTCTACTGTTTCCTTACAACGACCTTGGAGGCAGAGACATCGTACAGCGCCTTGACAACAGAGCGCAGTTCGGCATAAAGTTCCTTGGAGTAGCGTCCTTTGTTGAAACTGAGTTTTTGAGAAATGCGTACCACATTACCCTCCTGCACTGCGTCCACCTCAAAAGAAGCAATAGACGACGATATATTGATTGGCTGCAGCAATGACTCGACCATGAAACCGTCGGGCAACACAATCTCAACATTGTCGACATAGACGGTTCCACTCTTTATAACCACATCGGTGCGACGGTCATCACCTGCCGGCAACTGCGACACACCCTTCAGCGGATTGAGTGGAACAAAGAAACGGTTACCGCTTTTTGTTGCATACCTTGCTACAGTGGCCAAACAAGTGACGGCGCACGACGGAACACCTTCCCTATTCTCATTATAAGAAATAGCCGTAACCTCGGCATTTGGCATATTCAGGCACGAACGCAGATAGTCGCGCTGCTCAACCTTTGAAAGCTTTGAAAAGAAATGTAGACCCTCATATTTGGCACCGCTGCATTCACGTTGCATTCCAACTGTGGCACTCCCATCATTGGCAAGCGCAATCGCCACATTGTTCTGCTGCACTGTCTGTGAATGGGTATATGAAGGCAAACGGCACAGTTTGCCACCCATTGCAGTGACAACCAATGCGTCGTGCCCGGCGATGCCATCGTGCAGGTAGCCCAAAGGAAGCGTGGGGTTAGTACACTCCACCCAAAGGGTATCACCATCGAGCGGAACCTGAAGAATTGCATGGTTGAACTGTGAGCCGTTGACAAAATCCCTTGTGATATTCTCCCTTTCGGTATTTATCACCACATAATTGGACTCGATACCCAACTCCCCCAACATAGCGCGCGCATAGTTGACCAACGCCTTGCAATCGCCATAACCGGTGCGGCAGACCTCGGCGGCAGGAGCAGGCTGCATTCCGCCCACACCCAACTGAATGCTGACATAACGCGTGGTTGCCGCCAGAATATCGCACACAACTTGCACCTTCTCGCGCGGAGTGCTGCAGGAAGCGGTCTTTTGTCTCAGTTCAGCCACAACGTTCTGCGGAAGGACATCCCTGTCCTCCATCAAAGAAAAGAGCCAACTGCCATAGGCTGCCCAAGTCTCATAACTGCCATTGTAACCGCCAAAGACAAATGTTGCAGGAACTATATATGCGTGGGGGAAAATCTCGTACGATGCCGGAGAAAGAGGCTCCGTATGCAAAGCAGGCAGGCTATCCATGCATATGTCAAGCACACGACCTCCCTTGTCGCCAATACCCTCCTCAACGTTTGCCGATACATTGAAGAACTTATACCTAAAGTCGAGCCCGGGCGATGCCTCAATATGATAACGTGCCTTGTACACCTGCTGGTTGCTGTTACCTTGGGGAACGAATGTAGGCAGCCACGCTATTCCATTGCTGTGCTTCTCTTCCCATTCATAGGTCACCGTGAAAGGATAGTGTGGCGGCTCACATGTGTAGAAGTAGCTACACGCATCATCTGCAAGCATTTCGGAGTACTCGGTATACTCCAGGTCACTCTTCTTTATCTTGCACAGAAGCGTCCCTTGCGAATCGGTCATGGACCCCGAAAAACGCCCTAATGTGGAATAGCCCTTGTTCAGGCTTATAAGCAGATTGGCCGCCGAGAGCCCCCGTTTGTCAAGAACCGTTATTACACGGCGCTCCTTGCACACCATTTCTGTCTTTGAAATGTACCTGACATCGGTCACGTACTCCTCGACCACAGAATACACCTGCGCGGCAGCAATGAACGGCAATATCAACAGCAGCAAAGACAAAAGGAACTTCTTCATGGCATTACAGCTTTTTCAATACCAACATTGCATTGTTCTTCTCGGCAACAATGTCCCAGAACATTTTGAGCTCGGAATAATCGGATGGCAGATATACCATCTTGCTGATATCGAACACATACTTAAGGACAATCTTGTTCTCCATCTGAGAAACGCTGTAGAGCAGCGAACTGCCGTTGTCGGCAATTGTAATCCTGCCCGACTCGGGCTTGTCCTCCAGCACATATTCCTCAGGAATATCGAGCAGCACATTCATGGTATACTTGTACTGGTTAGGAAACTCCACCGGCAACTCGCGCTTCTCGCTGATGAACGGTGAAGTCTCGACATGCGCAAAAAGCATAGGGTTAAGGTATATGTATTCGCCATTCACCTCGGCGCTCTTGCTAAAACCAACCACCTCACGCACAGAAGGTGTATACTCGTCCATTGAGACATTGTTGTAAGAGGTAACCTCCAGTTCATAGTTCTCGGCAATAGACTTCACATAATCGGCGCTGTCCTTTGCAGCGAAATAAGCCTCACGCTTGTCGGCGGCCTCTATTCCGTAATAGTATGTAGACATGACACCGTCAATGCGGCCATCGCCACCAAGTGTTGCCTGTATTCTCCTGCTCACTGAGTGCGAGCCGACCTGCAGCAGGTTCAGCCATTGGCAGTTGTCGGGCATCATGAGCCTTGCACGGCTTGTCATAAGACGCGGAGAGAGCACATCCACATACCCATACTCCGATGAGGCATCAACATACATGATTCTTGAGTCACCGTCAAGAACAGCCACCACAAAGGTCGACAGGCGGTCAATACTTGGGTGCGAATAGGGCAAGGATTTCTCGTCACGGCAACTCATGACTACAGGATAGGCTTTGACGCCGGCATCGGCAAGCATGCTGATGAGCATGAAGTTGATATCGGCATTATCACCTGTACCATCCTTCAACACCTCCTTGAATCCCCTGCCGAAGAGGGCATACTTGCCGTTCCACTTCACACGATTCTTGAGAAGGGTGAACAGTGCCACAGTCTTTGCCTCTACCGACGGCAATGTGTCGATGCACAGGGCATTCATTTCGGCACGCAATGGATTCGCAGCCTTCATGCGCCCACCAAAGTCGGCATCTTCGAACAAAGCCTTGTCAATCTGCTCCCAACTGCCCGAGTAGGATTTATGCAGCAGACCTGGAATCTCATAGCCCTTGAACTCCATGTTCACCTGGGTAAAGTAGTCCAATGGGCACCACACATAGGGTTCGCCACCAATTGCAGGGAGATATTCACCCACATATTTGCGTTTCTCGGCAGCACACGGCATCAGGCCACTGCCAATAGACATATTCATATTCACCGGTTCCATTGATACGCTCAACGGAGAATGTCCGTGATTCTCGATATTGAAGGTGAGAAACTCGGGTAAAAGCAGTTCAAGCTCGGCAAGGCGCACAGGAATGCTCTCCTGCGCATACCAGTCTCTTGGTTGGAAATAGTAGTCCGAAACGATCTTGTACTCAATCTCCACCACACTACCCACTCTCACCTGTGGTACTGCATATTTTATCTGCATCACATTGTCGGACAAGCGCTCGGTGTATACGTTCTCATCCTTCATCTTTGTACGCACGACCTTACCGTCGTTCAGATTATAAGCCGAAGCCTCAAGCCCCGACACGCGCTCACTGCGACCTTTCTTGTCAATATAAAGGATCTCGCCGTTTGCGTAATCCAATCCCTCCTCTTTGAGAATCTTCACACGTCTTTTATATCTGTACGTAACCTGGAAATCCTCGCGCATCCAATCGTAATCGATATAAGTCTCCTTATAAAGCACCACAGCCGCAGCCGAAGAGTCGGCAGCATAAACAGTCATCTCCATCTCTTCCTTGGTTGGCTTTCCAATTTTCCTGTTCTCGACCTGCGCCGATGCTTCAAATGAAAAAAGGGCGCACAACACCGGCAACATCAACGCCACAAAAAGTTTTCTTGCACAAGAAATCATATACAGCACGTTTTAATGTTTCTAATAAGTGTTTAAAGAGTGTTGCAAATATAGCAACAAACGAGCGAGAAATATCAAACTTGCTTGAATATTTATTACTGCGAGTGCAGTTTATATTCGAGACCCAACTCAAATATAGCAACAAACGAGCGAGAAATATCAAGCTTGCTTGAATATTTATTACTGCGAGTGCAGTTTATATTCGAGTTCTACCCCCAAAAATATACTAAAACAAGCATGAAAGAAGCATAAAGTCTACCGCTTTTTCAAGAGCTTCATACTACAAGAAATACCAAACAAAAAGGCGGCCCACAAATTTGCGAGCCGCCTTGTATTTTCAAGAAAGGATATATTACTTGATACCAAGTTTCTTACGAATATCCTTTGGAATAGCATTCTTGTGAACAACGATATTCATTGTCTTGTAGCGTGTAAATGCCTTAGATGCATACCAGATACCCTTATAAGCACCGGCCTCACCCCAAGAGTTCTTTACCATGTAGTACTCTACACCGTTCTTGTCCTTAGCGATACCAAAGATCTGCATACCGTGATCATCAGTTGTTTCCCAGTTGTCGTAAGCAATCTGACGCTCCTCCTGTGTACACCACTTCTCTGTTGGGTTAGGAGTGTTCTTCTTCTCCTCCTCGCTGAGGTTGAGCCACTTTGCCATATCAGAACCCTGAAGATCGTTCTTCTTTGTGTTGTCTGGCATTACAGCCTTACCGTCGCGGCCGAAGCCAGCCTCGCTGACATCGCTACCCCATGCAATGGTGTAACCCTCCATGATAGCATAGTCAAATACCTCCATCAACTCATCGATAGGAAGGTTGTATGACTGAGCCCAACGCCAGTTGTCCTGAATCTCAAGAACGAAAGGCTTGTAGAATGGATGATGTGTGTAAGATGTCAAAGAGATATAATCAGCAGCGTTCAAACCAAGTGACTTGTAGAATGATGCAGGAGTGTACTCCTTGCCATTGTATGTAAATATCTCGGGACGAACACCAAGATAGATGTCATGGATAGCCTCGATAGCCTTCTTCCAGAGTGGCTGACCCTCTGGGCTAACCTGCAAGCTGCGGTGCTTGCCCTCTGCAATAGCAGCAACAACTGCATCACTCACTGCTGAAAGCTCGTTGTGAACGCTAAGCTCCTTGCCGTACATCACACCTGGACGCATCTCAGCCTCGGGAACGAGACCGAATGTCTCCATACCGTAGATTACATCATAGAATGAACCACCCTGTGAGAAAGAGATATCACCGTGAGTGCGGACAGCCTTGTCGGCACGGTCGAGGTAAGTGTTGTGTACAATGTACATTTCAGAGAAGTCATACTCACCCTTGCCCATGCGCAAAAGCTCAGACTCAATGAAAGCCAATGATGAATAGCACCAGCATGTACCTGCCTGGTTCTGGTTCTTGATGCTTGTGATAGGGTTCTCCTTCACAACTGTGAATTCAGGAACGTTCTCCTGTGCTACTGCGCCGAAGCCTACAAAAGCAAGCGCAGCCAATAAAAGATTCTTCTTCATAGTATAAAAAGGTTTATTTGTGTTTTTACTCTGCCACTAAATCGGTGTTACCCTTTATTGCCTCAGCAATCTTTGCCTCGAGCTCCTCGGCAAGTTCTGGATTGTCGGCAATAAGAGCCTTAGTGCGGTCACGTCCCTGTGCAAGTTTGGTATCGTTGTAACTAAAGAACGAGCCGCTCTTCTTGATGATGCCATACTGCACACCCAAGTCAACAATTTCACCTGTGCGTGATATACCCTCGCCGAACATGATGTCGAACTCGGCCTTGCGGAATGGAGGAGCAACCTTGTTCTTCACAACCTTAACGCGGACTGAGTTACCTATAGCATCCTCACCATCCTTCAACTGGCTCACGCGACGGATATCAAGGCGAACCGACGAGTAGAACTTAAGGGCGTTACCACCGGTTGTTGTCTCGGGGTTACCGAACATCACACCAATCTTCTCACGCAACTGGTTGATGAATATACATGTTGTCTTTGTCTTGCTGATAGCCGATGTCAACTTACGCAAAGCCTGTGACATGAGACGCGCCTGCAAGCCCACCTTGTTGTCACCCATCTCGCCCTCGATCTCGGCCTTTGGAGTAAGTGCCGCAACAGAGTCAATGACGATGATGTCGATAGCCGATGAGCGGATAAGCTGCTCGGCAATCTCAAGTGCCTGCTCACCGCAATCGGGCTGCGAAATCAACAGATTGTCGATATCAACACCCAATTTCTGAGCATAGAAGCGGTCAAAGGCGTGCTCGGCATCGATGATTGCAGCAATGCCACCCATCTTCTGTGCCTCGGCAATAGCATGGATTGCGAGCGTTGTCTTACCTGATGACTCGGGACCGTAGATCTCAATTATACGGCCGCGTGGATAACCACCCACGCCAAGCGCCGCGTTAAGACCTACCGAACCGGTAGGAATAACATCAACATCCTCAAAGTTGTCATCGCCAAGTTTCATGATAGAACCCTTGCCGAAACTTTTCTCTATCTTGTCCATCGCCGCCTGCAAGGCACGCAACTTCTCGTTGCCCGCGATATTGTCAAGTTCTTCTTTCTTTGCCATAATCTTCTATAGTTGTTTTAAAAAGGGGCGGGTGCCCACCCCACTATTCAATATCAAAGTTCGAGATCCTTATCAAACTCCTCGTGCCAAGGCAATCCATGAATGTTAAGCTGCTCCATGAATGGATCCGGGTCGAACTGCTCTACGTTCCAAACACCGGGTTTGCTCCATATACCCTTCAAGTACATCATTGCACCAATCATTGCAGGAACACCTGTTGTGTAGCTCACACCCTGCATACCGGTCTCTTTGTATGCCTCCTCGTGGCTACAGTTGTTATATACATAGTATGTATGCTCCTCGCCATCCTTGATACCACGGATGCGGCAACCGATAGATGTCTCACCCTCGTAGTTCTCGCCCAAATCCTGTGGATTGGGAAGCACTGCCTTCAGGAACTGCAAAGGAACAATCTTTACAACCTCTTCGCCTGTGCCATCGGCCTTGGGCGCCTTGTACTCCACCTCATCTATGCGGCTCATGCCAATATTCTGAATCACATCCAAATAGGTCAGATACTGCTGGCCGAAGGTCATCCAGAAACGAGCACGTTTTATGGTGGGGAAGTTTATTACAAGGCTTTCAATCTCCTCGTGATGCAAAAGATAGCTTTCGCGTGGACCGATGTTGGGATAGTTCAATGGCTGATGAATCTCCATTGGTTCGGTCTCAATATACTTTCCATCCTCATAGTAAAGTCCCTTCTGAGTAATCTCGCGGATGTTGATTTCCGGATTGAAGTTGGTAGCGAACGCCTTGTGGTGGTTACCCGCGTTGCAGTCAACGATGTCGAGATAATGAATCTCGTCAAAGTGATGCTTTGCAGCATAAGCTGTATAAACACTAGTTACACCCGGGTCGAATCCGCAACCCAGAATGGCGCAAAGACCGGCTTTCTCGAAACGTTCGCGATAAGCCCACTGCCAGCTGTATTCAAAGTGAGCCTCATCCTTTGGCTCATAGTTGGCGGTGTCCAAATAGTTGCAACCGGTCTGCAGACAAGCCTCCATGATAGTGAGGTCCTGATAAGGCAAGGCCAGGTTCATCACGATATCAGGTTTGTATGAACCTAGCAGTTCAACCAACTGCTCCACACTGTCCGCATCCACCTGCGCTGTCTGCACGTTTGTTCCGTACTTCTTGTTAAGCACGTCAGCCAATGCATCGCACTTCTTTTTTGTACGACTGGCAATCATTATTTCTGTAAACACCTCTGTATTCTGGCATACCTTATGTGCCGCAACTGTTGCCACGCCTCCGGCTCCTATAATCAGAACTTTTCCCATTTTACTGAACGATTAAAAGTTGATAAATATCTTAATTATTATTGTTTCACTCACAAGCACATTGCACAGTACAAACTGCGCAATATACATTTTTACAAAAGTAATACAAAAAAAAGAGAAATGCAACGGTGTAACCACAGCTGGATTACTTTTTTTTTGAGAAACATGCGAACAAGCACTCACGGGACGGGCACAATGACAAATCAATATACACAAAAAGCCAAAACATGACACAATGTCACACACTTTCACTCCATTTGACAGAAAACAGTGCCACAAAAGCAGAGTGTGACAAATCAAATCATTCAAAAACCCTTTGGCATGCACTTTGTTTAATATTTAGCAGAAGCGGCTGCAAGGCGGCTGCAGGCAAACACGATTAATAATAAATAAAAAAATAGAATTATGGGAAAAATTATTGGTATCGACTTGGGTACAACCAACTCATGTGTATCGGTTTTTGAGGGCAATGAGCCTGTAGTAATCACAAACAGCGAGGGCAAGCGCACCACTCCATCAATTGTTGCTTTCGACAACAATGGCGAGCGCAAGATCGGTGACCCTGCAAAGCGTCAGGCTGTAACAAACCCACAGCGCACAATCTTCTCTATCAAGCGTTTCATGGGTGAGAACTGGGCACAGGTGAGCAAAGAGATTTCACGCGTTCCTTATAAAGTAGTTGAGGAGAACAACATGCCACGCGTTGACATCGACGGCCGCCTTTACACTCCACAGGAGATTTCGGCAATGATTCTCCAGAAAATGAAGAAGACTGCCGAGGAGTATCTTGGCCAGGAGGTAACAGAGGCTGTCATCACAGTTCCAGCTTACTTCAGCGACAGCCAGCGCCAGGCAACAAAGGAGGCCGGCCAGATTGCAGGTCTCGAGGTTAAACGTATCGTGAACGAGCCTACAGCGGCAGCTCTTGCATACGGTGTTGACAAGTCAAACAAGGACATGAAGATTGCTGTGTTCGACCTTGGTGGTGGTACATTCGATATTTCAATCCTTGAGTTCGGTGGCGGCGTGTTCGAGGTACTCTCAACAAACGGTGACACACACCTTGGTGGTGACGACTTCGACCAGGTTATCATCGACTGGCTCGCAAGCGAGTTCAAGGCCGAGGAGGGTGCAGACCTCAAAGCAGACCCAATGGCACTCCAGCGTTTGAAGGAGGCTGCCGAGAAGGCAAAGATCGAGTTGTCATCAACAACATCAACAGAGATCAACCTCCCTTACATCACAGCTGTAAACGGCATGCCAAAGCACCTTGTAAAGACTTTGACACGTGCAAAGTTCGAGTCATTGGCACACAACCTCATCCAGGCTTGTCTCGAGCCATGCAAGAAGGCTATGAGCGACGCAGGCTTGAGCAATGCCGACATTGATGAGGTAATCCTCGTAGGTGGTTCAACACGTATCCCAGCCGTTCAGAAGGTGGTTGAGGATTTCTTCGGCAAGGCTCCTTCAAAGGGTGTTAACCCAGACGAGGTTGTTGCAGTAGGTGCAGCTATCCAGGGCGCCATCCTCAACAACGAAGGTGGTGTAGGCGACATCGTATTGCTCGACGTTACTCCACTTTCAATGGGTATCGAGACACTCGGTGGTGTAATGACAAAGCTCATCGACGCCAACACAACAATCCCATGCAAGAAGAGCGAGACATTCTCTACTGCAGCCGACAACCAGACCGAGGTTACCATCCACGTACTCCAGGGCGAACGTCCAATGGCAAACCAGAACAAGTCTATCGGCCAGTTCAACCTCACAGGCATTGCACCTGCACGCCGTGGTATCCCACAGATTGAGGTAACATTCGACATCGATGCCAACGGTATCCTCAAGGTATCTGCCAAGGACAAGGCTACAGGCAAGGAGCAGGCAATACGTATTGAGGCATCATCAGGCTTGAGCAAGGAGGAGATTGAGCGCATGAAACAGGAGGCTGAGGCTAATGCAGATGCCGACAAGAGAGAGCGAGAGAAGATTGACAAGCTCAACCAGGCCGACTCTATGGTATTCCAGACAAAGAACCAGCTCAACGAGCTCGGTGACAAGCTTCCTGCAGACAAGAAGGCTGCAATCGAAGCTGCTGTACAGAAGCTCGAGGACGCACACAAGGCTCAGGACCTCGCAGGTATCGACGCAGCAATGGCTGAACTGAACAACGCTTGGCAGGCAGCAAGCGCCGACATGTATGCACAGAGCGGTGCTCAGGGCGCACAGGGCGGCCAGCAGTACGATGCAGGCCAGCAGCAGAGCGGCAACCAGCAGCACAACGACGATGTTCAGGATGCTGAATTCGAGGAGGTGAAGTAATAATCACATTCAACATATAACGTCAACGCCCGCGTGAGAATTCACGCGGGCGTTGACGTTATACACTGAGTGCAATATATACAAATCAAAACAGCCACACACTGCTTGTAGGTAAAATTTGTGCAGACGCCAATTATGGAATACGATGTATTTATCTTACAAAATCTCGCAGGAATCAAGTTGAAATGTTTTTTACACCATCTGAAATGAGAGCTTTCCTTTTAGATTACTTGGAATAAGAAACCCATAAGAGCCTATGTAGTGAAGTAACAATCACACGACTCACATATAAAGAGCAACGCCCGCCTGACACGGGCATTTGCTCTTTATTGGGTTTTACAAGAGACCGGGATGCCATGCCCGGCCCGTTGAAAAACGGGCAAAATCACATTTTACTCACCACTTACTTTAATATGTGTCAACAAATAACTAATTTTGCACCCACTATCACGCAACTATGGAATACACCAAAAGGATACTACGATTTATATTTAGATTATTATATGCAATACTCCTCATTGCATTGATAATCATTGTAGGTACAAGTGGCAGTTATATATATGACTTCGCAAAGCCGGAACCATTCGCCGGGCCGGATATATTTAACCCCTACAGGAACATAGACACCACCCACTGCTGGAAGAAGGCTAATTTCCATACCCACACGCGCGTCAAAGGCATTTTCAACGAATGCGAATACTGGCCCGACGAGGTATATCGCAGATACGAGAAACTGGGATACGACATTGTCACATTCTCCAACCACAACGAATTGACAGAGCACCCGTTCGACAAAGAACTGCAAGTCAATGTATATGAGCACGGATACAATCTGTTCAGGTTCCACAAGCTTGTGTTCGGCAGCGACGAAGTAATCCATTTCGACCACCTGATGCCCATATTGCCTTCACAGATGCAATTCCAGATAGACCTACTCAGGAAGGGAAGCGACATAATCCAGTTCAACCACCCAAGGCGCACGCTGATGATAACCAAAGAAGTCATGGAGAAGGTCAGCGGCTACGACATCATTGAAATCGACTGCAGATATGACACAGAGTGCAAATATTGGGACTGGGCACTGAGTGCCGGACGCTATAGTTTTGGACTCGCCAATGACGACCTGCACTACCCCGACCAGAGCAGCAAGATTGCAAGACGATGCAGTTTCATCTGCTCGCCGTCGGAGAGATACGAAGACATAAAGGAGACCCTGCTCGGTGGATGCTACTATTCAATGAGAATACCCGACTATGGCAATGGAGACTGGGAGTTAAAGACAAGAAAGAACCATGAACTGCCATATATAACAGATATTGGACTCAGGGGAGACTCTATCTTCATTGGTGTGTCGCAGGTTGCCGACAGCATAAAGGTCTTTGGCCAAGGACACGCCACACTCATGACAGCCAGGAACAGCGACCATGCAACCTATGTAATGAAAAAAGAGGATCCATACGCGCGTTTCACTGTCTATTTTCCCGACGGAGAGATCATCTTCTCAAACCCGTTCGCACGTTATGACGCAAACGTTGCCGACAGCCCTGTCAGAGAAAACCAGTACAGCGCAAACATCATACTCACGATACTTTTCAATGCAATGCTTGTTGCCTTGATTGTACTATTTGTATTCACATTCTATAAAACAATCATAAAACGATGAAATTGAATTTTTTAAAGAACAAGTTCAAATCCATCAAGGAGAAGTTTGGAACTGCCAACCTAAAGAATACTTGCAGCCGCCCTTACCTGAAGAGCAAATGGAAGGAGTTCAGAGAAACTCCTCAAAGTATAAGCAAGACCTGTGCAATCCTTTGTATCTACACAATGCTTGTGTTCAACATACCGGCATTCAAAGTAGTTCTTGGGAACACAGAAAACGGGAGCACCGTAGCACTCACATTCGTTGCCCTGCTGGTATTGGCACCGCTGTCCATTTACCTTCTCCGTTTCATGCAAAAGAAGATTGGATATATAAGGAGTTCAATCATCCTTGTATTCACCCTTATCGCACTGCTGCTCAACATTGATTTCAACTGGAACGGCATGCTCATATTTTCGAGCGTGACAATTTTGATGTACACGCTCACCTACTTTCTATACTACACATTGCTGTGGCTGGGACGCACAGTGGGCAAGGTTATCATATCACTTACATTCATAATAAGTGCCGTATGCCTCTACTCGATACACGCATTCGAGGCCAACATAACCGATGCCACAATAGCAAATGTCTTCAACACACGCGATTCCGAAGCATCGTCATTCCTCACACCCACAACCATCACCACTGGCATAATGTATATAATATTCCTTGGAGTTCCTCCAATCATATACCTTTTTGCCAAGAAGATAAACTACTCCAAGTTCTGGCGTTTCATTACAAGCACTATAGTATCACTGCTGATAGTGATTCTCGTCCTGTTTGCCAACATGCGCAACATCCTTTGGATTGACCAGAACGCCACTATGCTTGGAGGCCGAATCATGCCATGGTCATATATCGTAAACACAGCACGTCACCTATTTAAAAAAGAACTGAAGGAGATTAAACTGCCCGATGCACAAATAACGACAGAGAGCAAGGACGTATGTGTGCTAATCATTGGAGAGTCGGCACGCCGTGAGAACTTCTCATTGTACGGATACGAACGCATCACCAACCCGTTGCTTGCCGGCGACAGCGTAACGGCATACATCGCCGAATCGGACGATGTATCAACAATTGGCGGAGTCAAGGCCATACTTTCATACAAAAGTTCAAGCGACCTGTATGAGATCCTACCCAACTATCTATGCCGCACCGGCGTTGATGTCATCTGGCGCACCAGCAACTGGGGAGAGCCACCATTGCATATTGAAGCCGACACCCTTGCAGCAACACAAGATGGAGTAGAAGGTAACAATAAAGAAAAGAAATACTGGGAGAAGAACGCGCTCATTGCAAAGTACCCCAACGAGGACAGCAGATATGATGGTGTACTGTTTGCAGGACTGGCCGAGGAGATAGAGAACTGCGAGAAGGACAAGCAGTTGATAGTCATCCACTGCTACACAAGCCATGGTCCCAAATACCACGCCAACTACCCTGCCGAGTTCGAGAAATTCACCCCGGTGTGCACATCTGTCGAGGTAGCATCAGTACCCAGACAACACTTGGTAAACGCATATGACAACACCATCCTGTATACCGACTACCTTGTACACTCTGTCATTGAGACATTGAAGCAAGTAAAGGACAAGCGATGCTGCATGATATTCGTGTCGGACCACGGCGAATCACTTGGCGAAGGCAACATGTACATGCACGGAACTCTCCCCAAGCGTTATGCTCCAAGCGAGCAGTGCGAGATTCCATTCATCGTGTGGGAGAATGACAGTTGCACAAAGACCAAGGAACTTGAAAATGTGGAACAGTTCTATGTATACCATAGCGTCCTGAACTGGTTTGGCATTGAAAGCCCCATCTACAATGAGAATATGAATGTTTTTGAACCTGTAAATACAATACAAGATGGAACTGCCAAGTGACCCTATGATGCTTTTCAGCACCGTGAATATGTACCTGCGTGACCGCTACGAGTCACTCGACGAACTTTGCGCCGACCTTGACGTTGACCGCGCAGAATTGGAAGAGAAACTCCGCGCCGTAGGCTTTGAATACAGTACAGAACACAACAAGTTCTGGTAAAACAAACGAAGAGGGCTGTCGCATGACAGCCTTCTTCGTTTATATGCTATCTACAGAGGAAGACTTGGCGGTTGATGCAGAAATTCATCCAATGCAACTTCGGCGTCACTCGCTGTGTGTGTAAACAAGTTTCAACCCACTCGTTTGCATGAACTTTCTTCTTTTTATTCATTTCCGTTCCAAGGCTTCGGCTGCATATCTTAGATACCTCGCTGCCTTGTCATCCGCCTCGGCAGCATAACGCATATAGCGTTCATATTTCTCCATTTCATCCTCTACATACCGGGTATAGGTCTTTACCTTGTCGGTATTCTCCTTGCGGATATAATATTCAACCTCGCGCTGATAGCTCTCGGCTTTTTTAAGGTAATATGCCGCTTCGCGTCGGTGTCCCTCGGCCTGTCGTTGATAATACTCGGCCTCGCGCTGATAGCCCTGCGCCTTCCTGATGTAATAATCGCTCTGTGCATGCACTGTTGCGGCTATGCCCATAACAAGTGCAATTAAAAACAATAAGCGTTTCATAGTGGTAGTATTTTAATTAACATTCATTGCCTATCTCCACAAACAACCGCAGGCCGGAGATTGTATTACTGAAACAGATTGCACCGCCCGAGGCGCGGAAAATTTTGTCAGTTGAGATTGAGAGGTTGCGCTCGTGTGCCGGATAGCGGTCATAATCGGGCTGCAACAATGCGCCCGACTGCAGGCCGGCAAGCATCTCGCAATAACAGCATGCCACCTCGTAAGTATTAGTGTCATTCTCGGCACCATAATTGTACACGCCCGATGGCAAGTTAAATGTCTGCGGCAGGAACTCAACCACCTCGCGCACCCATGTTATACCACGGTACTCACGCACCGGAAACACTATTGGCGTGCGCTCCTTCACCGCCTTTGCAATGTTCAGCACAAAGTTAGCATGCGACGGCATACCCTCGCGCTCACGGTCATACATCCATGTCGCACGCAACACCACAGTGTTTGGGTTGAAATAGAGCACACGCTCCTCGGCCTCCAGTTTATGACGGCCATATACATTCTCGGGCGCAACAGGCACATCCTCACCGAGCAAACCACTCTCGAGGTTGCCGTTATACACCTGGTCACTTGAGAAGAATATCAACCTTGCACGGCACAGAGCCGCAGCACGTGCAATATTCGCAGCACCCTCAACATTTACAAGGTAGCTATCATCGGGGTTCTGCTCGCAATAGCCCGTGTTGGACAATGCTGCAAGATGCACCACCACATCGGGGGTGTGCTGCAGGAAATAACCATCGACCGACGCGCGGTCGGTAATATCAAGTTCGGCATGAGTGGGAGCGAGAATTTTATACTCATTGCGCCACCGCGCAACAACACGACTGCCCACAAAGCCACTTGCACCGGTAATAAGAAGTTTTTTCATAGTATAGTTATCAATGATTTAATCTTTGACATCCCAATGACCACTAAAACCGCTGCCCACGAACCTGATGTTGTCAAGTTTAGCAATATGACGTTTTATGGTAATTATACTTCTTTGGCTCATAGAGGCTAATTTCTCCGTTGTTATTTTCGGATTTTTCCTTATTTGTATTTCAATCCACTTATCAAGTTCTGCTTTTTTAGGGATGTCGCTTATATGAGTATCATTTTCCAGTGATTGAGTATCATTTTCAGCATCATGAGTATCATTTTTAATTTCGCGAGTATCATTTTGAGCACTCCAACCATCAGGGGCAGCAATAACCAAATAACGATTCTTCAGTTCATGCTTCGTGCCCATCAATAGATTCTGGAAAAATTTTTCCAAAAAGGTATAGTCAAAATCAACATCAAGAGCCGAATTTTTATAATTTGCACGTACCAAAGCGTTACGGAAATACCAAGAGTAATCCGCAAACATTTCATTATTGACTTTATAGCCTATTGAGCGCAAATACTGAATTGTAAATACAGCAGTTGTTCGCGTATTACCCTCTCTAAAAGGATGAATCTGCCACAGTCCTGAAACAAAACGACAGATATGTTTGACTTTCTCTTCATCCGAAAGTCCTTTATAACTGAATTCACGTTCTTGTTGAATATCAAAATCTACCGCTCTTCGTATATCCTCCCAGTTCAAATAACGCACAGTGTCCCCCTTCAGCACCCACTCTTTTTTGGTAATATCAAATTTGCGGACTTCACCTGCATATTTGAACACCCCTTCAAATATTCTGCGGTGGACAGATATCAAACCATTTGTGTTGAAAGCAAGAGTCTTTGAAGACAAAATTTTCTTTATATTTGCAGATACCTTGTCAGCCTCCTCTGTTTCATAATCTTGTTCTGTACGAATAGTCTTGCTACGATAATAAGTATCCAACAATTCACGCACCTCATCTATTGTAATATCGCCATCAATATTCTGTTTAGCTGTTTCAAGCAAATAAGCAGATGGTTTAAGTCCATCAACAGCCTGCAAGCCTATTGCAGTTTTCCAAGCATTGGCGCTTTCTTGCGCCGATGGCTCTACCTGACGAATATATTCTTCAAAGTCTTTTTGTTTCATATAATTAAAATATTCCTAATATCCACCTCATTGTTACAAAATTATAAAAATGATACTCAATATAAAAATAAAATCAAGTATTAATTGATTATTTTAATGATTCAAGTTATTTCGCCATAGATTATTGAGTATCATCTTACTCATATATGGTATCTTACTAAAAACATATAAATCGCGCATTGCACGATTTATATATTGAAACAATGTTGTTTTATTAGAAAGTGTTATAAAGCCAAGATATCACAACGAATATGTCAAACTCATTGTAATATTCCTGCCGGAGGCGCTGATGCCGCAGCTGTAGGGGCGATAGCGTTTGTCGGCGATATTCTCGAGCGTTGCATTGAGCGAAAAGCCGCGGGCGAGTTGCAACGATGCACGCAGGTTGAGCGTGAACCATGCCGGTGAATAGGCATTGCCGTCGGCATCTAGGGCATAGATTTCTTTCTTCTCACGCTCCTCTACAGGCATGTCGGCCGCTGCGCACTCGGCCTGGAAGGCCGCAAAGGCCTCAATGGTAAGACGTTCGGTCTTGAAACCCACCGCCACGCGTCCAAACATTGGCGCGGCATGACGCGATGGCGACACCTCGCCATTGTCCATCTCCTCGAAACCGCGTTGCCAGCTTACACGTGCTTCGCCATAGAACCATTTTGCAAAGTTGGCATCGACAGCAGCCTGAACGCCCCACACATTTGCCGTTGCAGCATTCTGCAACGCCTGCACGCGGCACTCGCTACCCTGATACTCCATTGTGGGACTGCCGTTGAAGAGGAAATCGCGGCGTACAATGGCATCGGTTAGGTGGGTATAATAGGCCGTTACGTCGAATTTAAGGAACGAGCCTATGTGCTTTGCAAAGCCAAGTTCTACATTGTCGGCATACTCGGGCCTGAGCGCTGGGTTTGGCACTGTCACGCAACCGTCGGCACTGTCAAAGAGCTTGCCCATGTCATCGACATTGGGAGCACGGAAACCGCGTGCATAGTTCACACGGAACAGCCACCCTGATACAGGCCGCCAGTTGAGCCCGACATTTCCGCTGACGCTTCCGGCCGAAGAGACCTGGCGAGGTGCAAAAGGAATATCGTAGCCTACTGTTGAGAAATCGTTGTCTATAAGATAATGGTTATAACGTACTCCTGCCGCAAGGTTAAGACGGTTGTTCACATGCCACTCGGCCTGCGCGAAGAGACCTGCACTGTACCACTCGGCATTGGGATAGCGTGCAGCCATCGGTTCCGTGGCATCGGTTACAATGTCGGTTGCCACACCCTTTGAACGAACATTGTTCTGCACATACTCCGCGCCGTATGAGATTGTAAGCCCGTCGCTGACCGACTTTATGAAATCGACATTCGCACTCCAAGCATCGACTGCCTCGCTCTGCACCTCGCGGCGCGGTTTGTTGAGGTCGCGGCTTATGCGGCTCTCCTCGAAGCGTTGCAGGGCAAGGTTCACTTTCATTGAGTCGTACATTATGCCGCCACCAGTGTGACTGGCACACAAATGATTCATCATCCAAAACTGCGGGCCGTAGTTCCACTCGGCATAACGGGGCAAGCCGCCACGCATGCGCTGGTGGCGGTCATAACGCGCATACTCCGATGTCTCGCTCAAATGGAAAGCATATTCAAGGTTCCATCCCCTGCCCGGCGCATAGCGTACTTTCTGCATGAAGTTCAACTGCGAATATCCACTCGGTGTCTGCTTGTTCTTATCCACATTTTCAATGACACGGTCATCCACCGTTCCATCGGCAGCAAAACCGGGAACTACAACGTATGGCATCACATAATCATCGGGGCCATGTGTTCCCTGCTGCAGGTCGCCATAGGATGAATATGTGAGGCTTGTGAGCAGTGCCCACCGTTTCCACCCCACCCCGGCATGGACGTGTGCCGTGAGTTCATTGGAGGCCGTTGCCGTGCGCACCGTTGCCGCACCATGCACAAGTGGAGATTTTCTATTAGCCAAACGAGGCTCAAGCGTTGAAAAGACCATTGCTCCGCCAATGGCATCGCTGCCATAGCCCACTGCACCGGGACCGAAGAGCACCTCGCTATCGGCAATGACAAAGGGGTCGAGCGAGATTACATTCTGTATGTTGCCCGAGCGGAATATGGCGGTATTCATGCGCACACCGTCGATGCTGTAGAGCAGTCTGTTGGTGGCAAAGCCGCGAATCATGGGGCTGCCGCCGCCATACTGGCTCTTTTGTATGAACACTTCACCCGTGAGCCCCAGGACATCGGCTACAGTTTGCGGATTGAAGGTGTTGGCCTCGTCGAACGACAGACGCGTAACCTTTACCGGCTGCGCCTGGCTCTGCTGGCACCAGCGGCTTGCCGACACCACAATTTCATCGAGATTATAGAGCAAGCCATCCTGCGCCAAGCCACAAATGGCAAATGGCAGGAACAATAACAACAGCAGAACCTTTTTCATAAAACATTACTCCTTAACAAGCAACTTTCCGGTCTTTTTGAAGCCTGCGGCATCGGTCGCCATGTAGAAATATATTCCGGCGCTGTAGCCCGCTGTGCTCACCTCAAATTCACTCTGTGCAACAGCGCTGTAGGTGACATTACCCTTTGCGTCATAGACCACGAGCGAAACATCGCCATCGAGATCGCGCGCAGCAAAACGGAAACTCTCGCCCACGGCAACAACATTACCGCTTGTGAGCAACAGTTCCTTGCCTTGCATCACCGCATCAGTTGATGTTGCATCGGGTACGGGTTTGCTTCCCTTTATCATTCCCTCAATGCGCTTGGTATCACTACCGGCAGGGGTTGTTACAGTCAAGGAGATATCATATGTCTGGTCGGGAGCAATTGTAATCACCGGGTTGCGCACATTGTCGGCACTCATTGAAAGAGGCGCGGGATGAATCTCCCAATACCACTCAGCATCGTTCTGGTTTACTATGCTGTAGCTGTCGAGTTTTATTTCACGTGGATAGTTGCTCTGCGTGTTGTCGCCCGAGCCTGCATTCAGAATCATGGGCTGAGCAATGGGCTTGAACTGCGGGTCAACAAGCTCACGCTCCCAGATTCCGTTGTTCGTTGCAAGGCGTATAACACCATCCTTGTAGAACGGCAACATGCGGTTCAGGTTCACCACCTTTGGCAAGCCGTCGCTGATGTTTATCCATCCGTCGGTGGTATCGTCGCGGTAGAGCACACGGCCACGTGTGGTGCTGTAGGTCTCATTCAGGTAGCCCAATGTGTAGGCTATTGCATAGGCGGCATTCTTCTCGTTGCCAGTGAGGAAGAAACGGCCGATGCTGTGTTTCTCCACCTTCCCCTCCCAATTGGCAAATGTGAGGCCGTCGTCAATCTTCTCCCAGCTCTCGCCATTGTTCACGGTGCGCCAGAAACCACCCGGGTTACCGTCGGCCAGCCAAATCTCATCCTCGTTGGTGGGGTGGATTGCCAGTTTATAGCTGATGCTATAGGTCAACTCTTCGGGGAGATTGTACTCTGTAAATGTTGCGCCGGCATCGAGCGACCAGTACAAGCGTCCCCATGTTGCAGCCACAATCTTGTCGGGGTTCGAGCGCGACACCGCTATTGCGTTTATGGGGTCATCAAATGTATATACCGATGAGAATGAAGCACCGTCGTCACGTGTGCGCCAAAGAGTGTTGGCGTCTATGCGGTCACTCTCCTGCACTATGTAGAAGCACTGCGCATAACGTGGGTCGAACTCGAAGTAGAAGCCGTGCTGCGACGACTCCTTCGGGTAGGTCCAGTAGTCGAGGAATGGCACGAACTCATCGCGCCAATCATCGGGCATAATAACATTCTCGGAATCACTGAAAGCAATCTTGCGTGGATTGGAGAGAAAGACATAGCCCGTTGGGCGTTCCGAGCCACGCATTGAGAGGGTCACTCCGTTGTAGCGGTCAATCTGCGACATGTTACCATTGTGGTTGCGGCCGCCCACCATCACATCCTCGTTCCAGCCCTGATCGAAGCCCCACATCTCCGAGGCATAGAGACCGTTGAGCTTTGGTTGCGCATCGGCGAGGAAGAAGTCATTGCTATAGATGACACCGCCATCGGTTGACAGCCATGTATCGCCGGTGCCGTTGGTCTGGATAGACTGCATGTCGCAATGGAGGTCGAAACGGCCGTAGTAACCGCCCACGTTCTCAAGTGTCTTGCCGCCATCGGTCGAGCGGTAGAGCTGTATTATACCCACAAGCAGAACCTCGGGGTCGGTAGCCGATGCCGTACATACAAGGTCGTAATATCCCTGGCCACCGTTCTTGTCAACAGCCTCCATCTGCGATGTAGGATCGATAACGGTGAACGATGCACCGCCGTCGGTACTCTTGTAGAGCAATGCAGGGCCGCTGAAATAGAGAGGGCCGGGCTGTGACAAGTGGTTCCTGCGGCAAGCCCAAAGATAGACATAATCCTCGCCGCCGGGCGCCTCGCTCAAACCGATGCGCGCACTGATGAGCGGCTGGTCGTCGAGAGTGAGCAAGTTCCACGATACACCGCCGTCGGTACTCTTGTACATCTTAACGGTATTCTCCTGTTCAATGGCAACATAGCATACATTAGGGTTCTGCACCGAGTATTTGATATCGAACACCATGCCGCCGAGCATCCACTCCCACGACTTGCCGCCATCGGTCGAGCGCCACAGCTGTGCGCGGTCACCGGCAAGTATTATATTGTCGTCCTGGGGGTGGAAACAGATATTGCTGGTGCGGGCATAAGTAGCCTTTGCAGGAGTGATGTTCTCCCAGTTTGCGCCACCGTCGTTGCTTATCCAGAAGACACCGCCTGCACCCACAAGCACACGGTCGGGGTTGGTGTTGCTTATATCTATTGACGTTATCTCACCGGCCATCCACTCACCGTCGTTGCACGGCTGCCACGACTCGCCCTTATCGACCGAGCGGAATACAAGGCCTGTCTCCGAACCGCAATAGAGCACATTGGGATTGGAGCGAGATGCTCTCATGCGCTGGATATTCGACTGCGCAGGAGATACCTTTTTATGCAGATAGTCGTATGTCATGATTGGCGAAATCACCTTCCACTCTACGGGCGCCGCAACATCGCGGCCTGCGGCACGCTTGCGCGCACGCTCCTGGCGCACCTCCTCGGCAGCGTTGTCGATGTCGCTGTGATAGGCGCTTGCCAAAGGTAGCCTGATTATGCCGTCGGCCTGTACAAATGGCAGATAGGCTTTCTGGAAACGGCGGAAGTGGTTCACCACCTGTTTCGTGTCGCGCGACTTGTAGCGCGCACCGGGAGTATTGTTGAGATAAACCTCGAAACTATCGACCATTGCGTTGTAGTCGAGCCCCTGCGGATTGGCAAGCTGCGCCATCCACACAGGCGAACCGGCAGGCAGATAGTTCAGTTTATACGGGGTAAAGTATTTGTCGTTTGCAGCCTGCTCCTGCGCGCCTGCACATAGGATTGACGATGCACAAAGCAGTGAGAGTATTGTTTTTTTCATGGTTGTTATTTTATTATGAACTGTCCGAAGAATTTCTGTGTCGCACTCCTTATCGAGTAGATATATACACCGGGGGCAAGATCGTTCACCTCAACCGTCACACGCTCCGTACCGGCATGGACCTGTGCGCTGTGCAGCAGATTGCCTTTCATTCCGTGCACGGTGAAGCGTGCATCCTCGCATAGCCCGGCAGCAAGCACCACAAGCGGTTCGCCGGCATCGAGCACGCTCTTTTCTATGCCCACTTCGCCCACCTTGGCCTCATCAATTGATGTCGCACCCTCAATGGTTATCATGTTCTTTATAGTGCGCGACGATGTACCGGCAGGGGTAGTAACGGTCAACGTGACATCATAGTTGCCGGGGTTGCCGAACACAACAACAGGGTTACGCGCCGTTGCATCGCTCACATACTGCGGCTGTGGCGAGAAACTCCACTGCCAACGGGTATTCTCGTCCTGACGCACAATGCTGTAACTGTCGAACTGCACACTCTTCTGCGGGTTTGCTGTAAGGTTTCCGCTACCAAGATTCAGTGCCATTGGCTGTGCTACGGCGATGAAATCCCAGTGATAAAGAGGCGCCTCCCACAAACCCTGGTCGGTTGCCATGCGAAGCACACCGCCTTTGTAGAAAGGCACGACCTTTGAGATGCGTGCTCCGGGATTCAGGCCGCTCGAATAGTCGATGAACTCGTTCATTGTATTGTCGCGGAAATAGACACTCGCACCGTCGTAGCTTGTAACATAAGTGCTGTTATACTCATCGCCCACAAGAATAATCTGGTGCACGCGCTTGTCGGCAATGTTCGCAAGGTCATACGCACTCCAACTCATGCCGCCGTCGAAACTCTCGCTCACAGCACCATAACGGTCGTTGCAAATCACAAGCAGGTGGTTCTCGTCGTTGGGGTCAACCACAACCTTAGTATAGTGTATGTAGTCGTCGGTAATGGCAAAGGGTTGCGTACACTCATTGAATGTAAGGCCGCCATCATCGGAGCGCCACACATTCCAACATCCCGAAATATAGACCCTATCGGGGTTAGAGCGTGCGAACTCATAACTGTAGAAATCCTCGCCCTCGCTGTCGAACACCTTCTGGAACGAAGCACCCTCGTCGTACGACAGGTAGCCACCCCATGTATCTGTCATGTCCTGCAGGAACACCTTCAAGGCATAGCGCGGGTCGGTGGCAATCTCGCCGTTTATGCGCAGTGCCTCATATGGTTTCTTGTCACTGAACCAAGTGCGGAAATCCTCGCCTATAGTGCCGTCCATTTCGCGTGGCATGATGCGCGTGGATGCATCGGTAAAATAGACCTTCCAAGGATTGCTCTTCATCACATAGCCTGTTGCAATCTCCACACCGCCCACGTGCACGCTGTTGCCCTCGCCATAGCTTGCAGCATGCACCACATCGCCGTTATGCCAACGGCCAGCCGCCATAACATCCTCGTTCCAGCCTACGCCCAAGCCCTGATAGTCCGATGCATATATTCCGTCATATCTGTCCTCGCCCTTTGTCTCGAAGAAATCACGCGAGTATTTTATTCCGCCGTCGTTGCATATCCATGTATCGCCACAGGGGTGAATGGCTATATCCTGAATGTCGCAGTGCATCCAGTCGCTACGCTGATAACCGCCGATAGCATGGTCGCGATAGTTTGCGACACCCTCTTCTGTTGAGCGATAGAGCGATGTCAGGCCAAAGAGCACATGCGCAGGGTTCTGCGCCGATGCGCCAATCATCATATCAAAGAAGCCCTGACCGCCGGCAGAGTCCATGATTGGAGAGAATGTAATGTCATAATATTTACCGCCCTTGTCGGTCTGGTCTTCCCACGTAGTACCGGCATCCTTTGACATTAGGATGTAGGGCGTTCCCTTGCCACCTTGCGGACCGGCATCGTAGCCCCATGAGTCACAGGTCACGAGCGCATAGACGTAATCCTCGCCACCCGGCGCCTCACTCACTGCCAGACGGCCGCAAATCATCATATCCACAGGCAGTTCCAACTGTTGCCAGCTCATTCCTGCATTGTCCGACACGTATATTCCCGCCCAAGGCCCTGCCTCACGGCGCACAAGATATATCCTGTCGGGATTCCCGGGCTGCAGTTCGTGGTCGAAGCATATTCCGCGCAGAGTGCATGAGAAGTTGGCACCGCCATCGGACGAAATGAAGAAACCGGCAGCCGAGGCGCCCTCCTGCTTGCTGCCTACGGATGCAGTAATGTAATCCGTGTTTGTTGGGTCAATCTTTATCGAGTTCACGCGGTTGCTGATGCCGCCGCAACGGTTCCATGTCTCACCGCCGTCGGTACTTTTCCAGAGCCAAGGGCCACCACCCACATAAACGGTGTTCTTGTCAGTGGGATGCACTGCTATACTGAATATTGAGCCACCGAAGTTATGCTGTGGAGCACATGGTTGCCAACTCTGTCCATGGTCGGTCGTCTTGAACACGACACCAGACTCCGTTCCACAATATAGCGTTGCACTGTCGCTGAGTGCAACTGCTATGCGGAAGACGCACACCTGCGAATCCTTGCGTTTGAGCTCGCCGTTCTCGTTTGAATATGTTCGGTTAGGGCCTATGTTGCGCCAAACAGGTTCAGCATCTGTACCTCTTGTTGCAGCCACTTTGCGGTTCATTGAATCAACCTGCGCGGCATATTGTTCCATTGACGGCAAAGCAATACTGCCATCGGGAGCGACATAATCGCGATAGGCAGCCATCCAACGACGGTAATAGTTAACCACCTGTTTGTTATCGACAGTGCGCACACGCACATTGTCATCGGCAGCACGCCACTCATTATACAGACGCTGCATCTCCTTGAAATTCACGCTCGAGGGATCGGCGGCAATACGCGCCATCCATTCAGGAGCATCGAGCGGCAGAGCCTCAACAAAATATGGGTCATATTTCAAATGCTTTACGGTGGTGGAATCTGCATCTGCCACGTTTGCAGCAACGGCATTTCCACAAAATACTCCAGCACAAACAATCGCCGGCAATAATCTCCTTAGTTGTTTTTTCATTAGTATATGGTAGAGTTTTTAGTTTTTCGATTGCAATTTTAACAATTCGCATTGACATTTCATAAATAGTATAGATAAATTATGTTAATGCTACTTGTTTTTTCAAAAACGATTACAAATTTGCAATGAAAACATAAAAAGAGATGCAGATATAGAACTACACCTGCTATAAAAAAATAAGCAAACTTGTTATTTCTTGCTCACTTTTTCATATATTAGCGAAATATTAGGTATAAACCGAAAAACGAATAACTATTATATGAAATCACTACGTTCACTTTTCAGGATAGGCCTTGGCCCTTCGAGCAGCCACACAATGGGTCCCAACCGTGCAGCAAAGATTTTTGCAGAGCGTTGCCCCGGCGTTGAGAATTACCGCGTCACATTATACGGCAGCCTTGCCGCTACAGGCGAGGGGCACATGACCGACAAAGCCATTATAGCAGTGCTCGAACCGCTTGCAAAACTGGAACTTGTGTGGAAACCCGAGACTTTTCTTCCATTCCACCCCAATGGAATGCTCTTCGAGGGAATCAAAGAGGGTAAGGTTATTGACAGCTGGAGAATATACAGCATCGGTGGCGGCGAACTTGCCAACGAGGAGACCACAAAGAACGAAGAGGACATATACCCACTTACAACCATCCACGAGATAATGGACTGGTGCGACGAGACAGGATGCTCATTCTGGGAGTATGTAGAGAAGTATGAAGGACCCGAAATCTGGGACTACCTGAGCGAGGTTTGGAGCACAATGCAGAACACGATTAAGCGTGGATTGGAGAATGAGGGCGTGTTGCCGGGCGGCCTGGGCATACAGCGCAAGGCAAACACCTATCTCAACAAGTCAATGTCATATAATGCTGCAGTAAGCAGCAAGGCGAAGCTATATGCATACGCTCTTGCGACAAGCGAGGAAAATGCGAGCGGCAGTACAATTGTAACTACCCCCACTTGCGGTTCAAGCGGTGTGTTGCCGGCCGTGCTTTACCACCTATCCAAAGCACATGACTGTTCCGATGCACGCATATTGCGCGCCCTTGCAACAGCCGGTCTGTTTGGAAATGTAGCAAAGGAGCACGCATCCATTTCGGGTGCCGACGTAGGCTGCCAGGGAGAGATTGGCGTTGCCTGCGCCATGGCGGCAGCTGCTGCCTGCCAACTCTTCGGCGGAACAATAAACCAGATTGAATATGCAGCCGAGATGGGACTTGAGCACCACTTGGGTTTGACCTGCGACCCCCTTTGCGGTCTTGTACAGGTTCCATGTATCGAGCGCAACGCCATTGCCGCATCACGCGCATTGGATGCATGCACATACGCAGCACTCTCGGACGGCAAGCACAAGATTGACTACGACCGCATTGTCGAGGTGATGAAGGAGACCGGACACGACTTGCCAAGCCTCTACAAGGAGACATCAACCGGCGGTATTGCAAAGATTGACATCAACCAGCGTCGCGGTTTCAGGAAAATACTCGACACCCTGCACATAACCAAGAAAAACGATAACACCAAATAACAGACAATGAAAAAAGCACTATTACTACTTTTGGTTTTGCCTGCACTGATGGCAACAACCACATTAAAAGCACAGGAGAGCAACAAGGTACGCCCCAACTACGCACTTGCCGAGCGTTTCTCGCCCAAGAAAATATCCCGCATGGTAAAACAGACAAGGATACAGCCCGTGTGGTTCGAGGACGGCAAGCAGTTCATCTATGCATGGAGCGACACAAAAGAGCGCAACTTCTATCTTGTGGATGCAGTCAAGGGTACAAAGAAGAAACTTTGGGACATGGAGTGGCTTGCCAAGGAGATTACAATGCGCACCGGCGACCCCTACGATGCACAGCACCTGCCCATTGGCATAAACCGCATCATCCGCGAAGGCCGATATGTACGCTTTGACATTGCATCAAAGCTCGAAGTCCCCAAGCAGCTTCCACGCCACGAGCGCAACGACAGCGCCAAGATAAAGGAGAACGAGGGCAAGAAGGAGAACAAGACCTTCTACTTTGAATATGACATGAAGACCAAGGAGCTCATTGAGCGCACAAAGGATGAGATTGAAGACCTCTACCCTGTCTATCCAGGCTGGGCAAACGTCTCACCCGACGGCAAGTTTGCCATCTATGAGAAGAACTACAACTTGTGGTACATGTCGCGCGAGGATTTGGAGAAGCTGCGTTTATGGGACAAGGACAGCACCGTTGTGGAGCACCAGCTCACCTTCAACGGCCGCCCCAACTGGTGCTATGCATACCACTCACTCGATGAGATGCCCGACAGCACCAAGCGCCACCGCGTATATGCACTGTGGAGCCCCGACTCTCGCCACTTTGTAATGACACACCGTGCCGACTCAATACTCTCAAAGATGTGGGTCATCAACTCATTGAGCAGCCCACGCCCAACATTGGAGAGCTACTACTACCAGATGCCGGGCGAGGAAACACCAAAGACAACCGTTGAGCTGTTCGACTTTGAGAACAAGACAAGCAAGACAATCAATGTCGATCAGTTCAAGCAACAGCGCCTTGGCATGTTCCGCAAGCCCGGCACACACGCCACAGGTTACGAAGCGCCCTACAAGAGCATCTGGCTTGGCGACAACAACGGTTTCTACTTCGAGCGCATCAGCCGCGACATGAAGAAGATTGAGGTTTGCTACTATGACCTTAGCCTCGACACAACCAAGATGCTTGTACACGAGGAGATGAACACAAGCATCGAGAGCAAGCAGATTCGCCTTGTGAACAACGGCAAGCAGTTTATCCAGTGGTCCGAGCGCACAGGCTGGGCTATGCTCTACCTCTACAATGCCGACGGCACACTTGTCAATCCAATTACAAATGGCGCATACCACGTTGAGGACGTTGTTGCCGTAAACGAGAAGGAGAAGAAAATCTATTTCACAGCTTGCGGTTATAACAAGGATGAGAATCCTTACTACATGCACCTCTACAGTGTTAACTTCGACGGCAGCGGCATGAAGCAGATTGACGAGAGCGACATGAACATCAGTTTCTACTCTGCTGCCGACAACGGCGAGGCTTTTGCCGTATGCGCTTCACGCGTTGACACAACACCTGTGAACTATGTATACAGCAAGAACGGCAAGAAGAGCGTTGAGCTTGGCACAGCCGACCTCTCACAGCTGTTTGCAGCAGGCTACAAGTTCCCCGAGCGCTTCACAGTGAAGGCCGCCGATGGCATTACCGACCTGCATGGTGTGATGTACAAGCCCTTCGACTTTGACTCTACAAAGTGCTACCCTCTTATTGAATATGTATATCCAGGTCCACAGACCGAGGCTGTGAACGAGAGCTGGTCAAGTGGCATGAACCGCATTGACCGTCTTGCACAGATGGGATTCATTGTAATTACCGTAGGTAACCGTGGCGGACATCCTAACCGTTCAAAGTGGTACCACAACTTCGGATACGGCAACTTGCGCGACTATGGCCTTGCCGACAAGAAGGTGGCAGCGCAGCAGCTCATTGCACGCCACAACTACATCGACGGCAACAACATAGGTATCCACGGACACTCAGGCGGCGGTTTCATGTCAACAGCGGCAATCCTCACATATAACGACTTCTTCAAGGTAGCCGTTTCATGTGCCGGCAACCACGACAACCGCATCTACAACAACTGGTGGAGCGAGAAGCATCATGGTATTAAAGAGAATATCAAGGAGAAGAAGAACAAGGAAGGTATTGTTGAGTGTGACACAACATTCTCATACAATATCAGCACCAACCAAGAGCTTGCAGGCCGCCTCAAGGGCCACTTGCTGCTGGTGACAGGTGACATGGACAACAATGTGCACCCTGCGAACACAACCCGCGTGGTAGATGCCCTCATCCGCGCCAACAAGCGCTTTGAAATGCTCTACCTCCCAGGCGACCGCCACGGTTTCGAGACCAAGGACGAGTACTTCTTCTGGAAGATGGCCGACTTCTTCAGCAAGCACTTGCTTGGCGAAGCAAAGGAGAGCGAGGTCGATATCAAGGAGATGAACAACGACTGAAAGCGACTAGGGTAGCTAAGATTACTAGGATGTCTACGTAGTCGCCTTAGTTACCCTATAAACCCTAGTTATCCAGGTTACCATAGCAACCCTAAACCCTTAAAACTATGCCGGCTAAAGACTTTTTACCACAGAAAGGAGCATACCGCAACCTTATTGCGTACCAAAAGGCCGAATGTGTTTATGATGCCACATTCCTTTTCACACGCAAGTTCCTTTCCGTGGGTGACCGCACCATTGATCAGATGTTGCAAGCGGCGCGTTCCGGGAAGCAGAATATTGTCGAGGGCTGCGCAGCAAGGACAATGTCGTCCGAAACAGAGCTAAAGCTACTGAATGTAGCAAAGGCCAGTTTACAGGAGTTATTGGTTGACTACGAAGATTATCTCAGGGTCAGAGGTTTGAAACAATGGCAAATGACAGATGAGCAATACCTACAAAGTATTGCCATCTGCCGTAGCCATAACGATTCAGCATTTTATCGGGAAAAACTTTCAGAAAGAAGCGATGAGACAGTTGCAAACATCGCCATTATACTCATTCACCAGACCGATTATTTGATAACCCGCCTTTTTGAACGCCTTAAGCAAGACTTCATAAAAGAAGGTGGAGTAAAAGAACAGATGTACAAAGCCCGTATGTCACATCTGAAGAAAAACTATTGATTGCAACGCTGTTTTCCTCTCTTTATTCAATTTTACCTTTCAACTGGTTGGTTATTGCTCCATCACCGTAGCCACCCCATTTGTCTATGATATATCCGTCGGGGGATATAAGTACAAAGAGTGGAATGCCACCGCCGTTGGCACAATAACGGTCATATATTCCAGCTCCGCCCTTGCCGTCATTCCAGTTGTACCAGGTAATGGGGTGTTTCTTCAATGCTTCGCGCCAGTCATCTACAGGTTCAATATTCACACTCACCACGCAAAGTTTGTCCTTGTACATTTGGGCAACCAATGCCAATTCGGTAAGTGCGCTAATGCAAGGGCCACAACCGCATTCAACGATACAGAACGTTGCCATTGATTGTCTCACTCAAGACAGATGCCTTGATGCCTGACTCAGCAGCCAACTGCTTCTGTGAATAATTCGCAAATTTGCTAATTATTCTCCTGCAAAAAACAGGGGCTTGTCCGGGATAGAGTAGGTGAAATCTACTCCAGTGGTTTTATTCTTAGCCAGAATTCAGTGTCTGTGAAATTGTTGCTTGTGTTTGTATATACTATTTTCATTATCATCTTTTCCTCATCAATGAACTCATAATTCATGACAGAGACAGTACCCTCCCATGGCTTGTTGAAATGGCTTAGAATTTTCTCATGAAACGTGTTGTCATCGACAATATCATAGCATCCTTTCTGTGCAACGAATCCGCTAATATTATTCCTGTACGGGAATAACGAGTAATAGGTATTATCATTATCATATACCTTTATAGCAACTCCTAAGTTGACATCCAACTTGCCCGCAGCATTCTGCTTTACAACGCATTGTTGCCACACTCCAACGATTGGGCATTCCACAACTTTATCTATTGTGTCAAGTCTGAATTCCACAGGCATCGTAAATGCCATACGTTCAGGCTTGTTATATATCGTACCGGGGTTCCAGCGAGGCATCTTCTTTACCACGCGAATAGCCTCTTTGTCCAGAAGGCTGTTGCCACTACTTCTAACGAGTTCAACCTCTTTAATTTTACCGTTTTTCTCAACAATGAATCTTACAAATGCCTTTCCCTCGATTCTGTTTTCTACACATTCTTTGGGATAGCGTATATTCAATTGTAGATATTCCTTAACAGCATTCCATCCCCCTGGGAATTCGGGTTGTGATTCAGGATTACTGAAAACCATTTCATCATTTTCTTTGCTCTCCTTTTTATTCAATTTGAAGTTCACAGGCAATGTAAACATCACATTCACCGCTTCGCCTTTGTTCTTGCCGGGGTTCCAGCGAGGCATCTTCTTTACCACGCGAATAGCCTCTTTGTCGAGCAGTTGGTTACCGCTGCTCTTGAAGAGTTCAACTTTTTTGATTTTACCGTTTTTATCAACAATGAATCTTACAAATGCTCTTCCCTCTATTCCCGAAGCACTGCACTTCTTGGGATAGCGTATCTCTTTTTTCAAATAATCCATAAGAGCACGCATTCCGCCGGGGAACTCAGGTTGTTGTTCACAAACAAGCATGACATCCTTCCCCTCTGCTGGAAGATCGATTTCAAACGGTTTATCACACTTATCCTGCGCGTGGCAAGGAGTACAGAACAATGATAAAGCCATTGCTGCAATAGCAATAAATACAATAATTCGGTTTGGTTTCATGGTTGTTAAAGTTTTCAGGTGATAAAGATAAAATGTTTCTCTTGTAATCACAATGCTTTTATAAGGTTTTCAAACGCATCAAGGTCGCGAGCATCTACTTCAATGTCAAGTATATTACCGCTCCTGTCCACAACTTTATAGAACGGATAGCCGTCAATCTTAAGATATTCCCCAACTGCACGCTGCTGTATATCAGGTAAATTATAGTGATAGACATTCTCACCTGTGACATTGAACAGTTTTATCGTGTTCTCCCACGTTTCAATTGGGCTCTGATTTGCCAAGTAGAGATAAGCGACATCGTATTTGTTCAGGCGTGCATACTCCTTCTGTGATTCTGACAATGCTTCTCTGCAAGGACCGCACCACGTTCCCCATACATCAATGATGACAACCTTTCCTTTCAAGGGCTCAAGTAACTTGCGCAGTATCTCTTCGCCATCGGAAAGGCCTGCAACATCGTTGTGGCTACGCAGGCTTGCAGCGTGATGCTGTTCGCCGTTCATTATGGCAACGAGTCTATCGTTCTCAAGCAGGATGCTCTCCTTCAATGGTTCAAAGGTAATATTCTCCTGGATGTATTGCAAGGCAAGGGGCGGCAGAGGCTCCTTGTCGCGTTCAAGCGATTTATGCAAACAACGTATAGCAAGAATCTCTCTCAGCACGCGGTTATATCCAAGCGGTTCGGTTACATCCATTATGGCATACATCTGAATAGTCGGTAATTCGGTATCAATTATCTTCATAAATCCATCCCTTCGAAGAATGCTTTTTGCACGATTTGATAACGCCGACTCATAGAACTCATCCTCAAGCCTGCTACGTTCCTCGGTACCGGGAATGTTTTCCAATTCTCTGTAAAGAAGATGAGATGCCTCTGCCCACTCCTCTATGACAACAAGTTCCTCATCCGTAATCTCAATCTTGCCGGCATCACGGTAACGCTCCAATATATACGGGAATATCCTGTCGAATTTAATCATCCTTTTTCCATTGTCATCAACCACGTAAGCGTATTTCTGGTTCTTCAGTAAAGTTGCCACGTCCCATAACGCCGTGCCGTAGTCACGACAGAAAGTGTATGCCGGTTCGGGGAGTGTCTCTTGCAATTGGTGCACGAAATCCATATACTCGTTTGTCACTCTCCGCTCCTTGAATGAATAACTTGCCTGTGTCATAGCCGCTGCGAACTGGCATCTTTGATTGCCACCTACGGTTTGGATATAACGCTCCGAAAGCGAGGGATGCTGTTCAACAAGCCTTGCGAAGCGTGCTTCAGTCTTCTCCAGCTCCGGCAAGTACTTCTGCATAACATCGGGAGCTGTTATTTTGCCGACATCTTCGTATTCAATGTCGAATCCACTCCAAGGTATCGGATGTGACAGTATCTCGTTCTGCAGGCGTGCATTCTTGCCCATAAAAAGCTTATGGCCCTTTTCAAGGTCATAAAGCAAGAAATATGTCTCGCCCGGTTCAAGGATATTACGAATAAAAGTAATATTCCAGTCCATAAACACCTCTGTTGTGTTAAGCAACGGAATCTTTATGGTGAAACGCCCAAGCGAGTCCATTGCAGCAAAGAATATTTCCTCTTTACCCTTAAGTATGTTCTCTACAATTACCCCGTACTGGCCGTTTACCCTTTCCATTTTATATTTTGGAGCTCCCCTGAGCCAACCTGTCAATGTTACAGTGTCAACCTGTTGGTAACCGTTGTCCTTCAGCCTGGATATGGTGTCCTTCTGCGCATAGTCGGGCAAAGTGATGGTGCTTATAATTTCATACTCGCACTTCCTTTTGCCTATGGTTATGTTACGATGGCCGTTCCTGTTCTTGCCAACCTTCACGGCAAGTTCCTCACCATTGCACTCCAACAGGAATTCATACTTGTTGCCTCTCTGCTTGCGTTCCTTGTAATTCCAGAAACGGCAATCGTATATTACATTCTCGTTGTAAAAAGCGATTTCCCAATCGCCGTTCTTTGTATTCCGCCACGCTGTGGGGAAAAGGTCTGTTGCCTTTGTCGCAGCACTCTCCACTCCCAAGATAGAGTAATCGCCTTCGGCATCACCCTCCTTGAAGTCGAACTTTCTTGTATTGAGTGGGAGCGGTTCAAAGTGAAATACCACATCGGCCTTGCCGTTGTCGGTAAGAAATGTCTCCTTGTCAAGTTCAAGCCCGTCACAACTGCGTACCGCATATCTCTTGCCATCGGCCTGCAGATACGTACCTTGCGAAAAACGTAACCATCTGTCGGGGCGACAGGATAGGTGCATATATACACGTGTCTCATCCTTGGTGAATTCAACGCGTGTTATTTCGGCAAGCGTAGAGACAAAACCCTCTATAAGGCTATTCCTGTCAACAGCAGGATTCTCCCACACTTTCTCCTGTGCAAAGCCACATACGGTGGCAAATGCAACGATTAGGGTTAAAAACAGTTTTTTCATATCGATTATTCAAACTCAACTCCAATAATAAAATAGTGTGGCGATAGTTTCATAACTTGACTACTCATATCCGCAGGTATTTTTGTCTCGCCACAGAGGCGGTATGTTTCATAATTCTCATCCCACCAGGGAGCTGCATAGAGAACAAGCGGAATGAACTCCCCCTTTTCAAAACCATCAATTATGAAATGTCTTGTATAATAATCAAGTTTGCGATGTGATTTATCTACACGGTTGTCGCGTAACATCAGTAGCATGCAAGCACCTCCCATCAGCTCCTTTCCTGCAACCTGAAATAGTACCCTCTGTCCCATGTCCTTATCTACAGGAGTAAAGCCTATCTTCAATCGTGTTGCAAGGCGGAAGATGTCATTATCCTCGTCATCTGCAATTGCCGCAGCCTTTATCACTTTTTGGTCATCCTCACTGAATTCACTTATTCGATAAATTAATTTTGCTTTATGTTGATGCGAATGTTCTTCATCCACCAAATTACCATTCTCATATTCCTTTACACAGAATTCAACATGCGTTGCCTTATCTTTCAACGACGAAATATCATAGACAAACATATTGTAACCGGCCTCTTGCAACAGCGACAGACAATCGTCAAATGTCGCAACCAATTGGTAGTCTTCAAACTTTGTGTCAACACTTTTGATTTCCTGTGCAAAGCCACATACGGTGGCAAATGCCATAGTTATGGCGAATAAAAGTTTTGTCGGTTTCATATTGCTTGGTTTTATCACATTTATACCTATAAGACGAATGAGTTGCCTATTAGTTACAATGAGCACTGACTTATTTTCTTTTCTTCGGTTCAATATTTAAACGATAAACAATGTGCAGCATAGCATAGCGTGGTACGGTGTTGTACCAAGTCTCGGTGCGGCCTTGGGCATTGAGGGTACGACGTACAGTGGATAGTTGCCCCAAAATGTCAAAGCCATCGAGTGTGAATATAAGATTACCGTGCAGGAGTGAGGCATTCGTAAGTCGGGCATTCCAAACCAAATCATTGCTGTTCATTGTGCGGTCTTCATAACCACGTCGGCTGTACAAAGTAAGGTCGGTACTCAACGAGAAATTCCACGGCAGGTTGAGCTGTGCGTTTACTCCATAATTGAAATCGGCCACATTTATTGTGGTAAAGTCTGTTCGCGGACTTGTTGCATTGGTATAACGCACATCAGCGCGCAGTCCAATGCTATAGTTCTTCCATTTGTAATTAAGAGCGAGATTCTCACTCAGCACAAGGTTACGAACCTCGCTGCGTGTGCTTTCTACGGCATCTGCCAGTGACAAATAATCAACACTGTTTGCAAATGATGCATCGGTTTTGGTTGTCAGGAAAAAGCGTTGCTCCTTATCAAGTGCTTGTGTAAAGTGGAACGTTACACCTGCATCCCAGTTACCGTCGATATTCTCGGGGCGATAGGTGCGGATACCTGTCTGTGGGTCATACACCATAGCCTCGGCAACTGCATTCTCAATAAAATTGTATCGTGCAGTCAAACGTATATCACGTGAGATTTCTCTTTTCCACCATGAGCGATCGAGATTCACACTGTGTCGGAGTGTCCGTTTCAGGTTGGGATTGCCGTAACGTACAACAAGCGGATTGTTGTCATCTACAATATCAAGCATACGCACAAGCGACGGTTCGCTGTAGCTCATATGATAAGATAGTCCGAAATCATCGAATCCCAAACGCACGTATGGCTCAAGAACAATTGTACTGCGCATTGTTATCGTATCCACCTCCCCTCGCGTATAATCCAATTTGTCTGTTTGCACGCGAAGTACCGGCTGCAAGCAGATATTCATTTGTTTGCCCAAGAGTGTGAAATGCTTAATCACCTTTATATCTACTTTATGAATGTCGCTGGTGGCAATAGAACGGTAGCTGTTCTGATAGTCAAGACTCTGTTGCAGGGAGTCGGTAGTCGAAGGCAAGGCACCAAGTGGATATGTATCGCCACTCCACTCCGAAAAACGGTCGAGGCGATATTGCTTGTAATTTCCCGAAGAGTAATGCTTGCTATAGCTGTACAAAGCTATTACACGCAACGGGTTCTGTTTGGCATTGGAATAATTATACATTGCCGATGCTTCATACTTGTAGTTCAGTGACGATGATGGATTGTAGCGATTCTGAAACATATCACTACCTGCTGTGTTCTTGCCGTGGCGCAGGTCGATGTGCGAGTAATTCTCACCGTTGGCTTTGTCAAAGCTACCACTAAGATTTATATCCACGAAATCCGGTGTGTGGGGTATATCTATCACTGCGTTTGCATTGAGAGTAGCCGAAATGCTCTTGTTCCAACCCTCTCCTGTATTGGCGACACGGTTTATCAATGACTCCTCCAATTGCTTGCTGCCAATGCCCGCAAAAAGGGTATCAATAGTTGCACCACGATAGCTATCGACAGTATTAGTCGAGAACGAGGCTGCCAACTGTTCTATGCGGTTACTGCCATCACTATATTGCACCGACGGACTGACGGTAGCATACCAAGTGCTCTTTCTCAGCTTGAAGTTATTATTACTGATAACCTTGAGGCGGTCGGTGCGGTTACTGTTCCTGTTACGCATATAAACATTGTCTGCTCCAAGGAAGTAACTGCCTGTCCCTATTGACAAATTGTCTATATCCTCGTGTATCAGTTTAATATTGCTTGTCAGTTTCCACTCTTCATCAAGGTCCTTTAACAACAGTTCGGCACCGCCGTACTGCATATTCGTCAACCCCGATGCCTGCCACTCAGGATTCCAGTTTCCCGAACTTCCGGGGGAACGGGTATCATTTGTGTTATTGAAATTGCCGAACAGTGCCAAGCGTGACACATCGGAAAAACGCAATCCGAACACACGTCCCAAATAGCGGTCATCCGTACCGTATGCAGCCTCGGCATTGGCTACCCAACCGGTTGCATATTCGCGTTTGAGCCGTACATCCATAACTGTAGGATACTCTTTCAATGAATCTACACCTGTTATATAAGCGTGGTCGGGTGTGCGTTCATATACCTTTACCTTATTTACCATATAAGCAGGAAGGTTCTGAAGTGCCACACTCGGGTCGCCTTTGAAAAAATCCTCGCCATTCACAAGCAGACTGCTGACAAAACGCCCGTTTACTGTGATGCGGTCACCGTCGAGCATAACACCCGGCAACTGGCGTATCAGACCATCGAGCATACTGCCCTGTGCCAACTGGAATTCAGAAGCATTGTATGTGATAGTATCCTTACCCATTACCATTCGTACCATGGTCGCCGAAACAGTAACCTCGTCCAACTGAAAATTGTCGCGAAAAAGCAGTATGCTACCAAAGTTAAAAATCCACTTACGGCTACCAATAAGTTTGAATTCAGAATATTCTGTTGCGTATTCGGGGTGTGACACTTTCAGCAATACACGTTCGTCCCTTATCCTTTCTTTAATCATTACCCAACCATTCATAGGCACACCATCAATGTTCGGCAGATTGTTTTCGGGTCTTGTGACACTTTTTGCTATAAGAGTACTGTCCATACGCAAGACCTCGATGCTCGCGCCCTCAATACGGCGGTGGGTGGCTATGTCTTTTATGTCGCCACAAACAAGCGTTTTATCAGTGTTTTGCGCACACACAATCTCAACAGATGACACAGCAAACAGCACTGCTAAAAAAAGTAGGTGTTTTGTCGGTTTCATATTATTATCTTTTAGTAATTGCAATATTTGTCAAATAATAAGACGGACAAGTGCTCGAATTGTTACAGGCGAAATAAGTACAAACCTCACCCACGGCAAAACATTCTATCTAAAAACAGTTCTTTAGACGTCTAAAAAGTTGATTTTAGATGGCTAAAAATGCGATTTTGCCTCTATTCCTTGCCCGATAGTGCCTAAAAAGAGTATTTTTGCGGACATATTTTTTTCAGGAATGAACAGATACATCTACATCATTATCTCCGTTGTGTTGTTTGCGTTATCTTACCTTTTCAACTACAACGACCACCGCGACGAACTGCATGGAACAATAAACCGCAAGTTCAAACAGGAAGCACGCACGTGGTGTGACAGTATAATGATTATAAAAAATGAATTCCATAGCGATAATGGTACTTGTTCCGATGATTTCCCTAAAAACAAGAACCTGTATCTTGAAATGGAAGAAGGAGAAGTTGTCATTTCCCCTAAATTCTATAACCCTGACAGTTATTTAAAATATGACCACGATTTTACTGAAACCGCTTTCCTTGTGAGCAATAAACAGCAGTTTGACTACTACTTCTCCGTAACCGACTCGCTGTTCAAGAATATGGTAACAAGGTTAGGTATAAAGGCCGATGTTGCAACAGCCGTATATGCAAAAAGCCTTTTTGATATGTTCGTTTCCGAGGATAGTATGAATGTGAATGCTCCCTATGTGCGTACATTCCAGGCAAGAGAGGTTGAGGGCTTTACAACGGACAGCGTATCATTAGGTATATGCGGACAGGGCAAGATAATAGGTACTGTTGAT